>JAFWBP010000013.1 GCA_017507045.1 Clostridia bacterium | reverse complement strand
GATCGAAAAGATCGAGGTCTTTCCCGTAGAGGGAACAGGCAAGGACAGAACACAGAGAGTCATTATCCACTACCGATTCGTCGGCACGCTTGACATCCCCGGCATCATTCATAGACCGCCCTATATCCTCGATTCGCGCAAGGGCGTAGCCATCGTATACTTATCTAATGCAGTATAACAAAAAAGAGCAGGCGAACCTGCTCAAAACAACTCAATATTTAACGGAAAAGTAAGCATAAGCAAAAAAATATCGAGTGTTCATAACTGAAATCTGTTATGAACACTCGATATGGTCTGAGTGACAAGACTTGAACTTGCGGCCTCTACCACCCCAATAGCAGAATGTAATGCAATATAAAAAAGCGGCAGAATGGGTTTGCCGCTTTTTGATTATTTCAAGATTCTTGCGCACGCCACGGCGAGGGCGCCGGGGCCGATATGGCAGGAAAGAACGAGCGAAAGGGGATCACAGTAAAGAACTGGAACGCCGGGGAAAGCTTCCTTGATCTCCTCCATAAAGATATTCGCTTCCTTCTCGTTTGCCGTGTGTGCAACGGAGATCATCATCTCGCCGCGCTCCGCGAGCGTTTGAAATCGCGTTTCGAAATCCTTCCTGATAGCCGCAATCATTGCGGCTTTCGCTTGCCGCAAAGTTTGCACCTTCTTAAAGGCATCAAGCTTTTCTCCCTGAATTTGAAGCACGGGCTTGATGCGCAGAATCGTGCCGATGAGTGCGGCGGCGGGTGTGAGTCGGCCACCATTTTTAAGGTATTTAAGCGTTTCGAGTGAAATATAGATGCTGCTATCGAATTTCGTATCCATGAGATACTGCTCGATTTGCGCGGCGGAATATCCGCGTTCGGCGAGCTTAATTGCATCAAACACGCTTTCCTTCTGCGTGAGGGAAACGCGCTGATTATCAATTACGTGCACTCTACCGCCGTATTCTTTTGCAAGCTGTTTTGCCGTAGGGCAGGCCGCCGAAAGCCCGCTTGAGAGGGGGATGTGCACGATTTCGCTGCCATCTGAAAGAAGTTCTTCCCAAAGGCCGGTGAGGCTGGCAACCGAGGGTTGCGAGGTGGAAATTGTAGCGCCGCTCTTCAAGTTTGCATAGAATTCTTCCTGTGAGAGCTCAACGCCCTCCAGGTACTCCGTTCCATCGATCAAAAAGGACATCGGCACAATGAAGATTCCCAGTTTCTTCGCTTCTGCCTGTGTGATGCCACAATTTGAATCGGTTACGATTTTAACGTTCGCCATGGTTTCTCTCCAAAGATTCAAGTTGTAAACATTACTTTTATTATAAAGCATGCGTCACGTAAAGTCAAGAGAATGAATGTGCATATAAAAAAATATAGTCGTACATTTGACAAACGGTATGCTAATGTTATATAATAATTTTATTAGAGTGGTGAACGCTCGGAATTTATCGGTGAGAACATGTATAAAATCATAAAAAAGGAAATCTTAAATCCCACGGTTACGCGCATGGTAGTGGAGGCTCCCCTTGTTGCAAAGAGAGCGCTTGCGGGGCAGTTCGTCATCCTCCGTGCCGATAGCCGCGGCGAGCGCATTCCGCTCACCATTGCCGGTTGCGATCGGGAAAAGGGCACCGTTACGATCATTTTTCAAGTAGTTGGCGGTGCAACCATGTGCCTGAACGCAAAGAGTGAAGGAGAGGAAATAGCAGATCTTGCAGGGCCTCTCGGCGTGCCCACCGAGGTAGACGGGCTGAAAAAAGTAGCCGTGGTGGGCGGCGGTGTGGGCTGCGCAATCGCGCTTCCAGTGGCGAAAAGGCTCTTTGAACTGGGCGCTGAAGTCACCTCCATCGTAGGATTCCGTAGCCGTGATCTTGTTATTTTGGAGGAAGAATTCAAAGAAATTTCCAGCCGCTTCGTTTTAATGACGGACGACGGTTCCTGCGGCGAAAAAGGCAACGTGTGCATTCCGCTTAGTCGCCTTTTGGAATCGGGAGAGCGCTTCGATGCGGTGATCGCCATCGGTCCGCTGGTAATGATGAAGTTCGTGGCACAGGCAACGAAACCGTATCATATCAAAACGATCGCAAGCATGAATCCCATCATGATCGATGGCACCGGAATGTGCGGCGGCTGCCGCGTTTCCGTAGGCGGCGAGATGAAATTCGCCTGTGTAGACGGGCCTGATTTCGATGCGCACCTCATTGATTTCGATGAAGCGATCAAGCGCTCGAAAACGTACGCCGAATTCGAGGCGCAGGCGCGCGAGCGGCATTGCAATCTATTCAAAAATTCCCCGAAAAGCTAAACGAAGTGGATGGAAAAATGAAAGCATATCAATTCAATATGACAGCAAACAAGCATACCATGCCCGCGCAAGAGCCTTCGGTGCGCTGTGGAAACTTCTGCGAAGTTGCCCTTGGCTACGATGAAGATACGGCGATAGAAGAGGCAAAAAGGTGCATTCAATGCAAGAATCATCCGTGCATGCAGGGTTGCCCCGTGGGCGTGCGCATTCCCGAATTTATCACGCTTGTCGCCCAAGGGAAATTTGAAGAGGCTTACGGGGTAATTCGCTCCACGAGCGCACTTCCTGCCGTATGTGGCAGAGTGTGCCCGCAGGAATCTCAGTGCGAAGGAAAATGCACGCGCGGCATCAAGGGCGAACCTGTTGGTATCGGAAGATTAGAGCGCTTCGTTGCCGATTGGCACAGAATGCATGGCGGTACAGAAGCGCAAGTGCCGCAGCCCAACGGGCATAAGGTCGCGATCATCGGTTCCGGCCCCGCAGGCCTTGCCTGCGCAGGTGACCTCGCACGTTTGGGCTATGCGGTTACCGTTTTTGAAGCGTTGCACCTTGCCGGCGGCGTGCTCGTTTACGGAATTCCCGAGTTCCGCCTTCCCAAAGAAATCGTGCGGCACGAAGTGGAAGGGCTTAAAGCGCTTGGCGTGAAGATCGTAACGAACGCCGTTATAGGAAAAGCGCTCACCGTGGAGGAACTCATCACGGAATACGGTTTCAAGGCGATCTTCCTCGGCACGGGCGCAGGACTTCCGCGCTTTATGAATATCCCCGGCGAGAGTGCAAGAGGTGTGTTCTCTGCCAACGAATATCTTACGCGCATCAATTTGATGAAGGCGTACGAGCCTGAGAGCGAAACGCCCGTTTTCCCTGCAAAGCGCGTTGCCGTTGTGGGCGGTGGAAACGTTGCAATGGATGCGGCGCGGTGTGCGCGGCGCATGGGTGCGGAAGTTTACGTCGTCTACCGCCGTTCGGAGGCGGAGCTCCCTGCAAGGCGTGAGGAAGTGGAGCATGCAATGGAAGAGGGCGTTATCTTCAAGTTCCTCACCAGTCCCGTTGAAATTTTAGAGGATGCGGCTGAGAACGTTGCAGGGCTAAAATGCGAGGAGATGATCTTGGGCGAAGCGGATGCGAGCGGCAGAAGAAGGCCCGTTGCAAAGGAGGGAAGTGCATTCGTGCTCCCCGTGGATTGCGTGATCATGGCGCTCGGCACCTCGCCCAACCCTCTGCTTAAGAAAACGACTTTAGGGCTGGAAACGAAAGCAAACGGAACGATCGTTACCGATGAACGGGGCGCAACCTCTCTGCCCGGCGTATTTGCGGGCGGAGATGCAGTTACCGGCTCAGCAACCGTGATCCTCGCGATGGGAGCAGGCAAATCTGCCGCCAAGGCAATTCATGAATATATCACGAATTCTGCAAAATGACGCTTGTTTCAAGTAGAGTGAAACAATACTTCTAAATTATCCCATGAAACTCATACAATACCGTATGAGTTTTTTTTATAAGCACCGTGTTGCACTGGGCTTCGCGTGCCTTTTGCTGGCGGTTGCCGTAACGTTTGCCTTCTGCTTTTTTGCACTCTCCAAGGCGGCGGCGCAATCTTTGCGGCTCACCGTTGTAATCGATGCAGGGCACGGCGGAGTGGATGGCGGTGTAACCGGAACGGTAACGGGTACGAAAGAGAGCGATATCAACCTTTCGATCTCGCGTCTTTTACAACAGGAATTTGAAGATCTCGGCTTCTATGTCGTGCAAACACGTCCTACGGAAGCGGGGCTGTATGGCGTGGCAACGCCCGGTTATAAGCGGCGTGATATGGAAAAGCGTGCCGAGATCATCAAGAAGAATTCGCCCGCCGTTGTGATCTCCGTGCACCAAAATTTCTTTTCGCAAACCTCGAGAAGGGGGGCACAGGTATTTTTCCGTGAGGATGTGAAGGAATCTGTCAATCTCGCGCGCCTCATACAAACCTCCCTAAATTCCATGCCTGAATGTGTAAAGAAAACGGAGGCGCTCGCCGGAGATTATTTTGTACTCAACTGTGCGAGGGTGCCTGCCGTTATCGTAGAGTGCGGATTTTTATCCAACCCTGCCGATGAGGAACTGCTCACACAAAAATCTTACCAGGAAAAGCTTGTGAAGGCGATTGCAGAGGGCGCGCTCGCATTTCTCTCCACTGCCGCTTAAAATCGCACCGGGTTGTAAGCGACGCTTGGGCTCAGTTCGCGCAATTCGTTGACTTTTTCACCAAACGGTGCTATACTTAGTCCGTTATGAGTTACGCGCATTTCAAAACATACGAGCTTCGCTATTCCGATTTTGATTTCAAGGATGAGCTAAAGCTATCCTCTCTACTCTCCCTTACGCAGGAATCCGCCTGCCTCAGTGCAGATGAGCTTGGTTTCGGTTATGCGGATCTTAAACCCAACAACCTCGGCTTCATCATCGTGAACACCTATTGCGAATACACGCGCCCCATAGCGCTCGGCGATAAGGTTACGGTGGAAACGTGGCCGCTTCCACCCCGCCACGTCATTTTCGAGCGTGATTATCGTCTCACCGATGCGCGCGGAGAGGAAGTCGCAGCAGTCGCCTCCCGCTGGTGCCTCGTTGATCTCAACAGTTTCAACTTGCTTCTTCCCGATAAGCTGGGGCTTTCCCATCAAAGCTGTCCGTACAGAGCTGAAAAGGCGGTAGAAGTTCCCGCTTGGAAGATTCCCAAGCTCGAGAGCGCAAAAGAATCCTTCCGCACAACGGTGAAAAGCAGCCATTGCGATCACTATCTGCACGCCAACAACGCTCGCTATGCAGATTTCTTCCTCGATTGCTTCACGATGGAAGAACTCGCCGCAAGAAAGGTGAAGGCATTTCAGATCGTGTACGCAAAGCAGGTAAAAGAGGGAGCCGAGCTCGCGCTCTATAGAAAGGATCTCGAACGCGGCGCAATCTGTGAGCTGCGTTCAGGCGGAGAGCTCTGTTCGCAGTTCCGTATTTGGTTTGCATAAAAATTCGCATATTTTCGATAAATCGTGCATAAATTCGAAAACTACTGATTTTTATACGAAAATTATAAAAAATATTTTTTCAAAGAGGGCGCAAATGCTTGACAGCTTCGCCCTCTTTCCTTATAATATCCAAGGATACTTTCAAAGAGGAAAATTATTATGGCAAAAGAGATCAAAAAGGTTGTTCTTGCGTACTCGGGAGGTTTGGATACCTCCATCATCATCCCCTGGCTCAAGGAGAATTATAATAACTGCGAAGTTGTTGCCGTTTCGGGCGATGTTGGGCAGGGCACCGAGCTTGATGGCCTTGAGGAAAAGGCGATAAAAACGGGTGCATCCAAGCTCTACGTGCTTGATTTAAAACAGGATTTTGTGGAGAACTACATTTTCCCCACCATGCAGGCGGGCGCCGTTTACGAAGATAAATATCTTCTCGGCACGTCCTTTGCACGCCCTGCAATTGCAAAGGCGCTCGTAGAGATCGCCAAGCAAGAAGGGGCAGATGCCATCTGCCACGGTTGCACGGGCAAGGGGAACGATCAGGTGCGCTTTGAGCTTACCATCAAGGCGTTCGCTCCCGAAATGGCGATCATTGCTCCGTGGAGAATTTGGGATATCAAATCGCGTGAGGAAGAGATTGCTTACGCAGAAGCGAAGGGCATCCCCCTCAAAATTAACCGCGAAACGAACTATTCGAAGGATAAGAACCTGTGGCATCTCTCCCACGAGGGGCTTGATCTTGAAGATCCCGCAAATGAGCCGCAGTATGAAAAGGAAGGCTTTTTGGAGCTTGGCGTTTCCCCCCTTCAGGCACCCGATACGCCCGAATATATTACGATCCACTTTGAAAAGGGCGTTCCTACGGCGGTAGATGGAAAAGAACTCGGCGCCGTAGCGCTCATTGAAAAGCTCAACGAAGTGGGCGGAAGGAACGGTGTTGGCCTTGCAGATATCGTGGAAAACCGGCTCGTCGGCATGAAATCGAGAGGGGTGTACGAAACGCCCGGCGGCGCTATTCTTTACGAGGCGCACCGCATTCTCGAAACGATCTGCCTCGATAAAGCAACGCTTCATTACAAGCAGCTTGTTGCTGTGAAGTTCGGCGAAATGGTATACGACGGCCAGTGGTTCACCCCCCTGCGCGAGGCGCTCTCTGCCTTCGTTGAAAAAACGCAGGAAACAGTTACCGGCGACGTTAAGCTGAAGATATACAAGGGCAACATTATCAACGCAGGCGTCACTTCGCCGTACTCACTCTACAGCGAAAATATCGCCACCTTTGATGACGACGGCGGCGCCTACTCCCAGAAGGATTCCGAGGGCTTCATTAATCTCTTCGGTCTTCCGATCAAGGTGAAAGCGCTTCTCGATCAGAAGAAGTTAAAGTAATGCTCAACGTATTTATAGATGGCAGCGCGGGGACGACCGGTCTTCGCATCCATGAACGGCTTTCAAAGCGAGATGATGTTCGCATCATCTCGCTTTCCGAGGATTTAAGGAAGAACGAGGCGGCAAGAGGGGAGGCGATGGATGCTTCCGATGTAACCTTCCTGTGCCTGCCGGATGATGTAGCGAGAAAGGCGGTAACGCTCGTGAAAAATCCTCACACCGTCGTAATCGATGCTTCCACGGCGCACCGCACCGCAGAGGGCTGGGCATACGGATTTGCAGAGCTTTCCAAAGCGCACCGCGAAGCGATCGCACGCTCCAAAAGAATCGCCAATCCCGGCTGCCATGCAAGCGGCTTTTTGGCGCTCGTGTATCCGCTCGTTGAAAAGGGGATCGCCTCCCCCGATTATCCCTTCGTGTGCCATTCGCTCACGGGTTATTCGGGCGGCGGAAAAAAGATGATTGCGGAATACGAAGAAGGGGAAAGGAGTGCGCTTCTCGATTCTCCACGTACTTATGCGCTCACACAAAATCACAAGCACCTTGCTGAAATGACGAAGATCGCACGCCTTTCTCGCGCTCCTATCTTTGTTCCGATCGTCGCCGATTTCGATTGCGGAATGTGCGTTTCAGTACCGCTTTACGGCGATAAATTAGTAAAAAATATCGGCCCAAACGGGATATTTGAGCTATTTACAGAGTACTATGCCTCACATAATACTATTCAAGTGACGCGAAAAAGTGAAGATGGATTCCTTGCAACGAACGCCCTCAAGGGGAAGGATGGCATGGAGATCTTCATCGGCGGCAACGATGAGCGCATCCTGCTTTCTGCCCGTTTCGATAATCTCGGCAAGGGTGCTTCAGGTGCTGCAATTCAAAATATGAATATCGCTTCATCGCTTGACGAAACGTTATCGCTTGTGCTATAATAGAAAGGAACGGTAACATGATAGAAAAAATCGCGGGCGGCGTTTGCGCGCCCAAGGGATTCAAGGCGTACGGCGTACACTGTGGAATCCGTAAAAATAAAATCAAAAAGGATCTTGCGCTTATCATTTCCGATGTGCGTTGTTCCGCCGCAGGGGTTTATACGACCAACCTTGTGAAGGGCGCGCCCATTCTCGTTACGAAAGAGCACCTTATCGATGGCTACGCGCGCGCTGTGATCGTGAACAGCGGCAACGCCAACACCTGCAACGCAAACGGCGTTGAGATCGCAAACGGAATGTGCGCCCTCGTAGAAAAGCACGTAGGGATTCCTGCCTGCGATGTGATCGTGGCTTCCACCGGTGTTATCGGCCAAAAGCTCTCCTTAGAGCCGATCGCAGGCGGTATGCCGGCGCTCGCCCATGGGCTTACTTCCGCCGATGAGGGGAGCACTGCCGCGGCAGAAGCGATCATGACGACGGATACCTACTCCAAAGAAGTTGCCGTTTCCTTCGAGCTGGGCGGTGTGCGCTGTACGATCGGTGCGATCGCCAAGGGCGTGGGTATGATCTGCCCGAATATGGCAACGATGCTTGCGTTCGTTACTACGGATGTTGCCATCTCTCCGGCCATGCTCCAAAAGGCACTTTCTGAGGACGTGAAAAGCTCCATGAACATGCTGAGCGTTGATCGCGATACCTCCACCAACGATACTTTCTGCATCATGGCAAGCGGCCTTGCAGGCAACCGTGAAATTACCGCTGCCGGTAAAGATTTTACTGCCTTCCAAAAGGCGCTCCACCAAGTTACGGTGGCGCTTTGCCGCATGCTTGCTTCTGATGGCGAAGGGGCTACGAAGCTCATCGAATGCACCGTTTCGGGCGCAAAAACGGTGAAAGATGCCCGTCTTGCGGCGAAATCGGTGGTTTGTTCCGATCTTTTAAAGGCGGCGATATTTGGCGCTGATGCCAATTGGGGCAGAGTACTCTGCGCGCTCGGTTATTCGGGTGCGAAATTGGATATCGGGAAGATCGATGTAGATTTCCGTTCTGCGGCAGGCACAGTTTGCGTGTGTCGCGGCGGTGCAGGCGTGGAATTTTCCGAGGAAGAGGCGAAAAAAGTTCTCCTCGAAAAGGAAATAAATATCGATATTCGCCTCAATCAAGGAAGGCAGAGCGCACAGGCTTGGGGTTGCGACCTCACCTACGACTACGTAAAAATCAACGGAGATTACAGAACGTGATAAAACAGCAACAAGCGGAATTTCTTCTGGAAGCGATGCCCTACATTCGTAAATACCAGGATAAAATTCTCGTCATTAAATACGGTGGAAGCGCCATGCTTTCGGAGGAACTCAAGGAATCCGTCATGCGCGATCTCACCTTATTAAGCTTCGTCGGCATCAAGGTGGTGCTCGTTCACGGAGGCGGTCCCGAAATCAGCGAGACGCTTAAGCGAATGGGCATTGCTTCCCGCTTTATCGGCGGACTCCGATATACCGATGAGGAGACGGCGGAAGTCGTTCGCATGGTGCTTGCGGGAAAAGTAAATAAATCACTCGTGCATATGTTGTGCGCTTTCGGCGCGAAGGCAGTGGGGCTTTCGGGCATTGATGGCAACATGATCTCCTGCTCCAAGGAATCGGAAGAGCTTGGCTTCGTTGGTAAAATCGAACATTTGAATACAGAGCTCATTCTCAATTGTCTCGAGAAGGGCTATCTTCCCGTTATTTCCACCGTAGGCGGTGATGATCAGGGAAATATATATAATATCAACGCCGATACGGCTGCCGCTGCAATTGCCGGCGCGCTCAAGGCAGAGAGCCTCATTCTCATGACGGATACCCCCGGTCTTCTTGCAAATAAAGAGGATGAGACGAGTCTTTTGAAAAAGGTGTACGTTTCGGATATTTCGTCGCTTATTGGCGAAGGTATTATCTCGGGCGGAATGATCCCCAAAGTTAATTGCTGCAAAGATGCCATCCGTAAGGGTGTGAACCGCGTGTTTATCACCGACGGACGGGTGAAGCATTCCATTTTGTTGGAGCTCCTTTCGGATGAGGGCTCCGGTACGATGTTCGTAAAAGGAGACTGATTTTCGAATCAGCTCTTTTTTCTAACAAAGTCACAAGGAAAATATCATGAATTTTGAAGAAATCCAATTACTTGATAAAGCGTATATTGCGCAAACGTACGCGCGCTTTCCCGTGGCGTTTTCAGGCGGCCAGGGTGCTACCCTCGAGGGGGTAGACGGCAAGCGCTACGTTGATTTCGGTTCGGGAATCGCCGTAAACAGCTTCGGCGCGAACGATGAAGAATGGAAGGCGGCCGTCATCGAGCAGCTTGGTAAAATTCAGCACGTCAGCAACTATTATTATTCGGAGCCCGCCTCCCGCCTTGCAGAGCTTTTATGCAAAAGATCGGGCGCAAAGCGCGTGTTCTTTTCCAACTCGGGCGCAGAGGCGAACGAGTGCGCACTCAAAGCCGCGCGCAAATATTCCTTCTTGAAGTACGGTGCGGGGCGGAGCAAAATCGTTTCCTTAAAGGGGAGCTTCCACGGTAGAACGCTCTTCACGCTCACCGCCACCGGGCAGGATGAATTTCATAAATACTTCCATCCTTTCGTGCCGGAAATCGCCTACGCAGAGGCGAATATGGCGGATATCCGGAGGGTTGCCGATAAGAGCACCTGCGCCGTTATCATCGAATGTATTCAAGGCGAAGGAGGCGTTAACGCCCTCAATAAGGGCTTTGTAACAGCGCTTGCAGAGTACTGTGCCACGCATAATATCCTTCTGATCTGCGACGAAGTGCAATCCGGGAACGGCAGAACGGGAAAATTTTTTGCATACGAGCACTACGGGATCAAGCCCGATATCGTAACTACGGCAAAAGGGCTCGCCGGCGGACTTCCCATCGGTGCCTGCCTCTTTTTTGAGAGCACGGAAGGTGTGCTTGCGGCAGGCGATCATGGCTCCACCTTCGGCGGAAATCCCATCTCCTGTGCGGCGGCGGTGAACGTCGTATCCCGCCTTACGGAGGAATTCCTATTGGAAGTGCAGGCAAAAGCGGAATACATGCGTGCAAAGCTCAAAGGGTTCAACGGGGTAAAGGCGCTCTCCGGGCTTGGTATGATGATCGGCATCGAGGTGGAAAAGCCTTCGAAAGAGATCGTAAAAGCCTGCCTTGAAAAGGGGCTTTTGGTGCTCACTGCGCACGAAAAGGTGCGCCTGCTTCCTCCGCTCAACATCACGAAATTAGAAATGGACGAGGGTCTTTCGATCCTCAAAGAGGTATTAAAATGAAACATCTTTTGAAGCTCTCCGATCTTTCCCGCGAGGAAATTCTCTCCCTTCTCAACCTTGCCGATCAACTCAAGTACGAGAAGAAGAACGGAATCGATCAATCGGGCTACTTAAAGGGAAAATCGCTTGGCATGATCTTCCAAAAATCCTCCACGCGCACCCGCGTTTCCTTCGAGGTTGGCATGTTCGATCTGGGCGGCCAGCCGCTCTTCCTCTCCTCGCGCGATCTGCAGATCGGCAGAGGCGAGCCGGTGCAAGATACCGCACGCGTGCTCTCGCGCATGCTCAGCGGTATCATGATTCGCACCTTTGAGCAAAAAGAGGTGGAGGATCTTGCAAAGTACGGCTCCATTCCCGTTATCAACGGGCTTACCGATTATTGCCATCCCTGCCAGGTCCTTGCCGACCTCATGACGATCCGCGAGCACAAAGGCTCTTTTAGGGGGCTTAAGCTGTGCTTTATCGGAGATGGCAATAACATGGCAAATTCCCTCATGGTGGGCGCCGTGAAGATGGGTATGAAGTTTGCTATCGCCTGCCCGCAGGGGTACGAGCCCGATGCCGCCCTCATGGAATGGGCAAAGCAGGAGGGGGATTTCTTCATCACGGAGGATCCGGTAGAAGCAGCAAAGGATGCCGATGTGATTTATACGGACGTTTGGGCTTCCATGGGGCAGGAAGAGGAAAAGGCTGCCCGCGAGAAGGTGTTCAAAAATTTCTGCGTGAACGAAGTTGTTATGAATGCGGCAAAGAAGGATGCAATGGTGCTCCATTGCCTGCCGGCGCACCGCGGCGAGGAGATCACGGAAGAGGTGTTCGAGGCGCACGCAAACGAGATCTTCGATGAGGCGGAGAACCGCCTGCACGCGCAAAAAGCAGTGCTTGTAAAACTGCTGAAATAACACATTACATTACATTCTGATAAAGCAAGAGGTGACTCATGGATAAAAAAGTTTACATCACATTGCAAAACGGAAAGGTGTTCGAAGGATATTCCTTCGGCGCTGAAAGAGAGGCTGTTGGCGAGCTCGTGTTCACAACGGGCATGTCCGGCTATCTTGAAACGCTCACCGATCCGAGCTACTTTGGGCAGATCGTAACGCAAACGTTTCCGCTGATCGGAAATTTCGGCGTAATTCCGCCCGAATTTGCAAGCAGAAAGTGCCGGCTCGCGGCGTACGTCGTGCGAGAAAAGTACGATTCGCCCGAAAAGTACCGCTCGGAAAAAACGCTTGAGGTGTACCTCAAGGAGCAGGGTGTTCCCGCCGTTTACGGCATTGATACCCGTGAGCTAACCCGCATCGTGCGGGAAGCGGGCGTAATGAACGCTGCAATCACCTTCAAGCCGCTCAAGGATACTTCCGCATTAAACTCTTATAAGATAGAGGGTGCGGTGCAGGCGACCTCTTGCGAAGCGCCCTATGAAATGGGAGAGAGCAACGGGCCGTGCGTCGTGTTATACGATTTCGGCGCATCGGGCAATATCGCGCGCGAGCTTGAAAAGCGCGGCTGCCGCGTTATCGTCGTGCCTGCAAACTTCCCTGCGGAGCAAGCGCTTGCGATGGATCCTGATGGAATTGTGCTTTCAGATGGCCCGGGCAATCCTGCGGAAAATACAGATATCATCGAAAATCTCAAAAAGCTTGCAGGGAAAAAGCCTGTGTTCGGCATCGATCTCGGGCATCAGCTCTTCGCGCTTGCGATGGGCGGAGCTACCCGTAAGATGAAGTACGGCCACCGCGGTGCAAATCAGCCGGTGAAGAAAACTGCAAGCGGCAGGGTGTATATCTCCTTGCAGAATCACGGCTACGAAGTGGTGAACGAATCCGTAAAGTGTGCCACGCTTTCCTACGTGAACGCCAACGATGGTTCCTGCGAGGGCTTGGAATATCCTCAACTCAATGCGTTCACCGTGCAGTTCCACCCCGAAACGTGCGGCGGCCCGCTCGATACGAACTTTTTATTCGATGATTTCATGGAGAGCATGAAGCGCTAAGCCTGCGGCTTAAACGCGCTTGCTGCTTCACAATTCCCAAGCAATAAATCATGCAAAGAGTGCATTTTATAAAGAATAGGTGACATTATGCCGAAGAGAAGTGATATTAAAAAAGTACTTGTGATAGGTTCCGGCCCCATCGTGATCGGTCAGGCGGCGGAATTTGATTATGCCGGCGCACAGGCGTGCCGTGTGCTCAAGGATGCGGGCGTGAATGTTGTGCTTTGCAACTCCAACCCCGCCACGATCATGACGGATAAGATGCTCGCAGATGAGATCTATCTCGAACCGCTCACCGAGGATAGCTTAAAGCGCATCATCATCAAAGAGCGCCCCGATTCCCTGCTCGCCTCTTTGGGTGGGCAAACGGGCCTTACGATGGGTTGCCAGCTTGCAAAAAGCGGATTCCTTGCCGAATGGGGGGTAAAGCTCATCGGAACGAAGCTCGATGCGATCGACCGTGCCGAGGATAGAGAGCTCTTCAAGCAGACGATGGAGAAGATCAATCAGCCCGTCGTTCCTTCCGATATTGCGTACACGGAGGATAGCTGCGTGGAGATCGCAGAGAGGTTGGGCTATCCCGTTATCGTGCGCCCTGCCTTTACGCTGGGCGGCGCGGGCGGCGGCGTTGCACACGATGAAGCAGAGCTTCGCCTCATCGCGCACAACGGACTCATGCTTTCGCCCATCACGCAGGTGCTGATTGAAAAATACATCGGCGGTTGGAAGGAGATTGAGTTTGAGGTAATTCGCGATTGTGCAGGCAACGCACTCACCGTCTGCTCCATGGAAAATTTCGATCCGGTTGGCGTACACACGGGTGATTCCATCGTTATGGCGCCTGCCGTAACGCTTTCCGATCACGATTTCGAAATGCTCAGAACGGCATCGCTCGATATCATCAATGAGCTCGGCATCGAGGGTGGCTGCAATTGCCAATTCGCCTTGCATCCCGATACCTCCGAATATGCGGTCATCGAAGTCAATCCGCGCGTTTCGCGTTCCTCTGCCCTCGCAAGTAAGGCAACGGGCTACCCGATCGCCAAGGTCGCCACGAAGATCGCGCTCGGCTACACGCTGGATGAGATCAGAAACGATGTTACGGGCAAAACCTTCGTCTGTTTTGAGCCTACCATTGATTACGTCGTCGTCAAGCTTCCTAAATGGCCCTTCGATAAGTTCCTCTACGCAGGCAGAAGCTTAGGCTCGCGCATGAAGGCAACGGGCGAGGTTATGGCAATCGGCTCCTCCTTCGAGCAGGCGATCATGAAGGCGGTGCGCGGTGCGGAGATCTCTCTCGATACTCTTAATCACCCGAAATTTACAGCAATGAGCAAGGAAACGCTCTACGGCGAGCTTCATAAGCAAACAGATGAGCGCCTCTTCGCCGTGTACGCAGCCCTCAAGGCAGGCATCACGGCAGATGAGATCTACGATATCACGAAGATCAACGGCTGGTTCCTTGAAAAGCTTCTCAATCTCGTAAAATACGAAAATGCGATCACGGGCAAAAAACTCTCGAAAAAGGAATATCTCGAGGGAAAGCGGCTCGGCTTTACCGATAAGGCAATCGCACGCCTTTCGGGCGAGAAGTTGCCCGCACACAGAAGGGCGGTGTTCAAGATGGTTGATACCTGCGCCGCCGAATTCTCTGCGCAAACGCCGTACTTCTACTCAACGTACGATGAGATCGCGCACGACGAAGCGAAGCCCTTCGTCGATAAGAGCAAGAAAAAGCGCGTTATCGTAATCGGCTCCGGTCCCATTCGCATCGGCCAGGGCATTGAATTCGATTATTCCTCCGTTCACTGTGTGTGGACATTGAAGGAGCTTGGCTACGAAGTCGTTATCATCAACAATAATCCCGAAACAGTTTCCACCGATTTTGATACGGCGGACAGGCTGTATTTCGAGCCGCTCACGCCGGAAGACGTGCAAAACGTTATCGACGTGGAAAAGCCTTACGGCGTTGTTATCACCTTCGGTGGACAGACCGCCATCAAGCTGTGCGCCTACCTTGCCCAAACGGGTGTTCGCATTCTCGGTACCTCGGCAGATAGCGTGGATATGGCGGAGGACCGTGAGCGCTTCGATGCACTTTTGGAACGCTTCGGTATCGCTCGCCCGAAGGGGCTCACCGTCATGACGAAGCAAGAGGCGATCGAGGCGGCGGAAACGCTAGGCTATCCCGTGCTTCTGCGTCCCTCGTACGTTATCGGCGGTCAGAACATGACGATCGCCTTCACCGAAAACGATATTTCGCGCTATATGGACGTCATTCTCGCGCAGCACATTGAAAATCCCGTTCTTTGCGATAAGTATCTCATGGGTAGCGAGCTGGAAGTAGACGCCATTTCCGACGGCGTAGATGTACTCATTCCCGGCATTATGCAGCACGTTGAGCGTGCCGGCGTACACTCCGGCGATTCCATCGCAGTGTATCCGCCGTACCAGCTCTCTGATGCGATGAAGGGGCGCATCGTTGAAGTTTCCACGCAGCTCGCTTTAGAGCTCAAAACGAAGGGGCTGATCAACATTCAGTACCTCATCTATCAAAATCAGCTCTACGTTATCGAAGTTAATCCGCGTGCCTCGCGCACCATTCCGTACATCTCCAAGGTAACGGGTGTTCCCATGGTAGAGCTTGCCACCAAGATCATGGCAGGTGCAAAGCTCAAAAAGCTCGGGTTCGGCACAGGGCTCTATCCCGATTCGCCGTACGTTGCCGTGAAAGTTCCCGTGTTCTCCTTCGAAAAGCTCAACGATGTAAACTCTCAGCTCGGTCCTGAAATGAAATCCACGGGCGAAGTACTCGGCATCGGCAAAACGATAGAGGAAGCGCTCTTCAAGGGGCTCGTTTCCGCGGGCTTTAAAATGTGCCACCCCACGAAGGAAAAGCCCGTCGGCGTGTACTTCACCGTCAACGATCAGGATAAATTCGAGCTCGTTTCCATTGCGAAAAAATTTGCCGATCTCGGCTGTAAGCTATACGCCACGGCAGGCACTGCAAAAGTCATTGAAGATCTTGGTGTAGATGTTACCGTCGTCGAGCGGCTCAAGGCAACGAAGCAGGTTTCAAAGCTCATGGATGAGGGCAAAATCGATTATATCGTGTACACGGGAAAAACGGACGTTGATTCCATTGCCGATTACATTGAGCTGCACCACCACGCCATTCTTTTGGGCATTACGGTGCTCACCTCCCTCGATACGGCGAACGCGCTTTGCGATATCATCGCAAGTAAGTTCACTGAATACAACACCGAGCTTGTTGATATTAACAACCTCAGAACGAAGAAAACGGAGCTTTCCTTCGTGAAGATGCAATCCTGCGGAAACGATTATATTTACTTCGATGATATGGAGGGGAAGATCACCTGCCCCGAATCGCTTGCAATCAACTTCGTAAGCCGCCATTACGGCATCGGTGGCGATGGCATCGTTCTCATTGAAAAATCAGAGATCGCCGATGCCAAGATGCGCCTATTCAATCAAGATGGAAGCGAGGGGATGAGTGCAGGTAACGCCATTCGCTGCGTTGCGAAGTATCTCTACGAGCAAGGAATCGTAAAAAATGAAACGATGACGATTGAAACGCTTTCGGGCGTGCGCGAAGTCACCGTGTATTCCTTCGGCGGTGTCGTTACCTCTGCAAGCGCCAATCTCGGGCACGCGGAGCTGAATGGCGCTAAGATCCCTTCTGTTTGGAAGGGCGATCGCGTCGTGGAGCAGGCCATGGAAATCGAGGGCAAAGAGTATAAGGTTACCCTCGTGAACCTTGGCAATCCGCACTGCGTAATCTTCACGGATAAGGTGGACGACGTTCCCGTAAAAACGCTCGGTCCCATCATTGAATCGAGCAAATATTTCCCTCAGCGCACCAACGTGGAGTTCATCCGCGTCGTCAACCAATCGACGATTAAGATGCGCGTATGGGAGCGCGGAAACGGTGAAACGTACGCCTGCGGCACAGGCGCTGCTGCCGCCGCAGTTGCAGCCGTGCTTGGCGGCCACTGCAAGCAAGGCACCGATATCACAGTAAAGGTGCGTGGAGGAGATCTCATCGTTCGCTACAATGAAGATGGAACGGTCACCCTCACGGGCAACGTGCACAAGATCTACGAAGGAAAGGTTGAATTTTAATATAGGCGCCGTGCCGCGCGTGAAAGCGCGCGCGGCACGGCGCAAAATCGTAACGATATGATTTATCTCGATAACGCCGCTACGACGAGCCCTGATGAAGAGGCGCTCGCGCGCGCAACGCAATTTTATTGCGAAAGCTACTTCAATCCCTCCGCAAGCTACGGCGGAGGGTTTGCCGTGCATACGGCGCTGGAAGAGGCAAGAAAGAAAATCCTTTCCACCCTCGCCGATCCTTCCAAATTCGAGCTCATTTTCACTTCGAGCGGCACGGAAGCGGATAATCACGCAATTTTTTCAGGCGCGCGGCGCGGCAACGCCGTAACGACGGCGGGGGAGCACGCCGCCGTAGAGCGAAGCTTTAACGAGCTAAAGGCGCGCGGTGTGGAGCCTCGCTACGCACCCCTTCATAAAGATGGGAGTGTGAATATAGAAAAGCTTCTTTCGCTCGTGGATGAGAAAACCGCTTTGGTTTCCGCGGTGCATGTGAGCAACGAAACGGGCGCGGTGAACGATATCTTCACGATTGCAAGAGAAGTGAAGCGCAAAAATCCTCGCACGCTTTTTCATGCAGACGGCGTGCAGGCTTTCGGAAAGCTCCAAGTAAAGCTCGCCCCCGAAATTGATCTTTACAGTGTAAGCGCGCATAAGATCGGCGGGATCAAAGGTGTTGGTGCACTTTTCAAGCGCAAAAGCATCGCGCTTTCGCCTCTCATTCACGGCGGCGGGCAGGAAAGTGCGCTTCGCAGCGGCACGGAAAACGTGCTTGGCATTCTCGATTTTGCCTATGCTGCAGAAAGACGGTTTGCCGTGTTAAAGGAAAACGGCGCGCGCGTTGCTGCACTTAAAGCACAATTTTGCAAAAATCTTAACGAAAATTTCACCATTCTTTCGCCTGAGAACGGCTCACCGTACGTTCTCACGCTTTCCGTGGAGGGAGCGCGCGGCGAAGTGTTGCAGCGCATGCTCTGGGATATGGGCGTATGCGTGGGAACGGGCAGTGCCTGTTCCTCAAAGAACCGTCACAGCCGCGTTCTCAAGGCGTGCGGCTATGGCGAGAAAGTACTCGATGGCGTGCTTCGCGTGAGCTTTTCTCCTGAAAGCACGATGGAAGAATGCGTAAAGGCAGCGCAAATCATGAATACGGTTGCCGGAAAATTTCTTCATCTCACGAATTGAAGCAAATGATTCGAATTAAAAAGGGACGTAACTATGGAAAAGGTCGTTATCATCCGCTATGCGGAAATTCACTTAAAGGGCAAAAATCGCGGCTATTTTGAGCACGTGTTTTCCATCAATCTTGAAAAGAGTTTAAAAGGTATTCGCCACGAGCTGCATCGCCTGAGCGGGCGCTGGCTCGTTGCAAACTTCGAAGAGGAGCTTGCCGAAGAGATCGCTGAGCGTATTTCCCGCGTATTCGGCGTGCAATCCTATTCTATAGGTTTTCAGGTGGGAAGCAGCATGGATGAAATCTTTGCCGCGGTAAAGTGCGTTGCTCCTGCAAGCGGAACCTTCAAGGTGGTTACGCACCGCGGCTACAAAAAATATCCACTCACCTCAATGGAAGTGAGCGCGGCGATCGGTGGAAGATTGCTCTCGGAAAATCCTGCCCTGAAGGTGGATGTACACGAGCCGGAGCACACGGTGTACGTGGATATCCGCGAAAACGATACGGCGCTCGTATTCGGAAGCTACGAGCCCGGTGTGGGCGGAATGCCCGTTGGCACCGGGGGTAAGGGGCTTCTCATGATCTCGGGTGGCATCGATTCTCCCGTTGCAGGTTATATGATGGCAAAGCGCGGGTTAACCGTAGAGCTTTTGCACTTCCACAGCTACCCTTACACGAACGAGGGTGCAAAGGAAAAAGTGGTAACACTTGCCAAAATACTTTCACAATACTCGCTGGTAGTAAAGCTCACAACGGTGAGCGTTACGCACATTCAAGAAGAGATCCACGCAAAATGTGCCGCCGAGCTCAATGTTACGCTACTGCGCCGATTCATGTTCCGCATCGCCGAGCGCTTTGCAAAGCGGGAGGGGATGCAGTGCCTCATCACGGGTGAGAGCCTCGGTCAGGTAGCAAGCCAAACGATCGAGGGGATGACTTCTTCAAACGCCGTGGTCACTCTTCCCGTTCTGCGTCCGCTCGTCGGCTTCGATAAGGATGAGATCATCGAGCGCGCAAAGAAGATCGGCACCTTTGAAACTTCGATCATGCCCTTCGAGGATTGCTGCACGGTGTTCCTTCCCGAGCACCCGGCAACGAGGCCGAAGCTCTCCTTCATCGAAGGGGAGGAGGGAAAGCTTGAAGTGGAAGCGCTCGTTGAAGAAGCGCTGAAAACGGCAGAGAAGATTTTCTTCTAACTTAGAATTTCCAATTACTCTGCCCACCAGGCATCGGGAAGGGGAGCGTTTTTTGGAATCTTAACACGCGGTAGCTCCACCGCATCTCCTTCACGCCCTTTGTAAACGGGGATCACGGTATAGGTGTAGCTTTCGCCTGGAACCACCGAATAATCTGAAATTTGTTTGCGGAATGCACCGCTGTAAATCGTGGCAACAGTGCCACGATTTTCTCTTTTTACAATATAATCATAGTACTCTGCCTCGCATAGTACTATGTTAACGCCTCCAAAATCCACGTTTAATTGCGGTTTTTGGATCGTTGGTTGAGAAAATTTCGTGCTTTGCTTCACGGGCACGTTCTCCGCGCGGAAATATTCCGAGAGCGTTGTGATGGGCGGCGCAAGCGCATCAGCAAGCAAAACGTTGTGATTTGTTTCGTATTCCTCCCGATCAAACGCCACCTTCACGGCGCCCGTTGGCTGAGAAAATTCTTCCGGCGCGCCCTCACGATAGATATATTCCAAAATGGATTTTACAGCGTTTGCAGGCAGCCCGCCTCCCGTTGCGGAAAGGGGGGAGTTATCGGCGTTTCCCATCCACACGCCAACGGTATCCTCTTTCGTATAAGCAATCGTATAGGCATCGAGGTTTCCGAGTGCGCCTTCGTGTGTGCCCGTTTTAGCGGCAACGGAAAAGGGGAGAGATTTGAGCTTTCGCGCCGTGCCCTCCGTTGCCGCGCTTTTCAGCATGTCGGTAATGAGAAAGCTTGTATCCTCCGAAAACACACGCTCAGCTGCCTCTTCCCGTTTATAAAGTGTTCTGCCTGTGCCGTCCTCTATGCGCAAAATGATGGAAGAGGGCGTGAAATTTCCACCGTTTGCGAATGTAGAATACCCGTCGGCAAGTTCTTTAAGAGTGAAGCCCTCCTTCATGCCGCCAAGCGCCAAGGCGAGCGAATAATCCTCCTGCCCTACGGGAAGGTGCATGCGCGCAAGATAGCGGGCGCCCCGCTCGATGCCGAGAGAATTTAGCACCTTAACTGCGGGAATGTTCACACTTCGAGAAAGCGCCTCTCGCGCGCTTACGTAGCGCCCTGAAGCGCCGCCCGCATCGTCCGGCGAATATCCGGCGAAATCCGTCTTTTCATCGAGAATGGGCGTGGCGGGGGAGAGAAGATTTTCTTCGATCGCCGGGCCGTACACGAGAAGAGGTTTGATCGTGGAGGCCGGAAGCCGCCTTAAAAGCCCTGCCGTTGTGTGGAGCGCTTTTAAGGCGTTTCTTTTATTATCCCGAACCAAGGCGATCACATCGCTTTCCGCTTCGATCTTTTCAAGCTCCGCTTGCAGAAGGGGATCGTATGCAGTGAATACCTGCAAATTGCCCAGCTCACCTGCTTTTGCATCCGGGAATAGATCCGCAAGCTCATCGAGCGCAAGTGCGAGGAAATAGTTGCCCCTTCCGAGTGGATGTGCCTCTTGAGGGAGAGGCTCTTTCACTGCGGCCTCGTATTCTCCTTCTTCTAAAAAACCCTGCTCTTGCATGAGCGAAAGCACAAAGTTTCTGCGCGCGAGGCAGGAATCGGGCGACTTGAAAGGGGAGTAGCGGTTGGGAGATTTCACAAGTGCGGCAAGAAGTGCGCTCTCGGCAGGCGTAAGCTCTTTAGCCCGCTTTGCAAAGTAGAAGTGCGCCGCATCGCCGATTCCAAAGGCGCTGTGCCCGAAGTAAATGGAGTTGAGGTATAGCTCCAAAATCTCCTCTTTTGAATAATTTTCTTCGAGAATACGGGTAAGTTTAAACTCTTTGAGCTTTCTGTTCACCGTTTTTTCGCTCGTGAGATGGGTATTTTTGATGAGCTGTTGGGAAATTGTAGAAGCGCCTTCGCGGAAGGAAAAAGAAGTAATATTTTTAAAAGCCGCCATGGCGATGCGTTTTGTATCGAAGCCGCCGTGTGAGAAGAAGCGCTTATCTTCCACGGCTACGAACGCATTCGGAAGGTATTCGGGGAACTCAGAAAAAGGAACATCCTCCTCGCGCGCCGTGCGTTCGATTTCACGGTTCGCGCCGTCGTAAAAGGTTACGGAAGAAGTTTCCAACGCAAGTTTGGCGGGATCGAGCGTAACGCTCCAAGTTACGCCGATGTAATAAAGAAAGGCGGCGAGCAGCATAACGGCGAAAACGCCGAAGATAATTCCAAATACGGTAAACACGCGTTTCATATCACAAGCAGTATTGGTAATTTCCGAAAAATTTGCATATCTTTTGTTGAAAAATCGCCACGGCTATGCTATAATAGTGAATCGGAGGAGTTTATTCCGTTTTCCAAAGGAAAAAGCGGTGAAATTCCGAAAAAGAAAAGAATCAGTGAACTTATGAAATATCACGTTGTAACGTACGGCTGCCAAATGAATCTCCACGAATCGGAGAAGATCGCAGGCATTCTCAAAGAGGAGGGCTATTTAGAAGAAGCGCCCCTCGAGGATGCCGATATCATCGTGTTCAACACCTGTTGCATTCGCGAGAACGCAGAAAATCACGCCTTCGGCAACATCGGCGCGCTCAAACAGCTCAAGCGGCAAAAAAAGGGGCTCATTATCGCCGTAGGCGGCTGTATGGTGCAGGAAGAGGGGAAAGCAAAGCTCCTCAAAGAGAAATTTCCTTTCATTGATATTCTCTTCGGCACGCACAATTTGCCCGAGCTGAAAACGCTTGTTCAAAAAAAGAAGGCGCAAAAAAAAGCGGTAATCTCCATCATTGAAGAACGCAAAGAAACGGAGGATGGGATTACGCCCGTTCGCACGAGCTATCCCAATGCGTGGGTGAACATTACTTACGGCTGCAATAACTTCTGCTCCTACTGCATCGTGCCCTACGTGCGCGGCCGTGAACGCTCCCGCCGCGCCGAAGACGTACTTCGCGAAGTGCAAGCGCTCGTGGAGGAAGGGTACAAAGAAATTACTCTCTTGGGGCAGAACGTGGATTCCTATCGCGGAGAGAACGGCACGAATTTTGCCCAACTGCTCGATATGATCGCTTCGCTCGAGGGAAACTTCCGCCTTCGGTTCATGACGTCGCACCCCAAGGATTTTTCCGAAGAGCTCGTTGCCGTTATGAAAAAGCACAAGAAGATCTGCAAGCACCTGCATCTTCCCGTGCAGGCAGGCAACAACCGCATCTTAAAGCTCATGAACAGGCGCTACACGCGCGAAAAATACCTCGAAGATCTCGCAATTTTGCGCAGAGAAATTCCCGATTGCGAGGTAACCACCGATCTTATCGTTGCCTTTCCCACCGAAACGGAGGAGGAATTTCAAGAAACGCTATCGCTCGTGGAAGCGGCAGATTTTTCTTCGGCGTTCACCTTCATCTATTCGCCGCGCACGGGTACGAAGGCGGCGGCAATGGAAGGAAGAATTTCCGAAGCTGTAGCAAAGGATAGAATAACGCGCCTTATTTCCCTCGTCAACGCTAAAACGCGCGAAAAGAGCGCAAAGTACGTGGGAAAACGGGTGGAGATCCTCTGCGAGGATTACGATGAGAAAAAGGGCATGTATCTCGGCAGAGATGAGTACGGCAGAATGGGCTACTTCAAATCGGAAAAAGATCGCATCGGCGAGTTCGTAACCCTCAATATCACGCAAGCAAACGGCATTTCGCTGTACGGCGAAGAAGTGTAATTCGCCCCTTCAGGCAAGGAAAAAATACGAAAGAAAGGAGAACCGCAATGGCACTTTCTCCCATGATGGAGCACTGGCAGAGCGTAAAAGAGCAATATCCCAACTGCATTATCTTCTACCGTCTCGGAGATTTCTACGAGATGTTCTTTGAAGACGCCGTGAAGGCGAGTGCCATTCTCGATCTCACGCTCACGGGCAGAGATTGCGGCCTCAAGGAGCGTGCGCCCATGTGCGGCGTTCCTCATCACGCCGCCGATATCTATATTCAAAAGCTCGTGGAAGCAGGGGAGCGCGTTGCCGTTTGCGAACAGCTTTCCGATCCCAAAGCCTCCAAGGGAATGGTGGAGCGAGATGTTATCCGTGTTGCTTCGGCAGGCACGGTGATCGAGGGGAGTCTGCTCGATGAAAAGCGAAGCAACTATATTGCCTGCGCCGTTCTTGAAGGAGAGCGCTACGCGCTCGCTTGGGCGGATATTACAACGGGTGAGTTTGCCGCCACCGAGGAGGAGAGCGCCGAAAAACTTATTTCCGATCTCTTCAATCTCTCCATTGCGGAGATCATCTGCAACGATGCACTTTTCTTTGCCGTAAAGGATCGCCCCGAAGTGGATCGAGGAGCACTTCCTGCCTTTTCCTGTTATCTTCCTTGGGCATTTCAGCGCGCACAGGCGGAGAAAAACCTCTTGGAGCAGATGGGCGCCTCTTCCACGCAAGCGCTCGGCCTCGAAAAGGAATGCTGCGCGGTGATAGCGGCAGGCGCGCTCATCGAATACCTCAAAGATACGCAAAAACACGCGCTAAAAAATATCAACACGCTCAAATATTCAGATGGCAATCGGGCGATGAAGCTCGATCCCACCGCGGTTAGAAATCTCGAGATCCTAAAAAACAACGCAGAGGGGAAGAAGTACGGCTCCCTCTTGTGGTTGCTCGATAAAACGAAAACGGGTATGGGCGCACGCAAGCTCGCAAACCTGTTAACGAGCCCGCTCGCCGATAAGGAGGAGATCGAGCGGCGGTTGGATGCGGTAGAAGAATTGTTTAACGCAACCGTAGTAAGAATGGGTATTCGAGATATGCTCTCCGGCGTTCGCGATATCGAGCGCCTCACGGGTAGAATTTCCAATGGCAACTTGCAACCGAACGATTGCCTTGCACTCTCTTCTTCGCTTTCCGTTGTGCCCAACCTCAAATTTCAGCTCACGGGCTTCAGCGCGCCCCTTTTGGGCGAGATCGCACGAGATCTCGTGGATACCAAATCGATCTGCGCGCTTTTGGATAGCGCGATCGATCCGCGTGCCACCACCCTGAAAGAGGGGGGATACATCAAGGCGGGCTACAACACGCGGCTGGATGAGCTGAAAACCGTGAAAGAGCACGGCAAAGCGCTGCTTGCCGAGCTTGAAACGCGCGAGCGCGAGCGCACGGGCATTCGCACCCTCAAAGTGGGCTTCAACCGCGTGTTCGGCTATTATATCGAAGTAAGCAATTCCTTTAAAGATCGCGTACCCTATTCCTACACTCGCAAGCAAACGCTTGCAGGCGGCGAGCGGTATATCAACGAAGAGCTTAAAGAACTTGAAAGGAAGATTTTAGGCAGCGACGAAGAAGCCCAGCGCCTCGAAGAGCATCTCTTCGCAGAGATCCTCGAAATCCTCACGAAGAATATTCCCGTTCTTCAGTGCGTGGCGGCCGCTGTTGCAAGCCTCGATTGTTTCATTTCGCTTGCCGTCGTTGCAAAGGAAAATAAATATACGCGCCCCGCGATTTTGTCTGCAGGCGCGCTCAAGATCGAAGAGGGGCGGCACCCTGTTGTGGAAAAGATCACCAAAGAGCGGTTCGTTCCCAACGATTGCACGCTCGATGGCGGCGAAAACCGTACTATGGTGATCACCGGCCCCAACATGGCAGGCAAATCCACCTATTTAAGGCAGGTTGCACTCATCGTATTCATGGCGCATATCGGCAGTTTCGTTCCTGCAAAGCGCGCGGAAATTCCGCTTACCGATCGCATCTTCACCCGTATCGGCGCGAGCGATAATCTCATTCTCGATCGCAGTACATTCATGGTGGAAATGACGGAAGTTGCCAGCATTTTGCGCGGCGCAACGGAAAAGAGCCTGCTCATTCTCGATGAAGTTGGGCGCGGAACGAGCACTTTCGATGGGCTCTCTATTGCGCGCGCCGTCATTGAACACCTCACCGAAAAGGTGCGCGCCAAAACGCTCTTTGCCACGCACTATCACGAGCTAACCGAGCTTGAAGGCAAGATAGACGGTATTAAAAACTATAAAATCAACGTGCGCGAGATCGGTGGCTCCATTGTATTCCTTCGAAAGATCGTGCGCGGCGGAGCTTCGCGCTCCTTTGGTGTAGAGGTTGCATCGCTGGCCGGCGTACCCAAAGAGGTTACCGATCGTGCGAAAATCATTTTAAAAACGCTTGAAAAAAGGGAGACGCACCGCCCCGAAACCATGGAAGAGGTGGAAGAAACGGCAAATGCGCCCGCCCTCAACCTTATGGAGGAGCTTGCGGGGCTGGATGTAAACCTGCTCACTCCCATGCAGGCGCTTGCGCTCATTTTTGAGTGGAAGGAGAAAGTAAAGTGAAAATCAACGTACTTTCCGCAGAGGTATATAACCAAATCGCGGCAGGAGAGGTGGTAGATCGCCCGTACTCTGTCGTAAAAGAACTCGTGGAGAACGCGATCGATGCAGGTGCATCCGAGATCACGGTGGAGATCGTGGGCGGCGGCAAGAAGCTCGTTCGCGTTACGGATAACGGCGGCGGCATCGAGCACGAAGATCTCCCGTACGCCTACTTTCCCCACGCAACGAGTAAGCTCAAAGAGGCGAAAGATCTGTTCGGCGTGAAAACGCTGGGCTTCCGCGGCGAGGCAATCGCTTCCATCGCCTCCGTTTCAAAGATGAAGATTACCTCAAAAACACCTGCCGGCGAGGCCCATTCTCTTTCCTGCGAGGGCGGAAAACTTGCGTCGGTTGCGCCGGCGGCAGGCGGAAACGGCACGGAAGTTACCGTGGAAGACCTCTTTTTCAACACGCCTGCACGCCTCAAGTTCTTAAAATCGGATAGCCAGGAGGAGGGGGACGTCGCTTCCATGATGGCGCGTTTCATTCTCTCCCGCCCTGAGATCGCCTTCACCTATCTTTCAGGCGGAAAAGTAAAGTATCGCTCCTTCGGCGATGGGCTTTCTGCGGCACTCGCCGCCGTGTACGGAGCGGATATCCTGCAAAATTTATACGAAATCAACGCCCAAAAGCACGGCGTTCACCTCAGCGGGTTCATCGGCAACCGCAACTATTTTAAGCCTAACCGCACCTATCAAAGCCTCTTCGTGAACGGGCGCTACGTGGTAAACCAAACGGTTGCCGCGGCGCTCACCAACGCCTACGCTGGCTACCTCATGAAGCGGCAATATCCATTCTACGTGCTCTTTTTGGAGGTTCCACCCGAAATCGTGGATGTGAACGTGCACCCCAACAAGGCAGATGTTCGCTTTGCGGATAATCAAATCATCTACGGGAGCGTATATTCCGTAGTTTCTTCGGTGCTCGATGGAAATTCCCGCGCCCTCGAATATTTAGCTTCCACGCCTACCGTTGCAAGCGCTACGGAAGTAGCCGTTTTGGAAGAAAAAGCGCCTATCAAGCAGGAAGTCGCCTTCCCGAGGGCGGAAATGTCCTACGAGCGTGCAAAAAAAGAGCTTCAATTTGAGATTCCCATTCAGGCAGGGAGGGGAAGCGTTCCTCGGCGCACCTTCAATGATGAAACAACGCTCGAAGTGCACGCACCTTCTCCTGCGGAGGATGCATTCGAAGAGAACAAGAAATTCCTTCTCGAGCAGGAGAAGAAAAAACAGCAAAAGTTAGATCCTGCAACGCTTGCATTCAAAGGGGAGCTTTTTCGCACCTATCTCATCTACGAATGTGGCAACGATGCGTACCTAGTAGATCAGCACGCCGCGCACGAGCGGCTCATCTACGATAAGCTACGCGAAAAGATGGAGCGCCGCACAGTGGTTTCTCAGCCCATGCTCGTTCCCTTCGTGCTTGAAGTGAACGCGCAGGAATTTGCTTTTTTGGAACGTAATTTCACACTTCTTCGTGAAATCGGCTTGGAAATTGATGAATTCGGCGGCAACTCCGTGAAGGTTTCCTCCGTGCCGTCAGATCTTACGAGCATTGATCTTTCCGCCTTCTTCGCCGAAATTTTAGCGAGCTACGAGAGCCTTCGCGCCATTAAGCTTGCTGATCTTTTGAAGGATAAGCTCGCCTCTGCCGCGTGCAAGGCGGCAGTCAAGGGTGGCGAAAAACTCTCGGAGGGTGAAGTTCGCGCACTCCTTGAAAAGATGAACGGAGATATGGGGTTAAAGTGCCCTCACGGGCGACCCGTTGCCGTGCACGTAAAAAAGAGCGAGCTGGAAAAGCTCTTTAAACGTATCGTATGAAAAAATTACTTGTAATCTGTGGGCCAACCGCCTCTGGCAAAACGGCGCTTGCCGTGGAGTGCGCCAAGCGGATTGGCGGAGAGATCGTAAACTGCGATGCATTCCTCATCTATAAAGGGTTAAATATCGGCACGGCAAAGCCGAACGAAGAGGAGAGGCAGGGTGTGCCGCATCACGTAATCGACGTAGCCCAGCCGTGGGAGAGCTTTTCCGTGAGTGAATACGAGCGGCTGGCAATTGCGGCTGTAGAAGATATTTTTGCGCGCGGCAAGGTTCCCATTCTTTGCGGCGGTACGGGCTTTTATATGAACGCCGTACTTTTTTCACACGCCTACGGCGCCGCGCCTGCCTGCGAAAAGATTCGCAAAAAATACGAGCTTTTCGCCGAAGAAAAGGGGAGAGAGGCACTGCATGCAAGGCTTGCCGCCGTCGATCCCGAAAGCGCCGAAAAGCTCCACTATAACGACGTGAAGCGCGTGATCCGCGCCCTTGAGATATTTGAGCAGACGGGAAGAAAAAAATCGGAGCAAACGGATGGCGATTCGCCGCGCTTTCCCTTCGAGGCGTTTTCCTTCGATTTCCCTCGAGAAGAGCTGTATCGCCGCATCGGGGTGCGCGCGCAAGCGATGCTGAAGGTCGGGCTTATAGAAGAAGTGCAGGGACTTTTAAAAGCAGGAATTCCCGAAAATGCACAGAGTATGCAGGGGATAGGGTATAAAGAAGTGGTTGAATGGCTGAAAAACGGCGATAACCGAAGTACTCTGTCAGACATAATCGAGAAAAATACGCGCAATTACGCAAAGCGTCAGCTCACGTTCTTCCGCCGCACACCCAACTTGCATTGGATTGCACCGAAAGAGATTGCCGCTGCGGCGCAGGAGGTTTTGGAAATTTATGAACGTTGAAATGCAGATCAAGCGAGCGGAAGAAGCGCTTGCAAAACAGTTTGCGCGCGTTGATGAAATCGCGCTTTTCAATCAGGAAAAGGTGCTTACAGCCTTCCAAAGAGAGCAGATCGCCCTCCGCCACTTTTTGCCCTCCACGGGCTACGGCTACGGCGATGAGGGGCGTGATACCCTTGCAAGGGTATATGCGTACGCCTTCGGTGCAGAAAGGGCGATCGTTTCCCCTGCAATTCTTTCGGGTACGCACGCGCTCACGGTTGCGCTCTTCGGCGTTTTGCGCCCCGGCGATAAAATTCTCTTTCTCACGGGCGAACCTTACGATACGCTGCGCGGCGTTGTGTGGGGGGAAGGAAACGGTTCCTTGAAGGATTTCGGTGTAAAAACCGATGTATTGCCCCTTACCGCCGAGGGAAAGGTGGATTTTTCCGCCGCAAAAGAAATGCTATGCCATGCAGAGTACCGCATGGTTTACATTCAGCGTTCCCGCGGCTATGAGGTCCGTGATGCATTCACAGTTGCCGAAATCGGCAAAATGTGTGCGTTTGTTCGCGAAAATGGCTTTGGCGGATGCATTTTCGTGGATAATTGCTACGGCGAGTTCGTGGAAAAGAGCGAGCCTACGCAGGTGGGGGCAGATCTCATCGTGGGTAGCCTCATTAAAAATCCCGGAGGGGGACTTGCGCCCACGGGCGGATATATTGCCGGCAAAGAGCATTACGTTCTGCAATGCGAAAACCGCCTCACCGCACCCTCCGTGGGTGGGGAAATCGGCTCGTATGCCTATGGCTATCAGCAATTTTATCAGGGATTTTTCCTTGCGCCCCACGTGGTTGCGCAGGCGCTCAAAGGGGGGCTTCTCATCGGCAAGTGCATGGAAGCGCTCGGCTACGAGAATTTCCCTGCAACCCACGTGCCGCTTGCCGATATCACGCGTGCAATCCGATTCAACACGGATAGAGAGCTGATCGCCTTCATTCAATCGGTGCAAGAAGTTTCGCCCGTTGATTCCTTCGTAAAACTTGAGCCTTGGGATATGCCGGGCTACGATTCCAAGGTGATCATGGCGGCAGGAACTTTCGTGGCGGGAGCAAGCATCGAACTTTCCGCCGATGCGCCCGTTCGCGCGCCCTACATTGCTTATTTTCAGGGCGGACTCACCTACGAGCATTGCAAAATCGCCTGCCGAAAGATCTTAGAGCGGCTAACGTCAGAAAGATAAGAGAATCAACGCAAAGCCTTCCCCTTACGGGGGAGGTTTTTTTATTAAAATCGAAAAAAATTTTTTTCAAACGCTTGACAAGGCAAAAAATTTATATTATCATAATGATATCAAAGTGATATCACTTTCAGGAGGGATCATTATGGAAAACAATCAACTCAAAACAAAGGAATTCGATGAGATCAGCGAACTTCCTGCTCGCGAAAAGACTGGCTGGGGCATGCTTTTTGCCGTTATTTTCCTCTTTATCGCGGCCATTGCGCTCTTTTCTGTGGGGGCAGCGCTTGCGGAGGAAAATCCTGCTTTTATTCCCCTGATTTTCGTTGGCCTGCTCATATTTGTTTTGGCAGGAATTCTTGCTTCGGGCTTTAAGTTGTTGCAACCCAACGAGGCGTACGTATTCACCCTTTTCGGTAAGTACTACGGCACGCTCAAGCGCGATGGCTTTTACTGGGTAAATCCCTTTTGTATGGCGGTGAATCCTGCACGTTTTGCGATGGGCGCCTCTCGCAAACTTTCCTTGAAGGCGATGACGCTCAACAACGATAAGCAGAAGGTAAACGATGAAGAGGGCAATCCCATTGAGATTTCCGTCGTCGTCATTTGGCGCATTCACAACACGGCGCGCGCCGTATTTAACGTGGAGAATTACATGGCGTATATTTCCACGCAGTGCGATGCGGCAATCCGCCAGGTTGCAAGGCAATATCCTTACGACGTATCCGATAACGGCGATGAAAAATCCCTTCGCGGCAGTGCGCAAGAGATTGCCGCGGTGCTCAGAGAGGAGCTGCAGCAACGCACGGAAATGGCAGGGATCGAGATTATTGAAGCGCGCATTTCCCACCTTGCGTACGCGCCTGAAATCGCGGCGGCAATGCTTCAGCGCCAGCAGGCTTCGGCAATCATTGCGGCGCGGCAGAAGATCGTAGAAGGAGCCGTTTCCATGGTGCAAATGGCGCTCAACAAGCTCTCCGCTGAAGAGATCGTGGAGCTGGATGATGAGCGCAAAGCGCAAATGGTGAGCAATCTTCTCGTGGTGCTTTGCGGCAATCGCGATGCGCAGCCCGTAGTAGGTACAGGTTCCATCTATTAATCCGAACGGAAAAATCATTTCATTAAAGAGGAGGGAGCATGAAGGAAACCGAAAAACAGAAAAAACAAGTGCCGCTTCGGCTCTCTTCCACGCTGTATGCCGAGCTCATGCAGTGGGCGGAAGCGGACTTTCGCTCGCTGAACGGGCAGATTGAGTTTCTGCTCACCGAATGCGTGAGAAAGCGCAGGAAGGGCAGAAAGGGCGAAGAAAAGAGCAACTAAAAAGTAAAAAGCACCCCCTCAAAGCGAGGGGGCGTTCTTTTTATGCTCCTTTATCGTTCACTTCTTCCTGTTTTACGAGGCGATATCCTTTCTTCGGCTTTGGGTGGAGGAGATCGATCTTATCGCCGAACTTGATAAACACCACGCCGAATACGATCGCAACCGCCGTAACGCAGAGCACGATGATCGCCCACGCATCGAGGCTTTCCGCTTTCACGCGCGACCATAGCTCGTTGATGCGCTCGTTTGCTTCCACGTCGTAATAATCCATCACGGCGCTTCTGGCAATTACCTCGCGCGGCGGAAATTGCGCGTAGAGCTGGCGGCAGGTTGCCTGCACGGGATCGGCAGGGATCGTGATGGGCTCTTCGCTCTCATCGTAGTTTTCGCCGAGGAAGAAGTAGGTAAGATCGTAATCCACAGCTTCTTCATATTCCTCACCCTCTTCGAATTCCTCTTCGGGGTAGTAGCCGTAGAGGTAATCGGCGTAATCGAGCATCTCGCAGTTTTCGCCCGAAATCACCGAGGTGTACCCGATATAGTAGCTATTGCGCATGGCGTTGTAGGGCATGGACATAAAGTTTACGAACGCCTGCGCCGCTTGCTTATTCGCACCTTTGGGCATCACCCAACCATCGAACCAGAGGTTGGATCCTGCTTCGGGTACGTAGTAATTGAGTTCCACGTAGCCCTCGCCGTCCTCCGAATCTTCGCCGAGATCAAGCGCGTACACCGCATCGCCGCTCCAGGCGTAGTTCAAATAGACGTTGCCTTTCACCATATCCGATTTTCCGGTATCCGTTTCAAAGCTATAGATGTTATTCTTGATCGCCATGAGAACGGGTTCTACTTCGGAAACCGTTTCTTCATCCGTCGCGTTGAAGATGCGCGTGACCTCGTAAACATAATCCGCTTGCGAAAGGCTTCCTTGCTCAAAGCGGTGTTTTAAGGAAAGCAGCTCGTTTTGGTAGGTAACGCCGAGGGCGGCAAAGTAGGTATCGCGCACGTTATCCTTCGCGGTGATCTTGCCGGAGTAAAGCGAATCGGTATAAATCTCCCAGCCTAGCCTTTCAAGATCTTCACTCGTTACATGCTCGGGGTTATACACGAAGCCCGTAGTGCCCCACATGTAGCCTGCGGCGTAATCCCTCCAAAGAATGGGTTCGCCTTCGTCGTCCGTTCGAATCTCCAACCCCGCGTTGTTTTCAAATTTCTCGCGAATGAAAGGGGAAACGTTGCGTACGTAATAATTGTTGGGGTCGGCTTCGTTGAAAAAGCTCTCATCGTACTTTTCCAGGCGGCCCTCTGCGGCGAGCTTCATGATCATGTAATCGGAAGGGCAGAGCAGATCGTATTCGTTGCCGAGCACGATCTCGTTATACATATCCTCGTTGGTGCCGAAGGTGGAATATTCCACGCGGATGGGTTGCCCATATTCTTTCTCATACCAGAGGCAGAAATCATCGAGCACGGTGGGGCCTTCCACATCGAGCTTTTCGCCCATCGTTTCCTCGTACCAATCTGTGAAATCGTCGTTTACGATATACGATTCGTCCTCGAGGTGGAGCTCATCGTAGATGAACGCGCCCTCGCCGCCCTCATCAATATATTCCTCCCAATTGTAAACGCGCAGCACGATCTCTTCTGACGCCGCGCAGCCACCGAGGGAGGGGAGTGTGGGGAGTAGGATCGCGCCTGCTATGGCAAGACCTAAAATTTTACGAAATCTCATTTGCTTGCCTCCTTTTTGCGCATCGAGGCGAGGTTGGAGATCACAACGAAGAGCACGATTACCACGAAGATGATCGTTGTGAGCGCCCAGAAGGAGGAAAGCGTTACCGCCGTGTGCGCGTTGCCCTTCATTGTGGCGTTGAAAACGTACGTTGAAATCGTTTCAAAGCCCGTGGGGCGGGTGTATACGGTAACGATATAATCATCCAAGGAGAGGGTTACGGCGAGCATGAAGCCGGAAATCACGCCGGGAATGATTTGCGGAAGCACCACCTTCCACAGCGCCTTTGCAGGGGAAGCGCCGAGATCGAGCGCTGCCTCGTAGAGCGAATTATCCATTTGCTTGAGCTTGGGTAAAACGGAGAGCACCACGAAGGGCGTGCAAATAACCATATGCCCAATGAGAAGCGTAAAGTAGGATTTTCCCAGCCCTGCGGCAACGAAGGTGATGGCAAGCGCGAGCGCCGTAACGATCTCCGCGTTGATAACGGGGATCTGCGAAACGGCGTGAATTGCCGCCTTCATGCGCTTTTTACAGTAAAACATACCGAGTGCACCTGCCGTGCCGAGCACGGTAGAGAGCGCCGCCGCAAGGAACGCGAGCAGGAAAGTGTTGCCGATCATGCCGAGCACCTTCTGATCGGAAAAGAGAGCGGCGTAGTGAGTGAGAGAGAAACCCTCGAAGCGGCCGATCATATCCGTTGCATCGAAGCTATACACCGCCAAAAGCAGAATGGGCAGGTATAAAAACAGCAACACAAGCCCTACGAAGGCAACTTGAAGGCAATTTTTTGCAATTTTACTCACAGGTTTGCCCCCCTTACGTTTTCTTCCGAGCTAAAGCCGCCCGAGAGCCAGGTGGAAAGGAATACGACGATGAGCAGCACGAGCGCCACCATCGAGCCCATGTGCCAATCTGTGCCGAAGTATTCGTAAATGAACTTACCGATGATGGTCACCTTCGCGTTGCCGAGCATATCGGAAACGACGTAATTCGTCATCGAAGGCAGAAATACCATCGTCACCCCGCTCATGATGCCGGGCATCGAGAGGGGAAGGGTTACGCGCGTGAACGTCGTAACACCGTTCGCACCCAGATCGGCGCTTGCCTCATAGAGCGAATGATCGATCTTGAGCATCGTCGTATAAAGGGGGAGGATCATGAAGGGAAGGAAATCGTAAACCATGCCGAACACCGTTTTGAAATAGTTGGAGGCGGATAGCCATTCCATTCCCTCGAGTGAGGCGAGCAGGTTGAAAAGTTCGCGAATAGCGTTTACGCGGAGCACGAAGTTGATCCACATCGGAAGCACGAAGAGCATTAAAATAACGAACTTCTTCTTCATTTTGCTTCGCGCGAGAATATACGCCACGGGATAGGCGATGAGAAGGCAGATAACGGTGGTGATCAACGCAATCACGATGGAATAGACGATCGTGGAGAGCTTCGTGGGATCGGAGAAAAATCGCACGAAGTTTGAGAGCGAAATATTCATATTCCGATCGGTGAAAGCGTAAAAGAGGATCACGAGCATGGGAATGATCACGAAAAAGAGCAAAAATACGGCGTACGGAATGCACAGCGTTTTTCGCGTAAAATGGGGGAACTTCATCTCTTTTTCTTCTCCTCCAAGTTCTTGCGCGTGAGTTTGATCTTCTCTTTAGGGATTATTACGGATACGAGGTCGTTCTCGTTCCAAAGATCCTCGGTGGAGAACACGAAATCTTCTTCTTCCTCTTCCGTTCTCACGATGAGGCGGTAATGATCGCCCTTATAGATAATGGAGATAATGCGCCCCATAGTACCGCCGGCATCCTGATCATCGCTGATCGTGATATCGTTCAGCCCAACTTCCACCTTCACCTGCATACCGGTGAGATCGACCTTCTCGCCGCTCGCCGTGATGAGGTATTCTTCCTCGTCGATATAGCTGCCGGGATAGAGTTGGGTTACATCGCATTCAAATTCTCCATCGGCAAACGCCACGGTGTTGTGCTTGGTGATCACGCCGTCGAAGATGTTCGTTGTGTAATTGGGCTTCATGAGGTGGATGCCGTCGGGCGCAACCGTCATGCCGATTTTTTCGCCCACCTCGCGGCTTTCGGTGGAGCTGATCACAAGCTCGTATTTTCCTACTTGTACGGTGATCTCGTAGTGGATTCCCTTGAATACTACGGAGATGACCTTGCCCACGAGCGTTCCTTCTTCGGGGGATACCATACGGATATCCTCAGGGCGAACGACCACGTCCACCGGCTCGTTTGGCTCAAATTTATCGAGGCAATCGAAGGTTTTTCCACAGAAACGCACCTTTTTTTCGCCAACCACGGTGCCCGCAATGATATTGCTCTCGCCGATGAAATCGGCAACGAAGGTGTTGGCAGGCTCGTTATAGATCTTGGTGGGGGTGCCGATCTGTTGCACCACGCCGTCTGCCATAACGACGATGGTATCCGACATCGTGAGCGCCTCCTCCTGATCGTGCGTTACGTAGATGAAGGTGATGCCGAGGCGCTTATGCATCGCCTTAAGTTCGAGTTGCATCTCCTTTCGCATCTTGAGATCAAGTGCGCCGAGCGGCTCATCGAGCAAAAGGATTTCCGGCTCGTTTACGATGGCGCGGGCAATTGCCACACGCTGCTGTTGGCCGCCCGAAAGGGTGGAAATGGAGCGCTTTTCAAAGCCCTCAAGATCCACGATCTCAAGCGCCTTTTGCACCTTTTCGGCAATCTCCTTTTTGGAGAGTTTTTCCTTTTTGGTGTAGCGTTCGCCTTTCACGTTTTCATAGGTGTTTTGCACCTTCTTGCACTTGAGGCCGAAGGCGATGTTTTCAAAAACGTTGAGATGGGGGAAGAGTGCATAACGCTGGAACACGGTGTTCACGGGGCGCTTGTTGGGTGGAAGCAGAGAGATATCCTCTCCGTGCAGAAGGATCTTTCCGCTTGAAGGAAGATCGAAGCCCGCAATCATGCGAAGCGTCGTCGTCTTGCCGCAGCCGGAGGGCCCGAGAAAGGTGATAAATTCACCCTTTTTCACGTAAAAACTCACGTCGTCAATTACGAGGTTATCGTCGTAATATTTGGTAACGTTCTGGAGTTCGATAATCTTTTCTGCCATAACAGGCTCCTTTGCTGATGATTTTCTTATGTTAGCGAAGTACTGTGCGAGGCATAATACTTCGGTTTATTCTCAAAACTGGTACTTTGCGGCTATCTCGAGGCTAAAAGTTGGGTGGGGTGGAGATCCACAAAAACTTCGCTTTACCCTTGCCTTTATTGAGAATGTAGTGCTCTTTATCCGCCGTAAAATAAAAGCTCTCTCCCTTTTTCGCCGTTTGGCTCTTTTCCGCCCGTACGATGGCAATTTTCCCTTCAAGCACGAATCCGAATTCCTCGCCCTCGTGGGGGAAATCTGGCTGGGTGGAAGCGCCTGGCTCGAGTACCACGAGCACAGGCTCCATCATATTCTTTTGGGCGTTGGGAATTACCCAATTCCAGATCATGCCATCCGATTGTTTTTCAATGAACTCTTCTTCGCTGAACACGATCTTCTCTTCTGCATCTGCGCGGAAAAAATCGGCAAGATTGCTGCCGAGGGCGTTGAGAAGATCGCAAAGCGTGGCAATGGAAGGGCTGGTGAGATCGTTCTCAAGCTGAGAAATATAGCCCTTCGTGAGCTCGCAGCGATCTGCAAGCTCCTCCTGCGTCAAATTTTTTCTCTGGCGCATATCCCTGAGTTTTGCTCCGAGTTCCATAAATTCTCCTTAAAAGTTTACTGATTCTAAACTTTTCGCCTCTTTTTACCCAACTCTCGTAAAATTAAACGAAAAGTTTAATAAAAATAAACCATACCGAAATGAAGTATAATTCTTTTTTCCTAAAATGTCAACCGTTTTAAAAAAATTTTTATAAAAATATATATTGCAATATGCGCACGCGCGCACGCGAAAAATCCGAATAGGAAAATGGGGAAAAAAAGGTTTGGAAAGAGCTGTTAAATCAGTTAGCAAAAAAGGGCGAGAACATATTCTCGCCCTTTATGAATGGATTGTGAAATGATTTCGCGCTTTATTTATGCGGCAACAGCAGCGAGCTTCTTTGCAAGCTTCGCCTTTTTGTTAGCGGCATTGTTCTTATGAAGGATACCCTTGGAAGCGGCGGAATCGATTGCGGAAACCGTTACGGGATAGAGCTGCTCAGCAAGAGCCTTATCGCCTGCGTTCACGGCGGCGAGGAACTTCTTGATCTGCGTTTTGAGAGCGGATTTGATCATCTTATTCTCCAACGTTTTCTTCTCGGTAACCAGAATGCGCTTCTTTGCGGACTTGATATTTGCCACGGTATATAACTCCTTTGATTTCTTTCTTCGAATAACCTAAGCTATTTTAGCATAAAATAAATCCCTTGTAAACTATTTTTCAAGGGAAAGCGCAAAAAAATCGTAATTTTTTCCGAAACAGGAGGAAAAAGGTGGAAAAACGGTTACAGGTGGGCGTATTTGATAGTGGAATGGGCGGGCTTTCCGTGCTCGCGGAGTGTTTGCGGCTCTTTCCCGAGCCGATCTATTACTATTACGGCGATAACGCGCGCGCGCCCTACGGTAGCCGCCCCAAGGAAGAAATTGCCAACTTCACTGAGGAGGCGCTCCGGGCGTTTGAAGGGCTGGGCGTAGATGCTGCCATTCTCGCTTGTAACACGGCAACGGCGGTGTGCGCAGAAGAGATGCGAAAAAAATTTACCTTTCCTATCGTTGGCGTAGAGCCTGCGATCAAGCAGGCGGCAAAGCAGTGCCGGCGCGTTCTTGTGCTTGCCACGCCACGTACCGCCGAGAGCGAGCGCCTCGCCGCGCTCGTTGCCCGTTTTCCCGAAACGGCATTTACCGTGTTTGCAGCAGAAAGGCTGGCAGCGGCGATCGAAGAGCATCTTCTTGGCAAAAAAATGCTCGCGCTTCAAGAGCACTTGCCGCTCCGTGCAAATTATGAAGGAATCGTGCTCGGCTGTACGCACTACAGCCTCGTGAAAGGGGAGATCGCCTCTTATTTCAAAGCCCCGGTATACGATGGGGCAGAAGGCACGGCAAAGCGCTTAAAAAATCTGCTTTTCGTAGGGCGGAGTGACCACGCGTATCCCGCTGTGACCACTTTACACTTTTCTGAAAAAACCGTCATATTTCTCGGAAAATCGCGAAAAACGAACGAGCATGTCTATAATACAAACATTTGTTTTCAATGTTTTCGAAAAAAAATTCCAAAAGAATAAAAAAAGTGGTCATAGGTGGTTGACACGGGTTTTCTGATGTGCTATAATAACTTCAGTGATGCCGCAAAGGGCAAAAAAACGGAGGGAGATATGTTCGGCGGAAGAGTAGATCATCAGCTTGATGAGAAAAACAGAATGCGCATTCCAAAGATGTATCTTGAGGGGTTCCCGAATGGGGAAGAGCTCTATTTCGTTGAGTATGCTCCCGGTTGCATCTCCATCATGCCGCAATCGGTAAGAGATCGGCGCTTGGCGCCCTTAGAGGATTTCAACCCGGGAGATGAAGAGATGATGGATGCGGCACGCAGAATCTTTTCCTCGATTATGCCCGTTGAAAAGGATAATCAGGGCCGCACCAAGATCCCCAAGATGTTCCGTGAAATTGCGGGACTGAAGAAGGATATCGTTACCGTAGGCTTCATGGATTACATTGAAGTTTGGGATAAGGACCGCTACGAATTCAAGCACAGCGCTCTCTCGCTGAGTGAGGCAAACAAGCGTTACTACAGCAGAAAGAAGAGCGGCGAAGATGCGTGAGTATCACCGCCCCGTTCTCCTCGATGAGGTGATCGCGGGGTTGGATATCAAAGACGGCGGTATTTATTTCGACGGAACTTGCGGAGGAGCCGGCCATTCCAGTGCCATCCTGGCGGCAAACGGGAGCGTTCGCCTCGTTGCCACCGATAAGGATGGCGAAGCAATTGCCGAGGCAAACGAGCGTCTTGCGCCCTTTGCCGGGAGATTTGCCCTTTACAGAACCGATTACAAGAATTACGAAAGCGTCCTCGAAGAGGAGGGGATCGATGCCTTAGATGGTTTTTTGCTCGATTTCGGCATCTCCTCTCACCAAATCGACGACGAGAAGCGAGGCTTTGCCTATCGCCTGAAGAACGCACCCCTCGATATGCGCATGGATACGCGCGGAGGCATCACGGCGGAAGACGTTGTGAACAGCTATTCGGAGGAAGCGCTCAAGCGGATCTTCCGCGAATATGGCGAAGAGAGCTTCGCGGGGCCGATCGCAAAGCGCATCGCCCTTACAAGAGAAAAAGGAAAAATTACCACGGCGGGCGAGCTTTCCTCCATCGTAGAGGAAGCGCTTCCGCAAAGGCTTCGTGGCGCCGCCTGCGCCCGCAAGGTATTTCAGGCGATCCGCATCGAAGTGAACGGCGAGCTCGAAGGGCTCAAAGAATGCGTTAAGGGGCTCACCCAAAGGCTGAAGCCGGGTGGCAGAGCGTGCATTCTCACCTTCCACTCGCTGGAGGACCGCATAGTGAAAGAGGTCTTTCGTGACCTCGCGAGCGGGTGCACCTGCCCCAAGAACTTTCCCGTGTGCGTATGCGGAAAGCAGCAGGAGATCGAGATCATTACCAGAAAGCCCCTCACGGCAACGCAAGAGGAGCTTCGAGAAAATTCGCGCAGTAAGTGCGCAAAACTGAGAATCGCTCGAAAACTCGAAGTCTGAACGGGCGGATTCAAAAAAACGATAAGGAGAGAATTCATGGCCGAAGCTACCATCCAAGTAATAGATGTAAAAAATACACAAGAGGCTCGCGAACACGAGCGTCGCATTTCGCAAAACTACCAGAAACTTCTTGATATGGCATCTCCCACACGGGAACGTGAAGCAGCGCGCCCCGTTTATACCGCACCTGTCGCGCCTGAAAAGCCCGCGTTTGTGCGCGCTCAGCCGCACGCACCGAGCGGTGCCGCGCGCATTGCAGATTATACGCAACCGCCTGCACCTGCGAAAACCAAGGAAATTCTCTTCGAGGATGTAACGTATAAGAAGGGCTATTACACTTCTTCTCGCGAGGTTGTAGAGGAGCGTTATGAGTTGCCCGTTATGTACGACCCTGTGCCCAAGCAGCAGGTAGCGCCTATTGAGGATGAAGCCATTCCCACGGCTGCCACAATGATTCACCGCACGGCCGCGGAGGAGGTGCACGTTGGTTTCTGGGCGGCACTCTCGGCAAAAACGAAGCTGCTCCTTGCCACCGTTGGAATGGCAATCGTCGTTGCCGTTATGATCGTGTGCGTAAACACGGCCGTTATCAACTCCATCAACGCAGATATCGCCGCAAAGCAGGCGCGCCTGAACGGAATTGCCCACGCAACCCAGCAGCTTGAGCAGGAGATCGAGGATCTCACCGATGTGGAAAGCGTTGGCGAGTGGGCGCAGCAGAACGGAATGGTGAAAGAGTAAGCGAAATTGTAACTCCGCGGTGCGTGAAGAAGTTGCTTTTAGGCATAAAAGCACGCGCCGATGCATAGAAAACAACAGCATATGAAAAAGGCGGAATTTTCACTTTCTGTCTTACAAAAGAGGTTATTTGCCGTGATCTTGGCGATAACCTTTCTTTTTTGCATTTTTTTGGGCAGATTCTTCTATATCCAGCTCGTTTGGGAGGATACGCTCCACTATCGCGCGCTCGATCAATGGACGAGGGAGATCCCCGTAAATGCGGGGCGGGGGCTCATTGTGGATAGAAACGGAGAGCTTCTCGCAGGCAACCGCGCAGGCTACGGCATCTATGCGCGCGCAAGTGCCGTTGCCGCCCCCGAAAAGACGGCGCGCCTACTCTCCGAAGCACTGAGTGAACCGTATGAAAGCCTGTATGCAAAGCTTACCGATCGCTCGCGCTCGGAGATCGTGATTGCGCGGCGCACGCAGAAATCCGTGGTTGAGCGCATCGCCCAAACGGAGCTGAAAGGGGTGTACTACGCCAGAAACGATGCGCGCGTGTACCCTTACGGCGCGCTCGCGAGCCAGGTGATCGGCTTTACCGCTTACGACCGTTCGGGAACGACGGGCATTGAGGCCTACTATAATTCCTATCTCTTTGGAAAAAACGGAGAAATTCTCTTTGATACCGACCTCGTGGGCATTGATCTAAAGGGAGCATCGGCTGCTTACGTTCCTGCTACCGATGGCTTGAACGTGAAGCTTACCCTCGATTATCGGATTCAGGCAATCGCTGAGGACGTAATGGGGAAGGTGCTTTCGGAAACTTCCGCAAAGGCGGCGCGCGCGATCGTGCTCGATCCGCAGGATTTTTCCGTACTTGCAATGGTCAATCTCCCTTCGTACGATCTCAACGATATCCCGCGCGATGATCTAAATACCCTCAACGCGCTCTCGCGCAACAGCCTTGTTTCCGATATCTACGAACCCGGCTCTACCTTTAAGATCGTAACCGCGGCAGCCGATATCGAGGAGCATCTGAAGGGGAACAAACGGGCGCTCGATCCGCACCGCCACGTGTTTTCCAGCTCCCGCACGCGCACCGTGGAGGGTACTACGATTCGCTGTTGGAGCGATCATAAGAACGGCAAACACGCGAACGAAACGCTCGCTGAGGCGCTCAACAACAGCTGCAATCCCTGTTTCGTGGATATCGCGCTCTCCCTCGGCAAAGAAACTTTCTACGATTATCTTGCCGCTTTCCGCTTCGGGCGGACAACGGGCATTGATTTTTCGGGTGAGGCAATTGGCATGCTTCTTCCCGAAAGCACCTTAAAAACGGCGGATTTTGCGCGCGTTGGCTTTGGGCAATCCATTGCGGTAACGCCGCTTCAGCTCGCTTGTGCGGCGGCTTCCGCAGTAAACGGCGGTTATTATTATGCGCCCCGTCTCGTTGCGGAGATCTTCTCTTGCGATGGCTCCGTTCGCGAGAAAACCTCGCCCGCACTCCTCGGAAGAACGGTAAGCCGCGAGGCTTCCGCCATTCTTTCGGGAATGCTCGAGGGAGTGGTGCGTGATGGCAGCGGAAAGCACGCCTACATTGAGGGCTACCGCGTAGCCGGGAAAACGGGAACCGCCCAAAAGTACGAAAACGGCGTGATTGCGCAAGGGAAGTACGTTTCCTCCTTCGTGGGTTATTTCCCTGCAAACGATCCGCGCTATCTTGCGCTCGTGATCGTAGATGAGCCGCAGGGTAGCTACTACGGCTCAACGGTTGCCGCGCCCTGCGCCAAGCAAATTTTTGAGGGCATCATTGATATCATGCACCTTGCACCCGTGGAGGCATTATGAAACTATCCGAGCTTGCAAAGGAAGGAAGGGGAACGCTGTTCGGGGAAGACGTGGAGATCACGTCCCTCACGGCGGATAGCCGCGTTGCCGGTGCGGGCGATCTCTTTTTCTGCATTCCCGGCACGCGCACCGATTCACACGACTTTGCAAAAGAAGCGGAGGAGAGAGGTGCGGCGGCAATTGTGTGCGAACGGGATACGGGCGTTCGCATTCCGCAACTCGTCGTGCCCGAAGCGCGAGAGGGGATGGCGCGCATTTCGGCGGCTTTTTACGGCCATCCCGAGCGAAAAATGAAGATTATCGGCATAACGGGCACCAACGGTAAAACGACGGTTGCCCATATGCTCTATTCCATTCTCAGCGAGGCAGGAAGGCGCGCAGGGATCATCGGCACCCTCGGCGCGCGTTACGCTTCTACCTTCGTTCCGCCCGCGCTCACCACACCCGATCCCACCGCGCTCTTCGCATTGCTTTTTGATATGCAAAAGAGAGGGGTGGAGTACGTTGTGATGGAAGTTTCGGCGCATGCGCTTGCGCTCAAAAAGGTTGAGCCCATTCTCTTCGAGCTTGCGATCTTCACCAACCTCACGCAGGATCACCTCGATTTCTTCGGCGATATGGCGTCGTACGGCGAAGCAAAGCGCCGCCTTTTTCTTAACATGTGCCGCGAGGCGATCCTCAATGCAGACGACGCCTTTTCGCGAACCATCGAGGGCGGTGTGCCTGCCACTTCCTACGGGCTGGAATGCCCAGCCGATAGCTTTGCACTCATCGAACACGAATCACTCACCGAAACGCGCATTCTTTTGAATCTTGAGGATGATCTCATTGAAGCGCGCCTTCTCACAACGGGGCGGCACAACGTTTATAATGCGCTCGCTGCAGGCGTGGCGGCAAAAAAACTGGGTGTAAGAGGTGAGGTAATTGCATCAGGACTTTTAAAGGTGCGCGTGGAAGGCCGGTTGGAGCGTGTGGGGAGTTTTCACGGAGCGGATATCTTCATCGATTTCGCGCACACGCCCGATGGTATTGAAAAATCGCTCCTGTCCCTTCGCCCTCACTGCAAGAGGCGGCTTATCATTCTCTTCGGTTGCGGAGGCAACCGCGATCGAAAAAAGCGTTCGCTCATGGGGGAACGTGCGGCAAGGTTTGCCGATTTTGCCGTGCTCACCTCTGATAATCCCCGCTACGAAGATCCCGTTTCCATCATTTCGGAAATAGAGGCGGGCTTCCGCAAGTACTCTGAGCAGTACGTTGCCGTAGAGGAGCGCGAGCAGGCAACGAAGTACGCAATTTCTCTCCTGCAAAAAGGGGATATTCTTTTGATTGCCGGCAAGGGCGGAGAAACAGATCAGGAAATCATGGGAATAAAGTATTCCTATAACGACAAAGCTATCGTAAAATCCATTTTGGAGAAACTGTGATGCGGGAAATTATCTTCATCCTTCTCTTTTCCTTTGCGCTCTCCCTCGTGCTCTGCGCGCTCGCCGTGCCCCTTTTAAGGCGCTTGGGTGCGGGGCAGAATATCCTCTCCTACGTAACGGAGCACGCGAAAAAAAAAGGCACGCCCACGATGGGCGGCCTTGCCTTCGTGCCGGTTGCGTGCATTGTTGCCATCGCCTTTACTGGGGGAGGGGATAAGCCCTATCTCGTAGCCCTTGCCGTGGGGCTCGCCTACCTCGCTGTGGGCTTTTTAGATGATCTTTTAAAAAAGCTCAGAGCGGACAACCTCGGCTTACGCGCTTATCAGAAGATCATCTTTCAGCTCGCCATCGCCGTGATAGCAGGCGTTTATTGCTGCAACGAGGGGCTCACCGTGCTCGCCGTGCCCTACACGAATTTTTCCTTTGATATCGGCTGGTGGATGCTTCCGCTTGCCGTTTTCGTGTTTCTTGCAACGGTGAACGGCGTGAACCTCACCGATGGGTTAGATGGCCTTGCCGGCTCCGTTTCGGCGGTATTTTTTCTCTTTCTCGGGCTGATGATTTCCCTTGGCGGCGGAGGGGATAGCGCGCGCCTTTGTTTTGCGCTCACGGGCGCGCTCGCAGGGTTTCTCATCTTCAACACCAACCGCGCAAGTATCTTCATGGGCGATACCGGCTCTCTTTCCCTTGGTGGATTTGCGGCGAGCGTAGCGCTTTTCACGGGCAACGCCCTTGCAATTCCCATTCTCGGGGGAGCGTTCGTCCTTTCAAGCATATCCGTTATCCTTCAAGTAATATACTATAAAAAAACGGGCAAACGCATCTTTTTAATGGCGCCCATTCACCACCACTTTCAAAAGAAGGGGTACTCGGAGGGGAAGATCTCCTTCGTTTACGCCGTTTTCACGGCGGTGGCAGGGGCAACGCTACTCATTCCGTTTGCCTAAAAAGCGTGAAGCAAGGAGGCAGTATGTTATTTGAAAAGCAAACCTTTCTCGTGGCGGGGCTTTCCCGCTCGGGAATCGCAAGTGCGGAATTTTTAAGAGCGCGGGGCGCAACCGTGTTTTTGTATGACGACGTGGATAGTGAAACCGTGCAAGATGCAAGAAAGAGGCTGGAAGTGCTCGGTTGCACCTCTTTTTCTAAAGAGGAGCTTGAAAGGAGTGCGGCGCAGTGCGATTGTCTCGTTTTAAGCCCGGGGATTCCCATTGATCATCCGCTCGCCCTTTCTTTCAGGCGAGCGAAAAAGCGCATTCTTGGCGAGGCAGAGCTGGGTGCGCTCGCTCTGCGTTGCCCTGCCGTTGGTATAACGGGAACGAACGGAAAAACCACCACCGTTACGATGCTCGAGAGCATCCTAAAGGAGGCGGGTAAAAACGCCGTTTCCTGCGGAAACGTGGGAAAACCTATCACATCCTGCCTTGAAGAGCTGGGCGAGAGCGGCGTAGCTGTTGCGGAAATTTCTTCCTTTCAGCTGGAAACACTCACTTCCTTTCGTCCGCATGTTGCCATCGTTTTAAACGTGACGGAAGATCACCTCAACCGCCACTACACGCTGGAAAATTACATATATCTGAAATCGCGCATTCTCAAAAACTGCACGGAAAGCGAGTACGCCGTTCTCAACTACGATGATCCCGTGGTGCGCTCGTTTGCCGAGCGTACGAAGGCACACATCGTGTGGTTTTCCGCCTTCGAGCGCGTGGAGGGCGGCTACCTCGCGGAGGGGTATTTCTATTTTCAAGGAGAAAGGGTGTGTGCGGAAGAGGAGCTTTCCATCGGAGGCGAGCACAATCGCATGAACGCCCTTGCTGCAATTTGCGCGGCGAAGCTTTTTGGCGTGGAAAACACAGCAATTGCCGCCGCACTCAAAAATTTTCGGGGTGTGAAGCATCGCCTGCAACGCATCGGCGAAATTGGTGGCGTCACCTTCATTGATGATTCCAAGGCAACCAACGTGGATTCCGCCGTAAAGGCGATCAAAAGCGTGCGCGGCGAGAGCGTGCTGCTACTGGGCGGAAAGGATAAGGGCTATTCCTACGAGCCGCTCTTTGATGAGCTAAAGAACTCGGGTATCGTGCAAGCGGTAATCTACGGAGAGAACGCCTTCCGCATCTTAAACGCCGCCGTAAAGTGCGGATTCACGGCGATAACACTCGTTCGCCCCTTCGATATGGCGGTGCGCGTGGCGTATATGCTTGCAAAAAAAGGGCAGAGCGTGCTACTTTCGCCGGCTTCCGCGAGCTTCGATTGCTTTAAGAGCTACGAAGAGCGGGGCGATCGCTTTGCGCAGCTATTCGAAGAATTCTGCGCCGAAAGCGCTTTCGAGGTGGCGGCTGTGAGTGAAGAATCTAAGGGCAAACTCTCGGCGCGGGCGGAGGAGTTGTTTGAAGAGTAAGTTTTTTTTTCAAAAAGAGGATAGGGGAGCAAAAAAGGCGAAAGGCAAGGGAGATATTCTCTTCCTTGCCGCCGTTATTTTTTTGGCAGCTTACGGCGTGCTTTCCGTGTATTCCGCAAGCTCGTATAACGCCGAGGTGCAGTATGGAGATAGCCTCTATTTTTTCAAAAAACAGCTTATCGGATTTATTTTAGGGTTGGGCGCAGTGGCGGGGATCGCCTTTCTTGATTATCGCAAACTCAAAAAGCTGGGGATTCCCGCGCTTGTTCTCTCCCTCGTTCTGCTTGCGCTCGTGTTCGTGCCCGGGCTCGGAAAGAGCAATTACGGGGCAACCAGATGGATAGGCTTCGGTAGCTTCACCGTGCAGCCCTCCGAAATTGCAAAATACGGATTCGTGCTCTTCACGGCGTGGTATTTTGCCAAAGACCCTGCCCGCATGCGCACCCTCGTGGGAGTGCTCCCCGTGCTCGGCGCAGGCGGATGTGTGTGCGTGCTCATCATGCTCGAGCCGAATATGTCCGTTACGATGTGCGTAGGTGCGGTGATGATCGGCATGATCTTTCTTGCCGGCATCTCAAAGAAAGGGATCGCGGCGATCTCCGTTCCCGTGCTCCTTTTGGTGCCCGTGCTCATCGCAATGGAGCCGTACCGCCTGCAAAGGCTTTCGGCGTTCGTTGATCCGTGGGCATCGCCTAAGGAGGAGGGGTACCAGCTAATTCAATCGCTCTATGCGCTTGCAAACGGCAAATTTTTCGGCACGGGGCTATTCAACTCCCGCCAAAAATTTCGCTTCCTTCCCTTTTCGGAGAGCGATTTTATCCTTTCGGTAATCGCCGAGGAAACGGGCTTTTTCGGTGTAATTTTGCTCTTTGCCGTGATTGCGTTCGTGGTATACCGAGGCTTTTCTATCGCCAACGCATGCGATAATTTCTACGGCTACATGCTCGCTTCGGGCATCACGCTCGTCTTTGCAGTGCAATCGGCGCTCAACGCACTCGTCGTGAGCGGTTGCATTCCACCCACGGGGTTGCCCCTTCCGCTCATCTCTGCAGGCAACACCTCGCTCGTTGTTACAATGGCGGGAATGGGGCTGGTGTACGCCGTATCCAGGCACAACGAACGCCGCTAATTCATAGGATATACAGACGAAATAGCGCAAGCCCGAGCTTCGGGCTTTGCCGCGTTTCGTGAAATACTGAAGGAGAATCCTATGGATAAGTTAGTGATAGAGGGCGGGAAGAGGCTTTGCGGAAGCGTTCGCGTGCAGTCTGCGAAAAATTCCGTGCTACCCCTTCTTGCCGCTTCCGTTTTAACGGAGAAAAAGGTCACGATTCGCGAAGTCCCTGCAATTAGCGATGTTGCCTGCATGGCGGAGATCTTGCGCGGTTTGGGCGCACGCGTAACGTTTACGGAAGGCGACGCCGTGATCGAGAGTGAGGGCGCCACGAGCCACGTGATTCCTTCACGTCTCACGCGGGAGTTGCGCTCTTCCGTATTTATGCTCGGCTCGCTGCTCGCCCGCTTCCATCGGGCGGCGTGTGCATATCCGGGCGGCTGCGATATCGGGCTAAGACCTATTGATCTTCACCTTAACGCTTTGAAGCGACTGGGAGTGCATATCGTTGAGCGTGAGGGCTACATCTTCTGCGAATGTCAACACATGCAGGGCGCGGAAATCGTGCTCGATTTCCCCAGCGTTGGTGCTACGGAGAACGTGATGCTCGCCGCCGTGAAAGCGGAGGGGAGAACGGTTTTGGGCGGTGCCGCCAAGGAACCGGAGATCGTAGATCTGCAAAATTTCCTCAACGCGATGGGCGCGAAGGTGAGGGGCGCGGGAACGGACGTTATCGAAATCGAGGGCGTGGAAAGGCTATCGGGCGCTGAATATCTGCCCATGAAGGATAGAATTGAAGCAGGTAGCTACCTCATCGCCTGCGCCGTATGCGGCGGAGAGGCAGAGGTGCTCGGCGTAAAGGGGGAAACGCTCGCATTACTTTTACATAAATTGCGTGAAAATGGTTGCAAAATCCATACAAAAAATGATAAAATAAGAATAGCAAGCACCGGCAAGCTTCGCTGCAATCGGCGAATTGAAACGATGCCCTTCCCCGGCTTTCCCACCGACTTGCAAGCGCAAATGACTGCGCTCAACGCAGGCGCGGAGGGCGGTGCGCTCGTAGTGGAAAATCTTTTTGAAACGCGCTTCAAATACGTGCCCGAACTTCAGAAGATGGGTGCGGATATCGAGGTGCGCGGAAGAACGGCGTTCGTACGTGGCGTAGGGCGTTTGCATGAAGCTTCCCTCGTATGCGGAGATTTGAGGGGCGGCGCGGCGCTCGTTTTGGCGGCGCTCGGCGCAGAGGGCACTTCCGAGGTGACCGAGCTTATTCACGTGGATCGCGGCTACGCTGATCTCGAGGGCAAGCTTCGCGCGCTCGGCGCCCGGATCAAGCGTGTGCGGATGTGAGCACTCTTTCACGCCGTAGGAAAAAATGGAGTTACCAATGAGGAAAAAAGTACTTCTCACAACGATCGTTGCCTTTGTGATTCTCGTCGCGGCAGTTGCGGCAGGGCTTAACGCCATCTTCACGGTTACGTACGTCCGCTTAGAGTTCCAGCCCTATACGGAGCAGGGTAGCGCAGATGCGCAATCCCTTCGTGAAGATCTCGATACGTTCATCGGAAAAAGCACCGCGTTTCTCGATCTTGATGACGTAGCCGCCGTTGTGGAAAAGTATCCCTGCATGCGGCTGGATCTTATTGAAAAGGCAAATCCTACAACAATCCGCCTCGCCATCACCGAGCGAAGGGAAACATTCGCGGCCGTGCGCGAAGAGGGCGGATATGCAATTCTCGATGAAGTGGGAACGTACCTTTACGATAAGGAAACGGCCAAGAACCGCTCTGCAGGGGAAAATATCTTGCTTGAAGATTTCCACTTCACCGTTTCCGAGGGGCACGTTTCGGGTAGCTATTTGCCCGCTCTTCTTGAGATGGCGGCTGCCTTCCAGGAAACGTTCGGGGAGATACGTGCGAACATTCTCTCCATTACGCTCGTTCAACCCACTTCAAATGTGCGAAGCGATTTCTTCCGCCTTCGGATGCAAGAGGGGGTGGTGATAGATATCGCCAAGCCGAGCGAGGGGATGCGCGAAAAGAGTGCGGCAGCCATTGCCCGCTATCTCACTCTCTCCGATGAGGAGCGCACCTTCGGCTTTATCACCGCTTTCGATGGGGCAGAGGGCGCGGAAACCGATTATACGCGCAATAGCAGATTGAGCTGAGAGCCTCCTCATTCTTAAAGATATTCGGCGCGATGCCGCTACTTCCCCCTTGCGTTGAGGGGGAAGCTTTATTTTAGCGGTATTTTTTCGCCCTTTCACAAAAAATTTCACGTTTCTCTTGACATGGTGGCCGCATTCTGCTATAATAGGGAATAGAAAAACCTCCTCCACCTATGTGGAAAACCTTCCCCGAAAGAAGGGAAGAAAGGGGGAATAAAACGCTTACATTCTCTCCCTTTGGGAAGTTTGAATGAGCAATTACGATTGAGGAATTTTATGGGACGCAAAAGCGTAGCGGTGCTAGACGTGCGCTCCTCCGAGATCACGGCGATCATCGGTGAGCGTGGCGTGAATAACACCTTCGTTGTGGGTGCAAGCCATACGGAACCGTATTTTGGTTACCAAGAGGGCGCCTTTTACGATACAGAAAATCTCAAAGAGGCGATTCTAAAGTGCGTAAGTTCCGTGGAAAAAACGATGAACAGGCGCCTCACAAAGCTGTATATCGGCGTGCCCGGCGAATTTACGAGCGTTGTGCCGCGTGAACAGGTTGCGGGCTATTCGGCAAAGCGGAAGATTTCGGAAAGGGAAACGGAGGCACTTTCCGAGGGCGGGAAATTACCTCTTGAGGGCTACCGCCCCATTGTAGCCACAAGCATGATCTACGTTACGGCGGATAACCGCCGCGTCGTTCGTCCGCACGGTCTCACGACGACGTCGCTCCGCGGACTCTTCTCCTACTTCTATTGCAACAATTATTTCGCCGAGACCATGGAATCCATTTTCCAAGAGAGGAAGATCGCGCTCAAATATCTACCCACGGAATTTGCCGTGGCATCCTACCTCATCCCCGCAGAAACGCGCGATGAGTACTGCCTTTTCCTCGATTCAGGATACCTCTCCTCCACGGTGTGCGTGGTGCTCGGAGGCGGCGTGCTGGCGCAGAAGAGCTATTGGGTGGGCAAAGGGCAAATCGCTGCCCGTGTGATGCAGGCATTTGAGCTTTCCTACGACGCCGCCTGTGCGCTGCTTAAAAAAGCGAATCTATATGTGAAGGACGGAGGGGAAAAACAGGAATTCCTCTTCGAGGGTGAAATTTACGAGATTGATCCCGCTCGCCTGGCAGACGTTGTGAAAGAAGGATTGGATGAGCTCTGCGAGCAGATTGCCGGATTTTTAGATGAATGCACGGGCAGAGAGCTTGAGTTCAAACCGCTTTACGTAACCGGTGAGGGCATTGCGGAGATCCGCGGCGCCTTAGAGCACGTTACGAAGCGCATCAGCCGCATGTGCGAGCCGCTCGCACCCGATCTTCCCTACTACAACAAACCTGCGATGAGTTCGCGGATCGCGCTCATTGATATGGCATATGAGGACAACCTCACAAGCGGCGGATTTTTCCGCAGATTATTTAACACATTCGGAGGTTAATGAATATGAATTACAACGATGAAACGCCCTTCTTTGGCGGAGAAAGTAGCTATATGAGAGCACCGCAACAGAATAACGGCTATGCCGATATCGTTTCGAGCGGTATTCCCAAGATCCGCGTGATCGGCGTGGGCGGTGCAGGAAACAATGCCGTCAACCGTATGATCGAGGCAGGAATCACGAGCGCAGAGTACGTCGCTGTCAATACGGATGCGCAAGTACTCCTTTGCAACAAAGCGCCCGTTAAGATCCAAATCGGCGTGAAGCGCACACGCGGCCTCGGCGCAGGGGCCGATCCCGAAGTGGGCAGAGAGGCGGCAGAGGAAAGCAAGGATATCCTTGCCAAAACGATTGATGGCACCGATCTTCTCTTCATCACCGCAGGTATGGGCGGCGGCACCGGCACGGGTGCGGCTCCCGTCATCGCAAAGCTTGCGCGCGATAAACATATCCTTACCGTTGCAGTCGTCACCCGTCCCTTCGCCTTCGAGGGCAGAAGAAAGATGGAAAACGCACTCAAAGGCATTGAAAATTTAAGAAAATACGTTGATACTCTCGTAATCATTCCCAACGAAAAGATCCGCGAAGTCGTTGATCGAAGCGCCACTGTAAACGAGGCGTTTTCAATTGCTGACGACGTGCTTCGCCAGGGCATTCGCGGCATTGCCGATCTCATCGTTACGCCCGGTCTCATCAATTGTGACTTTGCCGACGTGAGAACGGTGCTCGAGGATAAGGGCCTCGCACACATGGGCGTTGGTGTTGCTAAGGGGGAGAATCGCATAGTGGAGGCGATAAAGCTCGCCGTAAACAGCCCTCTGCTTGAAACGACCATCAAAGGAGCAATGGGCATTATTGTAAACGTTGTAGGTGGGCCCGATCTTACGCTCGATGAAGTGGGAACGGCAATGGATCTGATTCACGGCGTAGTTGATTTCAACGCTATGATCATTCCCGGTGCATGCATTGATCCCAACATTAAGGAAGAGGTAGAAGTTACTGTGATTGCAACGGGCTTCCCGGAGGTGGTGGAAGAACCGCGTAAAACGCCGCAGCTGCGCCAACAGTCTGCGCCTGCAGCGGTAGCGGCTCAGCCTCGCCAATCCATTGATCCGCGCGAAGCGCAAAACCTTCTCTACGGGCGCCCCGTTCAGCAATCGCAGGGCAATCCTTACGGCCAGCAGGGCGGCTATCAGCAGAGTGCCTACACGCAATCTGCGCCCAATCAGCCGGCAAATCCTTACGCTGAGGGCCGTAGCTACGAGGCACCGCAGAGGGGGTACGAAGCGCCTGCGGCCTCCGATGAGGAGGATGACGATAATTTGCCGCCCTTCGTGCGTCGCTTGCTCGGCAAAAAGAAGTAAATTTATTCAATACGGCAATCGGCACGTTTCGCGCGCGCCGATTTTGTCGTTTCAGGCTCTCATTTCGTTCGCGAAGGGAATCGTTGCGTGAAAATGGGAGCGAAAAACCGTTTTAGAACATTTTACGAGGTACTATGCGTGGCATACCTTACGCTAAATGAAGTACATACTGCGCTGCTCGGCATTCTCACGGAGTTCGATCGCGTTTGCAGAGAGCACGATTTAAAATATTCACTTGCATACGGCACTCTCATCGGCGCCATTCGCCATAAGGGGTTCATTCCGTGGGATGATGACGTAGACGTTGTAATGCCTCGCCCCGATTACGAGAAGTTTTATGCGCTCGTAAAAGAGGGGATGATCACTTTTTCCGAGCATTTCCTTCTCTCGGAAGATCGTGGCAAGAAGGCACTTTATCCCTTTTTAAAACTCATGGACGATCGCTTTTCCGTTCGCAGCCATTCGCATAAGGAAGTGCCGTATCTCTTCATCGATATCTTCCCGTTAGACGGTGCGCCCACTGATGAAAAATCAATGGAAAAGATCTATAAGCGCCGCCTTCGCTATAACGCGCTTAACGTGCTTGCTCTTTGGTATACGCTTGAGAGTAAGTGGAGCGTGCTACTGCGCGTGTTCGGTTTTCCCGTCTACCTCTTCGCTACGGTGTACGGTGCGCACCGCGCCGCGAAAAAGGCGCGCGAAAATGCGCAAAGGCATGCCTACGAAGCGCACGGGGATTGCGGCGTATTTTGCTATTGCCAGGCAAAGTGGAAGATGCCGCGTGCGAGCTTCGAGGAGTATATCGACGTGCCTTTCGAGGATAAATCCTTCCGTGTGATTGCCGATTACGATATATGGCTGCGCAGAATTTACGGCGATTATATGCAGATTCCGCCCGAGGATAAGCGGCAGACGCACTGTGTAAAAGCTTTTTTACGCGAGGAACTATAATATGAATATCGCAATTGTCGGAGGCGGAAATGTGGGCACGCAGTTTGCGGTACACTGCGCGGAAAAGGGGCACGCCGTTACGATTTTCACCTCCAAACCGCAAGAGTTTTCTAGCGAGCTTTCCATTGTGAACGAGCGAGGAGAAGTGCTCCGCCGCGGCGCCGTTTGCGCAACCGACGATGAAAATATTTTCGCCAAAGCGGAGCTCATCTTCGTAACGACGCCTTCGTTCATGGCAGAGCGCGTAGCAGAGCAGATTGTTCCCAAACTTCATGCCGGAACGCTGATCGGTCTTATTCCCGGAACGGGGGGTATGGAATGCGTTTTTCGCGGGGCGCTTGCGCGCGGCTGCGTATTGTTTGGGCTACAACGCGTGCCATCGGTGGCGCGTCTCAAAGAGTACGGCCGCACTGTATGTGCATCCGGATATCGCGAAAAGCTTCACGTTGCGGCTCTGCCGAACAAAGAAATAGAGCGATGCAGAAGGCTCGTGGAAGAGCTGCTTTCCATGCGTTGCGAAGCGCTTCCCGGCTATCTCAACGTAACGCTCACGCCCTCTAATCCCATTCTGCATACTACGCGCCTTAAAACGCTGTTTGCGGATTACCGTACGGGGAAGAAATATTCCCAAATTCCGCTCTTTTACGAGGAGTGGAGCGATGAATCCTCAAAATGTCTCTTTGCTTGCGACGGCGAGGTGCAAAACCTCTGCCGCTTGCTTGGAGAATTCGATCTCACCGCCGTGCGCTCTTTGAAGGAGCATTACGAAAGCGCAACGCCCGAAGCACTCACGCAAAAGATCAGAAGCATTGCGAGCTTTCGCGGTATCCAAACACCATACGTAGAAGTGGAGGGGGGGTATATTCCCGATTTCAATTCCCGTTATTTCACGGCAGACTTCCCTTACGGGTTGGCGATTCTGCAGCAAATCGCCGCATTTGCAGGAGCAGAAAGCTCCGCCATGGAGGAAGTTTACGGTTGGTACGAAGCGATCGTAGGGCCGCACAGGAAATTCCGTTTTTCCGATTATGCGATTTTCAGCAAAGCGGAATTTATCAAGTTCTATTCTCAATGATCTACAAAGGTATCGGTAATCTATGAAAATTTCCGAATTTTTTCGTATTTTAGAACCGCTTACGAGCAACGAGCCCTTCTTTACGGGAGTGCCTGATTCCCTCTTAAAACCGCTGTGCGATGCACTCTTTGCAACCTTCGGCACGGAGGGGAAACGGCACGTTGTTGCGGCGAACGAGGGCAACGCGGCGGCAATCGCTGCGGGCTATCATCTCGCAACGGGAAAAGTGCCCGTCGTTTACATGCAAAACAGCGGAGAGGGCAATATCGTAAATCCTGCGGCATCCCTTCTGCACGAGCAGGTTTACGCCGTTCCCAGCCTCTTTCTCGTGGGCTGGCGAGGAGAACCGGGCGTGCATGATGAGCCGCAACACATCTATCAAGGCGTTATCACCGAACGCCTTTTGGAGCTTTTGGAGATCGAGCATACCGTGCTTTCCAAAACCACCTCAATTGAGGAGCTTTCCGCCTTTATCGCGCGCGCGTGTGCGCTCGCAAAGGAAGGAAAATGCGCGGCGATCGTAATAAAAAAGGGAGCGCTAGAGGGGGAGTTCACGCCCACTTACGCGAGCGAAAACGCGATGGTGCGTGAGGAGATCGTGCGGCTCATAGCCGAGGCGAGTGGGGGAGATCCCATCGTTTCCACCACGGGAAAAGCTTCGCGCGAGCTGTTTGAAATTCGCGAAAAGCGTGGCGAAGGGCACGGCATGGATTTCCTCACCGTTGGCTCCATGGGGCACGCCTCCTCGATCGCGCTCGGCATCGCACTTGAAAAACCAAACGTGCGGGTGTGGTGCGTTGATGGAGATGGCGCGGTGCTCATGCACATGGGCGCGATGGCCGTCGTCGGTGCGCGAAAGCCGAATAATTTCGTGCACGTCGTCGTAAACAACGGCGCTCATGAAACGGTGGGCGGCATGCCTACGGCGATCGGCAAGGTGGATCTTGCAAAGATTGCGGAGGGCTGTGGCTATCCGCTCGTATTGCGGGCAGAAACCTACGAAGAGCTAAACGAGGCGCTTCGCATCGCCCAAAATAGCAATCAACTCACCTTCTTGGAAGCGCGCGCAAACCTCTTCTCCCGCAAGGATCTCGGCCGCCCCACTACTACGGCGCGTCAGAACAAGGCGGATTTTATGGAATATCTTAAAAATTTAGGGTAAAATTATGCAAATCAAGAGAAATATCCTGTTGAACCCCGGCCCTTCCACCACCACGGATTCCGTGAAGCTGGCACAGATCGTTCCCGATATCTGCCCGCGCGAAAAGGAATTCGCCTCCATGATGAAGGGGCTTCGGGCAGATTTATTGAAGATCGTGCACGCCGATCCCGCGAAGTACACATCGGTGCTCTTTTGCGGTTCGGGCACGGTGAATATCGATGTTTGCCTCAATTCCCTGCTCCCTGCAGGCAAAAAGGCGCTCATTGTGAACAACGGCGCTTACAGCACACGAGCCGCAGAGATCTGCGCATATTACGGGCTGGATTTTATCGACCTCAAATTTCCCGTAGATGAGCAGCCCGATCTTGCCGCCGTGGAAGAGGTTTTGCAGGCGAACCCCGATATCGCGCTCGTGCACACCACGCACAACGAAACGGGCACCGGGCTTTTGAATCCCATTCGCGAGATCGGCGCGCTGGCACATAAGTACGGCGCGATATTCACCGTGGATACCACCTCCACGCTCGCCATGCGCCCCATTGATATTGAGCGCGAAAACGTGGATTTCTGCATGGCATCCGCGCAAAAGGGGCTTACGGCAATGACGGGGCTTTCCTTCATCATCGGAAACAAAGCGGAGATCGAAAAATCCAAAAACTACCCCAAGCGTTCCTACTATTGCAACCTCTATCTGCAGTACGAATACTTTGAAAAGACGGGCGAAATGCATTTCACGCCGCCCGTGCAAACGATTTACGCAACAATGCAGGCGCTCAAAGAATACTTCGCCGAGGGCGAAGAGGAGAAGTGGGCGCGGCATACGCGCGTGATGGAAGCAATTCACCGTGGGCTAGAGGAGCTGGGTTTTTGCGAATTGATCCGCCGCGAGCTGCAGGCAGGGCTCGTTGCTTCGGCGATCTATCCGGATGATCCCAAATGGGATTTTGAAAAGGTACACGATTATTGCTACGAGCGCGGCTTCACCATCTATCCCGGCAAGGTTTCTACTACGAATACCTTCCGCCTATGCGCGCTCGGCGCGATCGACGAAGAAGATATCCAAGCGTTTTTCAAGGTATTCCGCGAGGCGCTTAACGTTTGCGGCGTGCAGATTCCCGTCCGCTACAACCAGGAAACGATCAGAGGAAGCATATGAAAACCGTTTACACCTGTTTTTGCACGAGCGTTATTCACGAGGGGCACCTCAACATCATTCGCGAGGCGAGGAAGTACGGAGAAGTTACCGTAGGCGTGCTCAGCGATGAGGCGATGGTGCGCTTCAACCGCTTTCCCAGCGTCTCCTTTGAGGAGCGCCTCCGTATGGTGCGCGAAATTGAAGGGGTGAGCCGCGTCGTCGTACAAGAGGAAGTAATGTACGATAAGATGATCGAAACGCTTCGCCCCGATTACGTGATCCACGGCGATAACTGGAAGCGTAGCCCCATGAAGGCGATCCGCGATAACGTGGAAAAATTGCTCTCCGTTTTCGGCGGAGAGATTATCGATGTGCCGTACACCTATAACGAGGCGGTGCGCAGAATCGATCTTCGCAACAAGGAAAAGCTCGCTATGCCTGAGCTTCGGCGCGGACGGCTGAAAAAGCTCCTTTCCCTGCGCCCCGTAGTGAAAACCCTGGAAGTACATAGCGGACTTACGGGCTTAATCGCGGAAAAAACCGTCGTTGAGCACGAGGGGGAATACGATCAGTTTGATGCCATGTGGATCAGTTCGCTCTGCGATTCCACGGCAAAGGGCAAGCCCGATATCGAACTCGTTGATCTCACTTCCCGCTTAAGAACGATCGACGACGTAATGGAAGTTACCACGAAGCCCATCATCTTTGATGGCGATACGGGCGGTCTCACCGAGCACTTCGTGTACACCGTTCGTTCCCTCGAGCGCATGGGGGTTTCCGCCGTGATCATCGAGGATAAAGTGGGGCTTAAAAAGAACTCCCTCTTCGGCGTTGAGGTGGAGCAGACGCAGGATACCATCGAGCACTTCTGCGAGAAAATTGCGGCAGGCAAGCGTATTCAGCTCACCGAGGATTTCATGATCATCGCGCGCATCGAGAGCCTCATTCTTGAGCAGGGCATGGAGGATGCGCTCACACGTGCGCGTGCATACGTAAAGGCGGGGGCAGACGGCATCATGATCCACAGCCGCAAAAAACAGCCCGATGAGATCTTCGCCTTCTGCGATGCCTTCCGCAGAGAGGATAAAATTACGCCTATCGTCGTCGTTCCCACCTCCTTTAATTCGGTTACCGAGGCGGAACTTGCCGCGCACGGCGTAAACATCGTGATCTATGCGAACCAACTCACCCGCAGCGCCTTCCCCGCCATGGAAGAAACGGCGCGCGATATTTTGCGCTATCACAGGGCAAAAGAGGTAGATTCCCGCCTGATGTCCATTAAGGATATCATCCGCCTCATCGAGGAGCTTTAATGGAACGCGCCATTTTAATGGCCTCCGGGCTGGGGAGTCGCATGCGTCCGCTCACCGAAAAAACGCCCAAGCCGCTCATTCCCGTAGGAAAAAAACCGATGATCGAAACGGTGATCGAAGGGCTGCTTCTTCGCGGCGTGCAGGAGATCGCTGTCGTGGTGGGGTATCTTGGCGAGCAATTTCAGCCGCTTGCCCAAAAATATCCCGCCGTGCGCATCGTTGAAAATCCATACTACGCCACCGTCAATAATATCTCCTCGGTGTACGTGGCGCGCGAACTGCTCAAAGCAGGGGATTGCTTCGTGTGCGAGGCAGATCTCTTCGTTGCCGATCCCACCATCTTCACGGCACAATTAGAGCATTCCTGCTACTTCGGCAGATTCACGCCCGGCCGCTCGGAGGACTGGGTATTCGAACGCGATGCACGGGGCTTTATCACGCGCGTTGGAAAAGGGGGAAAAGACCTTTACAATATGGTTGGTATCGCCTACCTCAAAGCGCAGGAGGGGAAGATCCTCGCAGAGGCGATCGCCCGCCGCTTCGAAGGGGGAGGTGCAGAGCAGCTCTTTTGGGACGACGTCGTGAACGAAAATCTTTCCGCACTCAACCTTTTGGTGCATCCCGTGCAAGAGGGGAGCCTCGTGGAGATCGATACGCCGGAAGAACTTTTTGCCGCCGAAGCGCGCCTTATGCGCGGCGAGCTGAAATACCGCAAAGAACTATAAAAAAGAAAATGAAAGCGCCCGAACGCAAAGCAAGCGTTCGGGCGCTATTTGTTTTAGGTTTTTAATCGAAATTAATACATTCCGTCCATACCGCCGGCAGGTGCGGCAGGCGCTGCGGGGGGAGTGGGGATATCGGTGACGACGGATTCCGTCGTAAGCAGCGTAGATGCAACGGATGCGGCGTTCTGGAGCACCGAGCGCGTCACCTTCGTGGGATCGATGATACCCGCTTCCACCATGTTGGTGTAAACGTTCTTAAGTGCATCGAAACCGTAATTTGCCTCATTTTTCGTGAGGATCTTATCTACGACGACGGAACCATCTACACCGGCGTTTTTGGCAATCTGGCGAACGGGCTCTTCGCACGCCTTCAAAATAATCTGCGCACCCGTCTTTTCATCGCCCTCGAGGGTGGCAACCAATGCTTCAAGGGAGGGAACGCAGGAGAGAAGGGCAACGCCACCACCGGGCACGAATCCTTCTTCCACAGCCGCTCTCGTTGCCGCGAGCGCATCGTCAATGCGGAGCTTTTTTTCCTTCATCTCAACTTCGGTAGCCGCGCCAACGTTGATTACGGCAACGCCGCCTGCAAGCTTGGCGAGGCGCTCTTGGAGCTTTTCGCGGTCATAATCGGAGGTGGTAACCTCGATCTGCGCCTTGATAGAGGCAACGCGCGCCTTAATGGCTTCTTTATCGCCGGCGCCGTCGATGATCGTCGTGTTATCCTTATCCACCTTCACCTGAGCGGCTCTGCCCAGCATATCGGGCGTAGCATCCTTGAGCTCGTAGCCGAGATCGGAGGTGATCACGGTGCCGCCCGTGAGCGCCGCAATATCTTCGAGCATCGCCTTTCTGCGATCGCCAAAGCCGGGTGCTTTCACTGCAACGCAGTTGAATACGCCCTTGAGCTTGTTCACGATGAGTGCGGCGAGTGCATCGCCCTCCACGTCCTCCGCGATGATGAGCAGGCGCTGACCCTGCTGTGCGAGGGGCTCTACGATGGGAAGAATCTCCTGCAAGCTCGAGATCTTCTTATCGGTGATGAGAATGTAGGGAGCATCGAGCACCGCTTCCATTTTATCGGTGTTCGTTACCATATAGGCGGAAGCGTAGCCGCGATCAAACTGCATACCCTCAACGGTGGTAAGCTCCGTCGTCATGGATTTGCCTTCCTCAACGGTGATCACGCCGTCCTTTCCAACGATTTCCATCGCGTTTGCAATGAGTGCGCCCACGTTCTCATCGCCAGCCGAAATGGAAGCGACCTGCGAAATGGCGCGCTTGCCGTCTACCGTCTTGGAGATGGATTTCACGTGCGCAACGGCGGTTGCAACCGCCTTATCAATGCCCTTTCTTAAAATAATGGGATTTGCGCCTGCTGCGAGGTTTTTAAGCCCTTCGCGAATGATTGCCTGGGCGAGGAGCACGGCAGTCGTCGTGCCGTCGCCGGCAACATCGTTCGTCTTGGTGGAAACTTCCTTCACGAGCTGTGCGCCCATGTTTTCGAAGGGATCGGGCAGTTCAATCTCTTTTGCAATCGTAACGCCGTCGTTGGTGATGAGGGGGGCACCGAATTTTTTATCAAGCACCACGTTTCTGCCCTTAGGGCCGAGGGTGATCTTCACAGTATCCGCAAGCGTATTCACGCCTGCTTCGAGAGCTTTTCTTGCGTCGTCTCCGTATTTAATCTGTTTGGCCATAATAAACTCCTTATTTTAATTCACAAAATTCTTTCCATCGCAATTTTCAAAGGGCAAAGAATTTTGTGAGGGGTAAGCTTTTTTTCTTCTCACAAACGGTTCGCCCGCTAATAAGATGGAATATGATACTTTTTTAAAAGCGCTCACGCGCAAATTGAGTGCGCTGGCGCAAAAGCATGGTTTTGCTTGCGCCGCGTTTGAGTGATTCAAAAAATTCTTTCAATAACGGCTTCCGCCTTGAAGATTACTCTACGATTGCGAGGATATCGCTTTGCTTGATGATGGTAAATTCCTTGCCGTCCACCTTAAATTCGGTGCCGGCGTACTTGGCGCAGAGCACCTTATCGCCCACCTTCACCTGCATAGCAACTTCCTTTCCATCTACGTTTCCGCCCGGGCCAACGGCAACAACGATGCACGTTTGCGGCTTTTCCTGTGCGGAAGAGGGAAGGAAGAATCCGCTCTTCGTTTTTTCCTCCACGGTGAGGGCTTCCACCACCACCTTATCGAACAATGGTTTAATATTCATGAGAGAACCTCCGTTTTGTTTTCCTATATATTATAACCGCAAAAGCAGGGAAGTCAAACAGAAAAACGGAAGAATTTTCCAAGATTTTTTGGTTTTTGTATTTCCTTTCCGCGTTCTGCGCGATTCTCTTGCATTTTTCTTCCGATTATGCTATAATACCGTTTGGAGGAAAATCATGGATAAATGGGATATCCGCTTCATGGCGCTCACGGAAGAAGTGGGCACTTGGGCGAGTTGTTTAAGAAGAAAGGTTGGCGCGATCATCGTGCGCGATAAGCGCGTGATGGCAACGGGCTATAACGGCGCGCCTTCCGGTATACAATCGTGCGTGGAGCGCGGTGAGTGCCTGCGCGAAAAGCTCAATATCGCCAGCGGCACCCATCACGAAACGTGTTACGCCGCTCACGCCGAGCAAAACGCCATCATTCAAGCGGCGAAATACGGCGTGAACATCAGTGGTGCAACGCTCTATTGCACCCATCAGCCCTGCGTGATATGCGCGAAGATGATCATCAACGCCGGAATTGCACGCGTGGTATATAAAGAGGGCTATCCCGATGCATTTTCCATGCAGCTCTTTTTAGAGGCAGGAACGAGGGTAGAAAAATTTGAAAAAGAGGAATAAAAATGAATCCGATTATTACGTTTGAAATGGAAAACGGCAAAATTTTCAAGGCAGAGCTATATCCCGAAATCGCGCCCAATACGGTGCATAGCTTTCTCTCTCTCGTGAAGAATGGATTTTACGATGGGCTTATCTTCCACCGCGTGATCGAGGGCTTCATGATTCAGGGTGGGGATCCCACCGGCACGGGTACGGGCGGCCCCGGCTATCATATCAAGGGGGAATTTGCCGCGAACGGCTTTGAAAACAGCTTAAAGCACACGCGCGGTGTGCTTTCCATGGCGCGCGCCCAACACCCCAACTCTGCCGGCTCGCAGTTTTTCGTGATGCACGAAGATGCGTTCTATCTCGATCGGCAGTACGCCGCTTTCGGCAAGGTAATTGAGGGAATGGAGGTTGTGGATGAAATTGCAACCACGCAAACGGATTTCCGCGATCGCCCCGTATCCGTTCAGCGCATGAAAAAAGTTACGGCAGAAACCTTCGGCGTAGCCTATCCCGAACCCGAAAAAGTGTAAAAATAGCAAAGGAATGAAGTACTATGTCAGATAAACTTTTCTATGAAAATCCCTTAAACACGCGGTATGCAAGCCGCGAAATGCAGGAAAACTTTGGCGATGAGAAACGTTTCCGTCTGTGGCGTAAGCTGTGGATCGCGCTCGCCGAGAGCGAAATGGAGCTGGGTCTTCCCGTAACGCAGGCACAGGTAGAGGAGCTGAAAGCGCACGCGGAGGATATCAATTACGAAAGGGCGGAGGAATATGAACGCCAGGTTCGGCACGACGTAATGGCACACGTAAAGGCCTATGGCGACGTTGCACCTGTTGCCGCCGGCATCATTCACCTCGGTGCAACGAGCTGCTATGTGGATTGCAACTCCGAGCTAATCATCATGAAGGATGGGCTTGAGATTTTGCAAAAGAAGCTTGTAAACGTAATGGAGAAGCTCAAGAATTTCGCTTTGAAATATCGCAGCGTCCCCACGCTCGGCTTCACGCACTTACAGCCCGCCCAGCTCACCACGGTGGGCAAGCGTGCCACGCTTTGGCTTCAGGATCTAATGCTCGATTACGAAAACCTGCAAAACCTGCTCGAAAAGTTCCGTTTACGCGGTGTAAAGGGTACGACGGGCACGCAGGCAAGCTTTTTAGAGCTGTTCGATGGCGATGAGAACAAGGTGAAGGCGCTGGAAAAGAAGGTGGTGGAAAAGCTCGGTTACACCATGGTTTACGGCGTAACAGGGCAAACTTATTCGAGAAAATTCGATTACAACGTGCTTTGCGTACTATCGCAGATCGCGCAGAGTGCCTATAAGTTCTCCAACGATATCCGTATCCTACAAAATATGAAGGAGATCGAAGAACCCTTCGAAAAGAGCCAAATCGGCTCTTCCGCGATGGCGTATAAGCGCAATCCAATGCGCTCGGAGCGCATGGGAAGCCTCTGCCGTTACATGCTTTCCCTTCCCACCAATTCCGCTTTCACGGCAGGAACGCAGTGGTTCGAGCGCACGCTCGATGATTCGGCGAATCGGCGCATCGTCAACGCGCAGGCCTTCCTCACGGTAGATGCCATTCTCAATATCTATATGAACGTTGCGGAGAACCTCGTCGTATACGAGAAGGTAATTGCAAAGCACGTTGCCGCGGAGCTTCCCTTTATGGCTACGGAAAATATCATGATGGAGTGCGTGAAGGCGGGCGGCAATCGCCAAGAGCTGCACGAGCGTATTCGCGTGCTCTCCATGGAAGCAGGCAGAAACGTGAAGCAAGAGGGCAGGGAGAACAATCTCTTAGAGCTCATCGAAGCGGATGCGCAGTTCGCGCCCGTTCACGGCAGGCTTTTTGAAATCCTCGATGCGAAAAAATTTGTGGGTAGAGCACCTGCGCAAACATTGGAATTCATCGAAGCGGAAATTTTGCCCATTCTCAAAAGGCACGAAAAAGATCTCGGTGCAACGGGCGAAGTGCGCGTGTAAACGGTAACGCGTTTAGGCGCGAAATCCGTATTTTTAGCGGTTTGCAAGGTACTATGCATGGCATAATATAATAAAAGCACGGCGTAACGCCGTGCTTTTCTGCCCATACTACCTGCATGCAATACGAAAAGGTGTGCGTGGAGATCGAGGCAAAATTTTTGAAAGAAGGTGGGGTGCGCCCTGCCGCTATCCTTTGGGAGAACGGCGCAAAGTATCCCGTGGAGCGGGTGAAATTCATCGAACGGGCACCCGCCCGCGTGAGCGCGATTCTACCCGTTCGGTTCACTTGTATCATCGGGGGGAAGGAGAAATTTCTTTGGTTCGAGCCCGAGTTGATGCGCTGGTTTGTGGAGGTAAAACGCGAATGAACACGCGCCGCTGTATTCTGCACAGCGATCTCAACAATTTTTACGCCTCGGTGGAAACGCTTCGCCATCCCGAGCTGAAGGGAGTGCCCCTCGCCGTTACGGGGAGCGTGAAGGATCGCCACGGCGTGGTGCTTGCAAAAAACATGCAGGCAAAGAAAGCGGGCGTGAAAACGGGCGACGTGCTCTGGCAAGCCAAGCAAAAGTGCCCCGGAATCGTTGCCGTTCCCGCCGATTTTCCTGCTTATTTGCACGTTTCGCGTGCAGTGCGAGAAATATACGCGCGCTATACCGATCTTATCGAGCCGTTTGGCATCGACGAGTGCTGGCTGGATGTAACTGCTTCCCGCAACCTCTTCGGCGATGGGGAAACGATCGCACAATCCATTCGCGAAACGATCAAGCGCGAGTGCGGCGTTACGGTGAGCGTGGGTGTGAGCTGGAATAAGATCTTTGCAAAGCTCGGCTCAGATATGAAAAAGCCGGATGCCGTCACCGTAATTTCCCCCGAAAACTACCGCGAAACGGCGTGGAAGTTGCCTGCAAGCGATCTTCTCTACGTGGGCAAAGCAACGGCGAAAAAACTCGCCTTTTTCGGAATCTCCACGATCGGCGATCTCGCCTGTGCCGATGAAGGGCGCCTTGTGCAGGAGCTGGGGAAATGGGGGAAGGTGCTCTACGATTACGCCAACGGGCTGGAATCCTCGCCCGTGAGGGCGAGCGGAGAGGCGTGTGAAGTGAAAAGCGTGGGTAACAGCCTCACCTGCTACCGCGATCTTTCCGAAGAGGACGAAATTTATATGCTCTTCCTTCTGCTTGCCGATAGTGTTGCCGGAAGGCTAGCCGAGCGCGGGCTGGGGCGTGCGCGCACCGTAAAAATTTCGGTAACCGATAACGATCTCACCCACTTTGGAAAGCAGGGCAAGCTTCCCGTGATGACGCGCAACGCAAAAGAGATTGCCGATTGCGCCATGGTGCTTTTCCGCGCCCTTTCCACGAACGGAAAGCCCGTGCGTGCGTTGGGTGTTTCCGTTTCAGAGTTTTCCGAGGTGGAACAGCTTGATCTCTTCGGTAAAAGCGCGCGCGAGGAGAAGCTGGAACGCGCAGACGACGCCGTGATGAAGATCCGTGAAAAATACGGCAACCTTGCCATCCGGCGGGCAACGGTGCTGCAAGATGATCGCCTCAAGGAGTTGGATGTAAAAGGGGCGCATATCATTCATCCTGCCGGGCATCACGAGGAGTGACGCCGCTTCTTGCATTTTTTCATTTGGCACTTCAACGTTCTCTTTCTGCGCGCGGCAAGAATGAAAAAGAATTTGCGGATTTTTCCCGAAAACTTCTTGACGAGCGTGTAAAAATAGTATATAATACAAAAAGCGCACAGGGGAGTAGTTCAATGGTAGAGCAACGGTCTCCAAAACCGTCTGTTGCGTGTTCGAGTCGCGTCTCCCCTGCCAAGAGCCGCCGCAACGACCGTTGCGGCGGCTCTTTCTTATGATCGATGTCGCGTAAAAAGGAACTGTATGAAACAAGTAACGTTATATACCGACGGCGCGTGCTCGGGCAATCCGGGTGCGGGAGGATGGGGCTGCGTGCTCCTTTACGGCGCGCATCGGCTGGAGCTTTCGGGCGGTGAGGTGGAAACCACCAACAACCGCATGGAGCTGTTTGCCGTAATCGCCGGGCTGGAGCGCCTCAAATATCCGTGCAGGGTGGATGTGTATTCCGATTCCGCCTACACCGTGCGTGCCTTTGAAGAGGGCTGGGTGTACGAATGGGAGAAAAGCGCTTGGAAGAAGGCGGATAAAAAGCCCGTTTTGAACGTGGACCTTTGGCAGCGCCTGCTTGCACTCACCCGTACGCACGCGGTAACCTTCCACAAGGTGAAAGGGCACGCGGATAACGAACTCAACAACCGCTGCGATGAGCTCGCACGGGCGGCGATTTTGCGGGAATGATGGGAGGACAAAACTTTCCAGAATGGGTGCGAAGCACTCATAAAGATCCTCTATTGCGAAGTTTGCAAAAGGGCTTTCGCAAATATTTTTTTGCAATCGGGTATATACTATATTAGAAATGGAAACGCAAGGGAAAAAGAGGGCGGTTTACACGTTCATTCATATTACGCTTACAGCGCTTGCGGCGGTAGCCGTTGAGCTGTTTTTGCTGCTCTCGCTTTCCTTCTTCCGCGCCGAATGGGGAAATTCGCTTTGGCTATTTTTGGTAATCGGCGGAAGCGTTTTGAACGCCGTAATTCTCGCCACTGATGTTTTCGCGTATTTTAAGGGTAAAGAGCTCATTTATAAGGCGTGCATCACCCTCTACGTGATGCTCGTCTGCTTCGGAGCGCTCGCCTACGCGCTTATCGCAACCGGCTTTTTCGCCGTGGTGCGCGATGGAGCCAGCCTTCAAGCTTATCTTGAGCGTTCGGGGGGGTGGATGGGCTTTCTTTTCACCACCCTGCAATTTTTACAGGTTGTTGTTCTGCCCATTCCCAGCACGGTGACTGTGGTTGCAGGCGCTGCGCTCTTCGGCCCGCTCTACGGTAGCCTTTTGAGTCTGCTTGGCATTTTAATCGGCTCGCTCGTAGCCTTTCTTGTGGGAAGGTATGCGGGAACGCGCGTCGTTGCTTGGTTGGTGGGGAAGGAAACCCTCGAAAAGTGGCTGAAAAAGATCAAGGGAAAGGATAAACTTCTACTTACGGCAATGTTTCTTCTGCCCGTTTTCCCAGACGACGTGCTCTGCTTCATCGCAGGGATTTCTTCGATGTCGCTCGGGTATTTCCTCGCCGTCATCTTGATCTCTCGCATACTCGCCATCTTCGTAACGAGCTATTCTATTACCCTCATTCCCTTTAACACGTGGTGGGGGCTTCTCATTTGGGCAATTTTGCTTGCGCTCGTGATAGCGCTCTTTATCTTGCTTTATAAGAAATCAGATGCCATTCTCGGCTGGTTCGAAAAAAAATTCCACCGCGAAACGCGCATCGAAACGAAGCCTGTAAAAGGGGAGTTCTCCATGGAAGTGATCGGCCCGGACGGCGCGATCGTAACAAAAGGCGTGAAAAAAGAGGGAGGCGAAGGGGAATAATCTTTCAATTCTTGTTTCAGGTTAATTCGGGTAAGCTGCCCGAATTTTTTATATAAGCAAATCGCTTTCATTTTTTATTGCTTTGCGGGCATATTTTACTCTACCGTTGGTTGAGTTTTTCCACTCTACCAAAGGAATGTTGACTTTTTAAATTGTTGCGTGTATACTTTTAGTATAAGAGGTGCGATATGGATCAAGTGAAAATCGGAAAATTTATCGCCGAATGCAGAAAAAAGAATAATCTCACTCAAATGCAGTTGGCAGAAAAGCTAAACGTTACCGATAGGGCTGTATCGAAATGGGAAAACGGAAAAGCAATGCCCGATTCTTCCATTATGCTCGATCTGTGTTGCGTACTTAAAATCAACGTAAACGATTTATTAAACGGGGAGGTCGTAACAATGGAAAACTATAGCGAAAAATTAGAGCAAAGCTTACTTGAAATGGTGAAGCAAAAAGAGGAAGCGGATAAAGACTTCTATCCTTAGAAATTTTTATCGGGGTATTGGTGAGCGCAATTCTTTTAAGCCTGGTATTCGTTGCATCTTACGTTCAAATGGAGGATTGGCTTAGAGTTTTGCTGATCGTGATAGGGTTCATTCCGTTTATTATCGGCATAGCTTGGGCAATTCGAATCGAGCAGAAGGCGGGATACTACGAATGTGGCAAGTGTGGGCATAAATACGTTCCAACGTACAGCAATGTGCTGTGGGCAATGCACATGATGAGAACGCGATATATGAAATGCCCGAATTGCAATAAAAAATCGTGGCAGAAGAAAGTTATAAGTAAAAAATAAATTCAAATAAAAAAGTCGGGCAAAAGGCGTTCCCTATAAGGGATTTTTTGAAACATTAAAAATTTATAGGAAATTGCACTTTCAAGCGGTCAAAAGAAATAATCAGATTCCACACGGGGTCTGATTTTTCTTTTAGGACAAAAAATCGTGGCTATGAACAAAAAGTAATAAAATAAAGAAAATTCGTAAAGGATAGTACTATTTTTCGCTCATATATCAAAACACCTTGATTTTTTTGGGGAAAATTGCTATAATTAAGTATCAAAACGTAACAAAAGGAGGACGACAATGGCTATCGCATACGGTTTAATATTCGCATT
>JAFWBP010000012.1 GCA_017507045.1 Clostridia bacterium | reverse complement strand
TCCTGAGCCAGAATCAAACTCTTGAGTTTAATGGTTTAGAATCGACATGCGGCTAAGCATGCCGACGGCTCTAACGATATTCGTTATTCTTTGCTGACTTTGCTTTGAGTACTATTTGTCTCAAAAAAATTGACAGAAACTTTTTTTCTTGCTTACAATGTGATACAAAAAATCGTTTCTTTCTTATTCTATTTTTAACCTGCGTTTGCTGAGCGACAGCTCAGGCTCTCCTTCGAAAAGTGAGCTTGCCTATTATAGCATAAGCAAATTCACCCTGTCAAGCAAAATTCACAGCTTTTTCAAAAATTTTTCGAGATTTTTTTATCCGAGAAAATTTTTGCTGTTTCCGTTTCGCCCGCGGACAGCTTGTTTATTCTATCATAACGATTTTGGAAAGTCAACTGTTTTTCGCAACTTTTTTGCTTTTTTTGCGCTTTTTTTCGAGAAAAATTTACCACCACAAGGTGTTGTGTTTTTGCTTCGTTTATGGTACAATATTTAAGAAGTTATACGTTTGATTGGAGAACTTTATGAAGTATTTACAAATTGTTTCTTGCATTCTTGCCTGCATTTGCACGGCAACTTCCGTAATCGTGGGCATTTTCTTTGGATTTTTATATTTTGCGATCTTCGCCATTGTTGCTGCTGCATTTGCACTTCTCATGTTCTTTGCAAAGAAAAAGGCGGAACCGCCGCAACCGCCCCGTCCCGATTTTATGAATACGGAAGAAGAAAATGCCGCCATCCGTAAAATGCAAGAAGATCCCGAAACCCAAAATTAATGCTACGCCGCCCAAACAATCACGGTAGGGCGGCGTTTCTTTAGCTTTTTTATCGACTCCGCTTCCCCCTATATATATAATGTATAGGCGAAGCGGCCTTATCGAACTACATTCCCGGCGTTCGCACGAAGTAGTAGAACGTATCGTCTGAACCGATCTCGCGCATGCCGGCAGAAAGAAGCATTGCTCGCGAGCGCGCGTTTTCCCGATAGCATTTTGCCTCCACGCGCTCAATATTGAGCTCGGAGAAAGCGTACTCCGAATAAGTGCGCACGGCTTCCTTTGCGTAGCCTTTGCCCTCAAACTCAGGCAAGAGCCTCACGCCAACTTCAACCTGCGCCGTATAGCCGAAGTTGTGTAGCACGACTTCGCCAACAAGCCGCCCCTCCGCATACATACCGAGCGGCATCTCGCGCCGATGACAGAACTCCTCACGCGCAGCCATTAAGAAATATTCCGCGTCGGGCGTGTTTTTGCAATCCGTCCGCCAATCGTATCCCCAATACCGGTTACGAACAATATCTGAGGCAAGCCGCGCATATTCTGCAGCATCTTCCTCACGGACGGGCAACAGCGTGAGTCGCTCCGTTGCAAGCGTGGGAAGCTGAGAAAGCTGCTCGATCGGGCGCCTCGGAATTACGTTAAACTTATCAACAAGCGCTATCGGCTGATACTGCAGTTTGGATTTTCTCAGCCCTAAATCACCGGCATCATCCATTCGGTTGAGATATATAACTCCATCCCCACAAAAACGCCTTGCGAACTGTTGCGCAAGGAAGGGCCCGGCACCCCCATAATCGCGAAGCGCCTTTTCAACATGGATGATAACCGTATCGCCGCATCGCTCGCCCACGGAAAAACCTACGATCTTCCCCTCCACCATAAGGATGCCCACATACAATCCAAACGAAGCAATATGCGGAAGAAGGGCAAAAACTTCATTCATCTCCTCTTCGGCAAGGTGCGTTTTTTTGCGGCGCTGAACCGCTTCGTATTCCCTCAAGAACGCATTGATCGCCCCCATGTCCGAAGGGATTGCTTCACGAAACTGCCAATCGGAATAAAGCTTCTCGAATTTACGAACGTGATTGCGCTGCCCTGCATACTTTTTTCCCGGAAAACTCTTGAATTCCTCCGCGAGGTAGAGATAATCGCGCCAACGGCGGCTGTTTGTTACATCTGCGGCGCCGTATCTTATAACCATGTCCGCAACACGGCTCTTCGGAACGTTGGTAAAATGAAGAATTTCACTGATCTTGCGGCAATGCTCCTCAATTGCCGCCACGGCGCGCATTTCTTCCTCGAGGCTATCCGTAAGCGATAGGGGGAAATGAAAAAAGCACTTCCCACCGAAATATTCACGAATGACGAGGCAGTTTTCGACGATTGCATACGCCGGCTTTAGAGTATCGTTCCACATGAACATGAACGCGTGCGAGAAATCGCCCATATGGCGCCTCTGCGCGGCAAAAAAGGGCGCAAGCGCCCGTTGATTTACTTTATCTACGCTTTTAAATTCCATTAAATGCATTCGAGCAGCTCTCCCTATTTCTAAAGACAGGGAGAGCTGTTTCTCCTACGAGGTGAGAGGGATATTTCGTACATGCCCCCATTATTTCACGTTATCAAGGATATCCAGCATCTCGGAGATCCTATCTAAATCGTCACGTGTGTAGTAATCGATGTAGATCCTTCCCTTTTTCTCCGTGCCGATAAGGGAGACCTTCGTTTTGAAGGTGGTACGAAGGCGCTCTACGAAATGCTTGAGCTCTACGTTGGCGAGCGCATTCTTCTTCTCCTTCTCTTTTGCGATTACTTCGGGCGGATTAAGTTGTTGCTTCACGGCACGCTCCATCTCACGCACAGACCAACCGTTTTTCACGCACTCGCGCGAAAGCGAGATCTGTACTTCCTTGGGAACGGGCACGAGGGTGCGGGCATGCCCCGCAGAGAGCTTGCCATCACGCACCAAATCAATGACCTCATCCGCAAGCGTGAGAAGGCGCAGAGTGTTTGCAATCGCCGGGCGGGATTTGCCAAGCCGTTCCGCGAGCACTTCCTGCGTGAGCTTGTAATCCTCCATCAGCCGCTTCATGCCGAACGCCGCTTCGATAGGATTGAGATCTTCGCGCTGCAGGTTCTCAATGAGAGAAATTTCTTGAATTTCTTTTTCGTCGAGATCCTTGATAATTACGGGCACACGCTCAAGCCCAGCGCGGATCGACGCGCGATACCGGCGTTCACCAGCAATGATCATGTAGGTGCCATCCGGATTGCGGTTGACAACGATCGGCGAAATGACGCCGTGCTCGCGAATGGAATTCGCGAGATCGTTCATCGCGTTTTCATCGAATATTTTACGCGGTTGATCGGGGTTGGGGAAGATATCGGAAATGAGTACTTCCGTCGTTGAGCCAACTTCCTGCGTGTTGCCGTAAGCCTCTTCCGTATCGCTGAACAGCGCGGAAAGCCCGCGTCCTAAACCTTTCGCCATTGTTATTCTCCTTTACTCTCTACTTTTTTTAAAAACTCTTCTGTGAGTGCGCTGTACGCGCGCGCCCCGGCGCACTTGGAATCGTGCATGGTGATGGGCTTTCCGTGACTGGGCGCCTCCGCCAGGCGCACGTTGCGCGGGACGACGTTCTCATACAGCCGCTTCGTAAAATACTTCCTGATTTCGCCCGCAATTTGCCGTGATATGAGCGAGCGGCCATCGTACATCGTGAGCACCACGCCCTCCAGGCGCAAGCTCTTGTTGAGGTGCTGACGGACGAGTGTGATCGTGTTCATGAGCTGTGAAAGCCCCTCGAGCGCGTAATACTCGCTCTGAATGGGGATGATCACACCGTCCGATGCCGTGAGCGAGTTTATCGTGAGCAGCCCCAACGAAGGCGGGCAATCGATAAAGATATAATCGAACTGCCCGCGAACCTTTTCCAGTGCTGCACGGAGCCGCTTCTCGCGGCTTTTTTTATACACAAGCTCTACCTCCGCGCCGGCCAGATCAATATTGGCAGGCAGTAAGGAAAGCCCGTCCACTTCTGTGATCAGAATATTATCCTGCACTGATTCCTCATCAATAAGCACGTTATAAACGGACTTTTTGATAAGCCCTTTGGAAAAACCGAGCCCCGTTGTGGCGTTGCCCTGCGGGTCCATATCAATAAGCAGCACGCGCTTATCCGCCTGTGCAAGATAAGCGGCCATGTTCACGCAGGTCGTCGTCTTTCCAACGCCACCCTTTTGGTTCGAGAAGCAAAACACCCTACCCATGTCCGCAACTCCTTATTCACTTTCGCCATCTGTATTGGAAGAAGAGCTTTCTTTTTCATCATCCACGCGCTTTTCGGTGAATTCGGAGGGGGGTATGTCTGCATTAGAATCGTTGGCCTCGGGCATGGTGCCCCCTTCGCCGCTTTCAGACATGCTTCCGAATGGATTATCGGGCGTCGCCTTATCGTTTTGCGCCATGAAGTCGAGAACTTCCTGATAGCTCGCCCCTTTCATGAGCATATCAACTTCTGCGGTGTAAATCGTCTCCCTTTCTACGAGAACGCGCGCCATATTATCGAGAATGGCACGGTTTTCCATGAGAAGCTTCTTTGCACGCGCATACGCCTCTTCAACGATCGCCTTCATTTCCGCATCAATGATCGCGGCAGTTTCTTCAGAGTAGCTGTTCCGCTGCTCGTAATCTCTGCCGAGAAACACAGGGCCGTCGCTGCCGTAAGAAATCGGGCCAAGGCGGCCGCTCATGCCCCATTCCGTTACCATCTTACGAGCGATCTTCGTAACGTGCTGAATATCGCTGGATGCCCCTGCCGAAATATCGTGAATGACGATCTCTTCCGCAACTCTGCCGCCAAGCGTCATACAGATATCATCGGTGAGCTTATTAACAGTATAGCGGTTATCGTCATCATCCGGGCGGGTTAGCGTGTATCCGGCTGCCATTCCACGGGGAATAATAGAAACTTCCTGCACGTTATCGCAGTGCTCGCAGAGTTTTGCAAGAATTGCGTGGCCGGCCTCGTGATAGGCAGTACATTTCTTTTCCGATTCGGTTACAACGCGGCTTTTCTTTTGCGGCCCCATGATAACCTTATTGATCCCTTCATAGAGCTCCAGGTTGCCAATGAGCGATTTTCCTGCGCGCGCCGCCAAAATTGCGGCTTCATTCAATAAATTAGCAAGATCTGCGCCGGAAAATCCGCTCGTGATACGCGCAATAACCTTAAAGTTTACGTCCGGCGCAAGCGGCTTATTGCGCGCATGCACCTTTAAAATTTGTTCACGCCCCTTAACATCGGGGAGATTTACGTAGATTTGACGATCAAATCTACCCGGGCGCAGTAGCGCATTATCGAGAATATCGGCACGGTTGGTTGCCGCCATAACGATAATTCCCTCGTTCGTTTCAAACCCGTCCATTTGTACGAGGATCTGGTTGAGGGTCTGTTCTCGCTCATCGTGGCCGCCACCAAGCCCTGCTCCACGCTGCCGACCAACCGCATCAATTTCATCTATAAAAATAATGCAAGGCTGATTGCGTTTTGCAAGATCAAACAGATCGCGCACGCGCGAGGCACCAACGCCAACGTACATCTCCACGAAATCGGATCCGCTTGCCGAGAAGAAGGGCACGCCCGCCTCACCTGCAACCGCTCTTGCAAAAAGCGTTTTTCCCGTTCCGGGGGGGCCGACAAGCAACACGCCCTTGGGAATCTTGGCTCCAAGATCGGAAAACTTCTTAGGGTTCTTCAAAAACTCTACTATTTCCGCAAGCTCTTCCTTTTCTTCTTCAGCTCCAGCTACGTCGGCAAAGCGCACTTTAATATTGTTCGTTACACGCGCCTTGGTCTTTCCAAAATTCATGATCTTACCGCCACCGCCACTCGTAGCACGCAGCACAACAAAGAACATAATAAGCCCAAGCACGAGGAGTGCGATATAGATAACATTGCCGATGCCCGATCCGGAATTCGGGTCAGTCGCACTTGTTTTTTCGATCCAGCCGTTAGCTTCCCATTCCGCTATCTTTTCATTGAGAGGCACACTGTTTTGCCCCATTGTGAGCGTAGACCAATAGGCGAAGTCGCCTGCATTTACGCTTGTGTAACCGTAAATCGTAAAACCATCTACATGGATCTTTACAATTTGCTTTTCGTCTTCAATTTCGCTCCATATGCCATCCTGTTCTTCATCCCAGCCATCCGGAGCTTCACCTCGCCTATCTTCTACAAGGCGAAAGAACTCACTCTGATCAACCTCCTTGCTCTTTCTCTGAAAAGACGAAACCGAAAAATAGGCTACGGCCGCGAGAACGAGAGCGAGCACGGCGAAAATGATCATTTTAACTGTTTTACTCAATTATAATCTCCTTTTTTAATTGTATTTTGCCTTACCGTACATTATTTTCAGCTTGTGCAATAGGGCAAATATATTGTACCACACAGCAATGATTTTGGCAAGTGTTTGAAGAAAATTCTTGCCCATTTTACTAAAATATCACAAAAATACCACAAAAACACCCATTTTGGCCCGTTTTTGATCTATTTTTTGCCGTAAAATTGTTTCACATGAAACTTCCGCCAAATTTTTCCGATTTTTTACTGTTTCACGTGAAACACAAAGTGCAGTATTGTCGCCTTATTTTATCCACATTTTTTGGCTTTTGCTGTTAATAGATGTGGATAGTGTTGATAAAATGCGTAAAAAACAGCCCCACACGCGGCATTTTTGCCTGTGTGGGGCTGTTGGGCCCTGTGAAACTGCTTATTTTATTGACATTACGGCTGCACCTTGAAAGCCTTGGAAGATACTTTTAGAAAGTGCGAGCATTTCAAGGAACCATTCGGATTCGTAGATAACGCTTACAACCGTACTTTCTGCAATAAACTCGTTTACGACTGCGAAATTCGTCCAGTTGCAAACCAAAAGAAGAATGAAGATCAACAGAAGCGCCTCGATGACTCCGAGAACACCGCCCAAAAAGCGGTCGATCGCGTTCAGAACCTTCGAGCGCTCAATCAGTCCCTTCCCAATGGCACCGAGTAACCACGTACCGAGCTTCACGGCGGCGATGAGGGAAAGGAAGCTGATGGCGATCGTAATCCACCCACCAACGTTCTCACTTCCGATAGCGTTGCTGATCAACGTTGTAAGAGAGAACCATTCCTCCAGTGCGCCGGCAAGGGGCGTGCAGAAAAACACAGCAATAATCACGGAGAAGATGGTCCCCGCCAGCTTGCAGACGCTCTTCACAAATCCGCGTGCCGTGCCGAACACGAGCCCAAGGACTATGATGGCGAAAAATGCAACATCAAGAATCCAAGCATAAGATGATGCAAGTAGCATATTTGCAACCTCCTGTTTTTTTGATGTTTCCATTATATCACCAATTCGGCAAAAAGTCATTCATTTCCGTTAAATTGTTATAAAAAAATACATTTTTGTCCATAAAATAGGGGCGCAAAACGGTAAAACGGCGCAAAAAACGGCGCATTTCTTTGCGCCTCCCGGAGAACAATATGGAATACGCTTTTCACTTCTATAACACCCTTGCTGAAACAGGCATTTTAATGGCGCTTGGCAAGCTTCTTCCTCCCACGGCGGCAGCGCCAGTGGTGCTTTGCATCGGCAGCGATCTTGCCATCGGCGACAGCCTCGGCCCTATTACGGGCACCCTTCTCCGCAAACGTGCGAGTGATTTTCGCGGGTTCATTTACGGCACATTGAAAACACCCGTCACCGCGAAAGAGATCAAGTACGTTGATAGCTTTTTGCGCAAAACGCACCCCGGCAGCAAGATCATCGCCGTGGATGCGGCGGTAGGGGAGGAAGGCGACGTTGGACTTATCAAAGTCATCGGTGGCCCTTTGCGCCCCGGTTCGGGCGCGAACAAGCGCCTCGGCAAGGTGGGGGACGTATCTATTTTGGGCGTCGTAGCGCAAAAATCCGCCTTTTCTTATTCTCTCTTAAACCTTACTCGCCTAAATATGGTTTATTCCATGGCAGAAACGGTTGCCGGTGCGCTCTCCTCTTATGCATGCAAACAGCTTCCTTCTACGAAAGTATGTTCGTAAGCCTTCATCCGTGAAAGAAGGGGGCCACCCTTGCATCGAAAAGCGAAGCACGCGCGTACGCATTTTGCCGATTTAACGCCACTTTCGATCGGAGAATAGGGGAACCTTAAAAGGAACGCTCTTAGGCGTTCCTTTTAAGGGAATTATTAAACAGCAGGAGTCGTGTATACTATAACAGCAACATTCCAACATATTGGAATTTAACTATCTTTTCTTATACATCACAAGTTCGGGGTCCTCGCCGTTTTCCTCGTAAGTACATACCAGAAGGAAATCCATGTTTGCAGCTATACCAAAGCATCTGCCGCCGAATTCGCTTTCGAGCTGACTACCGAGATAGGTCTGCTTATCGTCAAGGAATTTTACTTTTTCTCCGTTAGGGAGAGTGTATTCCATATTTATAAATTCGCCCGATAACACATTCAGATTCTCAACCTTGGGCAATCCTTCAATCTGCAAAAGCGTGTTGAATTCGTGAATCAATTGAGCCTTAAATTCTTCGAGCTTTTCTTTTCCACCGATTTCGGCATATCGCTTCCAAATATCAAGGGTGTATTCACCGTCGGTATAGCACCATTTGCAGTATTTTTCATTGAAATTGCCATCGGTTTCTTTACTGATATTACAGTCCTCAAGGGGCATACCACAGCATTGACAAATGAGGTCCCTTGGAGAGCCGAGAAGCGTGTTGATCGACACATTAAACAACTGTGAAAGCAGCTTGAGAGTATCTATGTTCGGTATCGTTTCACCGGTTTCCCATCTAGATACCGCCTGTCTTGTCACGAAAATCTTTTCTGCAAGCTCCTCTTGCGAGAGCCCTTTTTTCGTTCTTAATTCGTAGATTACATCTTTCGTTTCCATAAAATCACCACCTTCGTTCGTTGTGATTATATTATATCACGGGCTTTCGGCATTGACAAGCAACTCGCTGTTGCTATCTCTCCGTTAAATTCTTTTTTGTAGTGGAGCGTGTTTTGCGTGAAAAAACTCGGCTTGTTTTCAAGCCGAGTTTTTATAAAATTAATTCTCCTCTCTTGTGGAAACTCTCTTTTTGCGTTGCTTTTTATCTATGGTTTCCTTATTCTTCGTTGCCATCGGTTTCGGGCATGGGTGCCACATTTTCCGTCATAACGGGCGTTTCTTCTTCCGCTTTGCCGAGATAGGTTCCGAAGAAACCGGTGAATCCGCCTTTCTTGTAACCGGGCGTTGTGCCGCTTCCAAGGCTCGTTCCGCTCGTTTCGGGCGTTGCTTCCGAGGGGAGCTCACGCTTCGGATACGGCTTTCTGCCACCTCGATCACCTCGATTGCCACGGCCATCTCTTCCGCCGCGCTTTTCTCCGTATCTTCCCTTACCGCCTCTTTCACCGTGCTTTTCGTTTTTCATATTCTTCGGCGTGATCACAACGTATCTTGCAGGTTCTCTGCCCTCGCTCTTGGTTGTAACCTCCGTGTTCTCAATGAGTGCTGCGTGGATGATTCTTCTTTCATAGGGGTTCATCGGCTCGAGGCGTACTCTCTTCCCGATGCGAACAGCTTTGGCTGCCATTTTTTGGGCAACCCGCTTCAACGTCTCCTCGCGCTCTTCGCGATAATTGCCGCAATCTACGACGACGCGCTTATATTCCTTTCTGCCCGTATTCGCAACCGCGCCTGCAAGCGTCTGCACGGCATCGATCACCTCTCCGCGCCTTCCGATAATGCCCTTCGCATCTCCTTCGAGGTTGATTACGATCTTCTCCTCCTCATCGGCAAGCACGGGCGTTACCTCTGCGCCGAGCAGGGGGAAGAGCCCCTCCAAAAACTTCTCTGCGCGCTGACCATCGGTAAGCTTCACCTTCGCAGTGATCTCCACCTTTGCAGGAACGGCACCGAAGCCGAGAATGCCTCTTTTGCCCTGTTCAAGAACGGTGATTTCCGCATCCTCTCTTATAATGTTTAATTCTTTCAGGCCTTGCGCAATTGCCTCTTCCACTGTTTTCGCTTGAAATACCATAATTTTACCTTCTATTAATTCTAATGTTCTACAACAAATCGCTCTGCACTCTCTTTCAGGGAGCGCCTCTTTGTGGCGCTATTATTTCTTACTGCCGTCGTCTTTCTTCATCCAAGCGTACGTTCTGCCGTATTGCTTTTTTACTTCCTCTTCCTCTTTCTTATCGTACATTTTGCCGATGATGAGGTTTGAAAGCACCGTTGTAATAAGGGCGATGACGCTGGACATCGTCATATAAATACTGAACGCCGCACTCATTGTAAACGCAAATATGCCGTAAATGAGGGGCATGATTACGAGCATCATCTTCTGGCCGCCCGCCTGACCGTCCACCGTCTGGTACTTTTCGGTATCCTTCTGGCTACGCATCACGATAAACTGCGAAAGAAGCATAAAGCCGATCGAGAGAACGATGAGAATAAAATACCCGTTTGCCTCGCTCTTTTCTTCCGTGAGTTCAGAGGTGAGATCGCGATAGAGCGCTTCTGTAAGCACCGTCGTAAGTTGTGCCTTCTCCCCGTTTTGCAGGGTAACCGTCACGTTAAGTTGGCTTGAGAAGGTCGAATAATCGGGAATGGGGTGATTGTAGGAAACATCGGGATACCACACGTTTTTCACCCATAAGAAGTTGGGGCTGTTATCATTGTAATATTTCTTTGCTTCCGTTGCACCCGTTTTCACAACGTATGCTGTATAAACTGCACGTTCCGCCGTTTCATCTTTGGCCGTATGCGCCTCATCCACTGCCGCCTTCTGCTCAGCGGGAAGGAGTGTGTAGAGCGCATCCGTATCAAGCTGATATTCGCGTTCAACCGTTTCCGCTTCGAGGTTATAGATATAGAAGAGATAATCGGTTGCTTGTGCCGAGCGCACTTCCATATAGCGGCTTCCGCTTTCGTGCGTATACATCTTGTAAATGATGTCCTCTTCCTGCCAACTTTTGCCCTCTTCAAAGGTGATGGAATCCTCTCCTGTGAGCTGATAATCGATTCCGTCCACACCATGTTCGAGAATGGCACTGTTGTATGATTCCGACATACCTACGAAGATATCCAGATTCGCGAACTGAGAATACGTTCTGAATCCCTGGAAGGCAACGATAAGGATCACAAGGGAGAGGATCATAGGCAGGCAAGCACCGAGCATACCGTAACCGTTCTTTTTGTATAACTCCGACATTTTGCGGTTATACATATCCTTATCGTTAGCAAACTGCTTTTGCAATTTATCAAGATCTTCTTTCATGCTCCGCATGATAAGATTCTGTTTGCGCATTTTCACGCGCTGATAGATATCGAAGGGAAGCGTGATCGCCTTCAGAACAAGAGTAAAGACGATGATGCCAAGGCCGGCGATACCAACGCCTTCAATGATCATACGCGTAAACTGACCGAGCCAATCCAGCCCGATCTCATATCCCTGCGGCAACAGGTTAAAATCAACTGCGCTTAAGAGTGATTGTATCATTTTTTTTCCTTTTGATTCGGTTATAATTTGCCGAGTCTTTTCCCTTTTCAGGGTTTTCTATACAAGCCAGCGTGCTCTCCAAAAAAATTCCGGGGCAGGATCAAATCCTCCCTTTGAAAGGGGGTTACAGCGCAAAATGCGCCAGATCCCCAAAAGAATTCCTATAAGAATTCCCCAATTGTTAATGCAGCGCTTCGTGTATTCAGAGCAGGTGGGCCGGTATAGGCAGGTATGCCGGGATAGGTGCTTTTGATAGAAAACGATCATCATGATACATAGCCCCCGAAGGTACGGCTTGAACACCGTACGACGAAGATACCGCCTGTTGGCGGCAATGAGATCAATCATGCTGAGTTTCAATGAGCTTTTCCTTTCCGAGGATTTTAGAGATATCGCGCCGAAAGGCGGCATACGAATAGCTTTGCGCCACCTTTGGGATGAGCAGTACGGTGCAGGGTTTTATCCCTGCTTCGCTCGTGCGGAACGCCTCGCGGAGAAGCCGCTTAATGCGGTTTCTTTGCACGCTCTTTCCGTACTTTTTCCCAACACACACCGCCATTGAAAGCTTTTTTGCAGGTAGATAGATGAGGGAAAGCGATTCTTCAAAAATTCGCTTTCCCGCCTTCAACGTGGCTGTGATTTGTTTCGCCTTTTTCAGGCGCAGATACTTCATGCTACACTCACGCGGAGATGTGCTTTCTGCCCTTGTTTCTTCTTCTCTTGAGCACATTTCTGCCGCCGGCGGATGCCATTCTCTTGCGGAATCCGTGAACTTTGCTTCTCTGTCTCTTCTTGGGCTGATACGTTCTTTTCATTTTTATTACTCCTAAAAGGTTATTTTTTACGATAGAGAAACTCCTTTTTCAAAGAGCTTCTCCCCTGTACTTCAATGATTATAAGGGTTTTGTAAATTTCCGTCAAGCAATTATGCGGCGTTTCTCACAGGCAAAATGAGATACAAGCTGTGCTTTTCCTCTTTATTTTGCAAAATAAAGGGAGAAATTGCTCCATTAAAGGAAATCACGATCTTTTCATCATCGAGTGCGCGAAGCGCATCTAAGAGGAACTTTGCATTCATGGAGATCACGAGCTCACGCCCTTCCACTTCCGCATCCACCACCTCTGAAACGTTGCCGTAATCGGATACAGAAGTTATTTTCACGCCTGCCGTTCCTATATCAAGGGTTACGAGATTGTTTTTATCGCCGCGGTTGAAAATGGCGGCGCGCTCGGCACTTGCAACGATTTCCGCTCGGCGAAGCGTTACCGTAGTTGTAAAACTGTTTGGAATTACCGATTCCTTTTTAATGAAATCGCCCTGATAGAGCCGCGAAACAATCGTGAGCCCCTCGCTGGAAACGAGAAGCATTCCTCCCTTCGTATAGAGAATGATCTCTCCCTCACCCGTAAGCATACGGGAAATTTCCGTGAGCGTGCGCGCCGGGCATATAATACTGCACTCTTCGCTCTTTGCAACTACCTCAGCCCAGGAAAGGGCGAGGCGGTATCCATCGAGCGCGATCACCTCAAGTCCGTTTTCAAAAACCATAAGGCACCCTTTGAGAACGGGGCGCGATTCATCCTGCGCGCAGCAGAAGGTCGTCTCTGAAATTACGCGCTTAAGATTCTCTTGTTTCATAACGAAGGAATTTTCTCCGATCTCAAGATCAATCTTCGGAAAATCCTCTGCCGCAAGCGCTTGCATATAGGAAACTGAATCGCGGTATTTGATCTCCACGCCTCTTTCTCCCGTTGCAAGACAAATCTCCTCACCCATCAGTTTGGAAGAAAAATCCGCAAACAGCTTTCCCGGTACGCAAATTTCACCCTCTTCAAGAACTTCTGCCTTAAATTGTTTGCGAATGGAAATTTCTCCATCCGTTGCAAGCAAAGAAATCTCATCAACCGTCGCCGTTATCTTGATGCATTCCATGATCGGCGCCGTGGTGCGAACTGCGCATGCCTTCGATACTTTCATCACCGCTTCCGAAAGGGTGAGCCCGTCGCATACAAATTTCATAGTTTTCCTCCATTCAACAGGTGGTTATTGCATTGTGAAATCGCACTTTTTTTTGGGATTTCACTTCATCCCTTACAAAGAATTTTCCCCGTGGGAAGGGTTTTTCCCATGATGGATTATATAAATATATAATTTAATAATAGTAATAGGGATGTGGAAGGTGTGGATAACTGCGCGCTTTCGCGCACGTTACCTATATTATAGCTTAAAATAGGAAAAAGTTCAAGTGTTTTTCTTTGTTTTCAGAAAAAGGAAGAAACTTTTCCTTGTGGAGAGTATGTGGATGAAGAAGGGAGAAACGTGGAAAAAGAAAGGATATCAACAGCGGGTAAAATGAAAAAAATAAAGCTCTTCTTGGAGGATGGTTCAGAAAAAGAAAAGAATGAAAACTTGTCCATAGTGAATTCCACAATGTGGAAACATTGGTTATCATTCTGCATAGAAGGTTGCGGAAAAAATATTTTTGTGCTATAATGGAAATATGAATGAAAGAAAACCGGATTTTGGAAAGATAGAAAGCATATATTCTAGGCAGAAGGAGAAGTTTCACGAGTTTTACCGCTTGCTTCTCGAATACAATGCACGCTTTAACCTTACTGCCATTACGGAAGAAAGATAGGTTTATTTTAAGCACTTTCTCGATTCTCTCGCCGGAGAAGAATTCTTTCCTCATGGAAAAAAAGTTGTGGAAGTGGGCTCTGGAGCAGGATTTCCTTCCATTCCTCTTATGATCGCACGGGAGGATCTCACCTTCACACTCATTGAAAGCACGGGAAAAAAGTGTGAGTTTTTGCGTACCGTCTGCCGCGCGCTCGGGCTTAAAGCGGAAGTTCTTCACGCAAGGGCAGAGGAAGTGGGAAAGGATGCTTTGTATCGGGAAAAATTTGATGTTTGCTGCGCACGGGCAGTTGCCCGTTTGAATACGCTCGCCGAATACTGCCTACCCCTTGTAAAGAAGGGCGGCACGTTTGTTGCTTACAAAGGGGCGGAAGGGGAACTCGCAGATGGAAAGGGGGCAATCATCACTTTGGGAGGGGGCATGCCCACGGTTATCCCCTATGAATTGCCCGAAGGCTTTGGGGCGCGAACGCTCGTGATCACGGAAAAAATAAAGCCGACGCCGCCGAAATATCCTCGCGGAAACGGTGCGGAGCGGAGGAATCCTCTCGTATGAAAGAACTGTGTTGTGCCCTTTCCGGGCACCGAGAAATCCCCCAAAATTTCGATAAGAATTCCCTTTACGACGCCCTTGAGGAGCTCATAAAAGAGGGGTACACGTATTTTTGCTGCGGTATGGCACGAGGGTTCGATCTTATGGCGCTGGAATGTTTGGTTGAACTAAAACAGCGCTACCATGTCCGTATAGAGGCGTGTATTCCGTATGCGGGGCAAGCTGCCGGATTTTCCGCGGCAGAAAAGAGAAATTATCGCAACCTGCTTGCATGGTGCGATGAAAAAACAGTTTTATTCGAGGAATACACGCGCGGTTGCCTTCTGGCGCGCAACCGCTATATGGTGGATAAGGCTGATCTCGTGTTCTCCTATTGTGTGCGCGAAAAGGGAGGAACGGCTTATACCGTGCGCTATGCAAACGAGCATGGGGTTCCCGTGAAGCGCTTTTAAAAGTTTTTGTACGAAAAAGAGAATTTTCTTATGAAAGAAAGAAGATTCTTTCATATATTTTATAAAACGACATATTTCAACAGATTTTTCTCCTCGTTTCCCGATATAATGGGAAATAAGGAGAATTTTTATTATGTCATTTGAAAAGCGCGTATGCGTGCTCAAACAGGTAAGAAAGGGCTTCACGGCGGATGGAAGCGCTCTTTCGGGGGCAATTTATGCCGAGCGCATGGGGCAGGAGCTCACCGTAAAACCGCGGCTTTTAGGCGTGGCTCCCCTGAAAGAGGGGAGATATGCACTCGCCCTTTGGATTGATGGAAACACATTCATTGCCGAACTCAAGGGAAGCGCTCCCATCGTGATGGAAGCACCCTCCATAAAAGGGGGTTTTGCGGCGCTCGTTGTTTTTATTCGCGGCGAGGTACAGCCCGTGGCGTTCGGCAGTTGCGGAATCGCGCCCACAGGGTACGAAGCACTGCTCGCCGCGTTTGCAGAAGGCGAGAAGCACGCCCCACCCGTGCAAGAGGAGAAAGAAGAGAGCTCTACGAAATCCGCCCTACCCATGGCGGGGGAGGCGCCTTCCTTTCGCGAAAGAGCAGCGGCAAAATACGATGACGAAGCGATTGCCGACGCCGATTATTACAGCGGCACGGAAAATGGCGATGGGCAAATTGGTTTTGAGGGCGAAGGAGCAAAAAAAGCGCAAGAGGGCGGGGCGGGGCCTGAAAAGGATGAAGGCGCTATTCATCCGTTCCTCCGCACAGGCGGCTCGCTTGCCTACTATCACTCCGTTCGCGGGAGGCTTGAAGAGGCCTTTCGGCGGTTGCCAAAGGATGAACGGCTCCTTACCGCCTTCCCCTGTTCCGAATGGGTGAGCTTAGAAGGAGCCCTTCTCGGCATCATCTATGAAAACGGAACTCCCAAATTTTTATGCGTTGCGGTGGAGGCAAACGGCGATCCCCCTGCCGAGATAAGGGAGCACGCTTGCTTTGTTCCCGCTACCCCTTTTTCAGACACGGTAGGCTTCTTCGTTGTATTCCAATCGGCCGATAGCGGCGAATACGTTACGGTGTCATCAAGCTGAAATTAAAAAAATGAACTTGTAAGGCAGCGCGTTGAATGAGTGATATTTCCTTGCATACGGCATTAATACGGCCTTCCGCCCAGCAAAAAGCTTCTGCAAAAAGGATCTTTCCGAGGAAACGGCCGTGGGGGAGGTAACGGTTTCGGCGCAGAGGCAAGCGGCAAAGCGAAAAAAGAGGCGTAAAAAGTAAAAAGAAAAATGCAAACTTTTTTTTCGTGATATTGTTTACAAACACGGAAAGATGTGTTATAATACACAATGGGCGGAGATGTGGATTCTCACCCTTTCAAGGAAAAAATCATGGAGGAATTCAACAATGGCTCTTACTCAGAACAAGAAGGTTCTCGCCTTCGTTAAAGAGAGCGCGGAACTCGCGCAACCCGATGAAATCGTTTGGATCGACGGTAGCGAGGCTCAGCTCAAGGCGCTCCGCGAGGAAGCGGTGGCAAGCGGTGAAATTATCAAGCTCAATCAGGAGAAGCTCCCCGGATGCTACTATCATCGCACCGCACAGAACGATGTAGCGCGCGTGGAGGACCGCACCTTCATTTGCTGCAAAAACAAAGAGGATGCCGGCCCCATCAACTACTGGATGGATCCCGTAGAGGCGTATGCACTTTCCCGTGAAATTGCCCGTGGGAAGATGAAGGGGCGCACCATGTACGTAATCCCCTATTCGATGGGCGTTGTAGGTTCCCCGTTCAGCAAGATCGGCATCGAGGTTACCGATTCCATCTACGTTGTATTAAACATGGCGATCATGACGCGTGTCGGCACCGATTGCTACGATTATCTCGGTGAGGACGGCGATTTCATCAAGGGCTTCCACTGCAAATGCGATGTAGATCCCGCAAAGCGTTATATTATGCACTTCCCTGAAGATAACACCATTATCTCCGTGAACTCCGCATACGGCGGCAACGTGCTTCTTGGCAAGAAGTGCTTCGCCCTTAGAATTGCTTCCTACCTCGGCAAGAATGAGGGCTGGATGGCAGAGCACATGCTCATTCTTGGCGTAACCTTCCCCAACGGTACCAAGAAATATCTCGCGGCGGCATTCCCTTCCGCTTGCGGCAAAACGAACCTTGCCATGCTTATTCCTCCCAAGCACTATCTTGAAAAGGGCTATAAGGTTGAGTGCATCGGCGATGATATCGCATGGATCCGCGTGGGTGCAGATGGCAGACTTTGGGCCGTCAACCCCGAGAACGGTTTCTTCGGCGTTGCGCCCGGAACCAATGAGAAGAGCAACCCTAACGCGCTTGCGGCAACGAAGAAGGGCACCATCTTCACGAACGTTGCCATCAACCCCGAGGATAACACCGTTTGGTGGGAAGGCCTTTCCAAGCCCGCTCCTGCAAATCTCATCGATTGGCTCGGCAACGAGTGGACTCCCGAGAGTGGCGTGAAGGCGGCGCATCCCAATTCGAGATTCACGGCTCCCGCCGTCAACTGCCCTTGCCTTTCCGAGGCGTTCAACTCCAAGGAAGGCGTGCCGCTTGATGCCATTATCTTCGGCGGCAGAAGAGCAACGACCACGCCCCTCGTTTATCAATCCCGCGATTGGAATCACGGTGTGTTCGTAGGCTCCATCATGAGCTCCGAGACGACGGCTGCCGCCACCGGTGCGGTTGGCGTTCTCCGCCACGATCCCATGGCTATGAAGCCCTTCGCCGGCTATCACATGGGCGATTACTTCCAGCACTGGGTGGATATGGGCAAGATGATCGCAAATCCTCCCAAGATCTTCAACGTTAACTGGTTCCGTCAGGATGCCAACGGCGATTTCATGTGGCCGGGCTTTGGCGATAACATGCGCGTTCTCGAATGGATCTTGAAGCGTTGCGGCGGCGAAGTAGAAGCACAGGAAACGGCGATCGGCTATGTTCCCTACGCAAAGGATATCGACCTCGAAGGCCTCGATTACGCAGTGGAAACGCTCGAAAGCATTCTCTATATTGATAAGTCACGCTGGAGCGCAGAGGCGGATGAAATTGCCGAATACTACAAGCAGTTTGGCGATAGACTCCCCGAAGAACTTGCCCAGAGCCTTGCAACCTTGAAGAACAACTGCGAGAACTAATCGCAAACGAAAATAAAAACCGACGGCGATGCCGTCGGTTTTTTGTATGGAAAGAGCGGTAAATAAATAACCTTTTCCTACCGTGCGGCTGAAAAACAGATAAATTTTCCAAACCTGCCTTTAACAAATAGACAAACTTTCTGCAATATGCTATAATAAACAAGATATTTTAACAAGAAAGGAGTAACTATGAATCTCAACCTACTCACCATTATCGTGATGTTCGCGGTGGTGCTCGGGCTTGGATACGCAGCGCTCAACTTCTACCTCACGCGCAAGCTCAGTGAGGGAAACGAGCGCATGCAGTACATTGCCTCGAAGATCCGTGAGGGCGCAAATGCCTTCATCTTCTATGAGTACAAAATCGTTGCGATCATCGCCGTTGTTGTTGCCGCGGTCTTAGCGCTCTTGATCGCTTGGCAGGCGGGCATTGCCTTCATCATCGGTGCGGTCATGTCCGCTACGGCAGGCTTCGTTGGCATGAAGATCGCAACCTACGCAAACGTGCGCGTTACGAACGCCGCAAACGAAACGAGAAATATTGGTAAAACGTTGAAGGTTGCCTTCCGCGGCGGCTCCGTAATGGGGCTTTGTGTTGCCGGTTTCGCACTGCTCGGTGCAATCATCGTCTACTGCATTTTCGGCTGGGCGGGCGGTATGCTCGAGCTCACCCTTCTCGGCGAGATCGTGGAACACACCAATCCCATCACGGGGCAGAGCTACAACCTCTCCATCATCCTCTCCGGCTATGCGCTCGGCTGCTCCATCATCGCGCTCTTCAATCGCGTTGGCGGTGGTATCTACACCAAGGCTGCAGACATGGGCGCCGATCTCGTTGGCAAAACGGAAGCGCACATCCCTGAAGATGATCCTCGCAACCCCGCAACCATCGCCGATAACGTGGGCGATAACGTGGGCGACGTAGCCGGCCTCGGCGCCGATCTTCTTGAGAGCTACGTGGGTGCGATCGTCTCCACGGTCATTCTTGCGATCGAGCTTTATGCAAACACGATGGGCGCCGCGCTGTTCATCGGCGCAGGCCTTCTTCAAAAGATGATCCTCTTCCCGCTCATCTTCGCGGGCATCGGCCTCATCGGCTGCGTCATCGGCATCAGCTATCCTCTTTTAAAGAAAAAGCTTTCCGATAATCCGCACATGGAACTCAACCTCGCAACGTGGATCTCCGCAGGCGTAACGCTCGTTGGCGGCGTTGTGCTTTCCATCTGCCTCTTCCAAGGCGAGAGCGCTGAGGCGCTCAAGGCGGCGAAGCTCTCCGTAGGGCCGATCACGCCTTGGTTGGCGGCGGCTGTTGGCGTAATCGCCGGTATCGTGATCGGCATTATCTCCGAGTACTACACGAGCTACGATTATAAGCCCACGAAAAGCATCGCGCAGGCAAGCAAGGAGGGCCCTGCGCTCACGATCACGCAGGGTATGGCAACGGGTATGATCTCAACCATGCTTCCCGTCGTCGTTCTCGGTATTGCGATTTTCGCATGTTTTGCGCTTGGCGGTATGTACGGCGTTGGATGCGGCGCTATGGGTATGCTTTCCTTCGTTGCGGCTACCGTTTCCGTTGATACTTACGGCCCCATCTCCGATAACGCCGGCGGCATTGCGGAGATGAGCCACCTCGATGCGGAGGTGCGCGCCATCACCGATAAGCTTGATTCCGTTGGTAACACCACGGCGGCAATCGGCAAGGGCTTTGCCATTGGCTCGGCGGCACTGGCTACCATGTCCATGATGAGCAGCTATCTCTACGCCGCAGGCGAGAGTTTCTTGGCAAACGGAGCGGAGCTCGTTCTCAATATTATGCGCGGCGATATCATCGTAGGCGCAATCGTTGGTGCGGCGGTTCCCTTCCTCTTCTCGGGTATGCTAATCAACGCAGTGGCAAAGGCCGCGCGCCAGATGGTGGAAGAAGTACGCCGTCAGTTCAATGAGAATCCGAAGATCCTCACGGGCGAAGAAGATCCCGATTCTACGAAATGCGTTACCATCTCCTCGCAGGGCGCACTCAAGCAGATGATCGTTCCTTCGATCGTGGCGATCGCTATCCCCGTTGTATGCGGCTTCATTTTTGGGCCGGGCTTCGTTGGCGGTATTCTTATCGGCGCTACGCTTTCTGCAATCATGCTCGCAATCTATACGGGTAACGCGGGCGGCGCGTGGGATAACGCGAAGAAATATATCGAATCGGGCGGCGTGGAAGGCGCAGCCAAGGGCGATCCTGCGCACGAAGCTGCCGTCGTTGGCGATACGGTGGGCGATCCCTTGAAGGATACGGTTGGCCCTTCCCTCGATATTCTCATTAAGATTATGTCCACGATCTCTTTGGTGTGCGTGGTCGTATTCCAGAATTTTAACCTGCTCAGCGCGCTCAATCTCACCTCCATCTTCGGCGGTTGATGAGAAGATTTCATAGTTCAAAACAATAACAAACGGGGGCATGTCTGAAACATGCCCCCGTTTTTCATATTTGTATCAAATTACATTACAACGATATTATGCTTAGCAAATTCCTCATTCAGCTCGGCAGGGAAGTTATCATCGGTGATGAGCACGTCAATATCCTCAAGGTGTGCGAAGGTATAAGGCATGATCTTGCCAATCTTAGAGCTATCGAGCATCATGTACATAAATTTTGCCTTCTTTCTCGTAATTTTCAAAAGATCTGCCTCGATCTGCGAAGCGCAGGAAAATCCATTCGCTATGGTGAATGCGGATGCCGAAATAATGGCAAGCTCGAAATTTGTATTATCAAAATACGCCTTTGCAACAGGGGAAGCTGTGGAAAGATTTTCTTTAAGCACCTGCCCGCCGACTACGGTGAGATTCACGTTTTTCTTCTGTGCAAGCTCAATGGCAACGGCAAGCCCATTGGTGAAGACGTGCACGTTGATATCCGGCATCTCCTTTGCAAGATACATCGCAGTTGTCCCACCATCGATAAAGAGGGAGGTGTTTGCATCAATGAGGCGCGCCGCCTTTTGGGCGATTTCGATCTTCTCATCGGTGTGGATGGCGGTTTTCTTGGTGTAGGGCTCGCCCGAAACCTTTTGCACCTCCTTTACCGACATGGCGCCGCCGCGCACGCGGATAATGCGCCCTTCCTGTTCAAGCTGGAAAAGGTCGCGCCGAAGCGTCATCTGCGATACGTTCGGGAAAAACTCTTCAAGCTGCTCAAGCGAAAGCTTGCCGCGCTTATCTAGCAACTCTGCAATTTCTTCGATGCGATCACGTTTCATGAGGGGGCCTCCTCTGTGGGGTAGTGTGTTGTATTTTAACACACGCTTGAAAAAAAGGCAAGTAAATTTCACACAGAATTCATATAACTCCTAAAAACGAACGAAAAAATGTGATTTGCGCGAAACGGTGAGTGAATCTAACGAAAAATTTAAACAACAAAGTGAACGATTTCAAATCAATGAGCAAATGCACTTTTTAGAAAAGGGCGGGTTTTTTATACGCGCGCGCGCAAAACGGTTGCCTTTTTCAGTTTGGAATGGTAAAATAATTTTGATAAGGAAGCCAAAGCGGTGCGATTGGGTTGTAAGGCGCGCCGAAGGGAGGCAGAGAAAGCCTTTGTATATTGGCGCATATAATGTTAGAAGGAGGGGAGTGGTCAAATGTTCTTTGAAAAACTGAGAAAAGATATTGAAGCGGCGAAAAGAAACGATCCTGCCGCGCGGAACGGTTTTGAGATTTGGCTCACCTATTCGGGCGTTCGCGCCCTTATATGGCATCGCCGCGCCGCCTTTTTCCACAAGATCCATCTAAAACTTATAGCGCGCTGGATGTCGCAATGGGCAAAGTTCCGCACGGGAATTGAAATCCACCCGGCAGCAAAGATCGCGCCCGGCGTGTTTATTGATCACGGCTCAGGCGTCGTCATCGGTGAAACGGCGGAGGTTGAGGAAGGCGTCGTCATTTATCAAGGCGTTACGCTCGGCGGCACAGGCAAAGAAAAGGGCAAGCGCCACCCCACCGTGAAGAAGAACGCCGTTATTTCGAGCGGCGCAAAGGTGCTTGGCGGGTTTACCGTCGGAGAAGGTGCGCGCATTGGTGCCGGAGCGGTCGTTTTAAAAGAAGTGCCGCCGTATGCCACCGTCGTGGGTGTGCCCGGGCGCATCGTGCGCATCAACGGCGAGCGCACGCAAGATCTTATCCCCGAAAAGGAGGATCCCATTAAACAGGAGCTGTGTGCGCTCCGCGAGCGTGTGTTCGCGCTTGAAGATGAGCTTGCAAAATTGCGCAAGGAAAACGAAAATGCAAAAAATGAGGCTGTACCGCCCACGGAATAAGGAAGCATAATGAAAATTTATAATTCGTTAACAAGAAGAAAGGAAGAATTCATTCCCATTGAAGAGGGGAAGGTGAAGATGTACGCCTGCGGTATCACCGTATCGGGTGATGCTCACATCGGGCACGGCTTTCAGGCGCTCGTATACGACGTTTTTCGCAAATTCCTCGAAAAGCAGGGCTATGCGGTGAGCTATGCGCGCAACTATACCGATGTAGATGATAAGATCATCGCAAAATCGCGCGAAACGGGCATTCCTGCCGATGAATACGCGCGCATGATGATCGCAAAGATCGATGGCATCATGGCGAAGGCAAATATTGATGAGCCCACCGTTTGGCTCAAGGCCACCGAGCATATTGGAGATATCGTTTCCTTCATCGAAGAACTCATCCGCAGGGGGCATGCCTACGAAGGTGGGAATGGAGACGTGTATTTTGACGTAGATTCCTTCCCTGCCTACGGTCAGCTTTCGGGAAGATCGAAGGAGGACATGCTCGATGGCGTTCGCGTTGAAAACGATGAAAACAAGAAAAACGCCTACGACTTCACGCTTTGGAAGGCGGCAAAGCCGGGCGAGATCGCTTGGGATTCCCCTTGGGGGAAGGGCAGGCCGGGCTGGCACATCGAGTGCTCTGCAATGAACCACGTTGCATTTGGCGAGCGCATAGATATTCACGGCGGCGGAAGAGATCTCGTATTCCCGCACCACGAGAATGAGATCGCGCAATCGGAAGCGCTTACGGGGCAGAAGTTTGCCAAATATTGGATGCACAACGGCCTCATTAAGGTAAACGGGCAGAAGATGAGTAAATCGCTCGGCAACGTACTTTTGATGGAGGATGTTCTCGCCAAGTATTCGGATGAGGCGCTCAAGCTGGCGCTCCTTTCATCGAATTATCGCGCCGACCTCAACGTGACGGACAACCTTTTCCCGGATGCCGAGGCGCATCTTATCAAATTTTACACGCTCATCGAGAAAATTGAGGCGGCTTTCCCGGAAGAAGAGGGGGGCATGCCCGAGATTGATGCGAAGTTCGATGCTGCCATGGGCGATGATTTCAACGCTGCGCTTGCAATCGGAAACCTGTTTGGATATTTTAAGGAAGCAGGTAAGCTCCTTGCGGAAGGCAATCCCGAGGCAAAGAAGATCGTCAATCAGATCCGCAGAACGTACGGCCTTTTGGGGCTGTTCAAAAAGGATGCAAAAACGTATCTCACGCAGTACGCTCCGAAGGAGGAGGAAGTTCCTGCCGAAGTGAAGGCGGTTGCCGAAGAGCGTTGGGCGGCGCGCGCGGCGAAGAACTGGGCGAAATCGGATGAGCTTCGTGAAAAGCTCAAGGAAATGGGCTACGCCGTGAAGGATTCAAAAGAGGGCTATACCCTGAGCAAGATCTAAACCGAATTGCCCAATGCGGGGCGGTTCGCTTTGAATATCGCAAAAAATTTTGGAGTAATATATGAAAATCACAGCGAAAGAATTGCGTCAAAAGTGGCTGGAATTTTACAAGAGCAAGGGGCACGTTGATATCGGCGCGGTTTCCCTCATCGGCGATGGAACAACGGGCGTTATGTTTAATGTGGCAGGCATGCAACCGCTTATGCCCTACCTTCTCGGGGCACCCCATGCCCAAGGCAAGCGCCTGTGCAACGTGCAGGGCTGCGTGCGCACGGTTGATATCGAATCTGTTGGCGATAGCTCGCACTTCACCTTCTTCGAGATGATGGGCAACTGGTCGCTCGGCGATTACTTCAAAAAGGAGAAAACCGCGTGGACGTTCGAGCTCTTAACCGAGGTATTCGGGCTAGATAAGGAAAAGCTTTGCACCACCGTTTTCGAGGGCAACGCATCCGCTCCCCGCGATGAGGAAACGGCAAAGCTTGTAATCGCGCTCGGCGTGAAGCCCGAGCATGTGTTCTATCTTCCCAAAGAGGATAATTGGTGGGAGCTTGAGGGCACGGTAGGCACCCCTTGCGGCCCTGATAATGAATGGTTCTATCCCATTCGCAACCTTGAAAACCCCACCTTCCCCGATGACTACGTGGAGATCGGAAACGACGTATACATGCAGTATAAAAAGATGGAAGCCGGCTACGAGCCCCTTTCGAGCAAGAACGTGGATACGGGCTTTGGCTTCGACCGCATGCTGCTCTTTTTGAACGGCCTTACGGATGGCTATCAAACGGATCTCTTTGCCGGTGCAATCGCAAAGATCGAGGAGCTTTCCGGCAAGAAGTATTCAGAGGGCGGCGAAACGCAGCGCGCCATGCGTATCATTGCCGATCACACGCGCACCACGCTCATGCTCATCGGCGATCGAAACGGCATTCTGCCCTCCAATGTGGGCGCGGGCTACATTCTTCGCCGCATCATGCGCAGAGCGATTCGTTATTGCCGCCAACTCGGCATTTCGGCGGCTACCATGTCCGAAGTGGCGAAGATCTTTATCCATGAAGTATATAACGATGCCTATCCGCTCCTTGCCGAGAAAGAGAGCTATATTCTTGAGGAGATCAAGAAGGAGGCGGATCGCTTTGAGGCAACGCTCGCTACCGGCATGAAGGAATTCGAAAAGTGCATTCAAGGGATCGCACGCAAAAATGAGTTCATGAAAAAGAGCAACCCCGAATATCAGGAAGAAACGGTGATCGGCGGCAAGCAGGCATTCCGCCTTTACGATACCTACGGCTTCCCTCTCGAGCTCACCGAAGAGCTTGCCGCAGAAAAGGGGCTTACCGTGGATACGGCAGGTTTCAACGCCGCCTTCAAGGAGCACCAGGAAAAGAGCCGCGTGCTCAATAAGGGCGAGGCGAAGGGCGGCCTCGAATCGCATTCCGAAATGGCAACGAAGTATCACACGGCAACGCACCTTCTAAACGCCGCCCTCAAGGTAGTACTCTCGCCCGATTGCAACCAAAAGGGTTCCAACATCAACGATGAACGCATGCGCTTCGATTTCAATTTCCCCCGCCCCATGACGGAGGAAGAGATTCAGGCGGTAGAGGCGCTCGTGAATGAAAAGATCGCGGAAGATCTGCCCGTCGTATGCAAGGAGATGAGCCTTGAGGAGGCGAGAGAGGGGAATTTCGTGGGCGTGTTCGGCTCGAAGTATGGCGACGTGGTAAAAACGTATTCCATCGGCGAATTCAGCAAAGAGATGTGCGGCGGCCCTCACGTGGCGCGCACGGGCGTCCTCGGGCATTTCAAAATCCAAAAGGAGCAATCCTCCTCCGCCGGCGTGAGAAGGATCAAGGCGGTGTTGCAGTAAGCGGCTCCATAGGAACGGAGGGTTTATTTTTTAGGAAAGTACAGGATAGCCTTCCCTCTTAAATGAATTATTGGTATGCGCGCCCGCGCTTGCGGGCGCGCGTTGTTTTTTCCTTTCACGAACGAAAAAATCTTTTAATTTTCCGAAAAAATCTTGTTTTCTCAACTCAAAACAGCTTGACGGAACTTTTGCGAGGTCCTATAATAAAGGGGTAGTCGGCAGAAAAAGCAGGAATCGCTCGCCCCGGGCGCAACCGAATTTCGTGCCGGCGTGAAGCAAAGTTACTGGCTTTGAAATGATACAAGGAGCACGGATATGAAAACCTACATGGCAAACGCTCAAACGGTTGAGAGAAAGTGGTACGTCGTAGATGCAGCCGGTCTTCCCCTCGGAAGGCTTGCTTCCAAGGTTGCGGCGATCCTTCGCGGCAAGAACAAGCCCACCTTCACTCCCAACGTAGATACGGGCGATTTTGTGATTATCGTCAACAGTGATAAGGTCGTTCTCACGGGTAAAAAGCTCGAGAACAAATTTTACCGCTATCATACCGGTTACATCGGCGGTCTCAAGGAGATTTCTTACGGTAAGATGATGGCGGAGCGCAGCGACCTCGCGGTATACGAAGCCGTTCGCGGCATGCTCCCCAAGAATTCCCTCGGCAGACAGATGATCAAGAAGCTGAGAGTATACAAGGGTGCAGAGCACAACCACGCGGCACAGAAGCCCGAAGAGCTGAAATTATTTTAAGGTGAGGGGATTCAGAAATGGCGAAAACAGCGATTAAAAAGAAGTTACAGTTCTGGGGAACGGGAAGAAGAAAGAAGGCGATCGCACGCGTCCGCCTTATTCCCGCCGGCAGCGGTGCAATCGTCATCAACGATCGCGCGCTTGAGGATTATTTCCCGCAGGGCACCACGCAGTATGTCGTAAAGCAGCCCCTTGCCGAAGTAGGCGCTGAGGGCAAATACGATATCTTCGTAAACGTCATTGGCGGCGGCTTCACCGGTCAGGCGGGTGCTATCCGTCTTGGCATCGCGAGAGCGCTCCTTGAGGCAGAACCGGAAACGCGTCCCGCACTCAAGAAGGCAGGATTCCTCACGAGAGATCCGCGCGTCAAGGAGAGAAAGAAGTACGGCTTGAAGAAAGCTCGCCGCGCTCCTCAGTTCTCCAAGAGATAATCGTTATATTATCAAAATCACAGCACTCACGCAGGTGGGTGCTGTTTTTTGCAGGGACGTCCAGAGAGCGCCTATGAGGGAACGCAGCTCAAACAGAATGCAAAACCGACCCAAGTATGGGTCGGTTTTGCGTTGCCGCTTGCGCTGTGCTGAAAAGGCAATCATTTTTTCACCTTTCCCTTCGCACGTTCGTGGCGTTCCATAAAGGCACCGTAAGCTGTGGAAGAAGGGTTGGGTTGGGTTAGTGGCGCACCGTAGGTGGGCGGCGAAAAAGAAGCATCCGGCAATTTGCGTTCCCTTTCTTTTTCTGCAGCGTTTTTTGCAGCTACCCCTGCAGGCGGATCCTGCATTTGTGTGATTGCGGCGAGCGCATCCAAGAGCTCAAAAATTCCGAATTTTTCCATAAACACCTCCCGAGGTTGGGCGAAAACTGCGCCTCAAGGCGCTTTCATGCCCGAAATTCACGAAACAAACACAAAATTTCTAAAAGAAATGCACAAGTTTCGTGGGTTTTTGATTGCAAAAAGCCTTGATTTAGTTTATAATAAAGAATGTATTATTAGAACCAAAATTCCGAAACACGGAAGGGAATTACATCATGCGTAAATCTTTTAAAAAACTTCTTGCAGTCGGGACGGCCGCCGTGCTTACGGTGGGCGCACTCTCGCTCGCAGCGTGCGCACCCAGCCACACTGCGCCGGCGGGTATCCCGAATGGTGAAGCTTCCTCCAACGGCGGTTTCGTCGTTTCGGTGGAGGATAGCACAACGGGCGGCTACTACTACTTTATCAACGGAAAAGAAGAGTATACCGCCAATAACACCTATGGTGCACCCGTAAAGGGCGCTCTCATGCGGGTGAAGAAATCCGATCTCTCTTCTGCGGAGACGGTGATCCCTTCGCTCATGGTTGCAGGGGACTATGAAGCGGGCATCTTCATTTACGGAGATCGCGTGTATTACGCCACGCCCACCAACGTGCACGATATCACCGGCACTGTTGGCAACAGCTACCTCGAATTCAAGAGTGCCAAGCTTGATGGAACGGATATCAAAGATATCTGCCGCCTTGAATCAAACACAATGCCTTACCGCTTTGTTGAAGTGGACGGCACGGTGTACGCACTCTACGTAGAGGGCTCCAGCACCTACACGATTCACTCCGTCAACACCGAAACGCGCGAGGATACCGTGCTTGTGGAAAATGCTACGAGCTATGCGTTTGATGCGGAGGATAAGGAAAACCCCACCGTCTATTACACGATGAATGTAACGAATAAGGCGGATAGCGATTACGCGCAAACCTTCCTCTACAATCAGATCTATCGCGTTCAGGCAGATGCCACCGAAGTCCCTGCAGGATATGCGTACGGAGAAGAGGATTTCTGGGATTGGGATTATATCAACGATCATTCCGAAACGTTTGAAGATGGCAAGGCGCCCTATAACAACCTGGGGGAACTCGTGCTTGACGGTATTGGAACGAACGATCCCAAAACGGCGTTCAACCAGAGCAGTTCCGAACCGCTCACGCCACTCGGCTATTCTTATGGGATCCGCTCCTATAAGAACGGCGGCATCTATTTCGTTCGCCAAGAGATGAGCGCTTTCGGCGGAGATCTCTACTTCCTTGATGAAAGCAAGGTTACCGCAAGCTGGGATTCGATCAACGCGAACAAGACGGGCACGGGCAGCAAGCTCGATCGCATCGCCAACGATGTGGAGGTTGAAAACAAGGCAACGGATACGGCGTACTTCTATAAGGAAGCTGATGGTCATCACTACCTCTACGTGAAGGACGATGTGCTTTACCGCAAAGACGTTGCAACAGGCTACGAACAGGCGATTGCCTACCAGGTTGGCGCACCCACGATCCTTGGAATCGACAGTACCTCTAATAGCACCTATCACTACGTGTATTTCACCCGCAGCAACGGCGACGGCCTCTCCGTAGAGCGAGCTGTTTATAACGGTTCCCCCGAGAACTATAAGAACCTCACCTTCAACGGCACTGATAACGCGGGCTACAAGCCTACAAAGCTGCTCAACCTGCAGCACGTTAGCGATTGGTATGAATACGAGATCATTGATAACACCGTGTTCTACGTAGATGCAGAGGTATTCGGTGCCCAGGCATATAACTATGTAAGCTGCGTCGATCTCACCAAGAACGGCAAGGCCATGACGAACGTTGAGATCGAAGCGCTCAACGAGAAGTATGAATCCATTGCCAACAGAGAAAATAAAGAGATTGGTCTGTTCGCGAAACTCACCGATATTATGGACGATACCAATCTTCTCAATGCTCTGCGCTACTACTTCTACACGGGTGAGCGCACGCAGTTCGATGAGAATATTGCAGAAGCGATAGCCAACGGCGAAGAAAGCGATTTCCTTTATACCGAACAGGAGAAAGAAGCATTCGAGGCGTTCTTGGGCAATAAGGGCTTCACCATCGAAAAAGAGGAAATCTTCTCGGCGAACGATTACAAAGATGAAGCAGGCAATTACTACCGCACCTACGATTACTTCCGCACCCAGATCGGCAAGATGAGCGAGGAAGATGCGAATTCGCTTGCAAAGTATTGGAGAACGAACCTTCAGTATTACCAGGCTACCGAAACGCAGGAGGAAGGCCTCGCATGGTGGGCATGGCTTTTGATCTCCCTTGCCATCACGGCGGTGGTAGCCACCGGTGCCGGATTTGCCGTTTGGTTCTTCTTGCTCAGAAAGAAGGCGGCGGAAGAGGAAGCTCCCGTAGAGCGTATGGAAGTCATCACCGCGGATGACAGCGAAGTAGATGTCTATGCCACCGAAGCTCCTGAAGCGGAGGCAGAACAAGAATCCGCAGAGCAGCTCGAAGAGCCGGCCGAAACACTTGTTGTAGAAGAAGAGCCCGCTGAAGCAGAGGGCGAGCCCGAAACTCCTACAGAAGAGTAAAATAAAAATTTTTGAATCCCCGCTAAATTGCGGGGATTTTCTTTCGTTTTTCCAAAGGAAACGGGTTGGGTTAAAAAAATTTCGGAAAATCTGCAAAATTTTTCCGAAACGCATAAAAAAACAGTTTACAAAAAAAATAAATATTAATATAATTTATTAGCCTTATGGAGGCGATACGGAGGGAAAGCGGAAATGGTACGGTACATGAAATGCCCGCGCTGCGAGCTTAACTATATTGATGCGGAAAAACAGGAATATTGCGACGTCTGCCTTAAGGAGATGAAGGGGATCCCCACCGGCCTTGAAGAGATCGAGGAAGTGGAGGATGAAATTCCCACCGAACTCTGCCCCGTCTGCGGCGAGAACATGATGCGCCCCGGCGAAAAGATGTGCGATGAATGCCGCAAAAAGCGCGAGTATGACGAGGTGGAGCCCGATCCCAATGAGGATGACGATGAATGGCGCGAATATCTCGATGATACGGATGACATCGAAGAGGAAATGGGCGAGATCGATGAATCGTTCGATGAAGAGTTTGATGAAGAGGAATCGGAAGAGGAATTCGAGTCGGCGGAAGAAGATGATCTCGAATACGTCACGGGTGATGAGATCTACGCGCTCGGTGATGGCGACGACGATGACGACGATTTTTAATGAAAAGAAACCGGAGCGGCAGATGCCGCTCTTTTTCTTTTCGTGCAGCGCTTGCGTTTCAAGCGAGCATGTGTTACAATAGGCAAAAGGCCCATACCGTATGGCGCAACGCTCTTTGAAAGGATGAAAGAAGGCGCCGGAGAAACACGCATGAAGCTGCTGGATTTACTCAAGAAAAAACAAAAAGCATATGATGATTCTCATAACTTCACATGTGACGTCTGTGGGCGCGAGGTCTTCGGTGGCGAGCGCATCTGTGCGCCCTGCCAAAAAGAGTTGCCGTGGAATGATCAAATCGTCTGCCCGTTCTGTGGGCGGCGCGTACGAGAGCCGGGCGTATGTATCGAATGCAAGCAAAGGCCGCTCGGCGTGATAAAGGCACGCTCTGTCTTCGTGCATGAAGGGGAGGCAGCAAGGCTTATCGTGCGCTTTAAGCGCGGAGAAAAGTATCTCTTCCGCACTCTCGCAGAACTTGCATTGCCGCTTGTGCAGAGCGAATTTGAATTTATAGACGCAGTAATCGGGGTACCCATGACCGAAAGAGCCGTTAAGAAACGCGGTTATAATCAAGCTCATCTGCTTGCGGAGCAGATTGCCGAGCTGAGCGAGAAGCAGGTGCTTGCGCCCGTGAAAAAACAGCGGGAAACCGATTCTCAGAAGTTTCTCTCGCGCAGGGAACGCGAGAAGAATCTCGATGGCTGTTTTCACGTTGAAAAGCGCAGTGCCGTGAAGGGGAAGCGCATTCTCATCGTGGATGATACGCTCACCACTGGCGCCACGGTCTCTGCGCTTGCCGATGCCCTGAGCCGCGCCGGCGCCCTTCAAATATATGCGCTCACAATTACCGGCGTGGAAAATAAATTCCCTTTCGGTAAACCGCCACAACAAAAAAAGAAATAAGCAAGTGAAATATGTGCTGTTTGCGTTATGCGTCTCGCGAAACAGATAGCCCATCCGATCCGTCCGTTTGGACGGATTTTTTTATGCCGTCATATCCCGAATCTGCCTCGAATAGAATACCACAGAAGCCGTGCGTTCGCTTTCGACAGACACAGCCAAACCCCTGCAAAGGTCGCCCTGCTTCGACAAGTAAATTATAGTATCATATAGGTAATCAAATGCGATTTATCACGTTGCGATTCAAATCAATCCTCCTTGCGCTTGCGATTTTTACGTTACTCGTTGCGGGCATGGTTACGGCAAATGCTGTCGAAGCCGAAGAAGTGTATTGGAGCGGAGCGCGCGCGTTGCCCATTTACAGCGTGGAGCGAGAGGATAAGAAAATCGCCCTTTCTTTCGATTGCGCGTGGGGGGTGGAATACACCGATTCTCTTTTGCAAACCCTCGAAAAGGAGGGGGTGCGCGTCACCTTTTTCAGCGTGCAGTTTTGGGCTGAGAAGTATCCGGAATATCTCAAAAAGATTGCAGATGGAGGGCACGAAGTGGGCACGCACAGCGCAACGCATTCGTATATGTCGCGCCTATCCGAAACGGAGATCAAGGCAGAGCTGCAATCTTCCTGCGATGCAATCGAGCGCGTCACGGGCAAGGATGTAGAACTTTTTCGCCCACCCTACGGCGATTACGATGATTTGCTTATCAATACATCTAACGCCATGGGGCTATATCCCATTCAATGGGACGTAGATTCCCTCGATTGGAAAAATCTTTCGGCTTCCGATATCGCCGCGCGTATCGTGGAGCGCACGAAGAGCGGCTCCATCATCCTTATGCATAACAACGGACTGCACACGGCGGAGGCGTTGCCTATCGTGATTGATACGTTGCGCGCAAACGGTTTTTCCTTCGTGCCCATCGGCGAGCTCATCTATCGCGAGAACTACGAGATCGACGTCACGGGCAGGCAGATCCCGAAGGGTGCGGCGTAAAGGCAGGTTGCCAATTTTTATCGACAGAAATACTTGGAGGTACTATATATGGATTACAACACGGAAAAAAACAACAAGGTATACATTATGGGGGAGATCGTTTCGGAGGCGGTATTCTCGCACGAGGTCTACGGCGAGGGCTTTTATGAGTTCTACGTCAAGGTCATGCGACTTTCGGGGCAGGCGGACATTTTACCCGTTACCATTTCAGAGCGGCTCATTCAGAGCAGCGATCTGCAGGTTGGCAGCGTGATCTCCGCCGTAGGGCAATTCCGCAGTTACAACAAGCTGGAAGGCGGAAAATCTCGCCTTATGCTCACGGTATTCGTGCGTGAACTTGTGGAGCCCAGTGCGGAGAAAAATCCCAACGGCATCGTACTATCGGGGTATATATGCAAGCCGCCCGTCTATCGCACCACGCCCTTCAACCGCGAAATTGCAGATATTCTGCTTGCCGTGAACCGAGCGTATAACAAATCCGATTATATTCCTTGCATCGCATGGGGCAGGAACGCGCGCTTTGTGCAAAATCTCAAGGTGGGGGATCGTGTTGCGCTCTCGGGCAGAATCCAAAGCCGTGAATACCAAAAGCGCTTTTCGGAAACGGACGTTGTCACGATGACCGCTTACGAGGTGTCCATCTCTAAGCTCGCGGCCTTTGATGAGGGCGAAAACTTCGATGTGGATGATGCCTTTGATATTTATGCTATGCCTTCAGACGGCGCGGCTTTATAACCTTATATCGCGGCCGTGAGCCGCATAATCGCTCCGCTGAAAAGTGTAAAAAACCGCTTGCGGTGAAGGTATAAAAAAAAGATAAATTATTTTTCAGATAGGGGTTGACAATTAGGGAAAGATGATGTATGCTATAAGGGAGAAAAAAATTCTTTTTCGATAAGGAGGAATCCCATGGCAATCAAATGTCAACAATGCGGCGGGCAGATCTATAAAGATGAAAAGTTTTGCCCGAGCTGTGGCATGCCGGTAGCCGCACCTCAGCAGGTGCCCCAGGCTCCCTATGCCCAGCCCGCAAACTTTGGTTATCCGCAGTATCCCGGTTATCCTAATCCTATGGGCGGTATTTATGTGCAGCCCCCGATGATGCCCGGCTACGGTTACCAGCAGCAACCCATGATGCCCTACAGCTACCCGGTGCCCTACAGCTACCCGATGCCGTACAGCTATCCTATGCCGTACAGCTATCCGGTGCCGTACAGCTATCCTATGCCGTATGGCTATCCTCAGCAGCCCTGCTGCCCTCAGCCCGATGCGCAGTATGAGGAAGCCTATGCAGAAGAAGAGGCAGTAGAAGCGGTAGAAGAGGCGGTAGAAGAGGCGGTAGAAGAGGCTGTCGCTGAAAAGATCGTTGAAGAGGAAGTTGCTGAAGAAGCGGTTGTAGAAAAGAAGGCGAAAGTAAATCCTTTTGCGGTTCTTGGTTACATCTTTGCATTCCTGTTCCCGCCGCTCGGCTTGATCTTCTCCATCATCGGCGCAGCAGCAGCGAAGGATCTTAGCAGAGGAAAGGGAATGGCGATTGCAGGAATAATCGTCAGCTTGATTCTTTGCGTCGTATACGCGGCTCTTGCATTTCTTGCATTTATGATCTGGAATGCAGAAATTCTCGCTTGGCTTGAAACGATAGGAATTTTAACAGCCACACCGGCGGCTTAACCGCATAAAATTTAAAACCGACGCGTATGCGTCGGTTTTTTCTTTCTTTTGAAAAATATACCGGCTTTTTTTGAAAGGGGGTATTGACAATCGCTGAAAGATGATGTATGATATAGATGAGTGAAACTATCAAACAGGAGGATATTCCAATGAACAATTGTCAGCAATGCGGCGGACCGGTCTTTGAAGATGAAAAGTTTTGCCCCGGATGCGGCAAGCCCGTGAACGCCCCTATGCCTTACGGTTATCAGATGCCTATTTACGGCGGTTTCTGCATTCAGCAGCAGGTTGGCTACGGCTACCCTCAGCTCCCCTACGGCTACCCTCAGCTTCCTGCTCCTGCAACGGAGCAGCGTATGCGCCCCGAGCCTGAGCGTATGCGCCCCGAGCCCGAGCGTATGCGCCCTGATCCCGAAGCGGAAGAAGCGGTGGAAGAGGCGGTAGAAGAGGTCATCGAAGAGGAAGAAGTTGCGGCTGAAGAAGTAGAAGTTTTGGAAGAGATAGAAGTTGTGCCCGCAAAGTCCGTCAATGGTTTCTCGGTTGCAGGTATCATTCTTGCGTTCTGCGGCCTCGTTTCCATCGGTATTTCCTCCGTCTTCGGCATTCTGCTTTCCCTTATCGGTATCGCCAAGGCGAAAGATTACAACGGTGCAGGAAAGGCACTCGGTGTCGTTGCTATCATCGTTGCACTCATCGTGATCGCAGCGGCGGTTGCTCTGTATGTGATTTACATGAACAACGTAAACGCGCTGTTTGAGATGATCATAGAAGAAATTAAAACGTTCGCAGCATAAAAGAAGGGCCGGCGCTCGCGCCGGCTTTTTTTGTTTCGCAAGGCGCCAGTGCGGCATGTAGTGCGCACGCCCTATACCATGTTCGCGATCGTATCTCACGGCGCGCCTAAGCGTGCCCGGATGCTTAGCGGCGGCTGACCTCAAAAAGAGCGAGCCCCAAAAGAAGCAAAAATTATTTTACCGAATTTGCCCATAAGCATTGACATTTTTCATAAAATCGTGTATGCTTAGTGTGATAAAATTGATTTGTTCAATAGGAGGAAATTTTATGGCATTTTGCTCAAAATGTGGCACGGAGTTGCCGAGCGGCGCACAGTTCTGCCCGAATTGCGGCGCGGCACAGCAGATCAACTATGTTCAGCCGCCACAGGCAGGTGCGAACGGGCACCCTGATTATAACAGTTGGTATCTTCCCTTCGTAACTTCGTACATCGGGATCATCAACGCGATCAACGCACAGCAAGGCGTAAAGCCTACGCAGGCGGAGGATTCGGAAGCGCCTGCAGAGGAGCCCATTGCAGAGATTGCGGCGGAAGAAGTTGCCGTGGAAGCACAGCCCAAGAAGGGCTTCAAGCTTGCGAGCTGGCCGGCGCTCCTTCTCTTTTTGTTCGGAGCTGCGCTCTTTGGCGTATTCTTCTTGCCGGTGATCGATCCTGCCACCACGGTTTACAATATTCTCAGCTCCGGGGATGCAGGGCGCGCCTATACCTATCTTTGCTATGCGCTTGTTGGGCTGGCTGGGTTTGCAGTGCTCTTTGGTTTCATCTATCTTCTTTGCAGCTTTAAGGTTAAGTTTGCAAAAACGTTTTGCGGCGTGCTCGCTATTCTTATCTATCTTGCGCTTATTGCCGTAGCAGGCGTCATGCTTGCCATCATTGCAATGCGCGCCGAGTCATTTGTAGCGGTTGGCAAAGCACTCTTCATTACAGTCGCAGGCGCAGGTTTTCTTGCGCTTGTAACGATGATCATCGTTGCCGTTTGCAGAAAGCGCGCATAAAAACAATATTACGAAGGAAAAAGGCAACGCAAAAAAGCGTTGCCTTTTCGTTTACAGAGCATCTGCTTTAAAAAGGAGAATGGCGCTCAAGCCTTCTGCATATGCCGGACATTTTCATTAAAAAAACGCGTATAATAAAAATAGCGGTGAAAAATGAGGAAAGAACGGACGAAGGCGGAAAAAGCAAGGCGCATACAGGATACGCTTGAGGGGTACCGTAGATTCGATTACGATTACATCGCATTCGGCAACGATTGGGAGATGCCGGATGGGAAGTACCGTTATCGACAGCCCTGGTACGAGCGCATCCTCACGGGCTTTTGGCGCGTTCTGTTGGGTGTGTTCGGCCCGCTCCTGATCCGCGTTCTTTACGGTGCAAAAACGTACGGGCGCAAAAACGTACGCGCACTCAAGGGGCGGGGGGCAATTTCCGTCTGTAACCATTTCAATCATCTCGATACCCTTTTCGTGCGCGATGCAATCGGGCACTTCCGCTCCTTTCACACAATGGCGCCCTGGAACAATAAGGGTGGTCTGGGCGGTCATATCATCCGCCACGGTGGTATGTGGCCGTTCAGCAATAACGTAACCGCTACGAAAAATCTGATGCGAGAGATGGGCAAGCGGTTGCACGAGGGCAAAATCGTAAACTTCTATGCCGAGCAGGCGATGTGGATCAACTATCAAAAGCCCCGCCCCATGAAGGAGGGCGCCTTCCACTATGCGGTGAAGTTTAACGTGCCTGTTTTGCCCGTGTTCTGTACCTTTCAAAAAAACGCAAACGGGCACATAAAGAAGCTGCGTATCCATACCATGCCTGCGATCTACCCGGATGAAATGCTTCCTGCAAAGGAGCGAGCCCATGCCATGAGAGCCGCTGCGGAAGCGGCTTGGCGGGAATGCTATAAAAGGGCTTACGGCATCCCCCTCAAATACCTTCCCGATAGAAGAAAAGGGCTTTGTTAACAAGCGGGGCGCCGTGCTTTGCACGGCGCCCTTTCCTATCCTTTATTGCGGCGCATCGTATTCAATGCGCTCCGTCTCCTTCCACTTGGGCGGTTGCCCCCGATGCACCGCCCGAACGCTTTTGAAGTAGAGCGGGATGTATTCTAAAAGAAAAAAGGGGTTATAGAGCAGAGTAAAAAGTTTTTCCGTCCGTGAAAGTACCGCAAAGGTTTCTCTGCAGGCCAGCATAGCGAGCGCGCTGTAGAGAAAGAGCAGTGTGTACATAATGAGAAAAGGTATCGCCGTGAGGAAGCAGAAAGAGGCCGCCGCACGGAGCACTTTCCCCGCAATGAGATTCCCGATGGCGAGAGCAATACCGGCAAGCATCGTGATCGCCGCCGTCGCAACGTAAAGAAGAAGAGGAAACACGCCGAAAAAGTATTCGAATTCGCCTGCATTGCACCGTCCGCGCGCGCGGACCTGCGCCTTGATCTGATCGCGGTATTTTTTATCGCACTGTTTATATCCCGTGAGCCACCTGAGGCGGCGAATGCAGTTTTCTTCTCTTCCTAGCGCTTCCTCCGTGTATAGGGCGGCGTAGGGATAGAACATAGAGCGGTATCCCTTGAGCAGAGAATCGAGTTTTAGTTCGTAATCTTCGGTAAGCGTGCGATAGGGCCAGCCGCCCAGCTCTTCAATGACTGCGCGCCGCAGCATCATGCCTTGGCCGCACAGATTAAGCGGCATTTCATGCCGCATGCGGAAGTTGTTGCTTAAATCATCCAGAATGGGCCAGGTAAGCGTGGCGCAGTTTGAAAAGACACTGCGATTTTTTTTGCCTCCCAAATAGTTTTTCGCATGCTTACGTGTGATATAGATATCGTAATTTTCCTCGAGCGCGTTGTTGAGCTCGCGCAAGTAGGAAGGGGAAAGCACGGCATCTGCATCTACGATGACGAACGCATCGTATCTTTTCAGCTCCTCTTTCGCAAGTGCCTTAAAGTAGCCATCGAGAGCATCCCCCTTGCAGGTTTGCTCTCTTGCGAGGTAAACGCGGGCACCCATGTCTGTGGCAATACCGATTGTAGCATCGTTTTCATCTTTCACGATAACGTTTACATCGAAAAAGGCACGATCGTAATCCTGCTTTTCAATGGAGGCGAGCAGATCGCCGATAATTTTGCTCTCGCCGCGTGCAGGCACGATCACCGAGATGCGCCGCTTCGTGCGCGCCCTTGGGTGGCGAGGTTTTTTGAAGGCATAGAAAAAGCCGATAAGCTTAGGCAGATATAGCAATATCGCAAGAAGAGAAAGAGTGAGGTAAACAATTATAAAAAAACGCAACATACACATTCCCGTGGTTTTCTTAGTATATGCAACTTTTTCTTTTTATCAAGGAAGCCTTCTAATTTCATTGCAAATGAAGGCGCCCATCCGCAATATTGCGAATGGGCGCCTTTTTGTAATTTCGTTATTTGGATGGGATGTTTTTTAGAACGCGCACTTTTCTGTGAGGAAGGCGATGATCTGCTCGGCGGTAAGGCGTTGCTGTTCCATCGTATCGCGGTCTCTCACGGTCATGGTGCCGTCCTCGAGGGTGTCGAAGTCAACCGTAATGCAGTAAGGGGTGCCGATCTCATCTTGGCGGCGGTAGCGTTTTCCAATGGAGCCGGCTTCATCGTAAGTTACGGAGAACAGCTTTTTGAGCCTTACCAAGAACTCCTTCGCTTTGGGAGCGAGGTTCTTTTGAAGGGGCAGGATCGCCGCCTTGTACGCCGCGATGGCAGGATGGAAGTGCATAACGTTGCGCACCTCGCCGTTTTCAAGTTTCTCCTCGTCGTATGCCTCGGAGAGAACGGCGAGCATGAGTCGGTCGGCGCCGATGGAGTATTCGATCACGTAGGGAATATACCGTTCGCCGTTCATGGGATCAACGTACGTAAGCGTCTTGCCTGAGAATTCCTGATGGCGGGAAAGATCGTAATCAGTACGGTTATGAATGCCGTTAAGTTCCTGCCAGCCCATGGGGTAGAGGTATTGAATATCACACGCCGCCCGTGCGTAGTGCGCAAGCTTATCGTGATCGTGGAAGCGAAGGTGCTCTTTATCGAAGCCGAGATCCACGAGAAAGCTCATCGCTTTTTCTTTATACTCGTTGTAGAACGCCTCGTCGGTTCCTTCTTTGCAGAACCACTGGTGCTCCATCTGTTCAAATTCAATGGTGCGGAAGATGAAGTTGCCGGGTGTGATCTCATTGCGGAAGGCTTTTCCTACCTGCGCGATGCCGAAGGGAACTTTGGCGCGCGCAGTGCGCTGCACGTTGAGGAAGTTTACAAATTCACCCTGCGCGGTTTCGGGGCGAAGGTAGATCTTGTTCTGGCTTTCATCGGTAACGCCGCGGGAAGTTTCGAACATGAGGTTGAAGGTGCGAATATTCGTCCAATCGAAATTGCCGCAGTTGGGGCAGTTTATGTGGTGTTCTTCGATGTATTTTTCCATCTCCTCGTTGGACATGGTATCGGGATTCACTGCGCCCTTCGAATATGCCTCGATAAGATTATCGGCTCTGTGGCGCGTTTTGCACTTCTTGCAATCCATCTTAGGATCGGAGAAGGAGGTAGTGTGTCCGCTCGCCTCCCACACGCGGGAGTTCATGAGGATCGCCGCATCCACGCCGTAGGAATTATCGCTTTCGGAGACGAAGCGCTTCCACCAAGCGCGTTTGATGTTGTTCTTGATCTCCACGCCCACGGGGCCGTAATCCCACGTGTTGCCCATGCCGCCGTAAATTTCACTTCCGGGGAAGATGATGCCGCGCGCCTTGCACAGCGCTACCAATTTTTCCATCGTTACCGCTCTATCTGCCATAAAATTGCTCCTATGTGTCCTTATATCTTGTAATATTATACCCGTTCAAATAAGATCCGTCAAGCGTTTAAGAGGGGCAATTCTCTTCCCTGCCTTTGGCACAAGCTTAAATTTTTAACACCTTAAAGCACAGAGTTGCAAGAAAGGTTGCCGCGCCGGCGAGCAGCAACCATTGAAGGAGCAGAAAGCCATGCCCTTCCGGGAAGAAACAGCTTCCCGCAAACACTGCGCCCGTGCAAAAGAGCCCCACAGGGATGCGCAAAAATCTGCGCCGAAGCTGTTTAGGCGCATCGTATTTTAAAAGGGTGGAAAGGGGAAGGAAGATCGCGCACCCCACCACCATGCCCGCGGTGCGGATGAAATCAGTGCTTGGGGAAAAGGGTAAAACGCAGAGCGCCGCTACCGCTAACGCTAAGAGGATATAGTAACGGAATCTGTAAGCGGCCGCAAAAATGAGTTGCCAAAAGAGAGCAAACAGCAGGCCGAGCAGCACGCCGGCAAAAAGATCGGAAGGGTAGTGTACGCCAAAATAGAGGCGTGAACAGCACACGAGAAGCGTTAGTATTGCGGAAAGCGCCCAGCCTAAGGTGCGCCATACCGCTCCGCGAAGGCGCAGTGCTCCGGCAAAGAGGGCAGAGGAGGTTGCCTGTGCGTGCCCACTCGGAAAGGAGAGGTTATCGCCCAACCCCTGCGAAGAAAAGAGGGGCGTATCGGGGTGCAAAGAAACAACGCCGGCCATATAAGGTCGAGGGCGGAGAACGCTTGCTTTGAGCATACAGTTAAAAGCGGCGGAGGAAGTTGCAGTAAGGAGAAGCTGTTCCCCCGTGCGCCCATCCAGTAGCCAATAGAGAAGGAGTACGGCGCCTGCGATAAGCACCGCTTCTCCCATAAGAGAAAGAATTCCGAACACCCAATCAAGCGCGGGAGAGCGGATTTCTTCAAAAAACAACAGAATTGCCTCTTCCATGGCTTGATTATACCACAATTTCCAAAAAAACACCTCGCAAAAACTATCATTTTCACGGAGAATATGTTATAATCGAAAGTAGATACGAATCGTGGGCGGATCACATCCTTCCGCGCTTAAATTTTTACCATTTTTAACCCATTCCAATTAAGGCGCTATAAAAGAGGAGCTACTATGGCAGAGGCAGAAAACTTTATTCAAGATATCATTGATGCAGATCTTGCGGCGGGCAAGGTGGCGGCGATCCAAACGCGCTTCCCACCCGAGCCCAACGGATACCTGCATATCGGGCACGCCAAGAGCATGTTCGTTAATTTCGGCACGGCGTTAAAGTATAACGGCAAGTGCAACCTTTTTTTCGATGATACCAACCCCTCCAAGGAGAAGACGGAGTACGTTGATGCAATTCGCCGTGATATTGCGTGGCTGGGCTACCGCTGGGAAAATGAGGTGTACGCCTCCGATTTCTTTGATAAGATCTATGCGTATGCCGAGCAATTGATCACTGCCGGCAAGGCGTTCGTATGCGATCTTTCGGCAGAGGAGATCCGCGAGGCGCGCGGAACACTCACCGAACCGGGCAAAGAGAGCCCGTACCGCACCCGTACGCCGGAGGAGAATTTAAAGCTCTTCCGTGAGATGAAGGCAGGCAAATATGCGGATGGCGAGAAGTGCCTTCGAGCGAAAATCGATATGGCTTCGCCCAATATCAATTTGCGCGATCCCGTAATCTACCGCATTCTGCGTGCTACCCATCACCGCACGGGGGATACATGGTGCATCTACCCCATGTACGACTATGCGCACCCCATCTGCGACTTTTTGCAAGGCGTTACCCATTCTCTCTGCACGTTAGAGTTTGAAGATCATCGCCCCCTTTACGATTGGGTGGGCATTGAGCTTGGGTTTGCGCCCAAGCCCCGTCAGATCGAATTTGCGCGCCTCAACCTTACCAATCTCGTTATGAGCAAGCGCTATTTAAAGAAGCTTGTGGAGGAAGGCTCCGTTCACGGCTGGGATGATCCCCGTATGCCCACGCTTGCAGGCCTGAGAAACCGCGGTATTCCTGCCGAGGCGATCAAGGATTTCTGTTCTCGCATCGGCGTTGCCAAGGCGCAATCGGAATGTGAGATCAGCTACTTCGAGGCTGTTGTACGCGAGTATCTTAACCTGCACGCGCCCCGTGCAATGGCGGTGCTCGAGCCGTTGAAGCTCACCATCACCAATTACGAAGGGAGTGAAGAGGTGGATTTCGAAATCAACCAGCTTTCTGAGGGCGCCGGTACCCGAAAAATCACTTTTGGGAAAACCCTCTACATCGAGAAGGGGGATTTCTCCCTCAATCCGCCGCCCAAGTATCATCGCCTCAAGCTGGGTGCCTATGCGCGCCTCAAGAACGCCTACATCGTGCGTGCCGATGAGGCAGTTACCGATGAAAACGGCGAAGTGATCGAGGTGAAATGCACGTATTTCCCGGAGAGCCACAGCGGTTCGGATAAAAGCGGCATTAAGGCGAAGGGCGTTCTTCACTGGGTAAACGCCGAAACCTGCATTGATGCGGAGCTGCGGCAGTACGATCATCTGCTTCGAAATGCCGATTATGCAGGGCAGGATTTTTCCGAGCGCATCAACCTTGATAGTGAGCACATCTTCCAGGCGAAGGCGGAGCCCTATCTTGCTCAGGCGCCTGAAGGCACGGCGTTCCAGCTTATGCGCACCGGCTACTACAAGACGTGTAAAGAGGGGGGCATGTCCGTGCTCTCTGAGATTGTTTCGCTCAAGGATAATTTCAACAAATAATTTCTCTGCTCCAAGAAATCACGGAGGAATGCTATGGATCCCATCATTGTAATACTCATCGTTGCAGCGGTCGTTTTTGCTATCACCTCTTTTTTGTACGGTGTATTTCGGAAATTCTCGCAGATGAGCTGGGTTGGCTGGCAGATTCTTTTGGTCTTTCCGCTCACCCGTTTCGCTGCGCTTCTTTCCAATGAAGTGCTAACGCCCGGTGCGCAACTTTGGTTCACTATTTTTATCATGGTGGGCAGTATTGCGCTCGTGCTCGGGCTGGGCGCGCTTCTCCGCCTCGCTATGCTCAAAAAGCGGATGCCGGCGCACGGCGCGTGGCGCTTTGCGGATCGCCTCATGGGCGGAATCACCGCTTTTGTGGATTATGCCGTGATTGCGCTCATCGTAGGTGCCGGTGTGCTCACGTTTATGCACTATTGCATGACACCGCCGGAATTATTTGCTCCCATCTACGAGAGCCCTATCTGGACGGATATCCTCAAAGAACACGGGTTTGATCTCATTGTCGTAACCGTCTTCCTGTTCGCCCTGCGCGAAGGGTGGCGCGTCGGCTTTGCGCGCGTTGCCGTCATCATCCTCATGCTTGCATTAACCGTTGGCGCTGTTATCGTTTCCATCTATCTCGGAATCGGATTGGGGGGGCTTTCCGAAAGTGATTCCATTGCGCAAGCAATCTCCATCACGGCCGTTATCCTCATCTCCCTGTTGGCGATCATTTTTATTCTTGCATTCTACGCCGTTAAGTTCATTCGAAACGTTCGCTACCATTATTTCTGGGGCACGATAGATGGCCTTCTCGGCGCCGTGCTCGCGTTTGCGGTGATGTTCGTTGCTGCGTGTGCTGTCAACTGCGGAGTGGCTTGGATTGCAAGCGGCACTGCCATGAGTGCAATTGAAAACTTCCTCGCTTCACTTCCCTTCGATGTGCCGGATATGAGCGAAATTCTCATCCAAATACAGGCATGGGGTGAGGGAATACAGTCGCTCTTGATGTCTTCGCCGATTGCAAAGGCACTTTATGCGGGAAATCCCATGATGGGTGGGATGCTCATCGGATAAACGATTGCCGGAGAATCGGCATGATTTTTCCGAAAAAGGAACATACTTTTTTCGGAATGTTAGACGAGAATTGTGCCGCGCTGCTTGCCGCCATCAACGGCGCGTGCATTGGCGGCGGCTTCAAAATCATTGAGGAGCAGGAGCTTGCGCGTTGCCTTCCCGAGGAAGGGAACATTGTGCGAATGCTCTCTCAGCTTGAGGAGAAGAAACTCATCGAGCTTCGCTACGCCGAGGAGGGGACGTATTGTGTGCGCCCCATGCCTGCCGGAAGAACGTTCGCAGAGCGCGTGCAGCGTGAAAAATTCGAGGCGCGCCGCAGCCGCCGTGAGGTGCTGGTTTGTGCCGTGCTCGGCGCCTTCTTTGGAGCGTTTACGGCCGCGTTGCTCGTAGGGCTCCTCGAGCTGCTTCTTTAATGTACGGAGGGCGGCTCTCGCGGCGGGAAAATGAAGTGATGGCGGCAATTTTCTCGCTCTCGCAGGGGAAGGAGCGATTCCTCGTTTCTCCCTATGAAATTCTTGCCATGCTTCCTCCAAAGGCGAAATTCGATGAAGATCGGCTCGAATGCGTGCTCCAATCGTTGGAGCTGGATGGCTATTTCGAGCTTGTATACTCCGACCGCAAGGGGGAAAAGACGTACTGCGTTCACATGCGCGAATCTGGGCTTGCATATCGCAGGCAAGATGTTCAGCGCAAGCGCGATTTCGCAACGCGCCTCCTTCTCGCAGGGGTCTGCGGACTGCTGTCTGCGGCGATCGGCTTACTATTAAAGGCGATTTTATCATGACCCCAGAAGACGCTTGACCTTTCCGTCGGGCGTTTCTGTTATAAGGGAATTTATGGATCACTTTGAATTCAAACTACATGCGCCTTTCGCGCCTACGGGCGATCAACCGGAGGCGATCAAGCAGCTCACTGAGGGCGTGTTGGATGGGATCCGCACGCAGGTGCTCGTTGGCGTAACGGGGAGCGGAAAAACGTTTACGATGGCGAATGTCATCAAAAACGTAGGGCGCCCGGCGCTTGTGATCGCACACAACAAAACGCTTGCCGCGCAGCTCTGCAACGAGTTCCGTGAATTTTTCCCCGAGAACCGCGTGGAGTATTTCGTTTCTTATTACGATTACTATCAGCCCGAGAGCTATATTCCTTCCACCGATACGTACATCGAGAAGGATATGTCGATCAACGATGAAATTGATAAGCTTCGCAATGCCGCAACCTGTTCGCTTGGCGAGCGCGACGACGTTATCGTCGTCTCTTCCGTGAGCTGTATCTATGGCTTGGGTGCCCCCGAAGAGTTCTTCCGCCTTGGAGTTTCGCTTCGCCCCGGGCAGCAAATGGAGCGCAACGAGTTGCTTTCAAAGCTCGTTGGCATACAGTATGCTCGCAACGATACCGATTTTAAGCGCTCTACCTTCCGCGTGCGCGGCGACGTTGTAGAGATCTTCCCTGCCTCTAATTCCGAGGTGGCGATCCGCGTAGAATTTTTCGGCGACGAGATCGACCGCATCTGTGAGGAAGATGTTCTAACAGGGAAGCTTATCTCTACCTTGAAGCACGCCGTTATCTTCCCGGCGAGCCACTACGCGGTAGGGAGCGAAAAGCTTGAATATGCGCTCGCTATGATAGCGCAGGATCTTGAGGGGGAGGTGAAGGCTTTTGAGCAGGCAGGAAAACTGTTGGAGGCACAACGCCTTCAGCAGCGAACCGAGCACGACCTCGAAATGATGCGTGAGATCGGCTATTGCTCCGGCATCGAGAATTATTCCCGATATTTCGATGGGCGAGTGCCCGGTCAGCCTTCCTTCACCCTTCTCGATTACTTCCCCGAGAACTTTCTCGTATTCATTGACGAGAGCCACATGACGCTCCCGCAGATCCGCGCCATGTACAACGGCGATCGGGCGCGAAAGATCAATCTCGTGGAGTACGGCTTTCGCATGCAGTCGGCTTACGATAACCGTCCGCTCACTTTCGAGGAGTTCGATGAACGCGTTCCGCAACTCATCTGTGTTTCCGCTACGCCTGCGCCATATGAATTACAGCAGGCAGGAAACGTTGTTGAACAGCTCATCCGCCCCACGGGGCTTCTCGATCCTCCCGTGGCTGTAAAACCTACGAAGGGACAGATCGACGATCTGCTTTCTGAGGTGCGAACCACGGTCATGGGTGGGGGGCGTGTGCTCATTACCACGCTTACGAAGCGCATGGCGGAATCACTTACCGATTACTTAAAAGAAGCGGGCGTACGGGTGCGATATATGCATTCGGATATCGATACGCTTGAGCGTGTGGAAATCGTGAACGGATTAAGAAGTGGTGAATTCGACGTTTTGTGCGGCATTAACCTGCTTCGCGAAGGGCTTGATCTTCCGGAAGTGAAGCTCGTAGCCATTCTCGATGCCGATAAGGAGGGCTTCCTTCGAAGCGAAACCTCTCTCGTACAAACGATCGGCCGTGCCGCAAGAAACGCGGAGGGCAGAGTGATCATGTACGCCGATGAGATGACGGGCAGTATGCAGCGTGCGATCGGCGAAACGAACCGCCGCCGTGCCAAACAGCAGGCGTATAACGAGGCACACGGAATCGTGCCGAAAACGATTATCAAAGAAGTTAAATCCACCCTTGCCATCACGGGCAAGGCGAAAAAGGCAGCAGAAATCTCGCAGAAGGATATCCCTGAGGAGATCGAAAAGCTCAAAACACTCATGCGCATCGCAGCAAACGCCCTTGATTACGAGCGCGCGATCGAAATTCGCGAAACGATCAACGAGTTGAGAAGGCGTATGCGAAAATAAGCGTTGCGTAGCGCAAGAGCGTTACAAACGTTACATACCCCGAAAAAAATAAGCGAGGTACACATATGAAAATCGCAGTAGATATCGACGACACCTTAAATATCATCGATCGAGTTGGCAGGGCGGGCGCATATATCGAGCGCAAGAACCTCGATTTTTGCCTTGCGAAAGAGTTCTCCAACAAATTCGTAGAAGTTTACGATTGGAGCGAAGAGGACGTTCTCGAATTCATCCGCGATGGTGGCATCGTTGCATTCACCGATGCGGAGGCAAGAAAGGATGCGCGTGAAGTGCTCACCCAATGGCGTGAAGAAGGCCATGAAGTGGTAATTCTCACCTCGCGGCAGGAGAAGTGGTTTATCAATCCCGAAAAGATTACCCGCGATTGGCTGGAAAAGCGGCGCATTCCGTATGATGAGATCGTAGCTGAAGTTGCGCCCGGCGAAAAGGGGAAATACTGCCGCGAGCACGGTATTCCCATTCTTATCGACGACGAGCTTTTTACCTGCCTCAAAGCGCAAGAGGAGGGTGTGCGTGCCGTGCTTGCTGTGGGCAAGCACAACATCCACCGCGCGAAGGAAGTGCGTTACGGCGGTGTGAATTGGAAGCAGATCGATGCCGCAGTGCGGCATATCCTTGCACTTCTGCAATAACCGATTATTTGTATCTTGAGCTGTTACGGCTCGAAAAGCGTTATAAAATGAAAGAAGAGATTTTCGTTAAGGGTGCGAAAGAAAACAACCTTAAAAATATCGACGTGCACATTCCGCGCGATAGCCTCACCGTTTTCACGGGGCTTTCGGGCAGCGGGAAGAGTACGCTCGCCTTCGATACCATCTTCGCCGAGGGTCAGCGGCGGTATATGGAGAGCCTCTCCTCGTACGCAAGGCAATTTCTCGGCATGATGGAAAAGCCCAACGTGGAATTCATCGATGGCCTCTCTCCCGCAATTTCCATTGATCAAAAAACCACGTCGCACAATCCGCGCTCCACGGTGGGCACCGTTACGGAGATATACGATTATCTCCGTCTTCTCTTCGCGCGCGCCGGCACCCCCCATTGCCCCAAGTGTGGCAGGGAAATCCGCCGCCAAACGGTGGATGAAATTGCAGATAAAGTTATGGAGATGCCCGTAGGGAGTAAAATTCTCGTTACGGCGCCCGTCGTTCGCGGCAAAAAGGGGGAATATAAAAAAGAGCTCCAGGGCTACCGAAAGAGCGGCTATGCGCGCGTTAAGATCGATGGCATCGTTTACGATCTGCAAGAAGAGATTGCTCTTGAGAAGAATATCAAGCACAATATTTCCGTTGTGATCGATCGCCTCGTTGTGAAAGAGGGCGTTCTCAAGCGGCTCACCGAATCCCTGGAAACGGCGTTAAAGCTTGCCGATGGGCTCGTCGTCATTGATCGTGAGGGGGAGGAAGTTCTCTATTCCTCGCGTTACGCATGCCCCGATTGCGGCATTTCTATCGAGGAGATAGAGCCGCGCCTCTTCTCCTTCAACACCGTGTGGGGGGCGTGCCCCACCTGCTCGGGGCTGGGGTTTACCCAGAAGGTGGATGCAGATCTCATCTGCCCGGACCGAACCAAGTCTTTAAAAGAGGGTGCGATCCGCATCAGCGGTTGGAATCTCGATTCATCAACCGTCACGCAGACGTATCTGGGCGCACTCTCTCGCCACTACCATTTCTCCATGGATACGCCCGTGCGCGAACTTCCCGAAAGTGTTTTTAATCTCCTCATGTACGGAAACGGTGGCGAAAAGATTGATCTAGAGTACAATACCAGAACGTTCCATTCCACCTACAAGGCGGCGTGGGAAGGCTTTGTCAACAATCTCCAGCGCCGTTACGAGCAAACTTCTTCCGTGAGCGTGAAGTGGGATATCGAGCGTTATATGCGTACCGCCGATTGCCCCGATTGCCGTGGAAAGCGCCTTAAGCGAGAGGCACTTGCGGTCATGGTAGGGGGAAAGAATATCTCCGAGGTGTGCGAGATGCCCGTTCGGGAGCTTGTGAAATTCCTCGATGCGCTCATTCTTACCCCCACGCAACACGCGATTGCAGATGGGGTCTTGAAGGAGATCCGCGCGCGTTGCAACTTCCTCGTGGGCGTTGGCTTGGATTATCTCACGTTGGCGCGGAGTGCGGCAACCCTTTCCGGCGGGGAGAGCCAAAGAATTCGCCTCGCCACGCAGATCGGCAGTGCGCTTTCCGGCGTTTTATACATTTTAGATGAGCCCTCGATAGGGCTTCATCAGCGCGATAACGAAAAGCTCTTGCAATCGCTCAAAGGGCTACGCGATATCGGAAACACGCTCATCGTCGTGGAGCACGATGAGGATACGATGCGGGCGGCGGATTATATCGTTGATATCGGCCCCATGGCAGGCGTTCACGGCGGCGAGATCATCGCAACGGGCACGGCGCAAGAGATCATGCAAGAGCCGAGATCTATCACGGGAGATTTCCTCGCCGGCAGGCGAAAAATCGAAGTGCCGAGCGTGCGAAAAAGTATGGATGGAAGGGCCCTTCGCGTACATGGGTGCCGACAAAACAATCTCAAGGGAATAGATATAGAGATACCTGCCGGGCTATTTACCTCCGTAACGGGGGTGAGCGGTTCGGGGAAAAGCTCCCTCGTAAACGAAATTATTTTACCCATTCTCTCCAACAATCTAAACGGTTCCCGCCTTCCCACGGGCAAGAGCGATTCCTTTGAGGGCCTTGAGCATTTTGATAAGGTAATCGCGATCGATCAATCGCCCATCGGCAGAACGCCGCGTTCCAACCCGGCTACCTATACGGGTGTGTTCACCTCCATTCGCGAACTTTTTGCCGCAACAACGGATGCCAAAACGATGGGCTTTAAGGCGGGTAGATTTTCCTTCAACGTTGCCGGCGGCAGATGCGAACATTGCCAGGGCGATGGGATCATGAAGATAGAGATGCACTTCTTGCCCGATGTTTACGTCCCCTGCGAGGTGTGCGGCGGCAAGCGCTACAATCGCGAAACGCTTGAAGTCAGATACAAGGGGAAGAATATCTCCGATGTTCTTGAGATGACGGTGGAAGAGGCTTGCACCTTCTTTAAGAGTCAGCCCTCCATCTATAATAAAATTTCTACGCTACACGAAGTGGGGCTGGGCTACATCAAGCTGGGGCAAAGTTCCACCACCCTTTCGGGAGGCGAGGCGCAGCGCGTGAAGCTTGCCACCGAGCTTGCTAAGCGCTCCACCGGCAAAACCTTTTATATCCTTGATGAGCCCACCACGGGGCTACACAGTTACGACGTGGAGAAACTTGTAAAAATTCTTCTGCGCCTGCGCGAGAGCGGGAATACCGTCGTCGTCATCGAGCACAATCTTGATGTTATCAAAGTGGCAGATCATATCATTGATCTCGGCCCGGAAGGGGGCGATGGCGGTGGCACTGTCATCACCGCCGGAACGCCGGAGCAGGTTGCCGCAGTGGAAAATTCTTACACTGGGCAGTTTTTGAAAAAGGTGCTGCACGGTTGATGAGCAACCGGCGTGTTCCCACGGCACAATGCGCCTGAGGCGCAACATATATCTCCTGAGGAGAATCACATGTTCAACAAAACGATGCAAAGGCTCGGGGAGGAAAGATCGGTTATCCGCGAGATCTTCGAATACGCAAATAAGAGGAAACAGGAAATTGGAGAGAAAAACGTTTTCGATTTTTCCCTCGGGAACCCCTCGGCGCCTCCGCCCCCTTGCGTGGAGGAGGAAATTCTTCGCCTTGCAGGAGTTGCAGCGGCACACGGATATACCTCCGCACCCGGTGCGCCCGAGGTTAGAAGAGCGATTGCCCAATACATTCGGAGCGAATTCGGTGTACCCATGTCCGAAGATCTTGTGTATATGACGTGCGGCGCCGCAGCTTCCCTTGTGATCACGCTCTCCGCGATTTTGCGCGAAGGCGACGAGGTTCTCGTGCCCGTACCGTTCTTCCCGGAATACCGCGTATTCGTGACGCAGGCTGCAGGAACACTTGTGCCCGTTTCAACGGATGCGGCGTTTCATCTCGATCTTGCGGCGATCGAGGCGGCAATCACGAAAAAGACGAAGATCGTGCTCCTCAATTCGCCGAATAACCCTACGGGTGCAGTATATGAAGAGGAAGAGATGCGTGCCCTCGGCGCATTGCTTGCAAAAAAGAATGCAGAGCGCAGTGAGCCGCTTTTCCTCGTTGTAGATGAGCCTTACCGTGAGCTCTGTTATGGCGATCCGCCCGTTTATCCGATGGCGGTTTATGCAAATACCGTAGTTTTATATTCCTTTTCAAAATCGCTTTCTCTGGCGGGAGAGCGCATCGGGTACGTAGCGGTTTCTCCGCATTGCGCGCAGGCAGAATCGCTTTTTGCCGCCATCTGCGGCGCGGCAAGATATCACGGCTACGTGTGCGCGCCGTCACTCTTTCAAAGAGTGGCCGCAAAGTGCCTCGGCGCATCGAGCGATATCGAACTCTATCGTACCAACCGCAATCTTCTCTACGGGGCACTTTCGGGCATGGGCTATTCCTGCATCGTTCCGGAGGGTGCATTCTATCTCTTCGTGAGGGCGTTGGAAAAGGATGCAAAAAGGTTCTGCGAGCGCGCAAAGGAACACGAGCTTTTGCTCGTGCCATCCGATTCCTTCGGTGTAGAAGGGTTCGTGCGCATTTCCTACTGTGTTCCGCGCGAGGTAGTGGAAAACAGCATAGCTGCCTTTAAAAAGCTCTTCGAGGCATATCGCCGCACGTAATGCGCGTGCATATTTATAAGAGGCCTTTCCTAACGGGGAGGTTTTTTATTTCGCATAATAATTTTCGGCCTCCGCATAATGAAGATATACGGAGGTTTTATATTATGAAAGCAACGGGAATTGTGCGCAGAATTGATGAGCTTGGCAGAGTCGTCATCCCGAAGGAAATCAGGCGCACGCTCAGAATTCGCGAGGGGGATCCGCTCGAGCTTTTCACTGATCGCGATGAGCTCATGCTAAAGAAGTATTCGCCCATCGCCTCGGTGGAGCGATTTGCGGAGGGGACCGCGAAATCGTTGAATGAACAGAGCGGTTATCTTGCCGCCATTTCGGATAACGATGTTATCCTCGCCGCTTACGGTACTGGCAAGAAGGGGCTCGTTGGGAAAACGGTATCCGAAAAACTCACAGAAATTTTAACTTCACGCCGCAGCTACCTTGCAAGCAAGGCGGAGAGCGGTGATGTTTTCCCGATCACGGCAGAGGATGAGAGCGCGTTTACGGCGCAAATTATCGTGCCCATTGTGGCAAGCGGCGATTGTCTTGGCGCTGTAATTTTGCTCTCGAACGAGGCAGGTTGTGTAATGGAAGGCCCTGCCGTTAAGCTTGCGCGCCTTACGGCGGATATCATCGCAAACCAGTTTGAGTAAAGAGATGATGCGCAACAACACGTTCCTTAAAAGCGCCTTCGTGCTCTCGCTGGGCGGGCTTGTGGCAAAGGTGATCGGTGCGCTCTACCGCATTCCGCTCACAGGGCTTTTAGGCGGTTACGGTACGGGGCTATACCAAATGGCATATCCGCTCTTTTGCGTGCTTCTTACCTTTTCGTCGGCGGGGATCCCGTCGGCGTTTTCACGCGTCATAGCAAGGGAGCGCGCTCAAGGTGAGGAAAACGGTCAAACGGTGAAGGCGGCACTCAGGCTCTTTGCGCTTTTGGGAGTTGCAGGTGCCGCCCTTATGTGCCTCTTTGCGCCGGTAATGGGAATGCTTCAGGGAGATGCAAACCTGCTTCGCTGTTATATATATCTGGCGCCTTCCGTCTTTCTTGTTGCGCTCATCGCAGTGCTTCGCGGATATTTTCAGGGCAAAAGCGATATGGCGCCCACAGCGGTTTCGGAAATCATCGAGCAAATTTTTAAGGCGGCGGCAGGGCTGTTTTTTGCATACAGATACCGAAATGCTCCTGAAATTGCAGCGGCATACACGCTTCTTGCCGTTACGATATCCGAACTGTTTGCGCTCGGGTATCTCGTTGTACGCTACCGAAGGGAGTACCATGTCCGAAGGCTGCGTGCACGGCCGCCCAAAGGGAAGCACATCTTGTTCTCGGCGCTACCCGTGATGGCGGCAGCTTCGCTTTTGCCCCTCTCGCAAACGGTGGATTCCATCGTTATCGTGCGCCTGCTTTCCGGTTACACGGCACGCGCCGTATCTTTATACGGGTTGTTTTCCGGCGGCGCAATTGCCCTTGTTAGCCTTCCCGCTACGGTGTGCTACGGATTCGCGGCGGCAACCGTACCTGCCGTTTCCTCCGCCATGGCGCGAGGTGATGAACAGGGTGCGGTAAAGCGTGCTTTTTTTGCGCTCACACTTACGCTCGCACTTGCCGTGCCCTGCGCGATGGGGTTGTTTTTTCTCGCAAAACCGATCGTTGCGCTTTTGTATTCCTCCCTTTCGGCGGAGGATACAGCGCTCCTTATCCGCCTCGTGCGGCTTTCTTCCGTTTCGGCGGTAACGCTTGCCGGAGTTGATACTTTGGCGGCTTGCCTTACGGGCATGGGTAGGGCAAAGCGCGCCGCAGTTGCTATGCTGATAGCTGTAGCGGTGAAATTTGCGCTACAATTTGCACTCGTATCCGTTCCCGAAATCGGAATCGCAGGCGCGGCAATCGCTTCCAACATATGCTATTTGATTGCTTTTTTTCTCGATTTCATGTATACTGTAAAAAAGAAAAATCGGGGGACAGCGTATGATCACGATTGTGAGCTTGGGAATCAGGGAAAACGACTTAACGATCAGGGGCCTTCAGGCACTGAAAGAAGCAGACGAAGTGCTCGTGCGCACCGCCTCGCATCCCGCGGTTAAAACGCTTGAAGGGGCGCGGATTGCGTACACACCGCTTGATTTTCTCTATGGGCGGAGCAGGAATTACGATACCCTCGTAAAGAAGATTGTGCGTGAGGTAAAGGCGCGTGCAAAGAGCAAAGATGTGTGCTACTGTGTAGACGGCGCGCCCGAAGAGGATGCCGCAGCGCGCATTCTTCTCAAGGGAAAGGGGGTTGTGGCAATCGGCGGCATATCAAAGGGTGCGTATCTTGCGTCGGCTGCGCAACTATTTGAGGGATACACCGCCGTTTCTGCTTTTGAATTGCAGGAGAGCGCTCTCGCGCTTCCGCTCGTTGTGTACGACGTAACGGAGGATATCGTTTCGGAAGTGAAGCTTCTGCTTGCCGAAAAATTCGGAGACGAATCGCCTGCCGTGTACGTAAACGGCGAAAAAGCCGAAAGAGGCTTGCTCTATGAGGCAGATCGGCGCAAGTACGGCGCCGTTGCGGGAATCGTACTTCCTACAGTTTCCCTTCTTGAAAAGAAGCGGTTCACTTTTGAAGATTTCGTTGCTATCTTGAAGCGGCTTCGTGCGCCCGACGGTTGCCCGTGGGATCGCGCACAAACGCACGAGAGCATACGCATCAATTGCATTGAAGAGGCGTACGAGCTTGTGGACGCGATCGATCGTAACGATGAGGAACGCATGCTTGAAGAGACGGGCGACGTATTGATGCAAGCCCTCTTCCACGCGCTCATCGAAGAGGAGAAGGGCGGATTTTCCGTTACGGATATGCTTACCGCGGTTTCGGAAAAGCTCATCACACGGCACACCCACGTCTTCGGGCAGGATCAGGCGCAGGGCGCTGATGGTGCACTTAGCGTGTGGGATAAAAACAAGATGAAGGAAAAGCATCAGGAAACTTTTGCCGATGCGATCAACGACGTTCCGGAAGGCTTCCCGGCGCTGCTTCGTGCGCAGAAGATTGCAAAGCGCGCTGAAAAGGGCGGCTGGGATAAGCCCTCGATCGAGCTGTTCGAAAGAAAATTCCGCGAAGAATACGGCGAGCTTTTAAAGGCGTATCAGGCGGGCGATGGGGCACAGATCGCGGAAGAGCTGGGCGATGTTCTCATGTGCGTTGTGGAACTCGGGCGCACCGTGGGAGCAGAATGCGAGCAAGCTCTGCTTGATACAGTAAAAAAAGTGCAAGCGCGCTATACTGCCTACGAAGCGCTCGTTTTGGCGGAAGGGAAGAATGTGCACACACTCACTCAAGCAGAAAAGGATGAATATTATCAGAGGGCAAAAAATGCTTCACGCAATTGATATCGCGGGCATGGTATGCCCGAATAACGTCTTCCTTGCGCCCATGGCGGGTTACACGAACGAACCTTTCCGAAAGATGTGCGAATTTTTGGGAGCCGGACTCACCTTTACCGAAATGGTGAGCGCAAAGGGCTTGCACTACGGCAACGAGGAAACGAAGCACTTATTGTATTGTGGAGCGAAAGAGAAGGTTGCTCGCCCCAAAGCGGCACAAATTTTCGGCGCTGATCCCGATATCATGCGCGAGGCGTGCGAGAGCGAGGCGCTCGCGCCTTTCGATCTCATTGATATCAACATGGGGTGCCCAATGCCTAAGGTAACGCGTAACGGCGAGGGCAGCGCACTTATGGAAAATCTTCCCCTTGCAGAAAAAGTGATCTCCTCTTGCGTGAAGAGCGGCAAGCGCATCTCCGTAAAGTTTCGTACGGGTGTGGATGCACACCGTAAGATCACCGCCGAGTTTGCGAAAATGTGCGAGGGATCGGGTGCGTGTATGATTAGCGTACACGGCAGAACGCGCGATATGATCTACGCCGGCCCTTGCGACTTCGCTGAAATTGCCGCGGCAAAGGCGGCGGTGAAGATTCCCGTCGTTGCAAACGGCGGCGTTTGGACGGTGCAAGATTTTCGTGAAATTCTCGAAAAAACGGGTGCAGATGCGGTCATGGTAGCCCGTGCCGCGCTCTATAACCCACGCGTGCTCTGTGAGATCACGGGGCGCGAAACTCCTCCGCTTTTGCCGCTTTTCCTCGAAGAACTACGCGCAACGCGGGAAATTTACGGCGAGCGGTTTGCCACCGTATTCATGCGGAAGATGGCGGCGTTTTACATCAAGGGAAAGCCGTGCGCAAATGCCTACAAGCGTCGGCTCTTCGAAGCGCAAAATACTGTGCAGGTTGCCGCGCTTGCAGAAGAAATATTTCAAAACGAAGAATAATCAGCCTCCCCCGAGAAAAAGGGGGAGTTTTTTTATAGAAACGCTATTTTTGTGGATAACTTTTCGAAAAAGCCATTTAAACGTTTTACAAATCGCATTTCATGTGTTATAATAACCTCGTCTCGCGCGCGTGCGCGCGCATTGTATATATAATAGTAAAGTTTGTTTAAATAAGTTTCAAATTTGTCGCCTGCGCAGGCGATATAAAGCAAATTGAAACGCTACGGACTTAGAGGAGATCAATTATGGCTGAAAAAGTAGAAGCGGCTTACGGTGCGGAACAAATTCAAGTGCTCGATGGTTTAGAGCATATCCGCAAGCGCCCCGGCATGTACATCAGCTCAACGGATGAGAAGGGCCTTCACCACCTCGTTAGCGAAGTTGTAGATAACTCTATTGACGAAGCGCTTGCAGGCTATTGCGACCGTGTGGAAGTTACCATTAATCCGGATGGCTCTTGCACCGTTGTTGATAACGGCCGCGGCATTCCCACCGATATTCACCCCAAGGAGGGGATCTCCACTGTTGAGGTCGTATTCACCAAGGTCAACGCAGGCGGTAAGTTCGGCGGTGATTCGGGTTATAAGGTTTCGAGCGGTTTGCACGGCGTTGGCGTGAAGGCGGTGAATGCGCTCTCCGAATGGCTGGAAGTTGAGGTCTCGCAAAACGGCCATATCTATAAGCAGGTATACAACCGCGGCGTTCCCCAGAGGGCTCTTCACGTGATCGGAGAAACTTCTGAAACGGGCACGAAGGTCACCTTCTTTCCGGATGCGGAGATCTTTGAAACGATCGTTTTCAAATACGAAACGCTCAAAGTGCGCCTCAAGGAGCTTGCGTTCCTCAACAAGGGGCTCAACATCACGCTAACCGATCGCCGCGAGGGGCAGGAGCGGAGTGATTCGTTCTTCTATGAAGGCGGTATCAAGGAGCTCGTTGGTGAGCTCAACAGGGCGCAGCAACCATTATTTGCTGAACCACTCTATTTCGAAGCACAGGAGGGCACCACGGTCTGCGAGATCGCCCTTCAATACAACGAGAGCTATAACGAGGTCATCTATTCTTATGCAAACAACGTGAACACCATAGATGGCGGCACGCACGTAGAGGGCCTGAAGCTCGCACTTACGAAGATCATCAACGACGTAGGCAGAAAGCTGAATATCTTAAAGGAGAGCGATCGCCTTACGGGCGAGGATGTGAGAGAGGGCATCACTGCCGTCGTCTCCGTTAAGCTTGAGAATGCGCAATTCGAATCGCAGACGAAGGATAAGCTCAACAATTCCTTTATCCGTCCCTTCGTAAATAAGGCGGTTGCGGATGAGCTTGGCACGTACCTCGAGGAGCACCCTTCCGAGGCGCGAGAGCTCGTTCTGCGCTGTATCACGGCGCAAAAGGCAAGGGATGCGGCGCGCAACGCAAGAGAGCTTACGCGTAGAAAGGGCGTGCTCGAGAGCACCACGCTTCCCGGCAAGCTTGCCGATTGTTCGGATAAGCGCCCCGAGCTCTGTGAGATCTATATCGTTGAGGGCGATTCGGCAGGAGGCACCGCAAAGCAGGGCAGAGATCGCCGCTTCCAAGCAATTCTTCCCCTGCGCGGAAAGATTCTCAACGTAGAAAAAGTGCGCCTCAACAGAGCGTTGGAGAACGCCGAGATTAAGGCGATGATCACCGCCTTCGGTTGCGGCATTTTGGATGATTTTGATGAGAGCAAGCTTCGCTACGATCGCATCATCTCCATGACGGATGCCGATGTAGACGGCGCGCACATTCGCATTCTCCTTCTTACCTTCCTCTTCCGCTATATGCGCCCCCTCATCGAGCACGGGCACGTGTACTCCGCTAAGCCGCCGCTCTACAAAGCGAGCGTGAAGGGCAAGGAGGATGTATACCTCTACTCCGAAGAGGAGAAGGTGCTGTTCGATGCTTCGAACAACAACAAGGTGGAATACCAGCGCTATAAGGGCCTTGGCGAAATGTCTACCGAGCAGCTTTGGGATACCACGATGAACCCTGCAACGCGTACGCTCATCAAGGTTACGATGGCAGACGCAATGGAGGCGGATAAAATGTTCTCCGTGCTCATGGGGGAAAGCCCCGCGCTTCGCCGGCAGTTCATTGAAGAGAACGCCACGCTGGTGAAGGATCTTGATATATAGCGCTCCGTGCTTCCATAAGGGAAGGCGGCAGCAGTGCCGAAACGGATAACACAAAGAAAACGAAACGGAGTATTTTATGGCGAAAAGAGAGACGAGCCCGGAGCTCACCGAAGAATTTAAAAAAACACTTGAGATGACTAAGATCATAGATATGGAGGTGAACGACGAGCTCAAGCGTTCGTTCATCGCCTATGCCATGGCGGTCAATAAATCGCGCGCAATTCCGGATGTTCGCGATGGCCTCAAGCCCGTTCACAGGCGCATTCTCTACGCCATGCACGAGATGGGGCTCTATAACGATAAGGCGTACAGAAAGTGCGCCCGTATCGTCGGTGACGTTATGGGTAAGTTCCATCCGCACGGCGATAGCTCGGTGTACGATGCGCTCGTTCGCCTTGCACAGGATTTCACCATCAACTTTCCGCTCGTAGATGGGCACGGCAACTTCGGTTCGGTGGATGGCGATCCGCCTGCCGCTATGCGTTATACGGAAGCGCGCCTTACCAAGCTCGCGGCAGAAATGCTCCGCGATCTTGATAAAGAGACGGTGGATTTCTTCCCCAACTTCGATGGAATCGAAATGGAGCCCGCCGTGCTTCCCGCTCGCTTCCCGAACCTGCTCGTAAACGGTTCGGATGGCATTGCCGTTGGTATGGCAACGAACATTCCGCCCCATAACCTCGCAGAGGTCATAGATGGCACCATCGCCATGATCGATAATCCCGAGATCACGGTGGATGAGCTCATGGAATATATCCCTGCGCCCGATTTTCCCACGGGCGGCATGATCATGGGGCGCAGCGGTATCCGCAAGGCGTACCGCACGGGGCAGGGCAACATCGTCATTCGATCCAAATGCGAGATCGAAGAGCACGGCTCGGGCGCAAACGCGCGCTCTCGCATCGTTGTCACGGAGATCCCGTATCAAGTGAATAAAGCGCAGCTCATCGTTGCCATTGCGGACATGGTTAAGGATAAACGCATCGAGGGCATCTCGGATATCCGCGATGAATCGGGCAGAGAGGGCATGCGCATCGTGATCGATTGCAAGAAGGATGCCAATGCGCAAGTTGTTTTGAATTCCCTCTATAAGCACACGAATTTGCAGATCTCCGATGGTATTATCCTGCTCGAGCTCGTTGAGAACGGCACGGAGCCCAAGTACCTGAATTTGCGCGATATTCTCTATTACTACCTCGAGCACCAGAAGGAAGTGATCGTGCGCAGAACGAAGTACGAGCTCGCCAAAACGGAAGAGCGCGCACACATCGTTGAAGGCCTCGTGCTCGCGCTTGCAAATATCGATGAGGTCATCAAGATCATCAAAGAATCAAAGGATAAGGGCGATGCCTGCGCCAAACTCATGGCTTCCTTCGAGCTTTCCGATAAGCAATCGAACGCCATTCTCGAAATGCGTCTTCAGCGCCTTACCTCGCTCGAGGTGGAAAAGCTCCGCGAAGAGCTCGCCGCCTTGCAGGCAACGATCGCGGATCTCAAGGATATCCTCGCCAACGAGTGGCGCGTGATGGAGATCATCAAAAACGATCTCATTGCGATCAAGGGCAAGTACCCCTCTGAGCGAAGAACGGAAATTTCCGTCGATTACGGCGATATTGAGGATGAGGATCTCATCGACGAGGAAGACGTCGTTATTTCTCTCACGCACGGCGGCTACGTTAAGCGCATTCCCGTTGCGGAATACAAGGCGCAGCATCGCGGCGGAGTGGGTGTTACGGGGCACAAGCCGAAGGAAGAAGATTTCGTTGAGCAGATGTTCGTCTGCTCCACGCACAACAACATTCTCTTCTTCTCCAACTTCGGCAAGGTGTATTCTATGAAGGGATACATGATTCCCGAGGCGAACCGGCAGGCGCGCGGCAGAGCCATCGTCAACCTGCTTCAAATTTCTGCAGGCGAGAAAATCGCGGCAATATTGCCCGTCAGCGAAAACGGCAGCGGCTACCTCGTGATGGCAACGAAGCGCGGCCTCATCAAAAAAACGGCAACGAGCGAGTTCGAGCGCATCATGAAGAACGGCAAGATCGCTATCAAGATCGCCGAGGGCGATGAGCTCATTTCCGTGCAGTTCACAACCGGAAGCGATCAGATCATGATCGCATCCCACAGCGGTAAGTGCATTCGATTCGATGAGGCAGATGTCCGCCCGATGGGCAGAGATACGATGGGCGTGCGCGGCATAGCGCTCGCCGAGGATGATACCGCCGTGGATATGCTCGTCCTCAAAGAGGGCTACGATATCCTCACCGTCTCCGAAAACGGCTACGGAAAGCGCTCGAATCCCGAGGATTACCGCCTGCAATCGCGCGGTGGCAAGGGAATCAAGGCAGGCGTCTTCAACGAAAAGACGGGCGCGCTCGTGAACATGAAGCTCGCAGACGACGCGCAAGACGTCATGCTCGTTACAAGTGCGGGCATCATCATTCGCATGCACCTTGAGGCCGTATCCAGAATTGGCAGAGCAACGCGCGGCGTACGCCTTATGAACGTGCGCGAAGGAATCGTTGCAACCGTTGCCGTCACGGAAAAGGATGAAGAGGCGGAGGTTGCCGCGCCTGAAGAAACGGCGGCTGATCTTTCTTTTGAGGAGCTTACAGAAGGTGCAGATGAAACGGCCGAAGCGGAATCCCCCGCGCTCGCAGGTGAAGAAATTTCCGATGTAAAGCCCGAAGAATAAAGAGGCGGTGAGCAAAAATGCACCACCCATGTCTTAAACAAGGTCGAATAAATGTAAAAAGCCCCGTACATGGTACGGGGCTTTTTGGTGTGCGGAGAGCGAGGGACGTGAGGCTTTATTATTCGGCCTTTTTAGCCGGCTTTATTTTTACACTTCCGCACAATACTTCTGCGTAGGAATAGGAGGTTTTGCCCAGAAAGTTTTTATCATTTGGGCTCACGGTAAAGAGGGCGGGATACACTCCTGAAAGCTCTCCGCAAAATTTCAGCACTTTGTTTCTGCCAAGATTCACGGTTACGTCCACTTGTTTTCTGAAGCAATCGGCGATCGTTTGTTTCACGCGCGCGATATCATTTTTCGGCTTGATCATGCGTTGATTTTGGACGGGTTTGCGTTCGTTTATACTTCGTGCAACGGCCTTCCCCCAAGAAAGTTCCCGCTCTTCGACACATCCCCTCAAAACCTCCACGATTTTTACATGCATATGGCAGTAAATTTCTTCATATGATAGAGGGAATCCATGCAAGGAGTAAAAAATTATGAAGACGGAAACGCAGATCTTCCGCGGCTTTGGAAAGCGGAAAGAACTCAACGCGCAAACGGCGGTGGAATGCCGTTTTGGGCAAGAAGTGGAAACAGTGCTTTCCATCCACTGCTCCGCAGTGCTTACGGGCGCGGATGCCGGCAACGGCGAGGTGCGCTATTTTGGCAAGGCACATTTCTCTATTGTGTACGAGGATGCGGAAAAGCGTATATGCCGTGCAGAAAAGGGAGTGGAATTTTCGGCAACCGAAAAGGACGATTTCGTTTTCCCTGCGCTCACGGCACGCGCACAAGTTGCCTGTGAAAATATCAGCGTGCGCAGAGAGGGGGCGAGCGTGTATGCCACGGCGCTTCTGGGCTGCGATATCTCCCTTTACGGCGAGCAGAATTTCGAGTACCTTTCGGGCGGAGATCTTATCGTGCGGCGCGAGCCCGTAAAAGTGATTACCGCACACCTCGTTTCCGGGGCGGCGGAAACGGGCGATGAATTTGAAACGGAGTTCTTGGGCGATATTCTTCAGCACGCAGAAACGGTGAATATCGGCGCCATCGTCTGTGAAACGGGCGCGCTCATTGTGGAGGGGGAAATCAACCTGTGCGTGCTCGCATTGAAAGGGAGCTCGCTCATCTCCTTCGAGCGGCTTGTGCCCTTCCGCTTTGATCTCCCTTGCGAAGCCGCAACCTACGGCGCCAGCGCCGAGGCAAGAGTGAGCGTGATGAGCGCTTCCATCCGTGCGGATGCGGATGAAACAAAGGGGCGTTGCAACCTTACGGCTGAGTTTGCGCTCTCGGCTGAGGGGTGCGTGTATGAAGAAGTGGAAGTGGACGCCGTAACGGATGCCTTCTCAGCCAAAAACGCCACGAGCCTCACGTTTGCAACGGCAAACAGTAGCGGCGTGGGGGAGATCATCCGCCTCGTAGAACGCATTTCCGGCAAGTGCGCGCTTTCCGGCCCTATTGATTTTTCCGATCAGTTGCAGGCGGTCACCTTGCAGCGCGCCGAGGCAAATCTCACGGTAACTGAGAACGGAAAGAGCGTGGAGGGGGTAGCCATGTCTGCGCTTCTCGTTCAGGGAGCAGATGGAAGTCACCGCGGTATAGAGCTAAGCTTACCTTTTTGCGTGCCCGTGGAGGCAAATGATGCAATGATCTCCGTGCTCGTTTGGGGAATGAGCGCGCGCCAACGGCAGGAAGGGGAGATCGAGGCAGAGGCAACGCTTAAGATCACCGTGCAGGAGCGGCGGAAAATTTCCGCACGTCTCGTGAAAAATGCAGAAGAGGGGGAACTTTTGCCCATTTCGGATAGTGCGATCAGCGTCTATGTTCCGCGCGCAGGCGATGGGCTTTGGGAGCTTGCGAAAAGTCTGAAGAAATCGCCAGAGGAAGTTTCGGCGAGCAATCCCGATATTGAATTTCCGGTGCGGGAAGGTCAGCGCGTGATCGTATACAGAAGAAAGACGGTTCTATAACAAAAGCGCTTTTTCAAACGGCAACCGTTTTATCCCCTGCATGGCAGGGGGTTTTACTTTTCTTGGAAATCCTATTGCTTTTTGCCGCAAAATATGTTACAATGAGAATGATGAACACGGTAAAGCTGAATGCATACGCAAAGCTCAATCTCACGTTGGATATCGTAGGCGAAAAAGATGGTTACCATATGCTTGATTCGCTTGCCGTAACCGTGGATATCTTTGACCGCGTTGTAATCAAAAAGAGGAAGGATTCTCTCGTAAGCGTTACCATGCACGGCATGGGTAGCGAGAGCATCCCCCCCGAAGAGAACAATGCACAAAGGGCGGGTGAGGCGTTCGTGGCGCGCTTTGGCACGCAGGGCGCGGATATCACGATCTATAAAAACATTCCCATCGGTGCCGGTCTGGGCGGGTCTTCTGCCGATGCCGCAGCGGTAATCGCAGGCATGGGTAGGCTATTCTCGGTTTCAGATGCAACATCGTTGAAAGATCTTGCCGATTCGCTTGGAAGCGATACGGGCTATTTATTAAGCGGCGGACTTGTGCGAATGCGTGGGCGCGGAGAGATTGTAGAACCGCTTCCCTTCCGCCGCCTCCACCTTCTCATTCTCGCGCCGAAAGGCTCCGTTCTCACCGCGGCGTGTTACCGCGAGTATGATCGTATGCGCGCGGAAAAGGGTGCGCGAACGGAGCAGGCGGTGCAGCAAATGAAAAATAACCCCGCTATGGCGGCGCGGTTTTTCGGGAACGATTTATTCCCTGCGGCGAAGGCGCTCAATCCGGATGTGGGTGTTGCGCTTGCCGAACTTGAAAGCTTTTCTCCGCTTGGCGCAAGCATGACGGGGTCCGGCTCGGCAGCATTTGCTTTATTTGAAACGCGCGAACTCGTAGAATGGGCAAAGAGCCGTTATCGCGGAAAGTTCCGCCCCATTGCAACAAAGAGCATTGATCCAAAGGAAAAAAGAACGCTCAAAAGTCCCTTCGCACTCGCTGAAGGGGAGGGCGAATAGGAGTATATTATGGAAGATTTCAATTTAGATGATCCACTGAACGAGCAGCTTTTACGCACGGAGCAGCCTGAGCCCGAAGAGGGTGCGGCTACCCATCTCGAAGAAGCGGAGGAAGTGTTTGATGCGGACACGGTAGGGGCCCCTGAAACGGATCTCGAGGAGGTTTTTTCAGGAATCGATCCCGAGATGGCGGAAGAAGAGTTCGAAGAAAAGGTGCGCGTGGATGAAAGGGCACGCATTGAGCGTAGCCGGCTCTTAAAGGCTGCCTCCGGCTTTTTCCGTAAGGGCGATTATGCCAAAGCAGAATCCTTTTATCATCAGGCGCTGGTTTACGGTGATGAAGACGGAACGATCGAAGAAGGCCTGTGGGCATCCCGTACCGAGAATTATTCGAGCTACAAATGCCTCTACGAACTGAAAACGGCGAACGCCTTCGCGGTTGCAAGAGAAAGCGTGCGGAGCAAAATTCTTGCAGAGTTTTCCGATGCGATCCGAGAAGAACGCGAGCAATACCAAGAGGAAGCGGCTCCGCTTATAGAAAAAGTGCGCGCAGGGCAAAATGAGCGCCACGAGGCATTCGTTGCGAACAGAAGTTATTATTTGATTCGCTTCGGAATCGTGTTCTCTTTGCTCATCCTCTTCGGAATCGGTTGCGCAGTGAGCAGTAACTTTATTTATGCCGGAGGTGCGGCTGGGCCCGTTCTCACCGTATTATTCGCGGTGCTCGCTTTTGTGGCGCTCACCGTAACCCTCATTTTTGGGCTTAGATTGCTTCTTGCGCAGCGCCTTGTGATGAGGAACGCAAAGCTCTCTTCCACGGAGGAAGGTGCGCGACTCGAAGAGCTCTACATCCGCACCTATGCGTTAACGGTGGTTCTCGGCGATTTCAAAGAGGATCCTGTGGCAGAGGAAGAGGTACCCATGCCTGAAGAAGAGTAAGGAAAGTTAAGGAAGAGGCGAGCTGATTTGCCGCCTCTTTTTCATTTTTAAAAGTTTTTGGGAATTTTTTCCAAAAAGGTATTGTCTAACGCGTAAATATGGGGTATAATAACCGCGAACGGAATTGCGGGATAGTTCCCCGCGTTATGGAGGTAACGTTATGCAACTGATTCACGAAAGTGCGGGCAAGAAGCTGTACCGCGATGGCGATAAGCTTATCAAGTCCTTCGATGCAAGCTATTCCAAGGCAGGGATCCTCAACGAGGCGCTCAACCAAGCGCGCGTTGAAGAAACGTCTTTAAACATCCCCAAGGTGTTGGGCGTTTCCGTGATCGATGGGCAGTGGTCTTTGATCTGGGAATACATTGAGGGTGAAACGCTCGAAAGCCTTATGCAAAAGCATCCAGAAAAAGAAGATGAGTATCTCGAATTCTTTGTCGATTTGCAAATCCGCATGAGCGCGGAGAAGGTTCCTCTTCTCGGGCATCTGCGCGATAAGATGCACGCTAAAATTTCGGCGAGTAAATTCCCCGCTACGGTGCGCTACGATCTGCACGTACGGCTGGATAGCCTTCCCCGCCACAAGAAGCTCTGCCACGGCGATTTTCAACCCTCGAACATTATCATCACAAAGGATGGCACCCCGTATATCATTGATTGGTCGCACGCAACGCAGGGAAACGGCTCGGCGGATGCGGCGCGCACCTATCTCACAATGAAGCTGCAAAAGCGCGATGAGCTTGCGGAAAAATATCTCAAGCTCTTCTGCCTCAAAACGGATACCGCCCTGCAATACATTCAGCGCATTCTTCCCATCGTTGCCGCTTCGCAGTCGGTCAAGGGGAAGGTAGAGGAGCAGGAATTCCTCGAGAAGTGGGTGAACGTCGTCGATTGGCAATAACGATCATACGGCAAGTTTACACGGTTTCATGAAAGTTTATCTTGATTACGCAGCTACAACGCCGCTAATTCCCGAAGTTTTCGAAGAGATGCTACCCGTGCTCAAGGAAGATTTTGGCAACCCCGATTCTCTGCATGCCGCAGGGAGAAGGGCGGCGCAATACGTTACGGACGCCCGCGATCGCATTGCGGGCGTTTTGGGCGTAAAGTCCTCTGAAATTTATTTCACTTCAGGCGGCACAGAAGCGGATAATTGGGCGGTGCGTGCAATGGGAAAGGGCGGCGCGATCGTTTCGCCCATCGAGCACGCCGCTCTCCTTTCGGCGGCGCCCTTAAGAGTGTTGGGGGAGAGTAAATTTTGCGGCGTCGGTGAAGATGGAATCGTTCGTTTGAGCGATTTCGTGGGAACCGTGTCTGAAGAAGTAGGGCTCGTGTGCGTAATGGCCGTCAACAACGAAACCGGGTGCGTGCAACCCATAGAAGAGCTTGCCAAGGCCACCCATGCCCGTGGTGCGGCATTCTTTTCCGATTGTGTGCAAGCGGCCTGTTCGCAGGATCTTAAGAAGATCGCCTCCGCGTGCGAAGGAATTTCTCTCTCCGCGCACAAAATCGGCGGGCCGAAGGGCGTTGGTGCGCTCGTCGTAAAGAAAGGCGTCTCTCTCCGTCCGGTCATAGTAGGCGGCGAGCAGGAGCGTTCTTTGCGTGGAGGCACGCTCAACGTTGCGGGAATTGTTGGCTTTGCCAGGGCGCTGGAGCTTGCGCAGGAAAGAAGGGAGGCCTTCTGTGTGCACACCGCGCATCTTCGCGATTTTTTTGAGCAAAAAATCATAGAAGCACTTGGAAGCGGTATTACGGTCGATGGAAAAAACCGCGCGCCAAACGTATCCCATCTCACTTTTGAAAGGGGTGGCGAGGCGCTCTTAAACCTCTTGGATCTGCGGGGCGTAATGGCTTCCGGCGGAGCGGCTTGCTCCGCGCACGCAGCGCTTCCTTCCCACGTTCTCACGGCGATGGGGCGCTCGCCCGATGAAGCAAAGCGCGGCATCCGCTTTTCTTTCGGATTTGAAACGACGGAAGAGGAAACCCTTTTCGCCGCGCAAACGGTTATAGAAGCTTTGAAAGGATAGTAAAAGCTGCGGCATAGATCAAATCCGCCGTTATTATATGAAAAATTTTCGCTGTCGTGTGAATTCGACAGCGTTTTTTTCTTCTAATTGAAATATTCTCGGCATACATTAAAATTGCCCGAGCAAAAAGCGGCCTTCGGGTAAAAGAATATTACCAAGAGGTGCATTATGAACGAAGAACTCAGTTATGCCGAAATGCTGGAAATCCCCGTAGAAACAGTAACGGTCAACCGCAGAGAAAAAAAGCGTAAAACGCGCGAGGAGAACCTCTCCGATCAGCTCATAGGAGAGATTAATACACGCCTTGAGAGCGCCGACCCAGCCTACGCAGAGAGCAAGGCAATCGAGCGCGAGGTGCGCGAAGCGCCCAAAGCGAAGCTCGCGCGCCGCATTCTGCTCGGTGAATTTATCGCCGTCTGCGCGCTCTGCGCCGCTATTTTCCTCACAAATCTTTTCATCACGAACAGCGCTATCAACACTTTCGTACGCGGTCTCTTCCAGGGGAACGCTTCCACCGCCGATGCACGCACGTACGCAGATTTCACGCTCTCGCCCATCGTGAACGATACGGTGGACGCCGAGATAGCCGTTTCGGACATGGGTGTCATGTCTTTCACTGCAGAGGGTTCTATCTACGCGCCGGCGGCCGGTAAATTGGAATCGGTGAGCGGCAACGCGGAATCCGGGTATTCCATCCGTATCCGCCATTCCGATTCCTTTTCCACGATCATCAGCGGATTAGACGACGTGTATAAGGCGGCAGGGGATACCGTTCGCACGAACATTCCGTTTGCGTGGACGGATGGCGACGGCGAGGTGCGCGTGATGTTCTACCAAAACGATACGATCCTCAATTGCTACACCGTTTCGGAGGGCGCGATTGCCTGGAGCTGATCGCGGCCTCTTCAAGGGGAAACTGCGTATTCATCCGCTCTTCTTCGCGGCGGGAATTTTCTCCGCGATGACGGGCGGATTTCTTCTCTTCGCGGCAGCCGTCTTCGCCGCGCTCGAGCATGAATGCGCGCATGCATACGTTGCTCGGCGCTACGGCTACACGCTCGATAAGCTGGTGCTCATGCCGTACGGGGCAACGATTTCAGGCGATATTACGGGCATCGGCAGAAGGCATGAGCTTGCGGTGCTCGTTGCAGGCCCCGTGTGCAATTTTTTAACGGGCGTTTTTTTTGTTGCGCTGTGGTGGATGTATCCCGAAGCGTATCCCTACACCGAGCTTGCGGCAACCGTCTCTTTTTCGCTTTTTTTCGTCAATCTGCTTCCTGCTTATCCCTTGGATGGCGGGCGCATTTTGCGCCTTCTGCTTTCTCCTTTCGGAGAGAAGAGGGCACGCATCATCGGAAGGGTTTTGAGCTTGCTCATCGCGGGCATGGTGTTGGCGTATTTCGTCTGGAGTTGTTTTTATGCGCCTGCCTTCACGGCGCTTGCGTTTGCTGTTATGCTCGCCGCCGGCGCATTTGGCGGCGGAAGTTACGCAAAAATTAAGTTTTCGCCTCGGCGCATTGAGCACGGAGTTGAGGAAAGGCGCATCGCGCTTTCTTCGGAGGTTGCGCTAAAAGATGCGTTGCGCTTTCTCAGGGAGGATAAGTATCTCACGCTTTTGCTCTTTGAGAGCGGGGAATTTATTGGCGAGCTTTCCGAGGAAGAATTTCTCACTGCGCTCGGCGAGGGAAAGTACGAAGAGCCGCTAAAAAATCTCGTCGCAGAGGGATCGTTGGAAAAGCTTTGTAAAATGAAAACGGGCGGCTGAATTTCAGCCGCCCGTTGTAGCAAATAGCGTTGTTACGCAATCAGTTCCTTCCACTTTTTTTCAAATTTTTCTTCTGTTTTCAAAAGCTCTTCCGCGAGCTTTTTAATCTCTTCGTCGGCGCCCGCCTCGCTCATTTCGCCGAGCGAGGCGCGCAGTGCGGTAACGCCCATCACCGTGCCCTGCACCATCATTTCCGCAATATGCGCGCGTGAATCATCCTTCATGGTGTTCATTTTAATGCCGGACCACATCATCGCCTTCTTGATCGGGCTGGGATTTTTCAGCTCAATGGAGCGCTCGCGCGCAAGCAGCGCTGCCTGGCTCGAAATGCGCTCGTATTCCTCGTGTTGGCGCAAAAGCTCCTCCTTGAGCTCGGTATCATCCGTCTCGGGCAGGATATCTGAAATAGATTCCAATGCATATAGGCAGTTGCGATGCACCTCCGCCAAAACTTCTTCACTCTTTTTGATAGACATATTCTCTCTCCTTTTCCCGCAGTTTGCGAAAAAATCTCGCGATCTATGCGAAAAGTGCTTGACTTTTCCTACTCAGTATGATAAATTATACCCTGAGCCGCTAAGAACGGGCAGCCAAGCATTCTTGAAACAGAGGAATCGCCTACGACATCTTGCGAGACTGGTAAGAGGAGGTAAAACGCGAAATGTACGCAATCATCGAAAACGGCGGAAAGCAGTATAAGGTTTCCGAGGGCGACGTAGTGAAGGTGGAAAAGCTCAACGCTGAAGTTGGCGCAGAGGTTTCCTTCAACGTCGTGATGGTGGCAGACGGCGGTAACGTAACCGTCGGCGAGGCCGCTAAATCCGCTAAGGTGACGGCAACCGTTCAGGCGCAGGATAAGTTCAAGAAGATCATCGTCTTTAAGTACAAGGCGAAGAAGAACGAGCGTAAGAAACAGGGCCACCGTCAGCCTTTCACCGCGGTGAAGATTGAAAAGATCACCGTTTAATCGCACGGGGCGCAACCCGAATAACATTTAAGGAGAATAAGTATGATTTTTATCGCATTATTCGCTCATAAAAAGGGTACCGGTTCCTCCCACAACGGCAGAGATTCCAACGCGAAGCGCCTTGGCGTGAAGCGTCAGGATGGCCAGGAGGTTCTTGCGGGTAGCATCCTCGTGCGCCAGCGCGGCACGAAGATCCACCCCGGTAACAACGTCGGCATCGGTGGAGATGATACGCTCTTCGCCCTTAAGGATGGCGTCGTTCGTTATGAGACGAAGCGTGACAAGAAGCAGGTCAGCGTTTACTAAGAAAAAATCATTAGCCCCCACGCCGGACATGGTGTGGGGGTTTTCTTCGTTTGCATTATGAAAGCACGCGGGAGATTTGCCACGAAGAGATTATTAAAATCATATCCAAGCACATGAAAAAGCTTTTCATCTTTGAAAAATCGTGCCGCCTTTTTTATAAGGAACATTAAGATGAGCCCCGTCATAAGCAGTAAAAAGAAAATTTACGAAAAAAATTTGCGATTTTAAGAAAAAACGCTTGCAATCTTTTTTCGAATGTGGTATAGTATTCAAGCAATCGGAAGTTTAGCTCAGCTGGGAGAGCACCTGCCTTACAAGCAGGGGGTCATAGGTTCGAACCCTATAACTTCCACCAATACAGTGCGGAAAGCTTTTTATGCGGGAATAGCTCAGTGGTAGAGCGCCACCTTGCCAAGGTGGATGTCGCGGGTTCGAATCTCGTTTCCCGCTCCAAACACAGCGTCCGCACTGTTTTTTTTGGCGCCATAGCCAAGTGGTAAGGCAAGGGTCTGCAAAACCCTGATTCCCCGGTTCAAATCCGGGTGGCGCCTCCAAACGTGCGGTGCCGAGGCAGTAGCTACGTCGCTGCCTCGGCATTTTTTTTATATCTATGCAACTGCGCCGGTGTGGTGGAATTGGCAGACGCAAGGGACTTAAAATCCCTCGGTAGCGATACCGTGTCGGTTCGAGCCCGACCACCGGCACCAGAATAAAGCCGTTTTTACAGAGCGATCTGTAAAAACGGCGTTATTGCTATATCTGGGGTAAAGTTGGGAAGCAAAAGGGGAGTGGCTACGTAAAAAATTTATAATTCAACTATAGAAAAAGCGCCTGAAAGGTAGATGCATGAGTTGCCGATAGGATGAACGAATAGGCGTGGGATATCCCACGCCTTTTCATTTGCATTTTGCATGAAAAAACGAACCCCCACGGCAACGCCGTGGGGGAATTATTATTATCGCTTTACGCTTTGTTCAAATTCTGCAGAACCATATCGGGTGCCTGCTCGTAGCGAGAGAAGCTTTCCGTGAACTTGCCTCTGCCTTGCGTCATCGATCGAAGCGACGTAGCATACGTGAGGATCTCGCCCTGCGGCGCTTCTGCGGTGATCACCTGCAGCCCTTCGAGGGTATCCATGCCGATGATGCGGCCTCTGCGCTTGTTGAGGTCGCCCATAACGTCGCCCACGTACTGCTCGGGAACGGCGATCTTGAGGCTCTGGATGGGCTCAAGGAGAACGGGGCTGGCATTCTTCATGCCTTCCTTAAACGCGAGTTCGGCGGCCGTTTTGAAAGCGGCTTCCGAGGAATCTACGGGGTGGTATCCGCCATCGAAGAGAACCGCACGCATACGGATTACGGGGTAGCCCGCGAGCACGCCGTGGCCAAGGCAATCCAAAAGTCCTTTTTCAACGGCAGGAATATAGTTCTTGGGAACGGTGCCGCCCACAACTTCATCTGCAAACTCGAAGTCCTTTTCGCAGGGTTCGAAGCGGATGAGAACGCGTCCGAACTGACCATGTCCGCCGGTCTGCTTCTTGTGCTTGCCTTCTGCAACTGCCGTTGCACGAATCGTTTCGCGGTAGGCAACGGTGGGGAGCTTGAATTCCGCATCCGCACCGAATTTTGCCTTCAGCTTTCTCTTGATGATATCGAGGTGCACTTCGCCCTGCCCACAAGCGAGCGTTTCGCCCGTATCGGGGTTCTTGGTTACTTGGAAGCTCATATCCTCTTCGGCGAGGCGGTTGAGGCCGCCGAACACCTTATCTTCCGTGCCGCGCACCGTGGCAAACGCCGCCATTGCAAGCACGGGCTTCGGGAAGGGGATCGCGTCAAACTGCACGGGGGCGTTCGGATCGCAGAGGGTATCGTTCGTGCCCGTGTTCGCAAGCTTGGAAACGGCGCCGATATCGCCCGCGCAGAGCTCGCTCACAGGCTCAAGCTTCTTGCCGCGCACAACGTAAAGCGAGTTGATGCGCTCCGTGGTATTCGTGTTGGGGTTATAAACGTCGGTACCCGTTTTCAATTTGCCGCGGCAAACGCGGAGATAGTTCATCTTGCCTACGAAGGCATCAACGGCCGTCTTGAATACTTGCGCCGCGAGAGGTGCATTTTCTTCGCACGCAACGCCAACAACGGTATCCTTCTTGAGGTCGGTTGCAGGAATGCCTGCGCGCTCCGTTGCTTCGGGCATGTAGTTCACGATCTCGTTCATGAGGTTGATAACGCCCTTGTTCTGTAACGCGCTGCCTGCCATAACGGGAATGACGTTGATAGAGAAGATTCCCTTGCGGATGCCGTGAATGGTATCCTCGCGAGAAAGGAAACCATCCTCGAAGTATTTTTCGAGCAGCACTTCATCGTTTTCTGCGGCAGTTTCCATGAGCGCCGCCTGCATCTCTTCGAGATCGCGCCGATAAATATCGGGAACGGGGATCTCTTCGGGCCCGACGTTGGTGAATTTATAAGCCTTGCCGGTGAGCGCGTTCACAATGCCCGCCATCTTATTGCCTTCCATGATGGGAATCTGAATGGGCGCGATCTTGCCCTTATATTGCTCCTGAAGGGCGTGCACGGTGCCATGGTAATCGGCGTTCTCTTTATCCATGCCGTTGATGAACACAACGAGCGGCTTCTTTGCCTTGAGGCAGAGATTGATCGCCTTCTCCGCGCCAACGGAAACTGCGCCGTTTGCACCCGTAACAACGAGCGCCGCGCCTGCTGCGCGCATTGCGGAATTGAATTCGCCTTCGAAATCGTAGAATCCGGGACCATCGATGAGGTTGAGCTTTACGTCCTTCCAGTTCAGGTAGGCAACGGCGAGCGAAATAGAAGATTTTCTTGCAATTTCAAGTTCATCGAAATCGCACACGGTAGAACCGGTTTCAATCTTGCCCATGCGCTCGATCACGCCGGCATTGAAGAGCATCGCCTCGCAGAGGGTGGTTTTCCCCTCGCCGCTATGCCCTACAACCGCGATATTGCGGATGTTTTTGGCTGAGAAATTCATAGGATTGTACCCCTTGTCGTTGAATGCGGTGAAAGCCCGCTTGCACTCATTATACAGCATTTTCGCCAAAAATCAAGGGGGTATGAAAAAATAATTGCCTATTTTTTGATGTTTCTAAAAATTTATTCCAACCAACGTTCTCAAATCCACAAAAAAAGAACGGAAAAACCGTCCTTTTCTTTGGTGTGCCCGACAGGAGTCGAACCTGCGGCCTCAAGCTCCGGAGGCTTGCGCTCTATCCAACTGAGCTACGGACACATATTGTAGCACAAGAGCGCCCATTAAAGCGCACTTTGTAGAACACATTATAGCACATTCCCCAAAAAAATGCTTTATATTTTCGGCGGATTATGGTAAAATGGAGAAAAAAATTCGGGCGGCGAAATTGCGAAGCCGTGAAAGGAGAGGCGTATGCCGAAGAAAACTGTCGTGATAGGGCTTTCGGGCGGCGTGGATAGCTCGGTTGCGGCGTATCTGCTCAAAGAAGCGGGCTATAACGTGGTAGGCCTCTTTATGCGCAATTGGGAGGAGCAAGATGAAAACGGCGCCTGCACCGCCGACGACGACTTTGAGGACGTGAAGCGCGTTGCTTCCCTTCTCGAAATTCCTTACTACACGGTCAACTTCGCAAAGGAGTATATGGAGCGCGTCTTTTCCTACTTCCTCGCTGAATACAAGGCGGGTAGAACGCCCAACCCCGACGTGCTATGCAACCGTGAGATCAAATTCGGTCCCTTCAAGGATTACGCAAAACAGCTGGGCGCCGATTACGTTGCAACAGGGCACTACTGCGGTATTTCCCACGAAGGGGGTGTGCACCGTCTCCTCAAGGCGGCGGATGCAGGCAAGGATCAAACTTACTTCCTCAATCAGCTTACGCAAAGCCAGCTGGAAGGAGTGCTCTTTCCGCTCTCCCATCTTCAAAAGGCGGAGGTGCGTGCTATCGCCGAAAGCGCGGGGCTTGCCACCGCGAAGAAGAAGGATTCCACGGGCATCTGTTTCATCGGCGAGCGGAACTTCCGCAAATTTTTGCAAGAGTACCTGCCTGCACGGCCGGGGAAGATCGTAACGCTCGAGGGCGAAGAAGTGGGCGCGCACCAGGGTCTTATGTACTACACGCTCGGTCAGCGCAGGGGGCTTGATCTCGGCGGCAAAAAGGGGGAAGAAGGGCGATGGTTCGTCGTAAAAAAAGATCTCGAAAAGAATGTTCTCTACGTTTCTCACGGCGATGAATCTCCTCTCTATTCAAACGGCTGTTTCGTCTCCAATATGAATTATATCCCCACCATGCCCGAGGAAAGCACCTTCCGTTGCACGGCAAAGTTCCGCTATCGGCAGGGGGAGCAGGGCGTGCTCGTTGAGCGAACGGGCGAAGATACTTGCAAGATATTTTTCGATGAGCCGCAGCGCGCTGTCACCGAAGGGCAATACGCGGTTTTATACGATGAGCGCCAATGCCTGGGCGGCGGCGTTATCGAAGGCGCCTTTTGAAAAATCTATCATACGGCCGCGCGCCGTGCTTATTGCACGGCGCGCGGCTCTTTTTATCTGAAAAACTGTTGAATGATTTCCAGAATCTTGCTTCTATAAATCACGTTTCCACCGCCGCCTGTGAAGCAGAGCGGCGGATAGATGACGCACCACCAATTATCACCTTTTCCCGCGCCAAGCTCCAAGATGAGCGCGTCGTATACGCCTGCTTCAAGAGTGACGTTTTCATAAACGCGCGTGGGGAACTCTTCGCGGCGAAGGCTTGCTTTCGCGCTGTAAGAAAATCCGTTTACACAAAGAACACGCTCCGCCACCTTCTCAATGGCAGCAAGATTGCTTCGAATCTTTTTCATTGCTTCTTCCTTCGTTTCGCATGCGGCAACGGTGGGCGTTAGATATTCCACAACTGCATCTCGCACCTTATATTTCACTGCCTGCGCCGCGCTTTCGTTGGAATCGGCGCGGATATGTACGCGTAGGTAGGCAGCATTGCCCGTACCCATGTCCTCAAATCCACCGCAGAAAAGCATAATTGCCAAAATTGCAAACAGAAATAATCCGATTAAGCCGAACTTTTTCATCTTTCACCTCGCAACACAATTATTGCCGTGAAAGAATTTTTTATACACTGAATTTTTTTGTGAACGAAAAAGGCGGCATGAATCGAGCGTGTGCCCTTTCTTTCATGACCGTATCAAAAAAGTTCGCATAAAAAATTTCGCCTTGCGCACATTGTGCATAGGAGGAATATATGAAAAAGTTTTTGGCAATCGGCGCGCTTTCGCTTGCGATGCTCGCGACCATGGCCGCCGGGGTCATCACGACGACCGCGAGCGTGCAGGAAGCGGCCGATACCGCGCTGGAACTTGCCATAGAGACGGCCGTGCTCCGCCAAGGCAGTACGGGTGCAGAGGTAAAGGAAGTCCAGCGCAGATTGAAACAATGGGGCTACTACAAGGGCGCTGTAGACGGAATCTTTGGCGCGGGCACAAAGCAGGCGGTTATCGCCTTCCAGAAGAAAAACGGATTAAGCGCAGATGGCGTCGTTGGCAAGGCAACCTATAAAGCGCTTGGTATGACGGCTTCCTACAACGCACTAACGGGAGGAAACTCTTCGAGCGCAAACGCAGGTGCTTCCAACTACACCTCATCCGATCTTTACCTTCTCGCCAAGTGCATTTACGCCGAGGGAAGAGGAGAGAGCTACACGGGGCAGGTTGCCATCGGTGCGGTCATCATGAACCGTGTGAGGAGTTCGTCCTTCCCCAATACGATTGCAGGCGTCGTTTATCAAAAGGGTGCCTTCACCGCGGTCACGGATGGACAGATCAACTTAGAACCCAATCAAACGGCATATAACGCCGCACGTGACGCCATGAACGGATGGGATCCAACGTACGGTTGCCTTTACTACTATAATCCCGCCGTTGCAACGAGCTCGTGGATTTTCAACCGTAAAACGGTCACGGTTATCGGCAAGCACGTCTTTGCCATTTAAGGAGGAGAAGAAATGAAAAGTGAAATCGGAAAGAACGTATCCAGCGGGGCAAAGAAGGTGGAGCGCGTAGAGGAAGAAACCTTTACGCAAGAAAGCGTTGATACGAAGAAGCCGGCGGCGCCCGTGAAAAAATCGATGAAAAACGGAGGTGCCATGTCCAAAGGCTCCGCAAAGAAAGAAGTTTCCAAGACCGCGGAACAGCGTGAAGAAGCGGCGGCGGATAAGCGTATTGCGGAAGCAAGAAAGCGTGCTGAAAAAAAGAAGGTGCAAGAGGAAAAGAAGGTTTCCGCAAAGCAATCGAAAACCGAACAGAAAGCAGCGCTCAAGGACAAGAAGCTCGCCCATAAGCGTGCCGTTGCCGAAAAGCGCCTTGCGCGCAAGGAAATGATCGCGCGCAAGCGTGCGGAGCTGAAAGAAAAGAAGGTGGAGCGCCGTGCCGAAAAAGCTGCACGCCGTGAAATGCTGAAAAACGAATCTAAGGCGGAGCGCCAAAATCGCCTCGCGCGTGAAAAGAGCGAGCGTATGGCTCTTCGCAGCCAAAAGCAAGCGGCGCGTGAAAAGGCGCGTGAAAGTTGGCTTCAAGCAAAAGAGGCGGCCCGTGTCCGCAAGGCAGAGGATAAAAAGCACAAGCGCGAGCAGAAAACCGAGCGACGCACCGCAGGGTTCGGTGGCTGGCTTGCAGCCGTTATTTCTCTCGGCACGGCATGCCTTATTCTTGCAACGATCGTTACGGCAGGCTCCTTTCGCATGAATGAAATGATGCTTGCAAGCGAAAACGGTTACCGTTCCACGCTCTACGAAATGGCAGCCGTTTCCGAAGATCTTGATGAAAATCTTGGCAAGCTTCGCATCTCTTCGGGTGCAAACGAGCAGAGGAGGCTTCTCACCGATATCCTGGTGGATTCCGCGCTCATGGAGAGTGCCCTTGAAAAGGTGCCGGTAGATAGCGCCACGGGCACGGATATTTCCTCCTTCGTAAACAGTACGGGCATTTATGCGCGCACCATGCTCGCAAAGCTTGCCTCCGGGCGTTCGCTCAGCGCGCAGGAGATCGAGCATGTGAGCCGCCTCTATGAAATCAACGATCGCCTCTATAACGAGCTCAACGGCCTCATTATGAACATGACGGAGAGCGACCTCAGAGAATTTTTAGAGGGAAACGCGGAGGGCATGAGCGAGAAGTTCGGCGAGATGGGAAGAAGAACGCGTTTAGCAACCGAAGAGCTAGCTCATGCGCCGTTTGCGGGCGAAGGCAACGTTGGCGAAAACCGTCTTGCACGCTTTGCGGAGATCAGCGTTTCCGAAGCAGAGGCGCGCGCAATGAAGTATTTCGAAAACTACCATGTCCGTGAGATCAAATACACGGGCGAAACGATTGCGCGCGAGGTTTCCTGCTATAACTTTGTTCTCACCGATGAGAACGATCTTGAGATTTTTGCTGAGATCACGAAAAACGGCGGTAAGCTTGCCTTCTTCGATACCTATGAGGAATGCACGCAAAAAAACTTTGATCTTGAAACGTGTGATGCGATCGCGCGCGAATTTTTAAAGGGGATCGGCATCGAAAATGTGGGCGCAGTGTGGATGGCTGATGGAGGAATGGTTGCCAACCTCACTTATACAACGGTTAGCTGCGGTGTGCGCATCTACCCTGAGATCATCCGCGTTCGCGTGTGTGAGGAAAAGGGGCGCGTTGTGGGAATGGATGCTCGCGGTTACCTCCTTAATGAAAAGGAGCGCATGCTGGAGCATGCACTCACGAAGCAGGAGGCGGCAGAAAAGCTCTCCGCAGGGCTGGAGGTGCACGGTGCCAATCTCGCACTCATTCCTGTGGAGGGAAGAGAAGCGATTGCCTATGAGTTTTCTTGCGGATACGGCGAAGATGAATATATCGTCTATATTGATGCAAACAGCGGTGAGGAGCTGCGCATCTACCGCGTTCGTGAGAGCGCAAGAGGCAGTTATCTGCGATAAAGAAAGGAAAAGGAAATTTGTTATCCGCTATTTCGATATTAATCGAAATAGCGGATAATTTTGCTATTTATCAATAAAAAACGCAATATAAAGCTAAAAATAAATATATTTAGATGAATATCGAAATATATCGATATCGCACTTCCCATCATAGAAGGGGCGGGGCTTACGCTTTGTGAAGAAAATGTTTTTTCGAATATCTGTTTTTGGCTTGCCAAACTTGAAAATTTGTATTACAATATAGCTATGTTTCATATTGTTCTTGTAGAGCCGGAAATTCCGCAGAATGCAGGTAACATTGCGCGCACCTGCGCGGCAACGGGGTGCGTGCTGCACCTCGTGAAGCCACTCGGCTTTGAGCTTTCCGATAAGTATTTAAAGCGTGCGGGGCTCGATTATTGGCATCTCGTTGAGGTGCGTGTGCATGATTCCATAGAGGAAGTTCTTGCTTCGCTTGCGGGCGCGCCCATATATTTTTTTACGACGAAGGCCGAGCGCATATATTCCGAAGCCGAATTTGTGCAGGGTGCGGTCCTCGTATTTGGAAAGGAAACTGCAGGACTTAAAGAAGAACTTCTCGTGGCGAATAAAGAAAGCTGTGTGCGCATTCCCATGTTGGAAGATCGGCGCTCGTTGAACCTTTCCAACAGCGTAGCAATTGCCGTGTACGAAGGCTTGCGCCAAAACGGCTATGCCGGGCTATTAACGAAAGGGGAGTTGCACCGGTTAAAATGGTAAAATTTTGGCGCAAGTTAGGCGCTCTCGCTCTTTCCGTGGCACTCGTGTTCTCTTCGCTGGCGATGCTCATCTTTCCTCTTCCGCACGCGCTTTCTTCCGAGAGAGAAGTTTATCGTTGCATTTGGGATGATGGCTATGCGGAAGAGAGTTATGCAAGTGCGTACGCCGCCCTCATCGGAATCGGAGCCGATGGAAATCTCGAACTAAAGCGAGGGGCGCACGTTGGAGTGATCGAAACAGGGAGCAGATTCAGGCATGCCTATGCCGTTTTTTCACAAGGGAATCTTTTCGAACTTGTAACCCTGGACATGGGTGGCCTCTCTAAGCTCGAGCGTACCGCACTGTACAGGCGCTATGGCGAAACTATATTTTATACTTCGGGCGCTTTTGCGTTTGATGGCGAACGTGTAAAACATGTGGTTCCATATTTTGCAAGAGAACTCGTTCTTCTTGAGGGAGGGCTTCCGAGCGGATATTTAACATCTGTTGGAGCGAGTAAACTTCGGCTTACGGCAAATGCACAGGTTTCGGCGCGCGATCTCATGGAAAGTGAAGTGGAAGAAATCGCCACAGAGGCGCCCTACTGTGCAGAGGGCGGCGCGCTCTACCTCGATGGCGTTGGCGGCAGAAGGCTGGTTGCAGCCCTTCCTCACCTCACGGAGCTCACTCTTTCCGAGAGCTCCTTTGCGGACATGGGTGCCCTTTTACCATGTAAGAGCCTCGTTTCGCTCACATTGCCGTATGCGGGCAGTGCAATAAACGCCTCGGGGAGTGCGTATATCGGTGAGTTTGCATATCTGTGGGAGGATGCGGGCGAGTACCGCGTTCCAAAAACGTTGCGCCACGTGAGGATCACGGGCGGAAAGCTCGCTCCATATTCGTTTTATGCCTGCGATACGATCGAAGAGATTGATGTGTGCGGACTCCGTGCGGAGGATATTTCCGCACAAGCATTTCTCGGCGCATCCGCATTGAAAAAGCTGCACGTGCCCGGTGCAGATGTCATGCTTAACGGGGAATTTACAAAAACTTTTGCACCGTGTGGATGCACCGTGTTTGAAAGGGTTTGAGGCACCATATGAAAAATAAGGTATTCAAAAGGATATTCAGCCGATTTCCGCTAACAGCGCTTATCATCATTTTGATGTTCGTAGCGCTCTATCTTATCAGTGTTTACGGCTTTTACTATCTGGGCAATGCGCTCGTAGCGCTCTTTCCTGCACTGGAGGAGTACACGGAGCATATGGAAATCGGATTCGAGATTATGCGTTGGATCATCGTGCTGATAGCCGTTTTGCACTGTGCCAATCGCGACATGGTGCCCGAAACGAAGATCCCTTGGCTTCTGTGCATTACAATTATGAACCTCTTTGGGGTGGCGATTTACGTCGTCTTTTCCTGGCATCGCCCTTCGCGCAAAGAGCGCCGTCTCTACCGTGCGCTTTTCGATATCACCGAGGAGCGTGCCGCAAAAGGAAGCAGCCCGGAGGAGCTACGTTCAAAAATGGGGCATTGGTCTGCCGTGAGCGTTGCACTCAGCACGGCAAACCCCTCTGCGGCCATCCACGCGGGCACGAAGACGGAGTACTTCCCCGTGGGTGAAAAGTTTCGCGACCGCCTGTTAGGGGATTTGGAGCACGCGGAAAAGTATATACTGCTCGAGTATTTTATTATCGAGCGTGGAGAATTCTGGAATGCAATTCTCGAAATTTTGGAGCGAAAGGTAAAGGAGGGGGTTATCGTTCGCCTCATGTACGATGATATCGGATGCATGGGAAAGATACACCTCAACTATCATCGTACGCTACGCAAGAAGGGCATTGATTGCATCAAATTCAACCCGTTCGTGCCCGTAGTTACGAGCGTACACAACAACCGTGATCACCGTAAGATCGTCGTCATTGATGGGAAGGTGGGCTACACGGGCGGCATCAACCTTGCCGATGAGTACGTGAATGCTGTACAGCCGTTCGGGCATTGGAAGGATACAGCGGTGCGCCTCGAAGGGGCGGGGGTACACAATCTCACCCTTCTTTTTTACCGCCTGTACTGCATGCAGAAGAAGGAGGTGGAGGATATCACGCCCTTCCTTGTGCAAAAGCACGAGCATTTTGAGGACGAGGGGTTTGTGCAGCCCTTCGGCGATGGCCCCCATCCGCTTTACAAGCGGCACTTGGGGGAGGATGTTTACGTAAATATCATCAGCAGTGCGAATAAATATGTTTGGATTTCCACGCCCTACCTCATCATTGATTACCGTATGCGCGAGGCGCTCACGCTTGCAGCGCAGCGCGGCGTGGATGTGCGCATCGTAACGCCGCACGTTCCCGATAAGAAGGTGGCGTTCGCGCTCACCCGGTCCAACTATGCGGCGCTCATCAAGGGCGGGGTGAAAATATATGAATATACGCCCGGCTTTATGCACGCAAAGATGGTGCTTGCGGATGACGACGTTGCCCTCGTGGGCACGATCAATTTGGATTACCGTGCATTCCTCTATCACTTTGAGGATGCCGTGCTGATGTATAAAACGCGCGCCATGGAGAGCATGAAGGCAGACATGGCTACAACGTTTTCCCTCTCCAAACAGCAAACGCTCGAAGATGCCAAGCGGAGCGTGGTGTGGCGGTGGGTATGTGAAATCGCCAAACTTTTCGCGCCTCTGTTTTAAAAAAGGAGAAGCATATGATCCATTCTTTAAGCGGCGGAGTGCTTTTTGAAAACGGACTTCATCTCTTTGCCAAGGTAGAAATTCTCGGCGTGCCTTATTGGTATCTCGCACCCTTTGCGGTGGAGGTGGGAGATCGCGTTCTCGCGCCTCTTGGGAAAGCCGATCGGCTTATGGAGGGAAGCGTGCTCAAAACTGAGCTTTGCACGCCGCAGACGGCACCTTTTCCTATGAGCCGCATAAAGCGGCTGGAAAAGAAGGTGTAAATGCTTGACAAAGCGGCGCCGCTGTGCTACACTCAAAGCGTCATAGGGGAGTAATCGGCTTGCAAAAAATTTGCGAGCGGCAGCGTCCACATCATGCGCGTTAGGCGCGGGTACTGCATGAAACGGTGAGACTTATGCACGGATTTTCGTGCGTAGGTCTTTTTTCTTAAATAATACGCACGCTCTCTGCGGGCAATCCGTGGCGGAGAGTAAGGAAAAAGTTATGCAAATTTGGGAGATACTGCTTATAAGCATTGCGCTCGCGATGGACGCCGTTGCCGTGGGCATGACGAACGGCATGGCAGAACCGCACATGAAGTGGGGAAAAATTCTCGCAGTGGCAGGAGCATTCGGGCTATTTCAGTTTTTAATGCCCGTTTTGGGATACTACTGTGGATACGCTTTTTCAACGCTCGTGGAAAAGATCGCACCGTGGCTTGCCTTTGCCATTCTCTTTTTCATCGGCGGAAAGATGATCGTGGATGGAATTCTTGAAAGGCGTGAAAAGAAAGAGGAGAAAGAGCAAGAGTCCTTGAAACCCCTCGGCGTAGGCAAGCTCCTCGTTCAGGCGGTGGCAACCAGCCTCGATGCGCTTGCCATCGGCGTTACGCTCCTCGCCGTGGAAACGGCGCAAGGCCTACCCATGTCTGCACTTTGGTGCTCCGTAGTGATAGGTGCAGTTACCTTTCTTCTTGTGCTGCCAGCAGTTCTTTTGGGTAAGAAAGTGGGGGATAGGTTCGCGGTTAAATCGGAATTCCCGGGCGCCATACTTCTCATCATCGCAATAAAAATCCTAATCGAAGGGCTCTTGTAAAATTTGTGAAACCGCTATATGAATTGCTATCAATGCGGCAAAATTTTCGAAGAGAAGTGCATATAATCAAATTTACACGATAAAGGAAAAACAGTATGCCTCTTTATGTTTCTATTCCATTTATTATCATCGGATTTACGCTTCTTGTGAAGGGGGCGGATTGGTTCGTGGAGGGCGCTGCCGGCATTGCAAAAAAGCTAAAAATTCCGGCTCTCGTCATTGGGCTTACTATTGTAGCGTTCGGAACGAGCGCGCCCGAGCTCGCCGTTTCCGTAACTTCGGCCATTCAGCACGCCACAGATATCTCTATTGGGAACGTTGTGGGAAGCAATATAGTGAATATTCTTCTCATTCTCGGCGTTTCTGCACTCATTCACAATCTGCCTGTGCAAAAGAGCTCAATGCACCTCGATATTCCGGCGCTCATCATCTTTTCCGCGCTGCTCGTGGGGCTGGGCGTGTGGGGATACGCGCTCGCCTGGTACGATGGGCTCATTCTTCTCATTCTAATGTGCGTCTATATGGCACTTCTCTTTTGGAATGCGCGCAAGGAGCAACGCGAAAAACTCGCTCGCGGCGAAGTCCCCATAGAGGAAGAAAAAGAGGAGCCGCGTGGCAAGCTCCAGAAGTGGTTTGCTAAAATGGAAGAAAAAACCTGGTTCCTCGTTCTGCTCACGCTTGTTGGGCTCGCTTGCGTTGTGGGTGGCGGCACGTTGCTCGTAGATGGTGCGCGCGGCCTTGCGGAATACTTCGGCGTTTCCGAACGCATTATTGGGCTCACCGTTGTTGCAATCGGAACAAGCTTACCTGAACTCGTCACCTCCGTTGTCGCGGCCAAGAAGGGTGAAACGGATATCGCCGTAGGAAACATCATAGGCAGCAATATCTTCAACATCGCGCTCGTTGCAGGCGCAGCTTCTCTTTTCTATCCGCTCACGTTTACGGTTGCGGGGAATTTGGTGGATGCGCTCGTTGCACTCGGTGCCGCCGTGCTTCTTTTAATTCTCATTTTGCTCAGCAAAAAATCGCTTAAAAAACCCGCCGGCGCGGTCATGGTGCTTGCATTTATTGCGTACTATGTATATTTATTCTTGGTATGAAACATCTGCTCTCCTGTTTAAAAGCTTATCGGATCGAGGCGGTTTTGGCGCCTCTTTTCAAGCTGCTCGAAGCAGGAATGGAGCTGGTGGTGCCCCTCGTCGTAGCGGCGGTAATTGAAAACGGCGTAAAAAGCGGGAATGCAGGTTACATCGTAAATGCTTGCCTGCTGCTCGTTGGCTTCGGGCTCATCGGGCTTGGCTTTGCGCTCACCGCGCAGTACTTTGCGGCGAAAGCGGCTGTGGGTACTTCCGCAGAGCTTCGTGGCCGTCTCTTCAATAGAATGCAATCTTTTTCCTTCACGCAGATTGATGGCATGGGTACCTCCTCTATGCTCACTCGCATGTCGAGCGACGTGAATCAAGTGCAGACGGGAGTCAATATGACGCTCCGTCTCTTTTTGCGTTCACCCATCGTCGTGTTCGGTGCGGTGGTGATGGCGTTTGCCATCGACGTATGGGCAGGCACTGTATTTCTATGCGTGATCCCGCTTCTTGCCATCGTCGTGTTCACCGTTATGGCGCTGTGCATTCCCCGTTATCGGGCTGTGCAGGAAAAGCTCGATGGCATATATCTTTCCGCTCGGGAAAACCTCAAGGGCGCACGCGTTATTCGTGCCTTCCGCATGGAAGATAAAGAGCGCGTTGCATTCAAAGAAAAGAGCGTGTTGCTCGCGGAGGAGCAGGTGCGCGTGGGTAAGATCGCCGCGCTCTCTGCGCCGATCACTTACGCACTTGTGAATATCGCGGTGATCGCCCTCATCGCCGTTGGCGCGCTTCGGGTAGATTTCGGTGCACTGGGGCAGGGGAACGTTGTTGCCCTCTATAACTATCTCGCACTCATTCTCGTGGAGCTTGTGAAATTTGCAAACCTCATTGTTACGATCACGAGGGCGGTCTCCTGCATGAAGCGCATCGGCGTTGTATTGGATACGGAAGGGGAGCGAGAAAAGTTAGCCTCTCCTATAGCCGCGGCAGAGGTGGTGCAGGGCATCGAAAGCTGCACCGTGCAAAAGCCCCACGTTTCCTTTGAAAACGTATCCTTCACCTATGCAGAAGGCGGCGCTCCTGCTCTGCAAAATATCAGCTTCACAGCAAGCCGCGGGGAAACGATCGGCGTGCTCGGCGGTACGGGCTGCGGAAAATCTACGCTCGTTCGTCTTTTACCTCGCTTCTATGAGGCGACGGAGGGATGCGTGAAGTTGTGCGGAGAGGACGTTAACCATATTCCCGTTACAGCGCTTCGTGAGCGAATTGGCTATGTGCCCCAGAGAGCGGTACTCTTTCGCGGCTCCATTGCATCAAATTTGAAGTGGGGACGGGAAAACGCAACGGATGAGGAGCTTCTTCGGGCGGTGGATATCGCGCAGGCGGCGGACGTTCTTTCCGCAAAGGGCGGCTTGTGCGGCGAAATCGCGCAGGATGGGCGCAACCTTTCGGGCGGACAGCGCCAGCGCCTCACGATCGCTCGCGCTCTCGTGAAAAACCCCGAGATTCTCGTGTTAGACGATTCCTCTTCCGCGCTCGACTACGTGACGGATGCACACCTTCGCGCGGCGCTAAAAACGCTTACTTGCACGGTGTTCATCGTATCCCAGCGAGTGGCTTCCGTGATGAATGCAGATAAAATATTAGTGCTTGACGAGGGGCGCATCGTGGGCATGGGTACCCATAAAGAGCTCATGCAACACTGCGCACACTATCGGGAGATCTACGAATCACAATCGGAGGAAGGCCATGAAAAAGCGTGAAATCTTTGCGGGCATACTCCGCTATTTAAAGCCGCACGGGCACCTTTTGGCACTCACCGTATTTTCCGCGCTTGTCGTCGTGGCGGGGCAGCTTCTTTCCCCTTACTTTGCGGGTAAAGCGATTGATTGCATTCTCGGCGAAGCAGAAGTTGATTGGAGCGCGCTCAGAGGGAATTTAATAGCAATCGCACTTTCTGCCGTGGCGGCGGCGCTCTTCCAATGGGTAATGAGCTTTACGAACAATCGCATCGCCTTTCGTGTGCTTGCGCAGATCAGAGGAGAAGCTTTCTCCAAGCTCAGCGTGCTTCCCTTGCGCTACGTTGATAACCGCGCCTATGGGGACATTGCAAACGTTATCGTAACGGATGCCGAGCAGTTCTCCGAGGGGCTTCTTTTGGGCTTTACCCAGCTCTTTACAGGAGTGCTCACAATCGCAGGCGTTTTAGGAATCATGCTCGCAATACGCTGGGAAATCGCACTCGTTGTTTTCTGCATCACGCCGCTCTCCTTCTTCGTAGCGCGATTTATCGCTGCGCGCAGCTATCATACATTTAAGGCGCAAACGAAGGCGCGGGCAGAGGAATCGGCGTTTGTTGATGAGATGATCGGGAACCTGAAAGTCGTTAAGGCTTTTTCTCGCGAGGATGAGAACGCGGCGATCTTTGCCAAAAAGAACGAAGCCCTTCGAGAAGCTTCTCTCAAAGCTGTATTCTTCCCTTCGATTACCAACCCCACAACGCGTTTCGTCAACTCTCTCGTATATGCCGCAGTTGCGCTCACGGGCGGCCTTCTCACGATCTCCACAGCGGGCATGGGTGCAGCGTTTACTGTGGGAAACCTCACAACTTTTCTATCATACGCGAACCAATATACCAAGCCGTTTAATGAAATTTCGGAAGTCTTTTCCGAATTTCAAAATTCCCTTGCCTGTGCAGGGAGGCTCTTTGCGCTTATCAACGAGCAGGAAGAGCCTTCCGATGCAGAACTTCCTTCTTTAGGTGAAGCAAAGGGGGAGGTTGTCGCAGAAAAAGTTTCTTTCTCCTATGATCCCGCGCGGCCGCTCATTGAGCATTTCAATTTGCAGGTAAAGCCGGGGATGCGCGTTGCCATCGTTGGCCCCACGGGCTGTGGCAAAACTACACTCATCAACCTCCTTATGCGCTTTTACGATGTAGATGGCGGTGCGATTTTTGTAGATGGGCGCGATATCCGTGAGATCACACGCGATTCCTTGCGCAAAAATTTTGGCATGGTGCTGCAGGAAACGTGGCTTAAAACGGGTACCGTGCGAGAGAATTTGGTCATGGGTGCCCCTGATTGCACCGAAGAGGAGATGATTGAGGCCGCCAAAACGGCGAAAGCACATTCTTTTATCCTACGCTTGCCGGAAGGCTACGATACCGTCATTTCCGATGAAGGCGTGCTTTCCGCAGGGCAAAAACAGCTGCTTTGCATTGCACGGGTTATGCTTTGCCGCCCGCCCATGCTGATTCTCGATGAAGCTACTTCCAACATTGATACGCACACCGAAAAACTCGTACAGGAGGCATTCGCCGCACTTATGCGTGGGAGAACCTCGTTCATCGTTGCGCACCGCCTTTCCACCATTCAATCTGCCGATTTGATCTTGGTGATGAACGCAGGCAATATCGTGGAGCAGGGCACGCACGCCGAGCTGCTTGCTCGGGGCGGATATTATTCGCAACTATATCACGCACAGTTTGCAAGATAAGAAATTCATTCCCCCGCAGAGCAGATCTCTTGCCTGTGGGGATTTTTTTGCGCAGAAATGCGCTTTTCAATGATGCGCAACCACTTTACTTCCAAAATAAACTGTGTTATAATAAAAATGATGAAAACAAAGATAAAGACCTTTGGGCGAAAAGTCAATTATGGGGTTCAGATCGTTGCGGTGGGTGCACTTACGGGTGCCCTCGCAGGGCTCATTGTAACGCTTTATAATATGCTTGTGGAGTTTGCCGAGCATTTCTCGGTGGGCTGCTATAACGTGCTTCGTATGTATCCGGCATTTATTCCGCTCCTCTTCGTAGCGCTTTTTTTGGGAGCGATCATCGTGGGCGGTTTTTGCAAATTCATTCCCCTGATCCGCGGCAGCGGCTTTCCGCAAACGGAGGGCGCTACCCAAGGGCTTATTCATTTCAAATGGTATAAAGTGCTCACCGGCATGTTTGCCGCGAGCCTTATGGTCGTTTTTATGGGGCTTTCCGCAGGAGCAGAGGGGCCCAGTCTTATGATCGGCGGCGCGTGCGGCTACGGCGTGAGCGACGTTACGCGCAGAAACGCGAGCATTCGCAGATATCAAATTACGGGCGGTGCAAGTGCAGGGCTTGCCGTTGTACTGAACGCTCCGCTTACGGGCATGGTATTTGCCTATGAGGAAGCACACAAGCGCTTCACGCCAGAAGTATTCGTATGCTCCTTCTCTTCGGTGCTCACGGCAATCACCGTGCGCGATCTTCTCGTGGCGGCAATGGGTATGGAAGTAGGTCCGTTTCTTGAGGGCTTCACCTTCACCGCAAACGCAGGCATACCCTTTTTGCTTTACGCACTCGGCGCGGCGCTCGTTGTATCCCTCGTTGCCGTCGGTTACTATTTCTTGCTATTCTTTGCAAGGAAGAAGTTTCGGAAGCTGAACTTTTGGAAGGGGCTGGGGAAATACACGATTCCCTTCCTGCTTGCGGGTGTTTGCGGCCTTGTAACCGGCTACGTTATGGGCGGCGGCGTAGAGTTTATCGAAGCACTTTCAAGCGCATCAGAGCATACCGTGTCCGTGTTCGGCGCTCCGCTTATCGTTTCCTTGCTAATCATTATAGCGTTGAAATTCATCACTACGCTCGTGAATATCGGCTGTGAGCTTCCTTGTTGCGGCTCTCTTCCGATGATGGCGATGGGCGCGGGGATCGGTGCCGCTATGAGCCTGCTTTTCCAAATGTGGGGTATGGATCCCGCTCTTTCCGATGGGCTTATCGTTATATGCATGGTCACCTTTTTCACCACCGTCGTGAAAGCGCCTTTGACGGGTATTCTCATGACGATCGAACTCACCTGGAATTTTACATATCTGCTGCCTGCCGTCGTGGCAGTTGCCGTGGGGTATATCATAGGCGATGCATTCCGCACGGAACCCATGCACGAAAGAATTCTTGAAGAGATAATTGAAGAGCAGCGAGCGCCCCTTAAAAGGCTCACCGTCTTGGTGCGCGTTACGGCGGCGGCAGGGCGCAACATTCGAGATATCTTATGGCCCTTCTCGGCGCTCGTTACGAACGTTTCGCGCGGAGAGGCACGCATTATCCCGGAGGGGGATGCGAACCTTCACGCGGGCGATATTCTCACAGTTGAGGGCGCGCCCAACGATCGGGAAGATTATCTCGGCACGCTCACTGCAATCGTTGGCGAAATTCTTGAAGTGCGCGAGGAGAGTGCGGAGGAAGAAGTGGAGATTGCGCCCGAGGCAAAAGCCTCTTAAAATAGGCGTTCGTGCTTCAATGCTTAAACGAAAAAGGAGCGAAAAAGCGGATTCGCTACGAGGATTTTGAATAATTATAATAGCGAAACGGCAGGGAAAGTTTTATGCTTATAGTTGCTTTAACGGCGCTTGGCGTCGGCGGTGCTACCGTTATCGGTGCACTTTTGGGGTTTTTATTTAAAAACGTATCGCACAACTTTTCTAAAATCCTTCTTGCGTTTGCAGGCGGAATCATGCTTTCCGCAGCCGTCTTTGGGCTAATACTTCCTTCTTTAGAATCCGGCGGAAACCTTAACCTTTTCATCACCGTGTTAGGAATTTTCGCGGGCGCGCTTTGTCTTAATTTTATAGATAAATTTACGCCCCACCTGCACAAAATAATAGGCGCAGATATTGAAGAGCACAAATCGTCAAGCCTTAATAAAGTTTTGCTTTTCGTGATTGCCATCGCGATACACAACCTCCCGGAAGGGATTGCTGCGGGCGTGGGGTTTGGCAGTGAAAATGAAACGCACGGCATATTAATTGCAATAGGAATTGCGCTACAAAATATTCCCGAAGGCATGGTTATTATCGCTCCGTTGATAAACTCCGGCGTTTCCAAGAAAAAAACCTTCCTTATCGCCTCAATTACAGGCTTAATAGAAGTGGTTGGAACTTTTTTAGGCTACTTTGCTGTAAAAATTGCAACCGTAATATTGCCGTTTGCTTTGGCGTTTGCGGGCGGAACGATGCTTTACGTCGTCAGTGATGAAATGATACCCGAAACGCATGCAGACGGAAACAAACGCGGAGTTACCTATTCACTTCTTATCGGTTTTTGCTTGATGTTGATTTTAGATGTATTGTTAGGTTAAATAAAAAGCACACGAATACTTCACTTTGGTGAAACATCGTGTGCTTTTTTTAATTCGTACGAAAATTCTATAGGGAAGCTTTCAAAGCCAACTTAAGGAAGCATATCTGCATAACGGGAAATAAGGTATTCAATGTTTTCCCAAGTAAGCAAACCTTTGCCAATAGCCACTTTCAAATACTGTGCGTTTACAGCTTCGAATACTTCTTCAGAGATCAAGCCTTCGAAATCTTCGTAGGTGAACAAGCCATAGGTTTCAATATCGCTTTGCATGGCTTCTTCATCATATTTCATCGTTTGCTCATCAACTTCGAAGATATTAAACAGGCCATCAATACCACCCGGCATGGATAGCATCCCGTTTACGTAATAACATAAATGTTCGTAGGTGACGGGGCTCCATGCGGTAGTGAGCTCGTAGCTGAATGTTACATCCGTTAGTTGAACATTCGTCCAAGCGGATTCATCGGAGAAATTTTGTTTGTTGAACCAATGCCCGATGTATTCAGCCGCATCATTTCCGAGATACATATATTGATTTAGAGTAACATCCCAAAAGCCGTGTTCCCCAATCATCTTCACTACCGTGCCATCCGAGAAGGAGAGGTTGATCACTTCGTATATTGCTTCTCCATGATTATCTATAAACAAAATGGGCGCAGAATCGTAACTACCGGTATAAAGATTCCAAACCAACAGCATTTCGTTCCCGTTTAAATCCTCTACCGCTTTTTGGGTACCATCTGCAAGTGTTATGAGCGTACCGGTTGCGATACAAGTATTATCACTATCTTCTTCTTCGGAAGGGTCATATTCATATGTTAAAATGAGATTGTACGATGAATAATAATCTTGATACATATTCGTAAGATCTATTTGCATTTCTGTACCGAATCCAATTTCACTTCCTCCCATTAATCTCCAATGCACAAGAGAATAATCTCGGATATTGGGAAGGTTATAAATTTTTGGTTGATTATAGTGCAATTCAAAGGTTTCAAATGGATATAAGCCATAGTTCGGCATATTCAAATATACGTTAATTGTCCAAGGCGGTATCGTATCCCATTGTGCATAGAGCGTTATATCGCTTTCCAAATCATAAAGATATGAATCCCAATAGCCTTCGTCTTCACCATAGGGGTAATAATAGCAAGTTCCGCCGATTGGAGCATCAAAATAGCCCGTAAACACATAATCCGCTCGCGAAGGATGCGTTATGTAGGGGTAGTTTTCACTGTTATTATGGAAGTAACGGGTTCCGCCACTTCCGCCATTTTGATCTAATCCTATAAAAACATCACAATCAAAAAGTGAACGAAGAGCTTTATATGCATTGAGCTTTTTTACCGTTTGGGTGCCATTGGGAATATTAATTGTAATTTCATCGGCACCGTTCATAATAGCCTCTTTTAACTCAGCGCCTTTTAGGGTTGAGTCTATCGAGAGAAGCAAAGCTGCAACACCTGCAACGTGTGGGGCTGCCATTGAAGTTCCGTTCATTAGATGATAGCCATTGGCGACATGTGTTGGAACATTCATTCCCATACAAAATCCTGTATTACAAATTTCAAAGGGATAGGTACTTAAAATATTATCGCCAGGTGCATAAATATCAACATATATACCCTCTGAACTATAATTAGAGCCTTGTGGTTTGTCTTCCAAAAAATCCCAGTCAGAAACAGTAGGTCTGGTGCCGTCTTGTTTCAAAGCGCCTACGGTTATCACGTTGGGTAAATCATAACATGCCGGGTAAATTTGATTATTATCTATATCGGTATCGTCATTTCCCGCTGCACATACAAACAAACCTTTATAATTCATTAATGCTACGTAATGCGTTGAATTATATTCTGCATATTGATTTATAAAGCAAAAGCTTGCATTGATAATATTTATGTTATGGCTAGACGCATACCGCAAAGAATTTGCAAACATTGTTGAACTCTGATCTAATAAGATCAGCGAGCATTCGGTAACTCCGGCAACGCCGAGTTCATTCTGTTTTGCACCTATTATGCCGGCAACATGAGTGCCATGGTCTGCTTCTGCCCATGTGGGAGGAGTATAGTTTCCATTTGAAACTCTTCCTTGAAGATCTTCATGAGAACCTTCGATCGCATCTTCCATGATGCCAACTTTTATTTCGGAACTGCCCTTTATAATATTCCAAGCTTGTTCTGCTTGTATATCATTTAAACCCCACTGCTGGCTGTAATATTCATCACTTGGAGCCCAAAGAGATTCCACTTCATATATGTAGGAAGGTTCAGCAACTAAAACCATATCCATTTTCTGAAGTTGTTCAATGGCTTCAAGAACGGTTTCTTTATTATTTGTTCCTAACTCCAATGTAAGAAGTTTATGGTCTTCCTCTTGCAAAAAAAGTTGTTTCGAATCTCCACGTCTAATTTGTGTTAAATTATGTGAAATCGCAGAGATTTCCGTCACCTGTTCAACAATTGAAAAATCATCAAAGCTTATTTCCCGTAAAGTGCGGTAAGAACTTTTTAAAATAACGTTAACTTTATTATCTTCAAAATTATCATTTAAAGTCGGTTCACGATAGTATTTTAAAATTTCCGCATCCTGCAGTTCCATTGCGCTTGCAGGGGCGCTTTCTTTTTCTGAATTTAACAAAAGAACTCCAGTTATAATGCTAAGTGCAAAAAATATCAATAAAAAGAAATTCACTCTTCTCAAAATAGTTTTCATCTTATATCTCTCCCTTAACCCATACAGATATTCTTCTTGTGCTGCCGTAGCCAAAATTTACTCCGCCAATTACTTCGGTCGCAATTTGATCAAATAAGGTAGAACTCCATTCGATCATAACTGCTACGCAACGATTATAACAACCGTAATACTTTGTGATCAATATATCATTTACGGTTATATTATAAGGGTTGCTTTCTATAAAGCGCTCATCCCAGAAAGTTTGTCGGATTGCAAGATGCATTTCATCGCTCAAAACTTCGGGGGTTTTGGGCTTTGGCGTATAGTTTTCCGGCATGATGCCCTCGTTTCCCCATCTGCCATTATGGTAATAGGCGATGCTCATTAAATCATCCTTGGTGAGCCAGCCGTTAGTATAGGCCTCATATAAGTTGTAGAACCCGGGCTTTTCTGGAAAGGGCGCAGAAGTGGGGGCGCAGGCTACGGCGCCAAACGCCACCATGATGCCAATTACAAGGGCAATCAAAAAACAACTAATTTTCTTCATAATGCACTCCCATGAGCTATGTAATAGCTTTTTTCAATTTTTATGACAAGTTCGTTTAAATTTTTTTACGCAAGGGGACCAAGTTTTCTGCTTTGTAATTAAAAAGATAGGTTAAATCTTGTTCTGGCATCCTGCAGTTCCATTGCGCTGGAAGCAACTGGTTTTTGTGTTAAATACAATAGTAGAAAGCTTGCAGAAAAGCTAAACATAAAGAAAGTCAGTATAATCATTACGAAGCTTTGAAATTTTATTCTCATATCTAATTAGCTCCTATCCAAATTTGTAAGGTATTCGTGTTCGAATAACCAAAAAGTACGCCTCCAATGCGTTCGCGAACTATAGCAGCGCCATAACCAAATACATCACACCATATTTTTACTGCCACACAATTACTATAAGTGCCGTAATATTCCGCTCTGAGATTGTCTAAGGTAATCTCGCAGGGGTCGCTTTCTATAAAGTGCTCATCCAAGAAGGTTTGTCGGATCGCCAGATCCATTTCTTCACTCAAAACTTCGGGGGTTTTCGGCTTTGGTGTATAATTTTCCGGCATGATGTCCTTGTTTCCCCCTCTGCCGCCGTTATGGTAATAGGCGATGCTCATTAAATCATCCTTGGTGAGCCAGCCGTTAGTATAGGCCTCATATAAGTTGTAGAACCCGGGCTTTTCTGGAAAGGGAGCAGAAGTGGGGGCGCAGGCTACGGCGCCAAACGCCACCGTAATGCCAATTACAATGGCAATCAGAAAACAACTAATTTTTTTCATAATATAACTACCTCTTATTTTCATTATATCATATTCATAGTTTTAATCAATAGTTTTGGGAAAAGTTTTAAGCAAAATCTTTGTTGTAAGGTTACGGGCTGCCGATTGATTTCAATCGGCAGCCCGTAATTAAATTTATATGCGTTTTCCCGTGAGCATGTGCACCGAAAAGAGTTCTTCCGGCAGTTGTTTTCCACCGTTAAAGGCGTTCATAAAGGCATAAATTCGCAGAATGCTTTCATCCACGGCATGGCGGAAGAGCTCATCTGCGTTTGCGCCCTTGCCTTCTGAAAACTCCGAAAAGCGTTTCCCTTTTAGCACGCAGGGGGAAGGTTCTTCACGCGGGTAAAACTCGGAAAATCCGAAGGGGCGGAGTAGGCGCGCGTGGGGGGTGTGGAAGTGCTTGAGGTATACCGCAAAGCCCTTGCACATTCTGCGAAAGGCGCTCGCGTGAATTTCCCACCCGAAGCTTCCTGCCGCCTCCTGCACAAATCGAAACAGTACACCGTCTTCGGCGATTTTTTTGAGATCGTAGGGGTATTCATATCCTCGCGCGGATTTTCCGCGCAGTTTTTTAAGGAAGTAAACATCCCAATCGTTTTCGATCTCTTGGTGGGAAAAACGGGAAGATTCTATGCTTTTTAAGTAGTTATAAACGAAGGGGTGGAATGCGGCGTCGGCAGAAAGATGCGTGCAAAAGCCGAGCGCATAGGCAAGTCAATTCTCAAATTCTTCACCCGCGTAGTTTGGGAGCGCAGAGAGCATAGCAGAGAACCATTCCAAGACATGGTTGCCGTGTAAGTGCCTTCCGAAGTTATTTTCGCGCTCTGCGATAGGGCGGTAAAAGAAGAAAAGATCGGGGCCTTGCGATCCGAGAAAATAATAATCGGGTGCTTCGTAGATCTGCTCCGCAATCTTTTTCGGCAGCTCCTCTAAGGCTGCCCGTGCAATAAGTTCGTGTGTAATACTCGCCGGCATAAGCGCCTCCTATTCTCATTATAACCGATTTTTGAGAAATTAGCGATTATTTTATAGAAAAAAAGAGAGCGCCGCAGTGTTCTCTCTTTCTATTTTATGGGGTTTGGGTAGTTATAAAGGCTTTTCAATACACCCTTTCGCCGAAGATTGCCGTTCCAAGACGGATCATGTTGGCACCATGCCTAAGGCACAGCCTCCAATCGCCGCTCATACCCATGGAAAGATACGCCACGCGCGGATCGCTTTTTTTCGCTTCATCAAAGAGCGCGCGCATACGATCGGCAAGTTCGCCGAGCAGGGCTTCATCCTTCGAATCGGGTAGCATTGCCATAAAGCCGAGGGGGGAGAGGCCTTCCGTTTCCTTAAGCCGTTCAAAGGTTTCAAGTCCGCGCTTTAAGGGATAGCCGCCCTTCGTCTGCTCGCACCCGATATTGATTTGAATGAGAACGTTTTGCACGATCCCAAGCTTTTGTGCGCGTCGCGCAATTTCTTCGGCAAGTTCATCGCGGTCCACGGAATGAATGAGGTGCGTTTTGCCAACAAGATACTTCACCTTATTCGTTTGCAGATGTCCGATGAAATGGCGATTGCCGCCGCGAATCATATCGTATTTTTCGCGAAATTCTTGTGCTTTGTTCTCGCCAATATCCGAAACTCCGGCGTCGATCGCCTGCTGAATTTCTTCCGGAGTACGCGTTTTTGTTGCGGCAACGAGTGTTACGCGCTCGCCGAAAATGTTTCCTTCGGCAAGCTCTGCGAGCAATTTTTTAACGCCGTTTGTGATAGTATGCTTTTTGAAATTTTCCATTTCAATACTTTGCAAGGCGGCGCTTAATGGCGGTTATGCCGCGGCGGACGGCGCGATGGGAGGAGCCGCCAACGGAATCTCTCGCCTCCGCCGAATTTCTCGTCTTCACCGCTTCCAGAACGTCCGCTTCAAAGACATGGCTAGCCGCTTTGAACTCTTCAAGGGTAAGAGAGGGGAGCGTTTTTTCTTGCTCGATGCAGTAGCGAACGATTTTTCCGGTGATTGCATGGGCATCGCGGAAGGGTACGCCGCGCTTGGCGAGATAATCTGCAACATCGGTCGCCGTTGCGTAGCCTGCGCCCGCCGCTTCATACATTGCGTTCACGTTGAGCTTGATGCGCTTCATGAGCTCGGTGTATATGGCAACGCAATTCTCTGCCGTTTTTGCAGCATCGAAGTAAGGCTCTTTATCCTCCTGCAGATCTTTATTATAGGCCAGCGGAATGCCCTTGATCACGGTGAGGATCGCCATAAGATCGCCGTACACGCGCCCCGCTTTGCCGCGCACAAGCTCGGGAAGATCGGGATTTTTCTTCTGCGGCATGATGGAAGAACCCGTTGAAAGCTCATCTGGAATCTCCCAATAACCGAATTCCTCGGAGGTGTAGAGAATGGTATCCTCACACAGGCGGGAAAGGTGCGCAAGCGTGAGAGAGGCGCAGAAAATATACTCCGCTACGAAATCGCGATCGGATACGGCGTCGAGCGAGTTTTCGGAAATTTCCTGAAAGCCAAGCAGTTCTTTGGTGATCTCACGGTCGATAGGGTAGGAGGTCCCGGCGAGCGCTGCGCTTCCGAGCGGCATCACGCTAATGCGGCGTTCCGCGTCGCAGAGCCTATCCATGTCGCGAAGGAACATCTCGGAATAAGCGTTAAAGTACTGCCCGCAACTGATGGGTTGCGCTTTTCGAAGGTGGGTAAATCCGGGCATAATATACCTTGCGCCCTCCCTTGCCCGATCTAAAAGTGTTTCTACAAGCCCTTTAAGAAGGTTAGTGAGGCGGTTGATTCCGCGGCGCACTTCAAGGCGCATATCCGTAGCCACCTGATCGTTTCTCGAGCGCGCAGTGTGCAGCTTTTTGCCCGCATCGCCGATGCGCCTCGTAAGCTCGTTTTCCACAAAGGAATGAATATCCTCGGCGCCCTGCAGTGCAAGTGCGCCCTGCTCGATATCTGCGTAGATGCCGTTGAGCCCTTCCACAATGGAATTCGCCTCGTCCTCTGTGATGATGCCGCATTTGCCCAGCATCGTTGCATGGGCGATGGAGGCGGTGATATCCACCTGCCAAAGTGCCTTATCGAAGGAGAGTGACTCATTAAAGTCATCTGCCAGTTTATCGAGCGGTTTTTCAAATCTGCCTTCCCAAAGTTTCATAGTGCAAATTTCCTTTTATTTTCCGGCAAAGGGGAAAAGCTCCACCGTGCCTTTTCTTTATAGTACACGGTTTTATGAAAAAAAGCAAGCCATTTAGAATGATAACGCATTGTGAAATATTGAATTTTCGTTTGCGCGTGCGGTCTTTTTTCTTTACGGTTTCTCTTGACGGCATGGGGCAATTTATGGTAAACTGTTTTTATGATTATACTGGGGCTGGATCCCGGCTATGGGACGATGGGTTACGGCGTTATCGAAAAGGATGCGCGGGGGAATTGCTCTCCCGTGGATTTCGGCGTGGTGAAAACGCCGCCTTCGGAAAATTTCGCCGTGCGCCTTTGCATCCTTGAGGAGGGAGTGAATGCGCTCTTCGATAAATTTCAGCCCGATGAAGCGGCGATGGAAGAGCTTTTCTTCTCAAAGAATGTTACAACGGGTATCGCCGTTGCACACGCGCGCGGCGTGATCATGCTCACCTGCAATAAGCGGTGCGGCAGAATTTTCGAATACAAGCCCAATCAAATCAAGCAGGCGCTCACGGGTTACGGGGCGGCAGATAAAGGACAGATGCAGCGCGTGGTGGCATCTCACCTACGCCTGAAGAGCATTCCGCGCCCGGATGACGCTGCCGATGCGCTCGCAGTTGCGCTGTGCCATGCGTTCACGAGCAGATTTTCGGGAATGTTCGGCGTGCGGTAATTTGAAGCGCTTCCTTGGGAAGGCTTTGCCGCTTTGAAGGAGTAAATTAGATGATCGGTTACTTAAAGGGTAAAGTAAAATATATCAACGTGGAGTACGTTCTCCTCGAAGTGAACGGCGTGGGTTACGAAGTTACCTGTTCCGGGGCGGCATTTTCGCGGCTTTCGGGCGTGAAAGCAGGAGAAGAGGGGGAAGTTTTCACCTATCTTCAGGTAAAGGAGGATGGCGTTTCGCTGTTCGGTTTTGCCGATATGCAAGAAAAGGCGCTGTTTTTAAAGCTCACCTCCGTGCAGGGTGTGGGCGCGAAGATGGCGATCGCAATCCTCTCCTCCATGCGTCCTTCCGATGTATCCGAGGCGATCGCCACGGCGGATGCAAAGCGCCTTTCTGCAGTGAAGGGCGTTGGCAAAAAAACGGCGGAGCGCATCATTTTAGAACTCCACGGCAAAATCTCGGCAGATGAGCTTTTGGGTAGCGAATCGGTAGGGGGGAGAGTATCTGTACCTACCATGTCTGAAGATGACGACGCAGTTTCAGCACTTATGGGGCTTGGATTTACAAAACAAGAGAGCGCGCAGGCGGTCTCTCGCGCAAAGGCAAAAGGCGCAAAAACGGTGGAAGAAATAATTTTTACTGCGCTGCAAGGAAGGTAAACCATGTTTGAAGACGAATTCGGTGAGGGAAGGTTGCTTTCCGGCACAAAGAGCGATTTTGATATCGAAGAAAACATTCTCCGCCCAAAGACGATGGAAGAATACGTTGGGCAGGATAAGGTGAAGGAGAACCTCGCCGTCTTTATGGCGGCCGCGAAGGCAAGGGGTGAGGCACTCGATCACGTGCTTTTGTATGGCCCGCCCGGCCTTGGAAAAACGACGCTCGCGCACATTATTGCAAACACGATGGGCACGCAAATTAAGGTTACGAGCGGCCCTGCAATCGAGCGTTCGGGCGATCTCGCCGCGATCCTCACCAATCTGAACGAGGGCGATATCCTCTTCATCGATGAGATCCACCGCCTCAATCATCAGGTGGAGGAAATTCTTTATTCGGCGATGGAGGATTACGCGCTCGATATCATTGTAGGGAAAGGGCCTTCGGCGCGTAACATCCGTTTTTCATTAAAACGCTTTACATTGATTGGCGCAACAACGCGCGCAGGCATGCTCTCTTCTCCCTTGCGCGATCGCTTTGGCATCATGTGCCGTTTGGACATGTATACCTCCGATGAGCTCAGCCGCATCGTGAACCGTTCCGCAAGAACGCTTGGTATTTCCGTTGAAGAGGAGGGGAGTTACGAGATCGCACGCCGCTCGCGCGGCACGCCGCGTATTGCAAACCGACTTTTGAAACGCGTGCGCGATTTCTCTGCCGTTCTCGGCAGCACCGCCGTTTCCAAGGCGGATGCAGAAAAAGCGCTCCTTCGCATGGAGATCGATCAGCTCGGCCTCGATGAAACGGATCGAAATCTTCTCCGTGCCCTTATCGAAAAATTCAACGGAGGACCGGTGGGGCTTGAAACGCTCGCCGCAACCATTAACGAAGACGTAGGCACCATCGAGGATATCTACGAGCCCTACCTTCTTCAGCTCGGCTTTATTGCGCGCACTCCGCGAGGCAGAGTATGCCTCAAGGGCGGCTACGCGCATATGGGCGTGAATATGCCGGAAACGGTTCGCAGGCAGATGAGTGTGTTCGATCGTGATTAATGCACAAACCTTCCGGTGGGAAGAATTTTAACCATGAAAACTTCCGATTTTTACTACAACCTCCCCGAGGAGCTCATAGCCCAAACGCCTGCGGAGCCGCGAGACAGTGCGCGGCTTTTAGTCTATCACAAAAATTCGAAAACGATTGAGCATAAAATCTTCCGCAACGTCATTGATTATCTCAAAGAGGGAGATGTACTCGTTGTAAATCGCACACGAGTGCTGCCCGCGAGGCTGTTTGCCTATACCGTGTCCGGCGGAAAGGTTGAGATTCTGCTCTTAAAGCGCCTTGAGCTCGATACGTGGGAGGTGCTCGTGAAACCGGGCAGAAAGTGCAAACCGGGCGTAAAGCTTGTAGTAAACGAAGAGCTTTCACTTGAAATTATCGGCATCACAGAATCGGGCGAGCGGCACGTAAAATTCTTCTATCAAGGTGCGTTTGAGGATGTGCTCTCTCGTGCAGGGAGTATGCCGCTGCCTCCTTATATTCACGAAAAGCTCAAGGATCCGGAGCGCTATCAAACGGTGTATTCCAAGGAAAACGGTTCGGCTGCGGCGCCCACGGCAGGGTTGCACTTCACGCCGGAACTGATGAATGCGATTCGCGAAAAGGGTGTGGAGATCGTGGAGGTGCTTCTTCACGTTGGCCTCGGCACCTTCCGCCCTGTGAAGGTGGAAAACGTGGAAACGCATGAGATGCATTCAGAGTACTACGAGGTTTCTCAAGAGGCGGCAAATTCCATAAACCGCGCAAAAAAAGAGGGCAGAAGAATTATCTGCGTTGGCACCACTTCTGTTCGCACCTTAGAGACGGTTGCAGACATGGATGGCACCGTTCACGCGGGGAAAGGGAATACGAACATCTTCATCTATCCGCCCTATCGGTTCAAATGCGTAGACGCGCTCATCACCAACTTCCACCTGCCTGAGAGCACGTTGCTCATGCTCGTCTCTTCGCTCTGTTCGCGAGAGGGAATGTTGCATATTTACGAAACGGCAGTTCAAGAGCGATATCGCTTTTTTAGCTTCGGCGATGCCTGCTTGATTTTGTGAAGGGCGATTTTGAAACAGATTCGGGTGATCAATTTTTTTGCCCGGGAAATGCCCAAGTGGCGTTTTGCAGACGCCGTAATCCGATATTATAGATAGGGAATTATGATCAACGAAAAAACGTTCAAAGCATTTGTGAGTGTGCTCACGCTAACCGTTTTATACGCGGCGGTAGCCTCCCAGGCGGCACTGCTTGCAGTGGCGATGATCAATTTAGATGGGGGCATGTCGCAAATGATCTTCCTCTGTTTCTATTTTGGCATAACGGCACTGCTTTCCATTGCGCTCGGCGCGCTTGCAGGGTGCGGCTCGAAGTTGCGCCTTATTTTCCTCCTGCTTCCGCCTGCCGCCTTTCTTCTCTTCGCGCAGCTGGTTTTGGGTGCGATTGAATTTATCTATCTCTGCTGCGCGCTGTTTGCGCTTGGAATTTCTTTCCTTGCGGCAATTCTCGCCCTCGTGCTCCGCGCGGTTTATTCGAGGTGACAATGAATAACGAGTTTTTTTCCTTTGAGCTTTTGAAGGTGGATCCTGAAACGGGAGCACGTGCAGGAATTTTGCACACGCCGCACGGCGATATTGAAACACCCGTATATATGCCTGTTGGCACGCAGGCAACCGTGAAGGGTATGCTTCCTCGCGATCTTGCCGAGATCGGTTCGCAGATCATTCTTTCCAACACCTATCACCTCTATATGCGCCCCGGAGATGAGCTTATAAAGCGGGCCGGCGGGCTACATAAGTTCATGAACTGGAATCGCCCCATTCTCACGGATAGCGGTGGTTTCCAGGTATTTTCTCTTGCCAAACTGAATAAAATTACCGATGAAGGCGTTACGTTTTCTTCCCACGTAGATGGAAGCTATCACACCTTTACGCCCGAGAAAGCGATGGAGATCGAGCACAATCTCGGCGCCGATATTATTATGGCGTTCGATCAGTGTTCGGAGTACGGTTATACTTATGCGCAATCGAAGGTTGCAATGGAACGTACGGCACGCTGGCTCGAAAGGTGCTACCATGTCCACGAAAACCCCGCGCAAGCGCTCTTTCCCATCGTGCAGGGCAACTTCTATAAAGAGCTCAGGCTCGAATCACTTGAGCGCTGCTTACCTTATGCAAAGCACGGTATCGCCATCGGCGGGCTTTCTGTGGGAGAGCCCAAGCCGCTTATGTATGAAATGCTCGATTGCTTGCAGCCGAAACTGCCGGTGGATATTCCCCGTTATCTCATGGGAGTAGGCTCGCCCGATTGCTTGGTGGAGGGCGTTTTGCGTGGGATCGACATGTTTGATTGCGTGCTTGCCACTCGCATCGCCCGCAACGGTACCGCGCTCACCTCGCGCGGCAAGGTGGTGGTGCGCAACGGAAAGTACCGCGAGGATTTCACGCCGCTTGATCCCGAATGCGATTGCTATTGCTGCAAAAATTATACAAAGGCATACCTCCGCCACATGGTCAACGTGGGAGAAATGATGGGGGGCATGCTCTTATCGCTGCACAATATCGCTTATTTACACAAACTCATGCGAGGGTTGCGCGAGAGTATTCTCGGCGGCTACGTGAAGGATTTTGCGAAGGAATTTTACGAAAAGCAAGAGGTATAAATCTTTGCGTTTCGCAAAAATCGCCTTCTTCGCGTATGAAAACTTGGTGAAAGGAAAATATATATCCCAAAAATGCTTGCCAAAATCTGCCATTTAAGGTATGATATAAGCGTTATATAAGGAGGTTTTAATATGTTTTGGAATGTATTGCTCGATGCAGCAGAAGGGGGCGCCACGGAACCCGCCGGTGGAAATAACATCGTGATGCCGATCATCCTCGTAGGGCTCATCGTTTTGGCTTTTGTATTCATGTTCTTTTCAGGCAGGAAGGGAAAAGCGCAGCAAGAGGATTATCAAGAACAGCTCTCCGTGCTTGCTCCCGGGCACAAGGTGAGAACGATCGGCGGCGTCTGCGGCGTCGTAGTAGAAGTTTGCGATGACGATACCGTTGTTATCGAATCGGGCACGGATACTGCGGGCAAATCTTATCTGAAAGTGGATAAGCTGAGTATTGCGCAAACGGATGCCAAGGGCCCCAAACAACTTGCTCGCGAGGAAGCAGAGGCAAAAAAGAAGGCGGAAAAGGAAGCAAAGAAAGCCGCTCCCACGGAAGATAAGAAAGAAACTGAGGAATAATCAACCGATCCTCCGCATACGGATAGAGCGTATGCGGAGGTTTTTTTATGGAGTTTGACGTAAAAAGTGCGGTGCGTGAAGTTCTGCTCGCAGCGGCGTGCAGCGCGGCGTTTTATCTCTTTGCGGCGGCAATATTTGCCGTGATCGTAAAGGCTTATGCGCCATCGCAGGGGGTTGTACAAGGTGTTAATTGGGCGCTCAAAGCGCTTTCCTCCTTCGCGTTTTCCCTCATATTCGTGCGCAGCGGCAGAGCGCTCTTCAAGGGAATTGCGGCAGGGATTGCGGGTTGCATTCTTGCCATGCTCCTGTTTGCGGCGATCGGCGGCGGATTTCACCTCACGGTACTCTTTTTATTGGAGCTTCTCATGACGGGTGTGCTGGGCGGCCTCGGCGCAATTTTCAGCGTGAAGCTCAGAAAAGAAGAATGATCGGGCGGCGGTTATAAGCGAATATTTCTATAATGCGAAGTCTGAGTTACTGAATTGCGGAAAGATAAAGAAAATCGCTTGCAAAATTACCGCGCCTGTTGTATAATAAGAAAAAACGACAGAGGTAAATCCATATGATCAAGACGATTGCAAAGCCTTCCGAGAAGAAAGTAACCGGCTGCGGCGAATGCCGGAGCACCTGCCAGTCCGCCTGCAAGACTAGCTGCACGGTCGGCAATCAGTCCTGCGAGCGCGTAACCCGCGAGCAGAAGATCGAGAGAAAGTAAGATACTCGAAGCATCGGGAGCGGCGGGGTACTGCCGCTCTTTTAGCGTTTTACGAAATGGAATGCGCTCTCTGCGCACGCAAGAAGCAGCTGTTGCAAAAATATGATTCACGTTTTCACATACCACGATAAGCACTATATTTACGATACGGGCAGTGGGGCTTTGCACGAGTGCGATGAAGCCACAGCGCGCCATCTCAAAGGGGAGCCGGTAGCATTCACCGATGAGGAGCTTAAAGCCACGCTTTCCGATCTCGCTGCGCTCAAATCTTCCGGCCTCTTGGATGCGCCCGAAACGAACGCTCGGCCCATAAAATCGAACGAGGTAAAGGCGCTCTGCCTGCACGTTTCGCACGATTGTAACCTCCGTTGCCGCTATTGCTTTGCGGATGAAGGGGCATATCACTCCGTTCGTGAAGTCATGAGTTTCGAAACGGCGAAGGCGGCGATCGATTTCCTTTTGCGTGAAAGCGGAAATCGCAAAGTGCTTGAGGTGGATTTCTTCGGCGGCGAGCCGCTGATGAACCTCGACGTTGTGAAAAAAACGGTATACTACGCAAAGGAAGAGGGCGCGAAGCTGGGTAAAAAATTCCTCTTCACGACGACGACAAACGGCCTCCTTCTCGATGACGAAACGATCGCGTTTTTCAACGCGGAGATGGAAAACGTCGTCCTCTCTCTCGACGGCAGAAAGCAGGTGCACGACGAGGTGAGAAAAACGGTGAACGGCAAGGGAAGTTTCGATGCCGTCATCGAAAAAATCAAGAGGTTTGTGAAGGCGCGGGGAGATAAGCACTATTACGTCCGCGGCACCTTCACGGCAAAAAATCTTGATTTCGCCAAGGACGTGCTCTTTCTGGCAGATAACGGGTTCGATTCTATTTCGCTTGAGCCCGTCGTTACCGATATCCCCGATCTGCAGATCCGCGAGGAGCACCTTCCTGCAATCGAACGGGAATACGAGTTGCTCGCTGATGAATATATCAAGCGGGAAGCGGAGGGGAAGGGATTCCTGTTCTTCCATTTCCAAATCGATCTCGAAGGCGGACCCTGCCTGCAAAAACGCGTTTCGGCGTGCGGCGCGGGGAACGAGTATTTCTCCGTCGTGCCCTGCGGCGATATCTACCCCTGCCATCAGTTCGCCGGCGATGTAAATTTCAAGATGGGCAACGTATTCGAGGGCAAGCTCGATGGTGCGCTCAGAGCGAAATTTGCCGAGAGTTGCCTCTTCACGCGCAAAAAATGTGAGGGGTGTTTTGCCAAGTTCATCTGCTCGGGTGGGTGCAACGCGAACAACTATCACTATTGCGGCGATATCAACGAACCTTATCCGATGACGTGCGCGATGATGAAAAAGCGCATTGAATGCGCAATGCACGTTCTTGCGGAGAGGAAATCGCGCGAAAAATAAAGAAAATTCAAAGAAAAATGTTTTCAGCGGTGCGTTTCGGCTTGACGGACGCCCGCTTTTCCTATATAATTATGAAAGATAGTTTTCCGCATTTTCGGAATACTTGAACGGAACCCTCAAATTGAGGGCTCGAACGGAAATACTGTTTGTGATCGGTTGGTTTTCTTTGCGAGCAAAAAGCTTTTGCGCAGGAACGCCAGCACTATTAGGAGGAGGCAATGAGCAAACTCAAATCCACAATCGCGCTCGTCTTGATCACCATACTCATTCTCGGGGTGTGCTTCATGAGCACCGTCTCGTTCTCGTATGGGTACGATCAGATGTACACGTTCAACTCGATCATCAGCGCGCTGCAAAAGGATTCCAACCTCGGCGGCACGCTTTTTGATGGGGAGAACTACGTAGGAGGCGGCTATTCGTCCGTCTACTATCCCGAGGGTGTCATTTCCGTGCAGGAATACACGGATAACCTTGCACAGCTTAATGAGCTTCTTGCAATGACGGATCAAAACGATCCCGATTACAAGGAGCGCAAAGATGCCGTTGAGGATTACGTAGCACGCTACGATCAGCAAGGCTCGGTATATCTTGAAAAGTCCATCGTCTACGGCGATAAGGATGGAACCGAGGTATCCGATGATTTCATTGAAGACTTCGAGAACGCAGAAGCGATTCTTAGGAACCGCCTTGAAAGGCTTCACATGGAAGGGGTTCGCCTTGACGTACGCGACGATTTCACCTTCCGTGTTACCATGCCAACCTATTCGGGCGCGCAGGCAGTTATGCTCAACTATTTCTCCTACATGGGCGAAGTAGATATGGGCTCCGGTTCCGATGCCGGCTCCGCAACGAGATTGCTGTTGGGCGATGGTGAAACGATCCGCGATTATATCAAGAGCGCGGATTCCTTCACCGTAAACGGCACCGCTTACGTGCAGCTCGATTTCACGAGCAAGGGAGCTGAAAAGCTCGCTGAATGGACAACGGCAGCTCTGGATGATGCCCCCGTTACGCTATTCTTCTACATTGGGGAGGAAGCCATCGTATCGCTCACCGTAACGGAGCCGGTTAAGACTTCCACGCTCTTTATCAGCGGCGGCTACACGGCGGAAACGGCACGTGCCGTTGCGCTCACCATTGAATCCTCGCTCAAATGCGAGCCTTCCGAGCTTGTGCTTAGCGTTGGCGAAACCGTTCGTTTAGAGGCGGCGTTCGGCAACCTTGCGCTCGTGCTCCTCTACGTTGGCTTCGGTGTGCTCTTCGTGGGCATGATGGTGTTCTTTATCATGCGCTATCGCGCACTCGCCGTTGCGCATCTCTACACCTTCCTCGTTTGGATCCTCGCCATGATCCTGCTCCTTTGGGCTTCCTATGCGGTGATGGGCCTTAGCGGTATGCACATCGGTATTGAAACGTTTGCAGCCATCGTGATCGCAGGTACGCTCCTTTGCGTTTCCAATATCGTCACCTTTGAGAACGTGCGTAAAGAATACGCACTCGGTAAAACGATGTCCTCGGCAGTAAAAGCTGGTTATAAGCGCTGCATCTGGCAGCTGTTCGATCTTCACATTGCCCTGGCGCTCCTTTCGGCGATCATGTTCGCAATTTCGCTCACGGAGCTCAGCGTGTTTGCATTCACGCTCCTTATCGGCGTGTTGCTTTCCGGGCTTTGCACCCTTGCGGTGAACCGCTTCCATTGGGCAGCGTTCATGGTATTTGCAAAGGACGAGGGTAAGTTCTGCAACTTCAAGAGGGAGGCACAAGTCGATGAATAAGCTGATTTTGAATAAGCTGTTTTCCATTCTTCTCGCGATTTCCGGCGCGGTAATCGTGCTTGGTATCGTTGTATACGCCATCTGGGGGTTCAACATTGCCCCCGATCGTCCGCAACACTATACCTTTGAAGTGAATTACGACGTAGTGATTGAGCTCAATGAAAAGGAAGAGGCTTTGCAGGATCTTTGCGAAAACGTCTTCGATGCAAACGGATTGAATTACTCCAAAAAGGAAGTGCTCGTTTCCATCGATAACTCCTCCTTCTCGGAGACGACGGATAAATCACTCATCTACACCTTCAATTCCGCAAAAACGGAAAACCTTGAAAAGGCTGTGCAGGCAGTGAACAGCGAGCTCACGAAGGCAGGGTCCGCCTATGCGGATGCCATCGTCAGCGCGAGCTGGCACACGCTTGAGAGCGAGCGCTTCTATGATTACGCTTGGCGCGGTGCAATCGCAATTGCAGTTGCTGCTATCGTTACACTCGCCTACGTAGGCATTCGTTACGGTGTGAGCTGTGCGGTTGCAGGCCTTGCCTGCTGCATCCACGATGCACTCTTTACTGTTGCAATTCTTGCGCTCGTTCGCTTCCCCGTGTTCACATATGCTCCCGTTTTGTATGCGGCTGCTGCGGCTTTCCTTTCCGTACTCCTGTGGCTCGTTTTGAGCAACAAGATCCGCGAAAATCTTAAAGCTCCCGAGGCAGCTTCCGTTCCGAGCGGAGAGACGATCAAAAATACAGTGCAAGCTTCCAAAAAGGCGCTTATTACGTTGGCTGCCATCTTCGCAGGTGTCATTCTTGTACTTGGCGGAATCACGCTCTTCGGTGCGGCCGAGGTTGCGCTACTCGTGCTTCCCATGTTGCTCTCGGTTGCTGTTCCACTCTATTCCACGCTCTTCATCGGGCCTGAAATTTTAGTTCCCGTTCGCGCTGCTTTTGATAAGAAGCGCGCGCAAAAAAAGGCAGTGTACGTTGGAAAGAAAAAGGCTGATGCCACCGATGCGGAGTAACCGCTAAACTGGATGCATACGGCGGGGCTTGATCGCCCCGCCTTTTTTAATCAAAACGGATCATGAAGAAACTCGTACGCGAATTTGAATTTTCGCCCGAACAACTTCATACGGTGCGCGCGCTCGCCCGTGAGCTTGATCTCACGGAAACGACGGCAAGCATCCTTGTTGCGCGCGGCGTGGATACGCCCCAAAAAGCGCATGCATTTTTGCATCCATCCGAGAAGAACTATCTCTCGCCCTTTTTGATGTCAGGTATGCGAGAGGCGGTTGCGCTCATCGAAACTGCACGCGAGGAATCGTGGCGGGTTGCCGTGTTCGGAGATTACGATGCGGATGGCATTGGCGCCTGCGCAGTACTTTCGCGCGCGCTCGCCATGTTCGGCATCGAGCCCTATCTCTTCGTTCCGGAGCGGACGGATGGATACGGGCTATCCATGTCTGTAATCGATGGAATCTTCGATGAATTTCTGCCCGATCTTATCATCACCGTAGATTGCGGAATTTCCAATAAGCGTGAGGTGGAATATATCCAATCGCTGGGGGCGTACGTTATCGTCACCGATCACCACGAGTTACCCGAAGAGCTTCCTGATTGCATCGTTATCAATCCCAAGCTGAAGGATGATTACCCTTACGATAATCTTTGCGGCGCAGGAGTGGCGTTCAAGCTCGCGCAGGCTCTTATCGGAAAACGCGCGAACGATCTTGTGGATTTTGCCGCGCTCTCTACCGTGGCAGATAGCGTGCCGCTCCTCGGTGAGAACCGCGATATTGTTGCAGAAGGGCTTAGGCGCATTGAAAGATCTCCCCGTCCCTGCTTTGCGTCCCTCATCGGAAAGAGCAGTGAGATCACGGCGCAAACGCTTGCTTTCACCGTTGCGCCCCGCGTGAACGCCGCTGGCAGAATGGGGGATGCCAAGGCAGCACTTCGCCTTTTCACAAGTGAGGATGAAAGGGAAATCTACGATCTCGCAGTAAAGCTCAATGCATACAATTTAGAACGTCAAAAGTGTTGCGATGAGCTCTACGCCCAAGCGTGTGCCAATATTGCGGCAGAGGGGGCGTATGGCAACGTAGTCGTGCTCGCCGGAGAGAATTGGAATGCAGGCTTTGTCGGTATCGTTGCGGCACGCATCGCAGAGGAATTTTCTCGCCCTACGCTACTTTTCGTTCGCCGCGGAGGCACCTTAAAGGGAAGTGCCAGAAGTATTGAAAATATTAACATATTTGAAGCGCTCAAGAGCTGTTCACAATATATTACCGAGTTTGGCGGCCACGCGCAAGCAGCAGGTGCCAGCGTTTCAGAGGAGCATTTCGAATCGCTGAAAAAGGCGCTTAATGAGTACATTGGTGCCAACCATGTACGAGAGGACTTCGTTCCTACCGTATACGTGGTGGGTGAAGGCACGGAGGATTTTCGCAGGGTGGCGCGCGAAGTTGCGCTACTCGAGCCCTGTGGCATGGGCAACCGCCGTCCGCTCTTTTTCGTGGAGGCAGGTGCCGTGAACGCCTCACCCTTAAAGCCCGGTTCGCCGCACCTTTCCCTCGAGCTGGGGGGATTTGAATTTGTATATTTCGGCGGTGCCAAGGATCTTGGTATTCTGCGTAGCGATCTCAAAAAACAGCTGATTTTTGAATACAATGTATCGCATTTCCGTGGCAAGGAATACGTAAAGGGGTTTGTTCGCAACGTGCTTTACGATGGCGCGAGCGGAACCGATATAGAGCTCGATGCACTTGAAAACAGATTGCGCCTCGCAGCGGTTGCGCACGCGGAAGCGGAGCGAATGGAGGAAGCTGAGCTCAATGAATTGATTGGGGCGCGCATCAAGGAATGCGCCTACGGACTGTGCGCTGTAGTAGCAGAGCGCTCCTCGCTCACGCGCTTCCCTGCTCTTGCAGGGGTGGGCGTGGATGTATTCCGCCCCTCATCCGGAAGCTGTGCCAACACCGTTGTATATGCGCCTGCAGGCGATTGCGATCTCAGCGCGTTCCGCGAAGTCATCCTTTTGGATAGCCCCGATCTACGCCCCGTAACCGGCTCTGCAAGGCTGATTGCAAACGCCTCTTATGCAGACATGGGTGCCATTCAACGCATCGATTGCTCGAGAGAGACGCTTCTTTCCATCTTTGCTGCCCTTCGCCGCTACGATGGAGTGGAAACAGGTTCAAGCTATGCCGATGCGGCGCGCGTGCTCGCGCTTTGTGAATATTCTTTGGAACAGGTGGTGTTCGCTCTCGCAGTATTTGAAGAGCTGGGGCTTATCACACTTGCTGAGGGCAGGCTGAAAATCGTTCGCGGAAAGAAGACGGAGCTTTCCAATTCCGTCATTTATAATACGGTTTCCCGCATAAAGGAGAGAGGATAAGTGGAAGCCATTCTCATGAAAATTTATGAATACTACACGGGTGAGGAGCGCGATATGCTTCTCCACGCGTACGATTATGCAGAATGCGCGCACCGCAATCAAAAGCGCGCATCGGGCGAGCCGTACTTCATTCACCCGTGCGCCGTTGCAGAGATCCTCGTAGAGCTTGGGTTAGACGCGGAAACAATCGCCGCGGCACTTTTGCATGACGTCATTGAGGATACAACTGCCACGGAGGCAGATATACGCAAGGAATTCGGCGAGGGTGTGCTCACGCTCGTTGCAGGCGTCACGAAACTTGATAAAATCGTATTTAAATCGCAAGAAGAGGAGGAAGCGGAGAACTTCCGCAAAATCTTCATTGCGATGGCGAAGGATATCCGCGTTATCATCATCAAGCTTGCCGATCGGCTTCACAATATGCGCTCCCTCAACTTCCTTTCCTCGGGGCGCCAGCAGAAGATGGCAAAAGAAACGCTCGATATCTATGCACCAATTGCCGGGCGGCTTGGTATCAGCCAGATCAAGTGTGAGCTTGAGGATCTCTGCCTCAAGTATATCGATCCTTCCGCCTTTGAATTTCTCGTTGAGAACATTCATCAAAAACTTGAAGAGCGCAACCGCTTCGTTGATTTCGTTGTGGAGGAGATCAACGAGATCCTCACCGAATCCGCCATTCGAGGCGAAGTATTTGGGCGACCCAAGCACTTCTACTCTATCTATAAAAAGATGCGCGCGAAGAATAAAACGCTTGAACAGATCTACGATCTTACGGCGGTGCGCGTGATCGTGGGTACGGTGGATGAGTGCTACGAGGTATTCGGAAAGATTCACAAGAAGTGGAAGCCTGTGCCGGGCAGAATAAAGGATTATATCGCAACCCCCAAGCCCAACCTCTATCAATCGTTGCACACCACCGTCGTTACCACTTTCGGGCAACCTTTTGAAATTCAAATTCGAACGGAAGAAATGCACCGCACGGCGGAGTACGGTATCGCGGCGCACTGGAAGTACAAAGAAAGCCGCGAGGAAGAATCCACGCTCGATCAGCGCATATCCTGGATTCGCGAAATGATGGATATTCAAGGCGGCTTCCGCGATTCGCGCGAATTTCTCGATACGGTGAAGGCGGAGCTTTACAGCAACGAGCTTCTCGTATTCACACCGCAAAGCAAGGTAATTTCCCTCCCCAAAGGTGCCACTACCGTCGATTTCGCTTACGCCATCCACTCCGAGGTAGGTAATCGCTGCGTGGGCGCAAAAGTGAACGGAAAGATCGTTCCGCTCAACACCGCGCTTGAGCTTGGCGATGTTGTTGAGATCATCACTTCTCCCACGAGCAAGGGGCCTTCCCGCGATTGGCTGAAATTTATTAAATCCTCCTCCGCAAAGGCGAAGATTAAGAACTTTTTCAAGAAGGATATGAAGGAGGAAAACGTTCGCACGGGCAAGATCATGCTCGATGACGTTACCCGTAAAAAGGGTTACCAGCTCTCCGATATCCTAACGCCGGAAAGTTTTAAAAAGGTTTCCGATCGCTTTGCTTTCGATACGCAAGAAGAGATGTTTGCCGCAATCGGCTACGGCTCTGTCTCCGCTACGCAGGTATTTTTCAAACTCGTTGATTACTTCCGCAAGGAGGTGCCGCAAGCCATTGAGATCCGCCCCTTCAAGGAGAAAAATGCGAAGGGCTCGGTTACGATCAAGGGCATGTCCGGGCTGCTCGTCTCCTTTGCAGGCTGCTGTTCTCCTGTTCCGGGCGACGATATCGTGGGCTTCGTTTCGCGGGGCAGAGGGCTCGTCATTCACCGCCGTGATTGTCCAAACATGAAAAACGTGGAAGCGGAACGTCTGCAACCCGCCGAATGGCGGGTAAAGCAGGGCGAAGCGCGCTTCAAGGCAGCGCTTATCGTTAGCGCAGAGGAGCAAGGCGCCGCACTTTCTGCAATTTCGCAGAGCATCAACGAGATGAAGCTCACGATCTCCTCCATCAACGGCCGTTACGATAAGAACGGCGACGCTGTTGTTGAAGTTACAGTGAGCCTCCTAAACAAACAGGATATGGAAGTGCTTATCAGCAAAATTCGCTCGCATTCCAAAATTTTCGATGTAAGAAGAATGAGCAATTAATCGAAGCCGCTTTCGTAAGGGTGATTCGTTCGCCCGTGCGCGTTCGAAAGCCATCGAAAGCCACCTTGAAATTATATGCAAATTATTACGATTGCACCCATCGGGTTCGCCTCGAACTGCTATCTTTTATCAGAGGACGGCAAAAATGCCGTCGCGATCGACCCTGCCCAACCGCGCATTCTCAAGGAGGCGGCAAGGCGGGGTTTTGCCGTAAAATACGTGCTCTTAACGCACGGCCATTTCGATCATATCGGCGGCTGTGCGGCGTTGCAGAAAGCCGGAGCGAAGATCGGTTGCATGGAGATCGAGAAGGCGCTCGCCCTTGGCGAGAGTAACATGGGGTGGAAATTCGGCGCTTTTGTGCCGCCTTTCGATATTGATTTCACCTTGAATAACGGTGACGTTTTGGAGCTTTGCGGCATCCCTCTTTCGGTCATGGGTACCCCCGGTCACACGGCAGGTGGCTGTTGCTACGTATTACGAAACAAAAAGGGCTCCTCGTTTTGCGAAGAGGAGGGGAGCCTCTTCACCGGAGATACGCTTTTTGCCGGCGATGTTGGCAGAACGGATCTTCCCACGGGCAGTGAAGGCGCCTTGCGCGAAAGTCTGCAACGGCTCATCGCTTTAAAGGGCAACTATACCGTTTATCCCGGACACGGCGCTTCCACAACGCTGGAAAGGGAACGGCGCCGGTTGAAAGAATCCCTTTAATAAGGAGTTCATTATGGTTACATCGAAAATTCCTTGGCTTGATCCGGAGCTCATGGATGTTATCCGCCTCTTTCCCGAGGCAGAGGATCTGGAAATCGAGCACGAATACGAGAGTATCGGTTTAATGTTTCGAAACCGCTTCCGCTTTGGCGCAAGTGAGCTGGTTTTCGATGATTTTGCGCCGGCAGGTGATTATTTGCATGTGCCGGAAAAGAGCCTTATCAAGCGGTACGCAAAGCTTGCACTTTACCGCATGCTTTCCAAAATGTTTGAAAGAAAATTGCCGTGGGGCGCGCTCACGGGGATACGCCCTACCCGTCTTGCATACATTGAACTCGGACATGGTGCCGACTTCCGTCCTCTATTCGAACAAATGCAGGTTTTTGAAGAGAACACTCGGCTCGTTGCGCGCGTCATCGAAGGTCAAAAGGAAATTTACGAAAAGAGGGAAGGGAATTGTGATCTTTTCGTTTCGCTGCCCTTCTGTCCCACGAAATGCGTGTACTGTTCGTTCATCACCGCGCCCATAGAAAAAACGCGGCAATTCATGCCGGCTTACCTTTCTGCGCTTGAGCGCGAGCTTGCCGCGGCAAAGCCGCTCATTAAGAACCTTCGCTCCGTATATATCGGTGGGGGGACCCCCTTCGTTTTGGAGCCGGAAGAGCTTGAGCGCGTTTTAAAAGCGATTGCGCCCTTGAAAGAAGTGGGCTGCGAATACACCGTGGAGGCAGGTCGGCCAGATGTTTTCACGAAGGAAAAGCTCGATCTTTGCAAAAAATACGGGGTAACCCGTATCTGCATCAACGCGCAAAGCTTTTCAAACCGCACGCTAGCGGCAATCGGCAGAAGGCACTCCGCGGAAGACGTTATAAAGGCATTTGAGCTGGCAAAGCCGTACGGATTCGATATCAATTGCGATCTCATCGCAGGGCTTACGGGTGAGAGCATTGAAGAGTTTAAGGTGAGCGTAGATACTGCGATCGCGCTTGATCCTGCCAACATCACGGTGCATACGCTATGCCTTAAAAAGGGCGCAAAGCTCAAAGAAGAGAGCTCGCACGCCCTTTCCGATGGGGGCATGTCTGAAATGATCGCTTACTCGCGTGAAAAATTAACCGGTGCAGGCTACGAGCCGTACTATCTCTACCGCCAGAAATACATGGCGGGGGCACACGAGAACGTTGGTTGGGCGAAGCCGGGTAAGGCATGCGTTTATAACGTAGACGTTATGGAAGAAACGGCAGATAATCTTGCAGTTGGCTCCAACGCCATCTCCAAGCGCGTGATCTTAAAGGAGGGGCGAATCGAACGCCTCGCCTCGCCCAAGGATATTCCCACCTATCTTGAAAAAGTGGATAAAATTATAGAAGAGAAGAACGAGCTTTTTTCGTAAACTTTTTCATTTTCGAATAGTATTCAGCTATAAAAACCTTTGACATTGCCCAAAAAATATGGTATGCTATATAGGACGTACGCGAGGAATTGCGCTCTCCACGCATTTCTTGGCTTGCGCGGCATGCCGAAAGGCAAATTCCATAGGAGGATAAACGCAAATGGAAAAGTCGGAAATCATCGCAAAGTTCGCACAGCACGAGGGTGATACGGGTTCTCCCGAGGTTCAGATCGCACTTCTTACGGCGCGCATCAACCACCTCAACGAGCACCTCAAGCTTCACAAGCAGGATAATCACTCCCGCCGCGGCCTTCTCAAGATGGTAGGTAAGAGACGCGGTCTTTTGGACTACCTCAAGGCGAAGGACATCGAGCGTTACAGAGCGGTTATCGAAGTACTCGGACTTCGTAAGTAACAAACCTGAAAGGGCGGGGCTTTTGTCCGCCCTTTTTTGTTGGAAATCCCACCTCATCCTTCACAGCGCGCCGCTTTCCTGCAAAAGGGGAGCGCTGTAAACGGCGATGCGGTGTGAATCATTTGGTAAATCGCTCCCTGTGCCACGGGGCACAGGGGCAAAGAATAGGAGTATAAGGAGAAACAAACATGACACAAAACTACAGAGAATTTCGGTTCACGATGGGTGGCAGAGAAGTCGTCGTCGAAACGGGCAAGTATGCGGAGCAGGCTAACGGCAGTTGCGTAATTCGCAGCGGCGATACGGCGGTTATGGTCAACGTCTGTATGTCCGCCAAACCGCGCGACGGCATGGATTTCTTCCCCCTTCAGGTGGACTATGAAGAAAAGATGTTCGCCGTCGGCAAGATTCCCGGTGGATTCAAGCGCAGAGAGGGCAGAGCTTCCGATAAGGCGATCCTCACAGCCCGCCTAATCGATCGTCCGTTGCGCCCCCTCTTCCCGAAGGGACTTTTCAACGATGTCGTCGTCACGGCAACGGCGCTCTCCGTTGAGCCGGACGTAAGCCCCGAGCCCCTCGCCATGGTAGGCTCCTCGATTGCGCTTGCCATTTCCGATATTCCTTGGGCAGGGCCTACCGGCTCCGTTGTCGTAGGGCTCGTAGACGGCAATTACGTGATCAACCCCGATTACGAACAGCGCGCAAAGAGCACCATTCACCTCAATCTCGCAGGTACGAAGGATGCCATCCTCATGATCGAGGCCGGAGCCGACGAGGTTACGAACGATGAAATGGTTGGCGCTATCATGTACGGACAGGCTGAGATCGCAAAGATCTGCCGCTATATCGAAGAGGTGATCGTTCCTGCCGTAGGCAAGGAAAAGCGCGAGATCGAGCTTTACCGTATTCCCGAAGAGATCGATAACGCCGTTCGCGCTTACGCAAGCGAAAAGCTTGATTGGGCGCTCGATACCTTTGACCGTCAGGAGCGCCAGGAGCGCCAGGATAAGGTTGAAGCGGAAACGATGGAGCACATGCTCCAGAGCTATCCAGAAAACAAGCGCGAGATTGCAGATAGCCTTTACTACCTCACCAAGGAGAAGGTGCGCGCCAAGATCTTTGATAAGGGCATTCGCCCCGATGGCAGAGGGCTCAAGGAAGTGCGCCCCATCTGGTGCGAGAGCAGCGTTCTGCCCCGCGCGCACGGTTCTGCTGTGTTCACCCGTGGCCAAACGCAAACCCTCACGACTTGCACGCTCGATATGCTCGCAGCGGCGCAGAAGCTCGAAGGGCTCGATGATGAAACGGAAAAGCGCTATATGCATCAATACAACTTCCCCGGTTACTGCACGGGTGAAGCAAAGGCTTTGAGAAGCCCCGGAAGGCGCGAAATCGGGCATGGTGCCCTCGCAGAGCGTGCACTTATTCCCGTGATCCCTCCCAAGGAAGAGTTCCCTTACGCAATCCGCGTGGTCAACGATATCCTTTCTTCCAACGGTTCTTCTTCCATGGCTTCCGTGTGCGGTTCCACGATGGCGCTCATGGATGCAGGCGTGCCGATCAAGGCACCCGTTGCAGGCGTTGCTATGGGCCTTATCAAGAATCAGGAAACGGGCGAATTCCGCGTGCTCACCGATATTCAGGGGCTTGAGGATTTCCTCGGCGATATGGATTTCAAGGTAGCGGGCACCAAGAAGGGAATCACCGCAATCCAGATGGATATCAAGATCAAGGGTATCTCCGAGGAGATCATGCACACGGCGATCAATCAGGCAAATGAGGGCAGAGAGTTCATTCTCTCCAAAATGCTCGAGTGCGTGCCCGAAGTTCGCCCCGAGCTTTCCAAGTACGCACCTCGCATCATCTTCTTCAAGATCGATCCCGAGAAGATCGGCGATGTCGTTGGCAAACAGGGCAAGGTCATCAACTCCATCATCGCAGAGACGGGTACCAAGATCGATATCGAGGACGATGGCACCGTTTGCATCGCTTCCTTCGGCGATGCGGAGGCGGCGCTCAAAGCGAAGGCGATCGTCGAATCCATCGTGCACGATCCCGAAGTGGGCGATATGTTCATCGGAAGAGTTGTGAGAATCCTCTCCACGATGGGCGCATTCGTAGAGTTTGCTCCCGGCAAGGATGGCATGATCCACATCTCCAAGCTTTCAGATAAGCGCGTGGAGAAGGTTGAGGATGTGCTCTCCGTTGGCGACGTTGTGAAAGTGCGCATCATCAAGATCGGCGAAAAGGGCATTGATTTCAAGCTTCTTGAGAAGTTATCCTAAAAGAAAGCACCCTTGCCTGATAGCGAGGTGTTAAAAACGTGATTTGGGTGGGGCGAGCATACGTGCTCGCCCTTTCCGGTGATGAAGCCGTTTCTAAAGAAGCGGACTTGAATACGCAAGAATGGAGGGTACCATGTATAAAGAAGAGTGCGTGAAAGATGAAAAACTGCCGCGTATCAATCTTCGCCCGCTCGTTTTTTGTGCCTTTGGGCTCGTATTCGGAATCTTTCTCTATTCTCGCATACGTTTCGGTGGGATCGCACCCTCCGATTTTTGTTTTCTCTTAGTTTTTCTCCTCTTCGCGCTCTTCCCGCTTTCGAAAAAGCGCGTGATCTTCCTTATCTGTGCGGTGATTCTCTTCGGTGGAATGGGTGCTTCCGGCATGCACTTCTATACGGAGAGCTTTTTGAATGGGAAGCAAGATGGCCAATACACCGTTTCGGGAACCGTAACCTCCTTTTCCTTTTCAAACGGCTACGCAGAAGTGCTTCTCGAAGATCTCACGCTCAATAACGTCTCCGTGGGAGGGAAGATGCGGGCGTACGTTCTTTCAGAGAACGTGCGTTCTGGTGATATCATAAGCTTTGAATCAAAGGTGACGAGAAATGGCCTACCCGTGTCCGGAGATAGCTATTCGGAATACCTCTTCTACAGTGACATCCGCTATGAGGCCGGTTCCGTTTCGTACCAAAAAGTGGGCACTTCGCCGAACGTCTTTCTGCGGCTGAGCTCCGCGCTCTACGATCGCCTTAACGCCGATATGGGAGGCGCGGAGGCACAAATTGCCTATGCGCTTCTCACGGGCAATTCGCACGGCATGGATGCGGGCCTTCTTGATGCGGTGCGCACGGGCGGCATTGCGCATATCTTCGCCGTATCGGGGCTGCATATCGGCATTCTCTTTGGCGCAGTGTTGCTCCTTTTTAAGCCATTGAGAAGGAAGGCGTTTTTCCCGGCAATTGCGGTGGCCTTTTTGTATGCGGCACTGTGCGCATTCACCGTCTCCTCGGTACGTGCACTCATCATGTGTGCCGTGCTCGGCGGGTATCGCGCAATCGGCCGAAAGTACGATTTTTTGCAATCGATTTCGCTGGCGGCAATTATTGTGCTCTTCCTCTCGCCGGCAGAATTTCTTTCGGCAGGAATGCGCCTTTCTTTCGGCGCCTGCCTCGGCCTCGCTCTGTTTTCCGGTACGCTTTCCCGCCTCTTCGGGCGTATTCCTCGCTTCCCGCGCTTTATTTCAAATTATTTTGCGGCAAATCTCTCCGTTCAATTTTTCACCTTTCCCATTCTTCTGGAAACGTTCGGCTATTTCTCCGTGTGGGGATTTTTGCTCAACCTCTTCTTAATTCCGCTACTGCCTGCGCTCTTTCTTACGGTGCTGCTCTTTTCAGTGTTGGCGCTCATCATTGCGCCGGCAGGAGCATTTCTTTTGGCAGCGCCAAAGGGGCTTCTTGCTCTTCTGTTGCTTATCTTCTCATTTGGGGATTTCTCCTTCGTTCTTACGGGCTTCTCCTTGGGCATGGGTGCCGTCGTTTGGCTCATAGCCACGCTACTTCTTTCGGAACGCTTCCGCATGCGGGTTTCCGTGCGCGCAGGTGTGGCGGCGCTGCTTGCGGTAGTATTTTCTCTTGCCGTTCTCTTCCAAAATGCCGTATTTGCGGGCGGAAGAATTTCCGTCTACACGCGTGGAAGCGGATGTGCCGCGCTCATTCGCACGCCGGAAGTGAACGTGCTCATCATTGATGGAGATATCCTTAAGCGCCACGCGGAGGATTTCCTTTCGCGCAACTACGGCGGTACGCTCGATGCGGTGTTCGTTCTCTCCGAAGAAGAGCTTGATGGCATCAACTGTGCTGCATTTCTCGATACGCGAGCGATCTATGTGCGTGATGAAATTGCTACGGGATTGAAGAAAACGCCTGTAATCTTTGCGGAAACGGCGTCGCTCGGTGGGCTCACATTCCGCTACGAAACGAGGCATACGCTCACCGTGATGGGGGAGGGCATTGTTATCGCCTTCGATTTTGAAAAATCCGCTACCGTCGGCGCAGATTTGTTCATTGATTCGGCGAGCGGAGGCTTGCTATTTTCCTTTGAAGATGGTATAATCAAAGCGATATGAAATTCGTTCAACTTGCAAAAAGCCTCAAAGAAGTGGGGCTGCATAGCGTGTATCTCGTTGAAGGAGAGGAGGCGTACTTTCGCGATCATGCCGTTGCGGCAATTCGCACGGCGTGTGCGCTCACACAGCCCACCCTTAACGACGTACGATACGAAGGGGAGTTGCTTCGCGGCGAGCGGCTCACCGCACTCGTTTCGGAATTATACACGCTACCCTTCTTCGATGAACGGCGTCTTGTGCGCATCCACGAATTTTACCCCACGGAAAAGGAATGGGAGCAGGCGCTGAAGCCCTACTGCGCAAAACCATGCCCCTCCACGGTGCTTCTCATCGTGAATGCAGGAAGTGGAAAACGGGGCGCAGAGCTTAAGCGCAAGAAGGATATTGTCTTCGTCGATTGCGCCAAAGAAGAGCCCGATGTGCTCGCCCGTTGGGTTAGCGGTGTTGCAAAACGCGCAGAGGTTTCCATCGATGGCGACGCGGCAAGCCTTCTCGTGCAGTATTGCAATTCAGATGCGGCACGCATGAGCCTTGAGATCAAGAAACTCAAGGAACTTTTCGGCGAAGGGGGAAGGATCACGCGCGAGGCGGTTGCAGAGTACGTTGCAAAGGACGTAGAATATAAGCTCTTTAAGCTCACGGAGGCGGCCTCTTACGGCAACCATTCCGCCTTCAACGAGATCTTGCACGATCTCATGGAAAAGGGTTACGATGAAAACGCCGCCCTCGCTTCTCTCACTTCATATTACCGCACCCTCACGGAGATCGCGGGCATGCGTGGCTCCGATGAGGAGATCGCTTTAGCTCTCGGTATGAAAAAGTACCCCGTCATCAAAAATCGGGAAGCACTCAATCGCCTCGGTAGAGAGCGTGCGCGCGCTCTATATCTGCGCCTATACGCGCTCTCGGCTGGAATGCGGAGCGGGCTTTACTCGAAATCCGGAGCGCTTTCGGCGGCTATTGCGAAAATATTTTTCACGTGACGGAAATAATTAGAAAAAAGTCTTTGCTTTTTTACAGCAAAACAGCTATAATAAAATTGAAAGGCGCTGGAAAACGAGCGTCAATAAATAAGGAGTTAAGGCATGCGTACGTTTGAAGAGGTGTGGGAGGGCATCCAATCCGTTTTTAGCGAATTTCAATGGATATTGGTTTTGGAAGCGCTCTTTTTCGCAATCATTCTCTATTCCGTGTTCAGAACGCTTTGGGAAAACAACGCCAAGCGCTTTATTGCACTCTATATCTTTCTCATCCTTTTGATGGGGGGGATAACGCTTTTTTCAGAGCGGCTGGGCATCAACGCTTTCTTCACGTTTTTCCTTCTTCTTTCCTTATTCTTCCTGTTTCTCTTCAATGTTGAAATTAAGCGCGGAATCTGGAACGTCGGCAAACGCACGAACATCACCGCTTCTTCTGTGACCGCGATGAAGCAAGCTGCCGTCACAGTGCGTGCGGATGAATACGTTTCCGGAATCGTAAAGGCGGTGCAAAACCTCGCCAAGATGAACACGGGTGCGCTTATCGTGCTTTCCAACGGTAATTTGCCGCGCGATATTATCGAGAGCGGCGTTACGCTGAATGCAAAGATTTCAGGTCAGCTCATCGAGGGTATTTTCATTCCCAAAGCACCTTTGCACGATGGCGCAATGATCATCTACGGCGATAAGATTCAGGCGGCAGGCTGTTTCTTGCCCCTCACGCAGAAGGATTTCCCCAAGGATTACGGCACCCGTCACCGCGCAGGCATCGGTATTACGGAAGTTGCCGATGTTTCCACGATCATCGTTTCGGAAGAGACGGGTATTGTTTCCGTTGCAAAGCGCGGAGAGATTGTGCGCTACGTTGATTCGGAAGGCCTCAAGCGCTTTTTGAAGGAGTATTATTGGAAAGAATTTAACGCGGAGGGCAAGAACTGATGAAAACCATCGGACGGTTTTTTACGCGTAACGTGCCGCTGAAAATTCTCGCCCTCATTTTAGCGTGTGTTTGTGCCGTGATCATTCATGTAATCTAATGAAATATTGTTTGAGAGTACCGCGGATGTTTCTGCCGCGGAAGGATTTTGAAAGTTGGGCGGTGATTGCGCCGGATCGTTTTTCACGCGATTTGGAATATTGGCCGCGCGTGGAGCGTAAGGTGGGCGATCATCCCTCTACGCTCCGCTTTCATGTGTCGAAAGAAGGGGAAAGATCTGCCCTTGAAGAGATTCGTGCGTGCATGTATGCGGCGCTGGAAAGCGATAGCATCGAAAAGCTTGCGCGCGGATTTATCATGACGGAGCGCACCACCATGTCTGGGATGCGGCGTGGAATTCTCGCTTGTATTGATCTTGAAAGCTTTACTTTCAAGGAAGGGCAGAGTTCTCCCGTTCGCCCTGCGCAAAACTTTGATAAGTGCACGGTGCAAGCGCTCCTTGCGGCGCGCGAGCGCCTTCCGCTTGAGTTTCCCCACATAACTGTTCTCTATCGCGATAAGCGCAGCAAGATCATGCGCTCTTTGGGTGATGATCTTGAACAGCTCTACGATTTCGAACTCATGGAGGGCGGCGGAAGGCTACGCGGCTATTTTATTCCAGATTTCGTTGCCGTGGAGGTGGCGGAGGATATGCACGCGAACGGAGATCCGGTTTTTGCGGTGTCGGAAGGGATCGAAGAGCTCGTTGCGGCGAAGCTTTATTGGGAGAAGTTGAAAGAATCGCTCAATGCAGAGCAATGCGAAAATCATCCTTCTCGGTTTGCACTTGCGGAGTTCTACAATATCTACGATGAAGCCGTGCGCCTGCGCCCGTTGCACAGGCTACTGGCGGATGTGGATGCTGAAATCTTCCGTGATTATTTTAAAAGAAACGTAAAGTGCAAAGAGGTGGGAGGAACGCTCACGCCCACCCTGCGCAATACAACGGAGGCGATCATAAAAGCGGATGCCGTTATCACAGAATTTTTGAAAAGAAACGGCGGAACGCAGTACCATGTCGCGAGAGAAGAGCTTCAAAAGCGCGCAAACGAAGAAGATTGCGTGGCGGTTGCGTTCCCTCCTCCGGAAGCAGAAGAGGTGTTCGCATATATAAAGAGCGGAAGGTTGCTCCCCGCATACACGTTCACCGTGGGGGAGGAGCATGAAGCACGTTATGCCCTGGAGGGCAGGGAGATCAGCTATGATTAAGGTTTGTAAATTCGGCGGCACCTCAATGGCAGATGGCACCAACATGTTGCGCATCAAGCGCATTCTCGAATCGGATGAGGATAGAAGGTACGTCGTCGTCTCTGCACCCGGTAAGCGTTTCAGTGGAGATATTAAAGTAACCGATCTTCTCTACCAAACGCTTGAAGAAGTGCTTGAGGGGGGGCATGTTGGGAGTTCCTATCAAAAAATCGCCGATCGCTTTCGTGGAATCGTGCATGAGCTCGGCTTAAAAATGGATATAGATGCGCTTCTTTCAGAGGTGCAGAACGGCATCGAAACGGTGCGCACGGCAGATTACGCAGCCTCTCGCGGCGAGTATCTCGCAGGGCGCATTATGGCCGAGCTTTTAAAGATTCCCTTTATCGAAGCGAGCGAAGTTATAAAATTCGGTACAGATGGGCGCTTAAACGGTGCAACAACGTACGCTCTTTTGAGGGCCGCGTTAAGGGGTGTGAAGCGTGCAGTTATTGCCGGATTTTACGGCGCGGATGCCGAAGGGAATGTGAAAACCTTCTCCCGCGGCGGAAGCGACGTATCGGGCGCCATCGTTGCACGCGCTGTGGGAGCAGATATCTACGAGAATTGGACGGATGTTTCCGGCTTTCTCGCCTGTGATCCGCGCATCGTTGCCAACCCGGCAGGCATTCGTTCGCTCTCCTACAAGGAGCTCCGTGAGCTTTCCTACATGGGAGCAAACGTTTTGCACAGCGAATCCATTTTCCCCGTGCGTGAGGCGGATATTCCGATTTTGATTAAGAACACCTTCCGTCCGGAAGATGAGGGCACCGTTATTTTGCCCACGCAAAAGTGCCGCCCGAGCGCACTGCCCGTAACGGGAATTGCAGGCAAAAAGAACTTCACCGTCATTTTCCTCGAGAAATCTTTGATGAACGCGGAAATCGGCTTTGCGTTGCGTGTTTTGGAGATCCTTTTCAGACATGGTATCTCCTTCGAGCATATACCCTCGGGAATCGACACGATGTCTTTCGTTATTGATAGCGCCGAACTTGCACACGGCGTGCTGCAAGAGGTGTGCAAAGAAATCGAGGAAGTGGTATCGCCCGATCGGATGAACGTTTTCTCCGATGTTGCGCTGATCGCCGTAGTAGGGCACGGTATGAGCAGGAACGTTGGTATCTCGGCGCGCCTGTTTTCCGCTATTGCACGAACGGGCGTGAACGTGCGGATGATCGATCAAGGCTCCTCCGAGCTCAATATCATAGTTGGGGTAGATAACGCGAATTACGAGCGCACCGTGCGAGCCGTTTACGAAGAATTTTTCCGCGAAAATTAACCTTTTGCACGCATTTTTCACGTTGGGAAATATTGAAATACCTATATTAAAAAAGACAAAAATTATGAAAAAAACAACCGCCCACCTCTATAGAGGTGGGCGACATTTATTACAAATTTTAAAGTCTGCAAGAAATGCAACATTATAGAGGAAGAAATGCAATTGAAATTGGCTAAAACAGTGATATAATAAAGTAGCTATAAGTGCGCGTATTTTGCGCTGTGGCAAAAACAAAAAAACTTTGAGGAGGAAAGTTTAAGGCAACCAAGTAACTTTGCGGCAAACGCGGCTCTTTCTACTTTTATATTAGAAAGCCTCGCGCAAGTTGCAAGAGCCGGCGGTGGAAACGCTGCAGGCGGGCGGGAAAAAATTTTCCAACCATGGAAACGGTAAGTTTCCGAAACGAATTATGCCAAAAGGCAAAGAAAAAAAGGAGAATAATTATGATTCGTAAACTTTGGAACGGTTTAGCAAATCTGTTCGCATTTTTGCTTGTCCTGTCCATCGTGGCCGGTAACGTCCTCGAAGCGAACCGTGCTCAGGTCGATATCTTCTTCGGCACGCAGAGTTCGGAGACGATCTGGGTTGAGGATCCCGTAGAAGAAGGCGAAGAAGAGGAAGAAGAGACTGGTCTCAAGAACCTCAATCAGTACTCCACGTTCCTTCCCAACGAGGAATACCTCAACGCTGATGGAACGGGTAACTCCCGTGCACTTATCAAGGATGCGATCGATATCGGCCGCAGACACAACTCCGAAGGTTCCGTTCTTCTTAAGAACAACGGTGCGCTTCCCCTTGCTAAGGGCGCTAACACGAAGGTAACCCTTCTTGGTACCTATGCTTACAACACCATCGTTAACTCGAGCATGGGCCAGAAGTCCCAGGGCGGTATCATCAGCCTTAGAAACGCTCTCGGTGGCACGGCTACCGATTTCGCTACGGAAAACGTTGGTGCCAACGCTAGCGGCGCTGACTTCCAGTTCGCTGATCTTAAGCTCAATGGCAACGGCGTAGCTGCAGGTGCAGGCTTCACGGTTAACCCCAACTTCACCGGCAACTACAGCGGCGTTGGCCAGAACAAGGGCGCTTCCAACACCTACACCGTAGGTGAGAAGGATCCCAGCACGCTCACCGCTGAGTTCACGGGCAGCTTCAGAAACTACAACGATGCAGCTATCGTCGTTCTCGGCCGTGGTTCGGGCGAATCCAACGACTACCTCAAGGGCGGCCTCAACAACAACGAGAAGGCAGAAGGCATCACTGAGCCCCTCGAGCTTACTCCCAACGAAATCGCTCTTCTTGATCTTGCGAAGGATAACTTCGATAAGGTTATCGTCCTCCTCAACACCAACTCCGCTATTGAAGTTGGCGACCTCAAGTATGATAACGAAATCGACGCCATCCTTTGGATCGGTCACCCCGGTAACTACGGTACGCTCGGTGTTGCAGATATCCTCTGCGGCAACGTGAGCCCCTCCGGCGGTCTCTACGATATCTATGCTACCTACAACCTTTCCACGCCTGCTATGCAGAACATGGGTAAGTACAACTTCGTTAACGGTAGCGAGATCACGAGAAGCAAGTCCAAGACGTACGTTATGGAAAACGAGAGCATCTATGTTGGTTACCGTTACTACGAAACCAGATACTACGATGCAATCTACAACCAGGGCGGCGCTAAGTCCACGGTTGGTACGTTTGCTTCCAACGGCGCTTGGGATTATGCAGCAGAAGTTGCTTATGGCTTCGGCTATGGCATGAGCTACACCACGTTCGATTATAAGATGTATGGTAACATCACCTTCGAAACTCCTTCCGAGCACGAAATCTATGCGAAGGTTCAGGTAGAAGTTACCAACACCGGCGATGTTGCCGGCAGAACCCCCGTTCAGATCTACGGCCAGGCTCCTTACACCCAGTATGATAAGGATCACCTCGTTGAGAAGGCTGCTATCCAGCTCCTTGGCTTCGATAAGACGGATATCATTCAGCCCGGCGAATCCGAAGTTGTTGCTGTAAAAATCGATATGCAGAACTTCGCAAGCTACGATAATACCTATAAGAACCCTGATAACACCTACGGTTCTTACATCCTTGATGCAGGCAACTACTACTTCGCAGTTGGTAACGGCGCGCACGATGCACTCAACAACGTTCTCGCTCTTCAGGGCAAGAAGGTTGCTGACGGCATGGATTACGAAGGCAAGGCTGATGCTGCAAGACTTTGGAACTATGAGTACACCGAAAACAACGGCGTAGATGCTACCACCTTCGGCGTTGCTAAGACTGGTGAGCAGATCGAGAACCAGATCCCTTACATCGATTGGAACTTCTTCAGCGGCACGAAGATCCCCCACCTTACGAGAAACGATTGGGAAGGCACCTATCCTGAAGCTGATTATGCTCTCACCGCTCCCGCTGATATGATCGAGTACCTCGATGGTGCTATCCCCGTAGGCGAAGGCGCAAAGGGTGAATTCTACACCATCAAGACGAACGACAACGTTTCCAACATCAAGTGGGATGATACCACCACGAACATCACCTATACGCAGATGGGCTTTGCAAGCTGGGATGATCCTCGTTGGGATTCTCTCCTCAACCAGCTCAACCTTGCAGAAGCAACCACGTTCGCTTCCCTTGCTGGTCCTTCCTTCACGGCTCTTACCGGTGCAGGCTTTGTTGCTGATAAGGGCGGTCTCACCGATAACGCCGGTAACGGTATCGTATTCAAGCTCAACGCAGGTAAGGATAAGAACCAGCCTTGGGCTGTCACCACGGGTGAAGATGCAAACTGGAACGGCCAGGTATTCGGTTCCGCTCCCCTCGTTGCTTCCTCCTTCGATAGAGACCTTATGTATCAGATCGGTGACTTCGTAGGTAACGAAGCGATCTTCCTTGGTCTTCCCATCGTTTGGGGCCCCGGCCTTAACACGCACCGCCACGCTTACAACGGCAGAAACGGTGAGTACTACTCCGAAGATCCCGTTCTTGCCGGCTACTGCGCACTCGACTTCGCAGTTGCTGCCCGCAGAAAGGGTCTCATCGCTTCCCCTAAGCACTTCGTATTCAACGATCAGGAATCCAACCGTCAGGGTGTTGCTCCCTTCATGACTGAGCAGCGCGCAAGAGAAATCGAGCTCCGCGCTTACCAGATCTGTATGGAAGCTGTTGATTATGATGGCTACGGCATGATCGGTCTCATGACCTCCTTCTCCAAGGTTGGTCCTACGGAAGTTACCAACAGCTGGGGTATGCTCACCGGTATCCTTCAGGAAGAGTGGGGCTTCACGGGCTACGCCGTAACCGATATTTCCGATGATAAGGATCTTTACACCGGTATGGTATATGCAGGCTGCACGGGTTACGACCTTCGTTTCGGTCAGCCCACCAGCACGAGCGATTTCGCAAGCAAGATTGGTGGTCAGGCTCAAACCGTAACCGGTAAGATCACGCTTTCCACCGATATGTTCGCTGGCGATGCTACGATGCAGCAGATCATCAGAAGATCCATCAAGAGATCGCTCTGGTGCTTCGCACAGTCCAACCTTATGAACCGTTCCGCTGTCACCATTGATGTCGCGAACGATCCTACGGGTGATACCGGTCGTCCCGACGTTGACTACGTTCCCGGTCACAACGAAACCATAGAGCACGAGGTTATCTGGAGAGTTATGTATAAGTCCGCAATCGGCGTAACCGCTGGTCTTGCTGGCGTTGCAGCTCTGCTCTATGTTGCATCCTGCTTCAAGAAAAAGGAGGTTAAGTAATTATGGCAGACTTCATGAAAAAAGCTGGAATCATGTTCTGGATTAACGTTGCTACTGTCGTTCTCGCACTCGTTGGTTGGGTTATGTATATGGTCACCAACAGTGTAGAAGGTCATGCTTTCGCAAACAGCGCCATGGGCATTGCTTTTGGAATCATTGCAGTTGTTCTTGTCGCTGCCGGTGCTTTCACCACGGTGAAGTTCGGTTCGCAGAACATCATTACGTTTGTTGTTAAAACGGCGGCGCTCGTTCTCATCATGGTTGCAGTTGCAATCGTTCTTGCTGATAGAGCAGTTACTATCGTTAACCTTATGACTTGGGATAACGAAAACACCGTCGCTTGGAACGCATTCTACACCACCGTTGTGAGCGTTGCGTTCTACCTTGTAGCCGTGTTCACGATTATCGCAACCGCGTTCATGGATAACAAGAAAGAAGCGTAAGAACTAATTTAAGAGTATAAACTCTTTCTCCTCCTCTAACACCGGGCGTGCCGCAAGGCACGCCCCTTGTTATTTTTTCGCTTATAAAGTGGAAGCTTCCACATAGTGGGTGAAAGGGGAGCGGTGTAAAACAAAAAGCCTCCCCTTATCTATGGGGAGGCTTTCACTGTATAAAGTTTTATTTCGGCATCAGATCTACTAAGGTATAACCGGAAAGGAAGTTCGTCACCGTTTCATCAAGTGCGCGCCAAACGGGAAGGGTAGGGCAGGTGGAAGCATGCGGACATTCCGCCTCCTTGCGCCCCGTGCAATCGGTTGCGGCAAGGGAAATCTCCGTCTCGTTGAGCACTTCCGCAAGGGTATACGCTTCGGGCGCGCGAGTGAGGGAATAGCCGCCGTTCTTGCCGCGTGTGCTCTCCACAAATCCGGCACGAACAAGCGAGCTCATGATCGCTTCAGCATACTTATAGGGCACGTTTTCCTGCTCTGCCAGTTCGCGCAAAGGCGCGCTCTCCGTTCGCTTTGCAAGCGCCGTCATGAGGCGCAGAGCGTACCGCCCGCGCGTGGAGATGATCATTCCTCCTCCTCAACGTGCTCCTCGCCGTGAGCGCAGAGCACGCATTTGAATTGCTCGGAATCGTAAGGAATATTGTTCTTCGTGTAGTAATCGAGAATTGCCGATTGCACCGCTTCCTCGGCAAGCACCGAGCAGTGGAGCTTGTGCGCAGGGAGGCCGTCAAGCGCCTCCGCAACCGCCTTATTGGTGAGCTGAAGGGCTTCGGATATAGGCTTGCCCTTGATCATTTCCGTTGCCATCGAGCTGGAAGCAATGGCACTTCCGCAGCCGAACGTTTCGAATTTCACATCCGTTAAAATGCCGTTCTCCACTTTGATATACATCTTCATGATGTCGCCACATTTGGCGTTTCCAACTTCGCCCACGCCGTCTGCATTCTCAATGATGCCTACGTTGCGGGGATTTTTGAAATGGTCCATAACCTTTGCGCTATATAATGCCATAAAATTCTCCTAAGTTTAACCGCACACGCTAATTCGCGGTGCGTGGATTTATAAAATGAATTGCCGCTTACCTGCCATAAGATCGCGCCATACGGGGGACATATTGCGAAGATAGTTCACAACTTCGGGAATCGCTTCGAGCATGTAATCAACTTCTGCAACCGTATTCTCTGCGCCGAGCGAAAGGCGCAGAGAGCCGTGCGCTACGTCGTGCACGCGGCCGATGGCGAGAAGAACGTGGGAGGGATCGAGTGATCCGGAGGTGCACGCAGAGCCGGAGGAAGCGCAAATGCCTTTCTCATCGAGAAGAAGCAGGAGAGATTCACCTTCGATCCCCTCAAAGCAAAAGCTCACGTTGCCCGGAAGGCGCATTTCGCGATCACCGTTCAGCGCGCAGTGCGGGATTTTGGAAAGCCCATCTATAAGTTTGTGTTGTAATCCTTGCAAGGCAGCAGAGGTGGCATCCATGTCTGCAACAGAGGCTTTCAAAGCCGCAGTCATAGCCGCCACAGCAGGCAGATCCTCCGTGCCCGCGCGCTTGCCGCGCTCCTGTGCACCGCCTTCAATAAGGGGGAAGATGGGCGCGCCGCGGCGCACGTACAGCGCGCCAACGCCCTTGGGGCCGCCGAATTTATGCGCGGAAAGGGCCAAATAATCGCACCCGATTTTTTTCACGTTCACGGGAATATGTCCTACCGCTTGTACCGCATCGGTATGGAAGAGCACGCCCTGTTTTTTGCAGATCGCACCAATTTCCGCTACCGGCTGAATGGTTCCGATTTCGTTGTTGGCGAGCATCACGGTTACAAGCGCCGTATTTTCATCAAGCGCCTCTTCAACGGCTTTCGCCTCCACAACTCCGCTTTCTCCCACGGGCAGGAGCACGATCTCGTAGCCTTCGCGCTCAAGCCTTTTGAGCGTATGCAGCACGGCATGGTGCTCGATCGCGGTGGAAATAATCTTCTTTTTTCCCTTTCGCGCGCCTGCATAGGCCGCAGAGCGAATCGCCTGGTTATCCGCCTCGCTTCCGCCCGAAGTGAAGTAAATTTCACGCGCTTCCGCGCCCAGAATGCCTGCGATTTCCTCACGGCAGGCAGTGAGCATTTCCTGCGCCTCTTGGCCCACGGAATGCAGGCTGGAGGGGTTTCCGTAATATTTTGCAGCAGTTTCCGCATACGCCTTCATAGCGGCTGCGGAAAGCTTTGTTGTGGCTGCGTGGTCGGCATAAACGAACATTGTATTGTTACTCCACATAATTCCTATCTTTTCGATAGGAATTATAACACACAGCATGCTCGCTGTCAAGCGATTTTATGCGGTGAGCGACGATATCAAAAAAAAGCGTTCCCGATTTGGGAACGCTTTGAAATTCTTTGGCGCCGATTTCGCTGAATTCGCGAAAACGATGAGTAAACCTGAAATTAGTCCGCCTTGAAGGGGAGAAGGGCGGCAACTCTTGCGCGCTTGATGGCAACGGCAAGCACTCTCTGGTGCTTTGCGCAGGTGCCCGTCATTCTGCGGGGCAGGATCTTACCGCCTTCCGCAACGAACTTTCTGAGCTTTGCCGTTTCCTTATAGTTGATTTCAGACTTTTCCTGGCAGAAGATGCAAACTTTTTTGGAGTTCTGCTTCTTAAATCCCTTCTTGGGGCGCTCGCTTCTTTCGGGGCGCTCACTGCGCTCCGCTCTTTCACGGGGAGCAGCTGCGGGAGTTTCTGCAGGAGCGCTCTCCGCAACTTCTGCGGGAGCGGTCATCACTTCATTCTCTTCCATAACGATTTCTCCTTATAATAATGATGAGGGAGGCCGTTTGCTGTTAGGCATGGCCAGAACGCCTGCGCTTACTTAGAATGGAATATCGCCGTCATCTTCGAAGGATTCGAGCTGCGGCTTCCGTCTTGCAGGCGCATTCTCCCTTGCGGGAGCAGGTACAGGTGCATCGTAGAAATCGTTACCGCCTTCCGCTTGGCGCGTTGTGAGGAATTCTACGTCCTGCGCGATGACGTCTACTGCCGTGCGGCGCTGGCCTTGATTATCCTCGTAGTTACGGATCTGAATGCTACCCGAAACGGCAACCTTCGAACCCTTCTTCACGTAGCGCGCCACGGTATCGGCAAGCCCACGCCATGCGGTCACATTGAAGAAATCGGTCTGCCGCTCGCCGTCCTGCGAGGTGTAGGAGCGGTTAACTGCGATTGCAAAGTGACATACGCTCACGCCGCTGCCCGTTTCCGTAAGCTCGGGATCACGGGTAAGATTTCCGATTAAAAACACCTTATTCATTTACTTTTCCTCAATTTTCGTAATCATGCGGCGAAGGACATTGCCCGAAATTCCCGCAACGCGTTCGATTTCGGCAATTACCTTAGCAGGTGCTCTGAAGGTCATGAGCGCAAAGAAGGCATCCGATTTGTACTGAATGGGGTAAGCTGTTCTTCTCGTGCCCCACTTATCGGTTGCTTCCACCTCACCACCCATGGAAGTTACGATACCGGCGAACTTATTAAGTTCCGCCTCTCTCGCTTCCTCTTCCATGTCGCTTCTGAGCAGAATGAGCATTTCGTACTTCTGCATACTTTCACCTCCCGGTCTTATTCGGCGTATCTTTGCAGGTGCTGTTACAGCGTTTTCCTGCGATACGCAAGGCTTGCGACTTTTTCACATAGTATTATACTTGATTTTTTCCTTCAAGTCAAAGGGTTTTGCGCCCGAAAAGCGCAATTTTCAAGAAAAATTTCCTCACTTAGTTAAATGATGGGATCGGTAAGCGCCTTGATAAGCGCCACCATCTCACTGATTGCAACTTCGTTGAGATTGGTAACGGTGCTCGTATAGAAACCTGCAGAGCCGGGCGTGCCGTGGCCGAAAGTTATCGCCACGTCAAACTCAAGGTAGGGGCACTCCGTGAGAACTCCGAAGAACCAAAGGCTTGCAAGGTTGGTATCCTGCATGGCATGCGAAGTATCGGGAAGGAGGCTGTCAAGTTCGAGTACGGGGGTGTTCAGCGCATCGTCTCCGCGGAGCATGAGATACCAGAAACCGGAGAGATACCGCTCGAGCTTCACTTCCTGCGTCCCGTTCATGTAATAAAATTCCATCTCGCCGCTGCCGTTTTCAACGGGGCGCGATTGCACCACGATGTCGTTTGCAATTGCTTGCGGAATCGCATCGGGATTGTTGCCGCAACCATCAATAAGGTAGCCGGGCGTGCCGTGATGATCACCGAAATAAGCATTGTAGAGGGCTTGGTAGGTGATGCCGCTTTTGACCTCCATGTACGAATAAATTTCGTCTTCAAAAACTTTGCCGATAGTGAGCGTGCCGATATCCTGGGAAAGCGTATTGAGCGTGCTATCCTTCAGGTGCTTCAAAATTTTGTTGGAATCGATCGCAGTTGCATCCATGATCTCGCCGAGGCGGAGAGTATCCACCTTCTCGGAAAGTTTGCCGATCTCCGTATCCTTGAGTGCGTTGAGAATGGGCGGAACTTCGCCTTCAAGCGTCATCACGGCGCCGAGGGTAAGAGATTCGATCTTGCTTTGATCGGTAAGATCTCCAATACTCCAATCGGCGATCGCTCCCATAAAGCCGGTAGCGTTTTCTATGCCCAAAACTTTCCCGATCTCAAGATTGTTGAAGGTTTCCTGCTCCTTAAGATCACCGAGCGTGAAATCCTTCAGAGCCTGCAGAATGCCTGAGTTGCCACCTTCGCCGAGTAGCTTGCCGATGGTGATATCATCGAGCGCGCCGTTCTTTTTGAGGTCTGCAATCGACATATCTGCAATTGCTTGCATGAGCTGAGAATCTTCATTGGTAACGCCGAGCACCTCGCCGATATTCAAACCGTCGAGCGCGCCATCTTGTTTGAGATCGCCGATCGTCATTCCCGCAATCGCTTCAACGAGGGAAGAATCGCTTTCGCCGAGGATATCGCCGATTTTGAGCTGTTCGAGCTTCTCGGCGTTGGAGAGATCGGTTACGTACCAACCGGAAATCGCGCTGAGGAGGGAACTTGCGCCTGCGGTATTGAAGATATCGGAGATCTTCATGCCGTCGAGCAGGCTATCCTCCATAAGGTCGTTTACCGTGCGCTTGGGATAGGGCATGCCCGTGTTCGGATCGGTATTCATCGTAATGGAACCGTCTGCGTGCACGGTATAGCGGTCCTTCGAACCGTAGAGCACGTAGTAAATGATCTCGTCAGCGCTTGGATCGGGTACGCCCATAAGCGACTCCAACTCCATTCCCTTAATGAGCGAAGTGGAATTTTTCATGAGCTGGCCGATCGTGGTGGCTGCGCGTGCGCCGAGCATAGCAACGGTTCCCTTTGCCGTAACCTCCCAATCGGTGCCGCGTGCGCCGTAGGCAAGCGCGTACATCACGCCGTTATCTGCAATTTTTTGTTCCGTTGCGTTTACGCTCAGCCCGAGCAGCGCGCCGAGATCGAGGTTTTCGAGGAAGCTCGAAGCAGCACCCATGAGATCACCCACAGTAGTTGCTTTTTTACCCTCGTTCATCACGATCTCGCCGTTTACGATCGCATAATCAATGCCGTATGCGCCATAAGCAAGTGCGTACATGGCGGCGTTATTCTCAACCGTATCTGCGGTGATATTTCCGCTGTTTAATTGCAGTAGGGTACCAAGGCTGATATTTTTCAAAACGCCGTCGAACCCGTTCATAAGAGTTCCGATGGTGGTGGGAGTCGCTTCCCCGCGCATGAAGATTTCACCGTCTACCACGTCGAAATCAACGCCTTCCTCCCCATAGCAGATTGCACGGAGAATGGGATCTTCAAGATTGATACCGAAAGCAGATAAAAGCCCTGCAAGCTCGATGCCGGGAACCACTTCATCGGCGAAATAAGCACCGAGGCCTTCAAAAGGCGTGTTCATCAGCTTGGCTTTATCGGCAAGAACGCCGTAATCTGCGAGGCAGAAGGGGATGAACCCGTAATCGCCCTCGCCGGTAAGAAGCTGGGTGACGATGCCGTCTACTGCAGGAGAAACGGCCGAAAGATCTTCAAGCGAGCTGAATTCGTTTTCCATGAGCTCTTGCACGAATTCGGGAATCTTGAGCTTGGAATATTCTTCGCTGAGGTATTTGCTGTAGTCTTCCTCGCTCCAAACAAAGCCGAGAATATCCCCCACCTCCATGCTCGTACCTACCCAGATACCTGCACCGAGGATACCGCCCACCACCACGAGCATGCCGAAGAGGAAGGCGAGAACGAGGGCTACAACGCCTCTGAGCTTCGCCTTGGGCATGTAGTGGGCGCGCGGGAAAATGAGCCCGCGCTCAACGAGTTCTTTTTCGAGCTTGAGCTTATCCTGTTCCGATTGGTGTTGCTTCAGCGCGCTGCCCTGAACGCGTATACGTTTCACCGGGTCGCCCCATTCATCAAGAAGGGGTTCCGCTTGCGGCTTTGCTTTACGCGTTTTGATAGGGTCTCCCCATTCATCATAGAGCGGCTTTTCGTTTTTCTTATTGCTCATAAAACACCTCGCTGATCGTTCGGTTTCGTTATCATGTCTATTATAATACACACGCGCGAAAAAATCAAGTGTTTTTTCAAATTACTCGTTATCATATCAATGGCGTGCACGTTTGGTTTTTTTGCGGATAGAAATTTTTACCTTGCTGTGTAAAAATGCATTATTCTAAGTTGTTTCGCACGAATTTTTCCAGAGTTTCTCGCGTATTCCGTGCCCCGTCATAGAGGCAGAAATCGAGGAGTTTGGAAAGTACGGAGGCGGTTTGTTCCTTGGGTACGCCAAGCGCCTGTATTTCCCGTCCGCCAAGCGCAAGCTCGCGCACGGTAAACGGCACGCCCTCCGCTTTCATTTCGCCGTAGATTTTTCTCCACTTCTCCACGGTGGGAGCAGTGGAGAAATCGTCCTTACACGCCATATAATCCGCTTGCTTGAGGGCAAGGAGGGCGGGAAGGAGTGTGCCGCAGGAAAGCAGTTGCTTCCGCACTTTATTCGGCTTCATGCGGCAATCGAGGTCGAGCATATGAAGCTTGATGAGCGCACACGTCTCTTCTGTGAGCTGCTTGGGCGCTTTGAGGCGAGCCAGTATCTCTTTTGCGATGCGTGCACCCTCTTCGGGGTGGGCGTGGAAGTTTCCGTCATGAAGAAAACAGTAGGGCTTACCTACATCGTGCAGGAGCGCCGCGAAACGAATTTCGGGCGGTGCGTACTTCACGCAGCGCAGCGAATGCTCAAGCACATCGTGGGCATGGTAGTCCCTTCTTTGCTCCATACCGTCGCCAAGAGCGAGTTCGGGCAGGATATGTGCAAGCACGCCCGTCTCCTTAAGAACGGTGAGTCCGCGGTAGGGCGCAGCTTGATCTCGGTGCTTTTCATCGGAGAAGAGCAGAAGGCGCAGTTCGGCAAAAATGCGTTCGGGAGCAATGTCTTCAATGAGAGCGGCGTTTACCTTCGCCCCTTCTCGGCAGGAATGATCGGGCAGGAATCCCGTTTCGGCACAAAGGCGAGCAAGGCGCATGAGGCGAAGCCCGTCCTCGCCGAATACGCGTTCCGATTCGCGCACCGTACGGAGCGTACGCGCCTCGATATCCGGAATACCACAGAGAGGATCAACAAATTTTTCCGCACGGATATCGTAGTAGATTGCGTTCACGCAGAAATCGCGGCGACGAGCGTCACAGGCAATATCTTCCGTGAAGGTGATCTCTGAAGGAACGTGCATGCCGCGAACGTACCTATCGGCGCGGAACCTGGTGAATTCGTAGCCGCAACGGGCGCCATCCTCCAGCTTCACGGTTCCCGTGTTGCGGTACACAGCGCGGGCATGGATGCCGCATTTTTCGGCGGCGCGAAGAAGCTCCTCCTCCGGCATGGGGGAAGAAATATCCCAATCCGTCTTTTCCGTGAGCGGATATCCTGCAAGAAAATCTCGCACACTTCCTCCCACTAAGTAGAGCGGGTGCGTGCACGCGTTTGCAAGCGTGATCAAGTTTTTCGGTAAAAAATTTTTCACAGGAACAGTATAACAGATTCCGAAAAAAATTGCAATTCCCGAAAGGATATTGTATAATATAGGTAGAAAAACTTTTACAAAAGGTGAAAAGGTGCTGCACTTCGTCGTCAACCCCAATGCAAAAAATATCAATCATATCCTTGATGCGATCAAAGTACGCATGCAGGAAGAGGGGATCGAATACGGGATCCATGCAGGTGCAAGCAAAGAAGAAACGCGTTTGATCACGGCGCAGCTCACGCAATCGCCTGCTACGATCGTTGCAGTTGGTGGCGACGGAACATTGAACGACGTGCTCTCCGGAATAACCATGCCCGAGACGACGGTGCTCGGGCTCATTCCCGTGGGAACGGGGAACGATTTTGCGGCAACGGCAGGCATCCCTGAAGGGCTTCCTGCGCTGGAGCTTATTTTGAGCGGCGAACCGAAATTTACCGATTACCTTGAATGTGGCGGCGGGCTTCGCAGCATGAATGTTGCCGGCCTTGGGATCGATGTTGATACCCTCGAACGAACCTATCGCATGAAGCGTGGGAGCAAGAAGGGCAAGTACCTGCGTGGCCTGATCGGCGCTTTGTTTTCCTTCCGTGGGCAAGAAATTGAAGTGACGGAAAACGGAGAAACCTATACGATAAACGCATATATCGCGGCGGCGTGCAACGGCAGGCAATTCGGAGGCGGCCTTCGCATCTGTCCTCCGGCAGAGCTCGGCGATGGAAAATTCGATCTCGTCGTTGTAGAAACCCCCAAATTTTGGAAGCTTCCAAAGCTCCTTATAAAGCTGTTGCGCGGAAAAATTCTTGAAGAGCCCATTGCACGCCACGTTCTGTGCGAGGAGGCGCGCATCAGGCAATTGGCAGGCAAGTACGTTCAGCTTGATGGCGAGCTTGTTGCCTCCGAAACCTTAAACGTTAAGATCGTGAGCGGAAAGCTCCGCATGTTCCGAGGCTGACATGGCGAATTTCTATCGGGAAGTATTGGATAACATTCCCACGGCGGCAATCGTCGTCGATAAAAATTTCAAAGTACGGTACGTGAACCGCGCATTCGGTGAGTACTTCCGCTCGGTGCGGTTCAAAGGAACGCTTAGAGATGTAACCGATTGCGGCGAGCGCGAGGGCGCGTGTGGCGATGGCGTGCGCTGTGCCTATTGCCCGCTCAAAAATCTCTTTCAAGACGTTTTAAGGAGCGGCAAAACCGCTTTCCGCAAAATTATTTTGCGAAGCGGCGGCGAGGGAATCGCGCTCCGCATGAAGGTACAGCCGCTCGGGAAATACCTTCTCGGCGTTGTGGATAACGCCTACGAGATGGAGATCGCGCGAGAAATGCACTCGGCGCAGAGCATTCAGCAGCGCCTTCTGCCTCCTGCAACCGGGCTGGGCGGCACGCCCTATTCCTTTACCTATATTCCCTGCCGCGAAATCGGCGGCGACCTGCCAGACGTGTACATGGTAGGGGGGAACACGATGGGATTCCTTGCAGATGTCTCCGGAAAGGGAGTTGCCGCAGGAATGCTTTCCGCCTTCGTGAAGGCTGGTTGGGATCGAAGCGATCCATCGCCGGCAAGGGCGCTCACAGGGCTCAATGCGAAATTCCAAGAGCTCAATCTTGATGAACGCTCTTATATCACGGCGGCGGCTGTGTGCATTGATGAAAGAAGGCAGGAGATCACCTATTGCTTTGCCGGGCACAATGCGCCTATGCTTTTAAAGGGCGAGGATGGTATTTCGGAGATCGAGGGCAGCACGCCCCCCATCTCCACCTGGATCCCCGATTTCCGCTATGAAGATCACACGCTCGGTTATGAAAAGGGGAGCATTCTCGCACTTATTACCGATGGCGTTTTGGAGAGCAAATCGCCTTCCGGCGAGCAGTTTGGGCTGGAACGCGTGGAAACGGTGCTCGCCCATTCAGAAAATGCCGAGCGCTTCATCGAGCGTTTAAAGGCGGCGCTTAAAAACTTCTGCGGCGTTTTTGCAGATGATATCACGGCAATCGCATTTGATTTGTAAAAGAATCGTAAGGGCGAGCGCTTCGCCCGAAATAAATTAAAAAACCGTCTCCGAAGAGACGGTTTTTTTCGTGTCCTTACATTAGAAGAAGAAAGGTCTAATATTAAGAGCAACGCAAATGATATCGATGATCCAACCGATACCAAGGCCATAGAAGATCCAGAAGAAACCGATGATGATCTTAATGATATCGCCCTGAAGAATACCGTCAACGAAACGGCATACACCAAACACAACATCAAAGAAAATCGCAACGAGAAGCTTCAGAATCCAAGGTAATCCCCAAAGAACGTCAGCAAGACCAGATTTTTTAGCCATAGCACATCTCCTTATATGTTTTATATTATCATTGTACACAATAAATGCAGAAATGTCAAGAGGCAAGCAAAAAATTCTTGAAAATAATTTCAAAGGTTAGCCACCTTGAAGGGCTTGCCCGTTTCCACATCTTTCCATGTGAAAGTATCGCCTTCGAAAACGAGATAGCTATGCGGAGAATTTTCCTTCGGAATGGAAACGGAGCCGCAGTTCACATAGGTATAATTTTCCCGTTCCTCGTAGGCCGGCACGTGAAAGTGTCCGTTGATGAGAACGTCGCCCTTTTTGAGGGAGGCGGGCATCTTGTGCCCGTGCGTGAGGATGAGGGTGCGCTTATCTGCGAGAAGAATGCAGTACTCCGCGCCAATGGGAAATTCGAGAACGAGGGTATCCACCTCGCTATCGCAGTTGCCTCTAACGCAGAGAATATCATCTTTGAGCTCGTTGAGGATGGTGGCGCATGCGAGGGTGCCGTACTCTTTCGGGAGGGCATTGCGCGCGCCGTGATAGAGCAAATCGCCAAGTAAAATCAGCTTTTGTGCGCCCTCCTCTAAAAAACGTTCTTTGAGAAGGCGGCAATAATGCGCTGAGCCGTGAATATCAGATGCAATGATGTATTTCATAAAGTCTCCTAAAAACTTTTTAAGTCAAGGGTGCGAACAGCATGCAAGCATGAGAAACGAATTCTTGAAATTTTCCCACTCTCTTCACGGGCATGCCTTGCCTCCACGCGCTCTCAAAATCTCTTTCAAGCATTTCAGCGAGTTCTTTGCTCTCAAAAAATGCGCCGCACTCCGCCTGCACGAAGAGGCTGCGGAAATCGAGATTGTAGCTGGAAACGAAGGCGTATTGCCCGTCTACGGAAAAGCTCTTTGCGTGCAGAAAGCCGGGCGCATATTCGCGAATACGAACCCCTGCACGCTCCAATCTGCGTGCATAGGCGCGCGTGAGAAAAAACACCGTTTTCTTATCGGGAACGTGAGGGATCATAATGCGAACGTCCACGCCGCTCAGTGCCGCTGAGCGGAGCGCTTCCTCCGCCTCACGTGGAAGGGAGAGGTAGGGGGTAAACATCCACAGGCGCGACCGTGCGTGCGCGGCAACGAGAGGCAAAAGCTTGGGGAATGTGCGCTGCGCGGCATTCGCCCAATCGGCAACGGGTACGTATGGAACGGTTGAAGCCTGTGTGCTGCTAAGAAATTCATGGCGAAGTGAAGCGATTTCACTTGCACGCGCGCTCTGCTCTTTAGGAAGAGAAACATGGAAATCTCCCAAAGATGTCTTCTCGAAAGGGTTTAAGGCATACCATGTCTGAAGAAAGAGCTTCGAAAATGCAGAAACATCCCCTTCAAGGCGAATGGCACTATCCTTCCAGTGCCCGAATCGGAGTAGCTTACCAACGTATTCATCGGCCAGGTTGATGCCGCCGGTATAGGCAACGCCGTCTATCACGGCGAGCTTTCTATGATCGCGCCGACCAAATCCGCGCCCCACCTTAACGGGGCGGTAGATCGCCGCTTTCACGTTGCGCCGTTTTAATTCGTTGCAGTAATCTTCGGGCAGGGTAAAGCTGCAGCCGAAATCATCATAAATGACGCGCACGTCCACCCCGGCTTTCGCTTTTTCTGTTAAAATCTCGAGGATATCTCCCCAGAAGGAGCCCTGCGCGATGATGTAATATTCGAGAAAGATACGGTGCTTCGCGGCTTTAAGATCGCATCGGAATCGCGCATACATCTCATGCCCTACGGGAAAGTATTGCACTGAGTCCGCGTGTGCGAAAAAAAGCCCCGAAAGCCTTTTAGAAAGTGCGGCAACGCGCTTTATGAGGGCACCGTGTCCGAAATCGGGGCTACCGGAAGAGTGAAAGGCTTCCTGTTTGCCTTCTTCAAAAAACACCGAGGGTGCCGAGCGGCGCGCAGGCGCGCGAAAGAAAATACACAGCGCCGCGCCCATCCAAGGAAGGAAAAGAAGCGTGAGCTTTGCAATTTTCGTTTCGCATGGCTCATCTGCCGAAATCACGGCAATGGCGACGGATAGCGAAAACGCCCGTTCGAGAATTGCTACGGGCGCGAGTAGGCGTGGGAGCCAAATTGCGAGCGCCGCGATCCCTGCTACAATTAGCAGGAAAAGAAGCGCACACGGAAATAGCCTCCCCCGCAGGAAATAATGAAATCTACGCATATGTACGGTGCCAAAAGGCGCCGTAGTCGCCCTCTACTGCAAGAGGTTTACGAAATTGATTTCGTCTACATCTCTATCAGGGCGGAGGGGGTAGTTTGTAAGCAATTCCTCAATGCCATCGGGATGTACTTCGTTTGCGTGGAAGCGCGTGGGATCAACCGCCTTGTTTGCCATGAGGTTGATTGCTGTTTCAATGTAATCCATATCGTGTGAAACACACCGGATGGCAAGATGCTTGCGGAACGCGGCTTCGAGATCAACTGAAACTTTGTTGATGCTGGTTGCAAAATAAACGATGCTTCCTTCCCTTGCCGTAAGGCGGAAGGGGAGATCGGTGGAGTTGCCTGCCGCCGTTGCAATGTATACCGAGCCTTGGGCAAGCCTTCCGCCCGTGATGGAAGCTACGGTGTCGATCGTAGCATCGTCTGCGGGAACCGTGTAATACACGCCGCAAGTGCGTGCGAAATCAAGTCGGCCTTTATTGGCATCTACGAGGATGGGTGCCGCCTGCTGCCAAATGAGCAGCTGACAAACGAGGATGCCTACAAGGTCGGCGCCCACAACGGCAAAATGTTGCCCCTTTTGAGCGCCCAGCTTTTCCACGATTTCCCGCGCCGCCGCAACCTGATGCAGCAAAAGCCCGCGTTCATCACTCACGGGGGGGGGGAGTGCCGTCATATCGTTGGGAGATACGAGCACGAACTCGGAAAGGAAGCCGTCTATTGTTCTGCCACAGGCAAAATAGTCGTCCGCATCGAAATCGCGCCGCTCGGTTCCCTCCGTGGGAACGGGGCGGTAGCCGTGAAGAAGCACCCGTGTTCCCTTGGGGAAGAGGGCGTTTCCTTCATCCGTAACGAAGCCTACGGCGTAACGCCCGGGGATCAAGGGATAGCGCACGCGGACGTTCCCCGCAAACAGCGCAGCATCCTCTCCGTTCAAAAGAACCTTACTCACGCGGACGCGAATGAGGTTCTCCTCTGCCTTAGGCAGGGGTGCCTCCTCCATCCGCAAGTTGTTTGCTGCCACGAGTTTCCAGAGCTTCATTGCGATCTCCTTCCGAAAGTTTCTGTATTCTTCTACCTTATTATACCGCAAACGAGCGCATAATGCAAGGCATTTTTATAAATTCCGTCATTTTGTGTAAGATTGCCGCATTCGTCGGCGCGAAGAAATTTTCTTTTACGCCTTGAAATCAGTTGACGAACGCAAAAAAAACAGATATAATAGTCGCGTATTCAAAACGATAACGTAGGAGTGAGGTGAAGATATGAAAACGAACATTCATCCCAAATACCGTGAAGTTACAGTTGTATGCGCCTGTGGCGAAACCTTCAAGACGGGTACCACCAAGGATGTGGAGATGATGAAGGTTGATATTTGCAGCAAGTGCCATCCCTTCTTCACGGGCAGGCAGAAGCTCGTGGATACCGGCGGCAGAGTCGATAAGTTCAAGAAAAGATACGGCATTTAACGCATTACAGCCTCGGTTAAGGGGGCTGTTTTGTTATACAGAACTTGCAGGTTAAGCCCACTTTTGGTGGGAAACCGAGAGAAGAACGTTCCAATAAAAGCGCCAAAGCGCACCCAAGGAACTGAGTTTTCTCTCGCGGAGAGGGTGAAAGGTGCGGCCCGTTTTTCGCATCTTTCTTTTCTGGATTTGATATGAGAAAAAAAACAAATCGAACTAACATCGGAGGGCAGGCGGTCATTCAAGGCGTCATGATGCGGGGCAAAACCGCTATGGCAACGGTCGTCCGCGATGATAACGGCGAGCTGCAGATGGAGGCAGTGCGCGTCACTGCGCCCGAAAAGCGGGCGAAATGGATGCGCTTCCCCTTTATTCGCGGGGTCGTCAATTTCGTGCTGTCCTTAGTTGGGGGCATGCAAACGCTCATGCGTAGTGCCGATGCCGCCTATCCCGAGGAAGAAGAGCAAAAGAGCAAGCTCTCCAAGTGGATGGAGGATCATTTGAAGTTGAGCACGGGTGATATCCTCAGCACGATTTCTCTTATTCTCGGCATCGTGATTGCCGTGGGGCTGTTCATCTATCTTCCCCTTCTCTTTACAGGGCTGATCGCCGATGCGGTGCCCGCCGTTGCAAAGAGCGAGGCGTATGGGCTTTGGTACCATCTCATCGAGGGCGGCTTCCGCCTAGTTATCTTTATTCTTTACATTCTCTTTACACTTATCTTTCCCTCTCTTCGGGAAACGTATATGTGCCACGGTGCGGAACACAAAACGATCAACTGCTATGAATACGGTATGCCGCTCACGGTGGAAAACGTGAAAAGCTGTTCCCGTTTGCACGATCGCTGCGGAACCACCTTCCTTTTTTTGGTGCTTTTTATTTCCATCATCGTGTTTGCACTCGTGGGCGTGCCGCTCGATATGTTCTATCAATATGCGGGAATCGGTGGAATTTGGGATAACGTTTTATTCGTTCTCGTGAGAATTTTGCTCCTGCCCGTTGTGGCCGGAATTTCCTACGAAGTTTTAAAGTTGCTTTCCTATACGGATAGCCCCCTCGTACTTCCTCTCAAAGCGCCCGGGTATCTTTTGCAAAAGCTCACAACGCGCGAGCCTACCGATGGTATGATTGAATGCGCCATCTGCGCCTTTGAGAAGGTGCAAAAGATGGATGCCGATCCAAACGTTCCCGAAATGCTGTTTGCCACGGTTACGAAGCTTTCCAAGCTCTCCGCGTTCATGAATAAAGTATTTGCAGAGCAAGGCATTGATGAATCGGATGCAGAGTGGATTTTAAGCCTTGCACTGAAAATTCCGAGGAGCGCTCTTTCGGAGGAACGCGTCGTTACGCGGGCAGAGTGCAAAGAAATTCTTGAAATTTTCCAAAAACGCCTTACGCATAGGCCGCTTTGGTATATCGTTGGAGACGCTGAATTCTACGGCTACACCTTTAAGGTAGATGAGCGCGTGCTTATTCCGCGCCCCGAAACGGAGCTCCTCGTAGAGCAAGCGATCGGCTCCCTCAAGCAGGGAGATAGCGTGCTCGATCTCTGCACGGGTAGCGGCGCGATCGCCGTTTCCGTTGCATGCGAGGCGGCGAAGGATAAGCGTATTACCGTGCTTGCTTCAGATATTTCCGAGGAAGCTCTCGAAGTTGCTCGCGAAAACGCACGGATCAATAAGGCGAACGTCGCGTTTGTAAAGAGCGATCTTTTCGAGAATATTTACAGCAGATTCAACCTCATAACGGCGAATCCGCCCTATATTAAGCGTGCGGAGATCGAAACGCTCGAGGAAGAAGTGCGCGGCTACGAGCCGCATCTTGCCCTCGACGGCGGAGAGGATGGGTTGGATTTCTACCGCCGCATTGCCGAAAAGGTATCGCGTCACCTTGTACGGGGCGGTTTGCTCATTCTCGAATGCGGGGAAGGTCAGGCGCAGGATATCATCAAAATTTTCCAAACGACGGCGCACTGCGATTTCGCGATGGTGGTGAAAGACTACGCGGGCGTTGAGCGCGTCGTAAAGATAGGCTTTTAATGTTTTCAAAAGTTGAGGAAATCGTTCTCCGCTTCGATGTGCTCACGGCGGAGCTCTCTTCTCCCGAGGCGTATGCCGATCCCGAGCGCTTTGCCCGCCTCTCCAAGGAGCGCGCCGAGCTTGAAGAGATTGCCGAGGTATACCGCCTCTACCGCAAAACCCAGGCGGAGATGAGCGCCGCGTTTTCAGAAGCGGAAGGAGAGACGGAGGAAATGAAGCAGCTCCTCTTAGAGGAGGGGCATGCCCTAAAGGGAGCGCTCGGTGAGCTCGAATCCAAGCTAAAAATTTTGCTCCTCCCCAAGGACAAAAACGATGAGAGGGGCTGCACGCTCGAGATCCGCGCAGGAGCGGGTGGCGAGGAAGCTGCCCTCTTTGCATACGAGCTCTATCGTATGTATATGGGCTTTTGTGAGAAGCACCGTCTTTCCTGGGAGGTGGCAACGCTGAGCGAAACGGAACTTGGCGGCGTGAAGGAAGCCGTTGTAATCGTAGGTGGAAAAAATGCCTATAAGCGCCTCAAGTATGAGAGCGGCGTGCACCGCGTTCAGCGCGTGCCCGAAACGGAATCGCAGGGCAGAATCCACACCTCCACCTGCACCGTTGCAGTGCTTCCTGAGGCAGAGGAAGTGGAAGTTGAGCTTGATGAAAAGGATATTCGCGTCGATCTCTTCCGCTCCTCCGGCGCAGGCGGCCAAAAGGTAAATAAAACGGAAACAGCAATCCGCCTCACGCACTTTCCAACGGGGATCGTCGTTACCTGCCAGGATGAGCGCAGTCAGCTCAAGAACAAGGAAAAGGCATACCATGTCTTAAAGGCCCGCCTTCTGGATTACTATCAGAGCCGCGCCACGGGCGCTGAAGCGGCAAATCGAAAGAGCCTCGTTGGCACGGGAGATCGAAGTGAGCGCATCCGCACCTACAACTTTCCCCAAAGCCGCATTACCGATCACCGCATCGGGCTCTCCCTTCATAACATGGAAGGATTCCTTTCCGGTGAGCTTGATGAGATGATTGATGCTTTAGCAAGAGCGGATACCGAACGCAGGCTGATGGGAGAGGCGTAAAAAACTATAACCAAAGAACAATTCAATGCACCGAAAGGGTGCATCACCATAGAAGAGGTAATTAACATGGAAAGACTTGCAAAGCGCATTCGCACGATATCTCCCTCGCAAACGCTTGCCATTAGCGCCAAGGCAAAGGCAATGAAGGCGGCCGGAGAGAGCGTGATCAACTTTGGCGTGGGCGAGCCCGATTTCGCAACGCCCGAACATATCATGGATGCCGCGCGTACCGCACTTGATAAAGGTTACACCAAATATACGCCCTCTGCGGGAATTCCTGAGCTTCGCCGTGCCATTGCGGAAAAGCTTCAGCGGGATAACGGGCTTGATTACGAAGCCTCGCAGATTGTCGTATCAAACGGTGCCAAGCACTCCGTATTCAACGTATGTTATGCTCTTTTGGAAGAGGGCGATGAAGTCATCATTCCTGCGCCGTATTGGCTCACCTATCCCGAAGTTGTGAAAACGTGCGGCGGTGTGCCTGTGTTCGTCCGAGCGAGCAAAAGGGCGGGCTTTAAAATTACGCCCGAACAGCTCAAAGCGGCAATCACGCCCAAAACGAAGCTCTTCATCTTCAATTCTCCTTGCAATCCTACGGGAGCCGTGTATTCGGAAGAAGAGGTAAGAGCGCTCGCTGAAGTTTGCGTTGAAGCGGGCATCTTTGTGCTCTCCGATGAGATCTATGAAAAACTCGTATACGGCGAGGTGAAACCCTTCTCGTTCGCCGCGTGTTCGGAGGAGGCGAAGAATCTCACCGTCACGGTGAACGGCGTTTCCAAAACGTATGCCATGACGGGTTGGCGCATCGGCTATCTTGCGGCGCCCAAGGATATTGCAAAGGCGATCGATTCCTTCCAAAGCCACGCCACGAGCAATCCCAACTCCGTTGCGCAGTACGCCACCTTAAAAGCACTCTCTTCGCCCGAGGCGGCGGTTGAGGAAATGGTAGCACGTTTTGCGCGCAGAAGGCTTGCTATGATCGAGCGCATTTCAGACATGGTGGGCGCATATTGCATCATTCCGGACGGCGCGTTCTACGCCATGCTCGTTGTGAACGGTGTTTACGGGAAATCGTTCGGGAACAAGCAGATCAATAATTCAGTGGATTTCGCAAATACGCTTTTAGATGCGGCAAAAGTCGCCGTCGTACCGGGCGCGGCGTTCGGTGCAGATGAGTGCGTGCGCCTTTCCTATTCCCTTTCCATGAAGGATATGTTGGAAGGGTTGGATAGGATCGATGCGTTCATCCGGAGCTTACAGTAAAAAATTTACGAAGCGGAGCTTTTTTGGGTAAAATAGGTGATAGAATAAAAATTTATTCCCGATTTTTTCATAAAATCCCTTGAAAGTTGCGCAGAAATTTGTTAAAATAGTATTAGGAATATTGGCCGATAAGGCAAGGAGGCAATCATGATTAAAATTATTTGCGGACCCAAGGGCAGTGGCAAAACGAAGAAGCTGATCGACGAGGCAAACGCCGCCGTAGCAACTGCCAAGGGCAACCTCATGTTCATCACCGATACCAAGCGCTATATGTACGATTTAAAGCGTGAGATCCGTTTCATCGACGTAACCGATTACGCAGTTGCGGGCGAGGAAGCGCTCTGCGGCTTCATCAAGGGTGCCATTGCCGGCGGTTACGATAACGAATTTGTTTATGTAGACGGTGCTACGCGCATTGCGGGCAGAAACCTCAAGGATATGGCTCAGCTCTTCTATATGCTTGAAAAGGTTTCCGAGCTTCGTGGGCTTCAGATCTGGCTCACCTGCAGCTGTGCGGAAGAGGATCTTCCTGAGTTTGCGAAGAAATATCTCTAATTGCAAGCAAGATAAAAGCCGTAAGCGCATAGCGTTCGGCAAAACCAAACGGTTGAATGATTCGTCCCGCCACCCGCGGGACGTTTTGAGCATTATCCGTTAAAGTAGGTGGAGTATGTATTTTATCAGCACGAGAGGGGGAAAGCGCGTCACGGGAGCGGAAGCGATCGTGAAAGGTATTGCCGAAGACGGCGGCCTTTACGTTCCCGAATCCTTCCCCGCCGTTACGGCAGAGGAATTTGAGGCGATGCTGGGCATGGATTATCCCGAGCGCGCCACGTTTATTCTGCGCAAGTATCTCGATGAATACGAAGAGGAGGGCCTTTTAGAGGCGCTCCGCAAGGCATACGGCCAATTCGAGGGGGATGATCCCGCGCCGCTCGTCCGCATGGATAACGGCATGTATCTGCTTGAGCTCTTCCATGGCCCCACCTGCGCCTTTAAGGATATGGCGCTCACCGTTCTGCCCTATCTTCTCAGAAAGGGCTGCGATATGCTCGGCATCAAGGAGGAAGTTCTTATCCTCGTTGCCACCAGCGGAGATACGGGCAAGGCCGCGCTTGAAGGCTTCCGTGATGCGGAGGGCGTTAAGATCATGGTCTTCTACCCTGAGGAAGGCGTCTCCAAAATGCAAAAACTGCAGATGTGCACGCAGGATGGTGAAAACGTAAACGTCGTTGCCGTACGCGGCAATTTTGATGATTGCCAGAGCGGCGTGAAGAAGATCTTCGGCTCGGAAAGGTGCGTAAAAGCATTCAAAGAAAAGGGCGTGCTGCTCTCCTCCGCAAATTCCATCAATTTCGGCCGCCTTGCGCCGCAGATCTGCTATTATTTTTCAGCGTACCTCGATCTCGTCTCTTCCGAGCAGATCAAGATGGGGGATAAGGTCAATTTCTGCGTTCCTACGGGCAACTTTGGCAACATTCTCGCTGCTTACTACGCAAAGTGCATGGGGCTTCCTATCGGAACCCTGCTTTGCGCTTCGAATAAGAACAACGTGCTCACCGAGTTTTTCAAAACGGGCAATTACGATGCAAAGCGTACCTTCTTCCGCACGATGTCCCCTTCGATGGATATCCTCGTTTCCTCCAATTTGGAACGGCTCGTGTTCGAGTTTTCCGGGCGGAATGCTTCGCTCACGGCAGAACGCATGGCATCGCTTTTTGCATCGGGCAAATACTGTGTGAAAAGCGATGAACTCAAGGCGCTCAGGCAGATTTTCTTTGCAAACTACACGGGGGAAGACGACACGGTAGATTGCATTTACGAATTCTTTATGGAATACGGCTACCCCATGGATACGCACACAGGCGTTGCAATGAGTGTTGCGCAACGGTACGTTGAGAAGCTCGAGGCAGACCCCATGTCTGAAAAGCACCCTATGGTGGTGGTGTCTACGGCGAGCCCTTATAAGTTCCCGCAGGATGTTCTTTATGCGCTCACGGGTAACGATGTGAAGGATTCCTTCAAGGGTGTGAAGCGTATCCACCTGCTCACCGCAATGAAGGTTCCCGATCCCATCAAGGCAGTGCGCTATAAGCCAATTCGCTTCAAAACGGCAGTTTCCGCGGAGAAGATGTTTGATGAGGTTCTCAAATTCATAGAAAACTGATCTATATGTGGCGCCGAGGGAAATGCCTCGGCGCCTCGCTTTTCAATCGAATTTCACGAAAAAATGTGCATCCGTGTTGCATTTTTTTTGCAAACGTGGTATAATTCTTTTGTATAACCATTCCAAATCTTTGTGGAGTTTTCATGGAAAAGAAAGTCATATACTCGGCGGTGCAGCCGAGCGGGAATCTCACGATCGGAAACTACGTTGGCGCTGTGCGCAACTGGGTTCGTCTTCAGAGCGAATACGAGTGCTTTTTTGCAATTGCGGATATGCACGCCATCACCGTTCGCCAAGAGCCTGCAGAGCTCAGGCGGCGCACGCTTGAACTTGCCGCGCTCTATATCGCTTGCGGTATCAACCCCGAGGAGTGCGCTCTCTACGTGCAATCACATATTCCTGCGCATGCAGAGCTTACCTGGGTGCTCAATTCCATCACCTACGTTGGCGAGGCTTCCCGCATGACGCAGTTCAAGGATAAGAGCGCAAAGCACGCCGAGAACGTGAACATGGGGCTCATGGATTATCCCGTGCTTATGGCGGCGGATATCCTTCTCTATCAAACGGATTGCGTGCCCGTAGGCGCCGATCAAAAGCAGCACGTGGAGCTTTCGCGCGATCTTGCGATCCGCTTCAACAACCGCTACGGCGAAACTTTTAAGGTGCCCGAGCCACTCATTCAAAAGGGCGGTGCACGCATCTGCTCTCTGCAGGAGTCCACGAAGAAAATGTCGAAATCGGATGAAAATCCGAATGCCGCCGTTTTCCTCTCCGATGATCGTGATACGATCATCCGCAAGTTCAAGCGGGCGGTTACCGATAGCGATAACTGTATTCGCTTTGCAGAGGAAAAACCTGGGATCTCCAACCTCTTGCAGATCTATTGCGCCTTCAAGGGCTGTACCATGCCCGAGGCAGAGCGTGAGTTTGAGGGGAAAGGGTATGGCGATTTCAAGCTTGCAGTAGGGGAAGTTGTAGCCGATGTGCTCGCCCCCGTGCAGGAAAAACAGCGCCAACTGCTTGCGGATAAGAAGCAGCTTTCAGAGTATTTGAGCGTTGGAGCTGAGCGCGCCTTTAAGGCGGCGCGCAAAACGCTTTCGAAGGTCTACCGCAAGATCGGCTTTTGGAGAGAGTGATTTAGGTAAATAATCTATGTTCGGATACGTTCGCTATGATTTTCCCAACCTGTATGTGAAGGACGTCATGCTCTACAAGGCGCTTTATTGCGGCTTATGCAAGAGCATCGGTGCCGCCTGTGGGCAGATGGCGCGCGTGGGACTCACCTACGACGTTACCTTTCTTTCCGCGCTCCTGCACAACATGATGGGCGTGAACGTGGAGATCGAGCAGCAGAACTGCTTCGAGCACGCCATCAAAAAGCGCCCGATCGCCAAGGTTGATGCGCTCACAATGGAGCTCGGTGCACTCAATACTGCGCTCGCCTACTATAAGCTCACCGATGACATCGAGGATGGCGGTAAAGGTAGAGGTAAGCGCCTTTGGTTTCAGCGCGGTTTTACGAAGGCACGAAAACGGTACCCCGCGCTTGTGCAGCTCGTTGAAACGTTCATGAAGGAGCAGGCTGCGCTGGAGCGGGCAAAAATCGCATCTCCCGATATGGCGGCAGAGCCTACTGCAAACATGATGCGTTCGCTTGCCGAGTACTTCCTTGCAGACATGGCTACCTCTGATGCGCTCGATCTTTTCTATTATTTAGGAAAGTGGGTGTATCTGATCGATGCGCTCGATGATTTTGAGAAGGACGGGAAGAAGGGTGCGTACAATCCATTCGTGCTTTCCTTCGGTAAAAAAACACGCGGCGAGCTGATAGCAGCACACGGGCAGGAGATCGCGTTTTTATTCGATACGATGTTTTTTGCAATGCGCGAGCACCTTTCGAAAATCAAGTTCCATTTCAACCGCGATCTCACGGATAACGTGATTCTACGCGGCATTCCCCTTGAAACGCAACGCATTCTGCGCGGTGATCCGCCCGCAAAGATGACGGTAAAAATATAAACTCATTCTCAACGAAACAGGAGTAAAGAATATGAGCAGAGAGAATTACGAGCTTTTCGGACTCAGCGAATCGGCTTCCATGGAAGAAGTTGAAGCAAAATACGCAGAGCTTAAAGCCAAATATAACGAAGAAAAATGGCAGGATGGCGAGGCGGGGAACAGCGCCGCCCGTATGCTTGCAAAGCTTGAAGCAGCGTATAACGAAATCAAAGAGGAGCGTTATCGCAGCACCCGTTCTGCAGGAAACGCCTACGAAGAGATCACTTCCGCAATCAAAAGCGGAGATATTTCCCGTGCTCAGCAGCTTCTCGATAGCTTCAATGAGCGCGATGCCGAGTGGCACTATCTACAGTCCGTCGTGTTTTACCGTAAGAACTGGATGAACGAGAGCAAGAAACAGCTTGAGATCGCCATGCAGATGGATCCTTCCTGCGCGAAGTATAAAAACGATTATGAAAGGCTGAAGGCGCGCACCGAATATACTGCGCAAACGGGCGGCGCCACGGGCACAAATCCCGATATTGCTTCCGGAGAAGAACAAATGGGGGGGAATGTTTGTGCAAACTGTGCGAGCATGTGTTATACCTTCCTCTGTGTAAACTGCCTTTTCAACCTCTGCTGCGGTTGCCGCTAAGGAGGCATAAGCCATGAAGCGCCCCTCGCAGTCCTTCGAAATTGCGCTCTCCGCAATTGCATGTGCTGTTGCGGCGGTATCTCTTACCCTCGGCTCCTATGTTGATTTCTTGCTCGCGGCAGGGTATCTTTTTGCAATTTTCGCACTCATGGTGCCACTTTCCAAGGATTATTTATGGGGAAGCCTGCTCGCCTTTGTCGGCGCTTCTCTACTCGCATTCCTTTTCTGCGGATTTGCGATTTTTCAAGTTCTGCCCTTTCTTGTTTTTTTCGGGTTGCACCCAATGCTTAACTGGCTACAAAGCCGCTACGTTAAGAAGTTTTCTTTGCAAGTGCTCTGTTTTTTCGTGAAGGCGCTTTGGTTTGATCTTGCGATGTGGCTGATGTGGGCAGTCGTTTTAGTGCCAATTTTCGGCATCGAATCCGCGACATGGTACCCCTTCGTCGTGCAATATTTCTATTTCGTACTCTTTATAGGCGGCACAGTTTTCTTTGCCGCCTACGATTATATGCTCTTCCTCTGTCAGCGTTCGGTGAATCTCGCCGTCAAGAGGATTAGGAGGTAATATGGAAAAGAACGATATCGTTACCGTTACGGCGGAATCCATAGGAACACAGGGCGAGGGGATTGCCAGAACGGAAGGCGTTACGCTATTCATTCCCTATCTTTTGCCCGGCGAGCGCGCCCGTGTGAAGGTGCTGAAAGTAAAAGGCAGCGTTGGTTACGGTAAAATTGAGGAAATCGAAACGCCTGCGGAGGAGCGAGTTCGGCCGCGTTGCTCCGTGTTTCAGCGCTGCGGGGGTTGCCAATTGCAGCATCTGCGCTATCGCGAGCAGCTTAAGTTTAAAACGGAGCTTGTGCGCGATACCTTGAAGAAGATCGCGGGGATCACCGCTCCCGTTTCGCCGTGCGAGCGGAGCGAGAAGGAATATGCATACCGCAACAAGCTGCAGCTTCCCGTGGGGAAGCAGGGGGAGGAGAATGCCGTTGGATTTTTTGCCGAGCGCTCCCACCGCATCGTTCCTACGGATGAATGTCCCATTCATCCGGATTGGTCGAAGCAACTTATTTCAGCGCTTAAAAACTTTATGGAAAAATGTGGGCTCGATGGCTACAATGAGCAAACCAAGAGGGGGCATGTCCGCCATATCGTAGTTAGAGAGCTCCGAAGAAAGTATATTATCACGCTTGTTGTATGCGTGCAAGAGCTAAAAGGTATCGATTATTTCGTGCATCTGCTTGATGAAATTTTTCCCGAATACAGCCTCTGGCTCAATTTCAACGATCGCGATACCAACGTAATTTTCGGCGAAAAATTTACCCTTGTGAAGGGGTGCGGCGTTTACGATTGCACTGATGCCGGCATCTCCTTTGAGGCAGGCCCAAACACCTTCGTGCAGGTGAACGACGGCGTGCGCACCAAGCTCTACGAAAAGGTGTTGGAGCTGGTGGAAGAGGGGCCCGTCGTCGATTGTTATTCGGGCGGTGGACTTTTAACCGCGATGCTCGCCAAGAAGTGCGGTAGGGCATACGGTATAGAAGTCATTCCCGAGGCAAGCGCCTGTGCGAATGCCTTAGCGGAGAGGAATGCGCTCATGGATAAAATGACGAATGTCTGCGGTAAAGTTGAGCAGGAACTTTCCGCCATTTTGGCACGGGAACAAATTAAAACAGTTGTGCTCGATCCGCCTCGCGCCGGAGTGGAGCGGAGCGTTTTGAAGGCGCTTATGAAGAGCGCGCCAAAGCGGATCGTTATGGTTTCCTGCAACCCCGCAACGCTCGCGCGCGACGTTGGGATTCTCACGGGCACTCTCGTGGAAACGGAGAAGGGCGAGCTCAAGAAGAGCGAAAATCCCCATACCATGTACGAGATCCAGCTTATTCAACCGTATGATATGTTCCCGCAAACACGGCACGTCGAGAGTGTCGTTTGTCTGACGAGAAAGGAGAGTAATATATGACTGTCGGAATGATAATTTGGTTGTTTGTTTTAACCATCTTTGTAAACACAGTATCTGCTCTCACTATATACAATGGCGACAAAGCACGATATCAACAAAACACTTTTGATAAAATGCTTGAATCCAAAGTGTTTAGATTTTTACTTAAATTTGATCGAAAGACCACGCAAATATATTTAAGAACTTTCATTGCAAACATTTTGCTTTTCTGTGCCGTATTGTTTGAAATCATATTGTTTGTTTTAGCTTTAGCAGCCGCAGACGAAACATGCAAGACAATTTTGAGTTCCGGGGTGCTTGTATTAGGATTGCTGATTGGAGCGATTATAGCTGGAATTTGTAGATATAGACACAAATAAAAATATACTTTTTGGCTTTACAACCCCCGTTTTTGGCATAAAAATATACCTTTTGTACTCTTGACCCATGTCGAGTCCGTCGTGTGTCTGACGAGAAAATCTGGAGGAAATCAATGAAAGCATTAAGAATTATTCAAAGCATTGGATATTTCGCTTTATTCTTGGTATCGGTCTTTAATTTGGTAAATCAAATGAAAGAAAAACAAATTTTTGGTCTTGCAATCACGCTACCGTTGTTTGTAATTGCGCTCGTCGGCATAATTTGCGGCATCATTCTTATAACAAAGAACAGAAAAAAGTGAGACTTTTTGGACTTATAACCCCGTTTTTGACCGATTTTTATACCTTTTGGTCTTATGACCCACGTCGAGAGTGCCGTTTGTCTCACGCGAAAATGAACCAAAATCGGCTTAAAATGGTTAAACGCTTTTAATAAAGCTCGGTTATCAAATCGAAAGAAAATAAAAAAAGAACGTTTTCCTTGCAAGGGAAACGTTTCTTTTTTGTGCAAAGGCTACAAAAAAGATATATTTTTTGCGTTTTGCATTAAGGTTTCGAACTCAAATATATCTTTTCGCTTTTTATTGCCGATTCATCAAGGTATAATATTCTTCTTTTACTATTGACCTTGGCTTTCATATGTGCTATAATAAATGTCGTCTAACAATGATAAAAATTGAGGTATATTAAAAATGAAACATGCTTTAAAAATAAAATATCTTGCCTTTGTTTTAGTGTTTGCCTTGCTTTGTACCTCCCTTTTGTTAGGGGGATGTTCTCGATACGCAAATTACGTTGGAACGTATCAATCTACGTTCGTGGATTCGCAAAACGACGATGAAAACATCTCATTTAAGCTCGCCATCAACAGGGATAAGACGTTCGTTTTAACACGCTACATCGATGATAGTACGAAAGAATTTTCCGGTTATTATAAATCTTATACGGAATCTGGCCAAGAGCAATTGCTTTTTATCGTGGAAGAAGGTTATGAGTGGAATACCTCGCATCCAAACGCTTGGAAGCCATATTTCACTATATGCAGGTTAGACGACGGCACTTTGATGGCTACGGCAGGAACGACTTCTTCAAGTTCCTCCGTTGTTACGGCTTTTGGTTCCGGGGCAATCTCGAGAATCACTTTAATCTTATTTACCAAGGAATAGGATTTTTATGCATTCTGCCTGATCGACAAGCTCCCCGATCTCAGAGCGGCGAATGCAAACCTAACTCCACAACGCTTCGCGTTGCGTAGCAACGGTTTGAAGCGTTAGTGCCCCAGCCAACGCAAAAAAGGACACCCGAAGGTGTCCTTTTTGCGTTGGCTGGGGTAGCTGGATTCGAACCAACGAATGACGGAGTCAGAGTCCGTTGCCTTACCGCTTGGCGACACCCCAATGCTCTATACAGTATTTATATTCTACCAAATATCGGAGAAATTATCAAGCAATTTTGCCGTTTTTTCCAAAAAAAATTAGAGAAACTATTTTATAAGGGTTGCGATCGTGCAATTAAAATTTCCGCGGGCACCGTGCGGCCCGCGGAAGTGCATTTTAAGAGGAATGTTTATGAATGGAGAGGTAGACCATTAAAACGGCGATATCGGCAGGGGAAACCCCTGAAATGCGTTCTGCTTGCCCCAAATTGAGGGGACGGATGCGGATAAGCTTTTCGCGCGCCTCCAGGCGCAGACCTTCAAGCTTTGAATAATCCAGATCGGGAGGGAGAGGGGTAGCTTCCATCTTCTTCGCCTTGGCAATCTCTTCCTCGCTGCGCCTAAGATAACCGGCGTAGCGAATCTCCGTTTCACAGCTTGTGAGAACGTTTTTTGCAACGTTCTTAAACACGTGGAATTCTTCCGCAATTGCAGAAATTGGGATGCCGCGCTTAATGAGATCTGCGTACGTAACGCCTGCCATCAGTGCGGGGAAACCGTATTTCTGTACGAGTGCATCTGCAGTTTTTTGCTCTGCGCGATTGCTTAATGCGGACATGGTATCCGCCTTTTCTGCCATACGCTCTAAAAACTTTTGATAGCGTTCTTCAGTAACGAGCCCCACTTCCTTTCCAAGCTCGGTGAGGCGGTCATCGGCGTTATCCTGCCGAAGGAAGATGCGGAACTCAGCGCGGGATGTCATCATGCGGTAGGGCTCTTCCGTGCCCTTCGTTACGAGATCATCGATGAGAACGCCGATATATGCTTGATCACGCCGCAAAATGAGAGGTTGCTTGCCGCGCAATTTGAGCGAAGCGTTGAGCCCAGCTATAAGCCCTTGCGCTGCTGCTTCCTCGTAGCCGCTCGTGCCGTTGATCTGCCCTGCCGTATAGAGCCCTTCTACACGCTTATATTCGAGGGTAGGGAGCAGATCCAAAGAATCGATGCAATCGTACTCAATGGCATAGGCATAGCGCACGATTTCGCACTGCTCGAGCCCTTTCACCGTTCGGTACATTGCCTTTTGCAGATCGTGGGGAAGGGAGGTGGAAAGCCCTTGCACGTATACCTCCGTCGTATCGGCGCCCTCGGGCTCTAAAAAAAGCTGGTGGCGCTCTTTCTCACGGAAGCGAACAACTTTCGTTTCAATCGAGGGGCAATAGCGTGGGCCGGTACCGGAAATTTCGCCGTTATAGAGAGGGGCGCGGTCGAGATTTTCGAGGATGAGCGCGTGCGTTTGAGCGTTGGTATAAGCGAGGTGGCACGGGGTTTGCTCTGCCGGAACCTCCTGCGTGAGGAGGGAGAAGGGATACACCCGTTCGCCAGGCTGAGGGGGAAGGGCTTCGTAATCGATCGATCTTCCATCGAGGCGGGCGGGTGTGCCCGTTTTGAAGCGACGGATCTTGAAGCCGAGGTCGATAAGATTTTGTGTGAGCAGAGTGGCACGTTCAAAGCCGTTGGGGCCAGCTTCGCGGACATGGGTGCCCGTAATCGTGCGTGAATTGAGATATACGCCTGTTGCAACGATCACGGCACGGCATGTGATCACACCGCCGTAAGCCGTTTTCACACCAAAGACTTTCCCGCCTTCCACGAGAATTTCCGCCGCTTCGCCCTGCAGTATGCGCAGGTTTTCGGTGTGTTCGAACACCCGTTTCATCTCGGTGTGATATCGGTTTTTATCCACTTGCGCGCGCAGCGATTGCACTGCCGCGCCCTTGCCCTCGTTGAGCATGCGGTATTGCAGGGCGCAGCGATCGGCGCAAACGCCCATTTCTCCGCCCAAGGCATCAATTTCACGCACCAAATGCCCCTTCGCCGTTCCGCCGACGGAGGGGTTGCAGGGCATGAAGCCGATACTATCAAGGTTAAGCGTTAAAACAATGGTTTTCAGACCGGTGCGGGCGAGGGCGAGCGCTGCTTCCGCACCCGCGTGCCCACTCCCGATGACAACCGCATCACAAACGCCTTCAGAAAAATTGTGCATCATAATATCCCGATGAAAATAGCGCGCCATTCTGAGCCGAACGAACGATTCGTTAGAATGACGCGTTTCTTGACGAAAAAAATGTACTCTTTACTGTTTCAAAACGATGCTCTTGATATCGTTTACGTCTTTTAAGAACCTATCGTTTACACGCATGAGCTTGGCAACCTTATCGCGCGCGTAGATGATAGTGGAATAGTGCATGCCGCCCATTTCCTGCCCGATATTGACGAGCGGAAGGGATAGCATGTCGCACATCAGGTATGCGCAGATCTGCCGCGCGCGCACGAGCTCCTGCTTTTTGTTCTTGCTGAAAAGATCTTGCTTGGTTATGGAGAAATGCCCACAGGTGGCGCGGACGATCGCCTCCGGCGTGACCTCTTCTGGCTCGGCAACGTTGATTGCCTCCTGTAGAGCAGTTGCCGCAAGCTCGAGCGAAATGGGCTCTTCATGCAGCTTGCTTGCAAAGATCACGGTATTGAGCCTGCCCTCGAGAGTGCGCACGTTGTTATCGGAATTCTTTACGAGGAATGCGAGCACGTCGTCGGGAACGATATATTTTTTCTCAAGCGACTTTTTCTTGAGAATGGCGATCTTCGTTTCCACGTCCGGTGGTTGAATATCCGCAATGAGTCCGCCTTCGAAGCGCGTGCGGAGGCGTTCTTCAAGCGTCGTGAGCTCTTTAGCCGGGCAATCGGAGGTGATAACGATCTGCTTGTTCTGGGCAAAGAGCTCGTTAAAGGTGTGGAAGAAGGCTTCCTGCACACCGTACTTGCCCGACCAGAATTGGATATCATCAATAAGCAGCACGTCTACGTTGCGGTAGCGGTTGCGGAAACGCGCATCTGCTTCCCTTCCCTCACCCTTTCTCGCGTACATGCTATCCACGTATTCATTCAAGAACTTCTCGCTCGTTGTATAAAGCACTTTAAGCGAAGGCTTTTTTTCAGCGATCTCGTTGGCGATTGCCTGCATGAGGTGCGTTTTGCCGAGCCCCGTACCGCCGTAGATGTAGAGGGGGTTGAAGTTCTCGCCGGGAGCGGAGGCAACCGATTTCGCCGCAGCGTACACGAATTTATTAGAAGTGCCCACAACGAAGGAATCGAAGGTAAAGCGCTTATCCGTTGCAACGGAAACTTCCTCCATGGCATCGGGAAGCTCATCGAGGGTGTACGTATTGCTGCCTTCCACGAAGACGATGAAATCCGCAAGGCCCACGTCGGCAGTAAGGATTGCCTGACGCAGTTTTTCGCCGTTACGCGTTACAACGCCGGCCGCGGTATCGGAAGTCGCTTTTAAAACGATCTTTCGGTTGATCACGTCGTAAGCCTCCAGCCCTTCGAAATAGGTGGCGTAGGTGATGGGCGTTACGAGCTTTTCAATGCGCTCCTTAATTTTTTCCCATAATACTTCGAATTGTGCTTTTTCGCTCATTTTTCCCTCTGAAATACTTTCGCTTTTTTGTGGAATTTGGTATAATAAAGATGCGCGTACGGTAGCTTACGGAGCGGCGCTTTTTAAAAGGCTTACGTATGCATCTGAATTGACTGTTTCTATTATACAGCAAAATTCTCCGAAAGGAAAGTGTTTTTGCCGCCATGGTCGTAAAAAAGTTGACGCTGAAAAATTTCAGAAATTACGAGGAGGAGACCTTTGAATTTACCGAGGGGCTCAATATCCTTACGGGCAAAAACGCGCAGGGGAAAACGAATTGTGCTGAGGCTGTGTTTTATCTGTGCACGGGATCATCTCTTCGCATACGGCACGATAAACAGCTCATTCGAAGAGGGGGCGATCACGCCCGCATTTTTGCAGAGGTGGAAAGCCGCTATGGAGCGATCACCTTGGAGGCGGCAATCTATGAAAACAAGCGCGAGCTCTTTGTGAACGGCAATAAGCTCACCCGTTCCGTGGAGTTTCTCGGCAATATGAAGAGCGTGTTTTTCTCACCCGGAGAGCTTCGCCTCATTCAGGATGGGCCGGATGAACGGCGCAGATTTCTTAATCTCTCCATTTCTCAAACTTCACGCGATTATTGCACGGCGCTCTTGCGTTTTCAGCGCATCCTCGATCAGCGCAACAACCTTTTGAAGATGCGTGATGCAGACATGGTACTCGATACGCTTCCCGTGTGGGATGAACAGTTTGCAAAATACGCCGCCCGGATCATTTGTAAGCGGCGTGAATATCTTGCCGATCTTTCGGCGCTTGCCGCCGAAGCGCACGCATTTCTCACGGATGGCGCTGAAGTACTTTCTCTCTCCTCTGAGAAGGAGTATAAGGGGGAGGTTGAGGTGGTTGCGGAAAAGCTACAGCGCGAACTTTCCGCCGGCTACGAGCGCGATATGCGCCTGGGGTTCACCACGGTGGGGCCGCACCGCGATGATATCAAAATTTCCATCGACGGCGCTGATGCCCGCGGCTTTTGCTCGCAGGGGCAAGCGCGCACGGCGGCGCTCTCCATGAAGCTTGCGGAAGTTGCAATTTTTACTCGCCTTACGGGAGAGTCGCCCGTGCTTATTCTCGACGACGTAATGAGCGAGCTCGATCTTCCGCGCAGAAAGAAATTACTTGCGCGTATCAAGGGCCTGCAATGTATTCTTACCTGCACGCACGCTGAGCGCGTTCTCTACGGCACAGAGAGCAATAAGATAAAAATCCACGGCGGAAAGATCGTGTGAGCTTGCGCAAAAATCCGCGGCTTTAGAGTAAAAATTATGTTGGCTGATTTACATTTACATTCCGTTTTTTCCGATGGCGCACATACCCCTTTAGAGCTTGCAAAAAGGTGTAAAGAAGCGGGCCTTCAAATGTTCTCGCTCACCGATCACGATAACATGGGCGGCTGCACCGAAGCGCGCGAAGCGGCCATAGAGTTTGGCCTGCATTTTTTGCATGGCTGGGAGGTTTCTTCCTACGAGAACGCCACGAAGGTTCACATCCTCGGATACGGTTGCCACGAAAACGAGGCATACCATGCCTTTATCGAGGGGCGCAGAAAGGGCTCTGTTATCCGTGCGAAAGATATGATTAAAAAGGCAAATGCCTACTTTGGAACGAACGTATCGTTTGAGGAAGTGGAAGCGTTTCATCTAAGGAAATTCGCGCCCCTTCATACGATGCACGTCGTAAAAGCGTTTGCGCAGAGGCTCTCTATGAAGCGAGGCGAGGTTTACGTTCGCTATTTCGCGAGGGGAGGCCCGGCTTTTTCCGAAGAGTGCAGGCCAACCCCGGAGGATGCCGTTGAAATCATTCACAAAACGGGCGGCATCGCCGTACTTGCGCATCCGGGGCGCATTCTCGATTTGAGCGAGGAGGATCTTGCGCGCTTTCGCGCTTCGCAGGATGAGGATGAACGCGCCGTTTTGAAAAAAAAGAGCGCAATCGCGCGCGAGGGGCTTATGGATCGCCTTACCGATCTTGGATTGGATGGGATAGAATGCATCTACACGACGCATACTTTCAAAGAGACGGAATACTTCCTCGCGTACGCAAAGCGCCGTGGGCTGATTGTTACGGGCGGCTCCGATTTCCATGCCGAAGGGGCACAAAACGTGATAGGCATGCCCACGTTCGATATGTGTGAAGCGGTTGCGAAAAGGCTCCTCCGTCTCGAAGGGAGTGCATGAAAATTATGAAGATCGGAATGCTCCTCCTTGCGGGGAGCTTTTTTTTGAGCGGTTGCGGGGCAGGCACGGTAAAAAGCGGTGTTACGGTGAATGGAGTTCCTGTGGGTGAGATGCCCTATGAGGAGGCAGTAAGGGAGGTGCGAAAGGGGTTTGTATACCTTCCGCTCACCGTTCATTCGCCGGCAGGCGATTATGCAGCACCGCTCGATTATTCGGATAACCTCGAAAGCCTCTTGCGCGAAGCAAAAAGAGGAAAGGCTTATAGCGCAAAGGTGCGGCGTGAATGGATCTCCATGGAAGATTTTTTGGGCATGGTATGCCGTGATAACGCCAAAGAGAGCGTAAACGCAAGCCTTTCTTTTGATAAAAACGGTTTCAATTATTTTTCTGAGGTTTACGGCGTGGCATGTGATTACGAGGCGCTTCTCGAAAACGCCTTTTCTGCACTTATGAGCGAAAAAACACAAATTTCGCTCGATTGCCACGCCGTTGTGCCCGAAATCACGGTGGCAAAGCTCCGAGAGCGCACGCAGCTGCTTGCCGCCTTTTCCACCGGCTACGATCCCTCCAACCTTCCCCGTAGCCACAACGTTTCACTTGCCACTGAGCGAATCGTGGGAACGGTGATTGAGAGCGGTGGAGAATTTTCTTTCAACGGTACCGTTGGTGCGCGCACGGAAGAGAACGGCTATGAAATTGCGGCGGTCATTCAAGACGGCGAATTCGTAAGCGGTGTGGGCGGTGGCGTTTGCCAGGTTTCCACCACTCTTTTCGGCGCGGCGCTTAGGGCGGGGTTGGAGATCGCGGAAAGCCGGCCGCATTCGCTCTCTGTAGGCTACGCCTTACCCTCGCAGGACGCCATGGTTTCTGAGTACAGCGATTTGAAGCTGATCAATCCCTATTCTTATCCCGTGTACGTTTTGGGTAGCGCAGAGGGCGGTATTCTTTCCTTTTCTTTTTACGGCATGCCGGATGGGAATACCTACGAGGTGGAATCGCACGTTCTTTACCGGTTAGAACCTCCACCCATGAAGGTAGTAGAGGGGAGTGAAAACCGCGTCGTGCGCGCGGAGAGGGAAGGGCTTGCGAGTGAAAGCTTCCGCCTCGTATACGATGGAGCAGGAAATCTTCTTTCGCGCACACTTATTCGGCGGGATACGTACGCGTGCGTACAGGGAATAGAAGAGCGTGTGCCTGAAAGGACGGAGGGAGTTTTGGAGGGGGGCTGATCGGAGATTTTGGAGCGCATTGCAAATTTGTAGCCGTTCATTTTTTTGCCTTTTCACAAAAATTTTTATTTTCCTATCAAAACTGCTTGCAATTTCCCCAAAAATACTATATAATCGTGAATTGACTTCGGGCGGTCCTCTGCCGTAGAGCATGAACGCCGCGTAAAATATGGAGGTAAAGTCAAATGGGACTCATTGAGGCGATCGAAGCCGAGAACATGAAGGAAAGCGTTCCTTCATTCAACGTTGGCGACACCGTGAAAGTGGGCTACCGCATCATCGAAGGAGGCAAGGAGAGAATCCAGAACTTCGAGGGCGTGGTCATTGCCAAAAAGCACGGCGGAATTCGTGAGAGCTTCACCGTGCGCCGCCTTTCTTTCGGCGTCGGTGTAGAGCGTTGCTTCCCCATCCATTCTCCCAAGATTGCATACGTTAACGTGGTGAGAGAGGGTAAGGTACGCAGAGCGAAGCTTTATTATCTGCGCGGACGCACGGGTAAAGCTGCCAAGATCAAGGAAAAGAAGTAAAAAACGGGGGAGCCTTTTGAAAAGGTTCCCCGTTTTTTATAGCGCACACGGGCACCGCATTTTTTGCGGTGTTTTTTCTTAAGCTTCTTTCAAGCTGAAGCGCGGGCACATTCGGCAAAATTTTTTCACAGTTTCTATTTTTTTTGCAAAAATCCCGAAAAATCCGTTTACAATTTGCATGCAATCGGTTAGAATAGTGATTATCAATATAATAGGGAATAATTACATGAGAAAGATCAACGCCAATTGGAAGAATATAAAAGGCTTTTTCCTCGCATTCCTCATTGTAGCGCTTGCGTTTCTTGCGCTGGGAGTGGGCACGCTCGGCTCCTGGGATAGCGTAGGTGGCGCCTACGAGCTCAGATCGAAGCGGGCTACGGAAAGCTCGGCAACACAGTCGCCCAGCGTCGTATTCCGCCTTAGCAATCCCCCTATGCAAGATGATTCGGGGAATATGAATCTCGCGCTCGTTGGGGTGTACGTTAACGTTGCACAGGTCTATGCAGAGGCCGGCACGCCCACAACGCTGCGCATCGAGCGCTCGGGAAGCGGCACCTCCTACGTTACGGGGCTTAACGCCGTCATTGAGAATTTCTATACGGAAGTCGAGCTTGATGAAGAGGGGAATCCCGTAGAAAGTAAAAATACCACTCCCGTTGCAAAGGGCGCGCTCTTTCGCTTCGTTTCTCCGTTTGCGATCCCGGAAAGTGGTTGGAGCGTTTCTACCTATTCGTATATCCGCCTCTCTGTTGCGGAGAGCAATCCCAACGTGCTTATCAACGAGGTCGTTTTCGTAGGTGCAGAGCTTTCTTCCGATCTCACGATGGGAGAGCAACGCTACGTGATTCCTGCCACGGTTATTGAAGCTACGCCTACTGCGAACGAGCGCATGGAGGATGCGCGCCAAAGGGCGCTTGCCCTCGTGGATGGTAGCCTCAATTACGATGAGAGCTATTTCCGCTTCGATGATACGAGCAGCAACGGCAAGCTGCGTTCGGATGAAGGTTTTACTTTCCGAGCAATTAAGGGGCTCCCTGCCGCGGCGCAGAGCTCCTTCCATCAGTTTACGGACGGTGAAATTGAAACGCTCATTACGATTGCCGAAATGCGCATGGGGCAATCGTACGCGGCTGATGAGGCAGGCAAGGCAATAGATACCTACCATGTCGATAACGTGCACGGTGCGCTCGGCGTAGATATTCTTGCGCTTGGCACGCTGATCTTCGGAATGAGCCCATTTGGCCTCCGTTTCTTCCCCATGCTCGCCGCATTCGGCGTGCTCGCGGTGCTCTCGCGGCTTGTGGCGAAGCTTACAAAGAGCGAGAAAACCGGTTTTATCTTTGCACTCATTTACGCGCTCTCTGCGTATACTTTCGGTTTTGCCCATTTGGGAACGCCTTTGATGCTCGGCGTATTCTTCTTCGTTTGTGCGCTTGCGCTCGTTTATCGCTTCTATGCGGTGGGAATCCGCAAGGCGACGTTCTCTTCCGCGGCGTATCTGCTTATTGCAGGACTCTTCGGGGCGGCGGCTATGTGCGTGAACGGTGCCTTCCTGATTATGAACATCGGGCTTATTGCGCTCTTCGTTTTGGGCATGGTGCGCCAACAGGAAGCCAAGAGCTATCGCCTTGAGAAGATTATTGCGGGAGCCGATGAAGAGAACGCGGCGCCTGAACACCGCGCGGGAAAGCTCGTTGCCGAATTCCGCTTTAAAAATACCGCGGCGCCCGTTCTGTTCTTTTCTGGGTTAATTTTCGGAACCTTCCTCCTCGCACTCCTTGGAATGTTGCCTGCTTATTACGCTTACTGCAAGGCGTTCGTAGGGCCTACGGGGGCGGCAAATATCTTTAGCATCGCCTGGCAGGCGTTTGCAAATGGGTTTGTAGGGAGCAATCTGCTTATGGGCAATCCATGGTCTCCCTTCCTTATCGTGTATCAAGGTTCAACCGCGATGTATGCCTGCACGGCAATCGTGCAAAATCCCATTGCCATAGTGGCAGGGCTCGTGGGAATCGCCTTTGCGATCTATCGTCTTATCATTCTCCTTACCAAACGTGAGGAGGGCAGGGAGCAGAGGGCTGAATTGCGCCGCCTCGGCATTCTTCTCGGAGGAGCCGTTATCAGCGTACTCGCGGCACTCGTTGCCGCCGAGGGGCTTGTATCCGTTCTCCTTGCATACCTCTTTTCTTTCATGCTCGCGGCAAATTGCTTTGGTCGGGAATATAGCGAAAAGGCACAGGCGCGTATGAAGGTTGTGAATGCCGTTGGCATATCTTTGCTTGCTGTTGCGTTCGTATTGTTTTTTGTATTCACCTTCTCCATTCCGCTTCCCGAAGCGGTGATGGGCTTCATCTTTGGATAATACAACCCGTTTACGGCGCAAAAACGCGCCGTGAAACTTCCAATTGCGAGAAATGCCATATATTTACGTGGGAGAAAAATTATGATAGCTAAGATCATTTGTTACGCGCTGAACGGGCTTGAAGGAGTTCCCGTTGAAGTGGAAACAGACGTCAACAAAGGCGTACCTTCTTACGACATGGTAGGGCTTCCCGATACTGCCGTAAAAGAGAGCAAGGAGCGTGTACGCTCCGCGCTGAAGAACAGCGGCTTGCTTTTTCCCATGAACCGCATCACCATCAACTTCGCTCCGGCGGATATCAAAAAAGAGGGTGCGGGTTTTGATCTTGCTGTTGCCGTGAGCCTTTTAAAGGCAAGCGAGCAGCTTGTAGGAGTTGAGATGGGTGACACCGTCTTTTTGGGAGAGCTTGCCTTAAACGGCGATCTTCGCCCGATTGCCGGGCTTCTTCCCATCCTTATTTCGGCAAAGGGGCACGGCTTCAACCGTTTTATCATCCCCGCGGGCAACGCGAAGGAGGCGCGCTTTTTGGGCGGCGCGGAAATCTATCCTGCGCACACGCTTGTGGAAGTCGTTCGCCATCTCGTGGGCACTCATCCCATCGAGCCGTTGGCGGCTGTGGAGTTTGTGCCGCATGCAGGCGCAAAGACTTCTGCTGATCTCAAATTCGTAAAAGGGCAACCAATGGCGCGTCGCGCCCTTGAAATTGCCGTCGCGGGTGGGCATAATCTGCTCATGGTAGGGCCTCCCGGCACCGGTAAAACGATGATCGCACGTTGCCTCCCCACGGTCATGCCTGATCTCTCCTTTAACGAGGCGCTTGAAATCACGAAGATCCACTCGGTTGCGGGGGTACTCGGCGAGGAGGGGATCGTTTCCGAACGTCCGTTCCGTACGCCCCATCACACGGCAACAACCGTCTCCATGTGCGGCGGCGGAAATAAAATCGTGCATCCCGGAGAGATTTCTCTCGCGCACGGCGGCGTACTCTTTTTAGATGAGCTGCCCGAATATAAACGCTCCACGCTCGAGGCGCTCCGTCAGCCCCTTGAGGATGGCAAGATCACCGTTTCCCGTGCAGGCGGTACCTTTACCTTTCCTGCGCGCTTCATGCTCTGTGCAAGCATGAATCCCTGCCCCTGCGGTAATTACGGCTCCTCCGAGCGCACCTGCTCGTGTACGCCTGCTGAGATCAGAAGGTACAAACGGAAGGTTTCAGGCCCCCTTCTCGATCGAATTGATCTGCAAGTAGAGGTGGATGACGTTGCCTACGACGATCTTGCTTCCACAGAGATGCAAGAAAATTCCGCTGACGTAAAAGAGCGCGTTGATGCCGCGCGCCGCATTCAGCGAAGCCGCTACGAGCAATACGGCATCAATACCAACGCGGAAATGGGCGAGCGAGAGATCGTTGCCTTTGGCGGACTTTCCCGTGAGGGCGATGAGATCTTGCGCAATGCATTCGAGCGCATGCACCTTTCAGCGCGCGCACGTTCGCGCATCATCAAGGTGGCGCGCACGATAGCCGATCTCGATGGAAGCGAACAGATCCTTCCACGTCACGTATTCGAAGCGGTTTCCTACCGCATCTTTGATAAGATTGGGTAATACCATGTCCAAATACAGCGCTGAGGAGCGGGCGATACTCTGGCTGTGCGCCTGCACGAAAACAGAATACCGCGAGCGCACTATGCTGCTGCGCGCAGCGCCTTCGCCTGTAGCGCTTTTTGCAGAGCCGGAAAGGTTTTTTCCTAAGGTTTGCAAAGAGCGTGCAAAGGATGCATATCATAGCAAACAGGAGCGGCGGCAGCAGGAAGCGGATGCTTTTCTTGAAAAACTCGAACGCAAGGGATATTTCGCCGTAACGCTAATTTCAGATGATTATCCCGAACCGCTCAAGCACATTTCTCTTCCGCCCCTCGTTTTGTTCGGTGCGGGAAAAAGAGAACTTCTTGCAAAGAGAAAGTTCTGTATCGTCGGTTCTCGCATCACGCCCCCTTGGGCGGAAAAGCTTGGAAGAACGATTTCAGCGGAGCTTGCGGGGCAGTTCGCCATTGTAACCGGGCTTGCCGAAGGAGGCGATCTTGCCGCAATTGAGGGAGCCATGTCTGAAGGTAGCCTCATCTGCGTGCTTCCTTGCGGGCTCGATGAATGTTATCCTGCCGCGCACGCCTCTCTCAAAGAAAAGGTGAAGGGGCAAGGGCTACTCCTTTCCGAATTACTGCCTTGGGAAACGGCGAAAAAGTATTCCTTCCATGCGCGCAACCGCATCCTCGCCGGGATCTCAGAGGGGGTGCTCATCCTCTCTGCGGCACAGCGGAGTGGGGCACTCATCACGGCAAACTGTGCGCTCGATTTTGGCAGAGATGTATTCGCCCTACCGCATAACGTGGGCACGGCGCACGGTGAGGGATGTAACGAACTTTTAAAAAAGGGCGCTTTTGTTACGACGGGCGCTGAGGATATCCTCTCCGCTTACGGAATGAAGCGCAGGGAAGTTAAGCTTCCTCCGCTCACGCCCGAAGAGGCGCGCGTGCTTGGGGTGCTGCGTGAGGGCGGCGAGTTGCATACCGCCGTAATCGCCGAACGGGCAGGGCTTAAGGTGTTTGAGGTCTCCGCACTTCTTTCGGCACTCGAGATCAAGGGCGTTGCGGTAAAGAGCGGCGGAAATAAATACTGTGCCGTATAAATTGAATGCCCAAAGGGCACAAACGTGAACAATATCATTTGGAGTGATTATGGATTTAATTATTGTGGAGTCGCCGAGCAAGGCGAAAACAATTTCGAGGTACCTGAAAGGAAAGTACAAGGTTGATGCCTCCGGCGGGCACATTCGCGATTTGCCTCAGAAGAAGCTTGGCGTTGCTGTGGATCGTGATTACGAGCCGCGCTACGTAACCTCTCCCGGGAAAGAGGAGATCATTCACCGCCTCTTTGAAGAAGCGAAGAAGGCGGATCGGGTATACCTTGCAACCGACCCCGACCGTGAAGGAGAGGCGATTTCGTGGCACCTGCAGAGCGTTCTCGGGCTTCCTGAGGATGGTGAAAACCGCATCGAATTCAACGAAATTTCCCCCAAAGCAGTGGAGCGTGCGCTCAAGAATCCGCGCAGGATCAATTATAACCTCGTTGATGCCCAGCAGGCACGTAGAGTGCTCGATCGCCTCGTGGGCTATAAACTTTCGCCTCTCTTGAATAATAAGATCCAGAACGGGCTCTCCGCAGGCAGAGTGCAATCGGTTGCGCTTCGCCTTGTTGTGGAGCGTGAACGCGAGATCACCGCATTCAAGCCGGAAGAGTATTGGACGATTTCCGCCGAGATGCGCGATCTTGCCGAGAAGTTTCCTTCCTTCCGCGCCATTCTCGAAAAGAAAAAGGGCAAGAAGATCAAGGTTACGGCAAAAGCGCAGGCAGATGGCGTGCTCGCCGCATTGAATGCTGGCAGCTACATTGTTTCAAGCGTGAAAAAAACGGTTGCAAAATCGCACGCACCTGCACCGTTTACCACCTCCACCCTTCAGCAGGATGCCTCCAACAAGCTTGGTCTTTCCGCTCCCGAAACCATGCTCATGGCGCAGCATCTTTACGAGGGTATGGACCTCGAAGGAGAGGGGCATGTCGCGTTTGTAACCTACATTCGTACCGATTCCACGCGTGTTTCTCAAGATGCACAGGTTGCAGCGCGGCAGTATATCGAAGAAAAGTTCGGCAAGGAATATTTGCCGGCAAAACCCAATTATTACGCTTCCAAAAAGGGCGCGCAGGATGCGCACGAGGCAATTCGCCCCATCGATCTTGCCCGTACTCCCGAATCAGTGAAAAAGTTGCTCGATCGCAAGCACTACAACGTGTATAAGCTCATCTATGAGCGTTTCATCGCGTCGCAGATGGCGGAAGCGCAGTACGATTCCATGCAGATTGAAATCGCCAACGGCGATTACGGGCTCAAAGCGAGTGGCAGAGCGCTCCGTTTTGCCGGTTTCACCGCCATCTATGCAGATACGCGCAAAGAGGACGAGGATGAGGCGAAGGGGCTTCTACCCGCACTCTCGGAGGGCGAACCGCTCAACGCGCTCGGCATAAACGCGGAGCAAAAGTTCACCAAGCCGCCCGTCCGCTATACGGATGCCTCCCTCGTTAAGGCGATGGAGGATAAGGGTATCGGCAGGCCCTCTACCTATGCTTCCATCATCTCCGTACTCACTAAGCGCAGGTACGTGGAAAAAGAGGGCAAATACATGAAGCCCACTGAAATTGCATACCGCATCACAGATATGCTCGTGCAGTATTTTACCGACGTTATGGACGTAGGCTTTACCGCCGATATGGAGGAAAAGCTCGATGAGATCGAGGATGGTGGCAAGGATTGGAGAAGTATTATCGCGGCGTTCTATCCGCCTTTTGAAGAAAAGCTTCGCTTTGCTTCCACCGATGGCGACGTGACGACGGAGATCCTCTGCGAAAAGTGCGGCCACCCCATGATCAGAAAGACGGGTAAATACGGAAAATACCTCGCCTGCTCCAATTATCCCACCTGTTCGAATATCGTCAGCGAAGGCGAAGTGGAGATTTCGAGCACACCATGCCCGAAATGCGGTGAGTTGATGGTGATAAAATCGGGCAGATACGGCAAATTCCTTGCCTGCCCCAATTACCCCACTTGCAAATCGACGTTGCCCTTTGGCGAGGAGCCGAAAGAGGAAATTTTTGAAGGAGTTTGCCCTGATTGCGGCAAGCCCACAAAGCGGCTTAAAACCCGCACGGGTAAAACGTATTACGGTTGTAGCGGATACCCGGCTTGTAAGTTTATGAGCTGGGATATTCCCACGGGCGATAAGTGCCCGAAGTGCGGCGGCGCACTCGTTAAAACTGCTCGCGGCACGGTGAAATGTTCAGGCAGGGAGTGCTCTTATAAAGTTTCTGCTCCGCGGGCGCCGAGGGCGCCCAAAGCGGAATGATCCCCGTTATCGGCGCAGGGCTTGCAGGCAGCGAAGCGGCGTATTTTCTCGCCCAACACGGTGTCAAAGTTGCGCTTATTGATATGAAGCCCAAGTGCACCCCCGCGCATACGAGCTCGAATTTTGGCGAGCTCGTATGCTCCAATTCGCTCAAAAGTGACGATGTCTTCGGCAATGCCTGCGGTCTCCTCAAAGAGGAGATGCGCAGGCTTTCATCGCTTACGATGGCGGCGGCGGAGGTATCCCGTGTGCCGGCAGGCGGTGCGCTCGCAGTTGATCGTGAAAAATTTTCAGCGTATATCACCGAAAAATTACGCAATCACCCGAATATCACGATCATTTCGCAAGAAGCGGAAGAATTGCCGGAGCGCGGTATCGTTGCAACCGGCCCTCTCACCGCGGGCAAGCTCGCCGAGGCGATTGCAAAGCGGTTTGGTGCCCTTCACTTTTACGATGCATCCGCACCCATCGTTTCGGCGGAAAGTATTGATAGCACGAAGGCGTTCACGCAGGATCGTTACGGCAGAGGCACGGGCGATTATATCAATTGCCCAATGAACAAATTTGAGTACGAGGCGTTTGTGGATGCGCTCATTTCAGCGGACCGAGCAGTTCTTCGCGAATTTGAAAAGCGCGACGTATTCGAGGGTTGCATGCCCGTGGAGGTGATGGCAGAAAGGGGAAAGAACACCCTTCGCTTCGGGCCTTTCAAGCCGGTTGGATTGGAGTTTGAAGGAATGCGCCCGTACGCTGTGTTGCAGCTCCGCAAGGAAAACGAAGAGGGTACGAGCTACAATCTCGTAGGTTGCCAAACAAACCTCAAGTTCGGCGAGCAAAAGCGCGTTTTTTCCATGATCCCCGCCTTAGCGCACGCCGAATTCGAGCGCTACGGTGTGATGCATCGCAACACCTATCTCGAATCGCCGAAATGCCTAAACGCAGATTTTTCTTCGCGGGATAACGGAGAGCTTTTTTTCGCAGGGCAGATGACGGGCGTAGAAGGCTACGTGGAAAGTGCGGCAAGTGGGCTCATATGTGGGTACCATGTCTTGAGGAGAGTGCTCAATAAGCCAACAGTAGTGCCTGAGGCGACCACTGTGATCGGAGCGCTCTCGCGTTATATTGCCGCTCCGAATAAAAATTTCCAGCCCATGAATGCCAACTACGGCATCCTTGCAGGCGGCTTTGAAAGCGTGCGTGATAAGAAGGAGCGCAAAAAACTGCTCTCAGAGCGCGCTCTTTCCGAAATAGAGCGTTTCAAAGCAGAAGTTTTGGGGTAAATATACATAAAAGTTCTTTTTCGCTCTCACGCTAAGCCGCAGATGCGTGTTTGCAGCGAGAAGGCATCAGGAGGAATCATAATGGAATTCAGAGGAACGACCATCTGTGCAGTGAAAAAGGATGGCGTTACGGCAATCGCAGGCGATGGTCAGGTTACCATGGGCGAGAGCATCGTTTTTAAAAACACGGCAATTAAAGTAAGAAGAATATATGGCGGAAAAGTCGTTCTCGGTTTTGCCGGTTCGGTTACAGATGCATTCTCGCTTTCCGAGCGCTTCGAGGGTATGCTCAACAAGTTTGCAGGCAACCTCATGCGTTCGGCAGTGGAGCTTGCCGATCTTTGGCGTTCGGATAAAGTGGGCAGAAAGCTCGATGCCATGATGATCACGGCGGATAAAGATACCCTGCTCATTCTTTCGGGCACGGGGGAGGTGATCGAGCCGGATGAGGGCATCTGCGCCATCGGCAGCGGCGGAAACTACGCGCTTGCCGCAGCACGTGCCCTCGCGCAGAACACCGATTACGGCGCCGAGGAGATCGCGAGAAAAGCGCTTAAAATCGCTTCTGAGATCTGCGTTTACACGAACGACCGTATCATCTGCGAAACTGTATAACCGATGCAGGGAGGCTACTTATGAATTTATCGCCGAAACAAATCGTAAACGAATTAAATAAGCACATCATCGGCCAAGAGAAGGCGAAAAAGGCAGTTGCCATCGCGCTCCGCAACCGTTATAGAAGGGCACAGCTCTCCCCCGAACTCAGAGAGGAGATTACGCCCAAGAATATCATTATGAAGGGGCCCACGGGCGTGGGTAAAACAGAGATCGCAAGAAGGCTTGCAAAGCTCGTGAAAGCGCCCTTTATCAAGGTGGAAGCTACGAAGTACACCGAAGTCGGCTACGTAGGGAAGGATGTTGAAGGTATGGTGCGCGATCTCGTTGAGAGCGCCATTCGCCTCGTAAAGGATGAAAAGACGGCGGATGTTTCCGTCCGTGCTACGGAAGCCGCCGAGCAGCGCATGCTCAAGATTCTCGTTGAAGCCAAGAAAAACGATCGCGGCGAGCTTGATCGTAAGATCTTCGAGGATAATCTGCTTTCCGCACTCAAAAAGGGTGCATACGATAACCTCGTCGTAGAGGCAGAGATCAAGGATGAAGTTAAGAATATGGAGCTGATTCCGGGCGGCGCCGCCATCAATCTCGGCTCTATTTTTGGCGAAATGATGCCGCCCAAGCGCAAGAAGCGCAAGATCACCGTGAAAGAGGCGATGAAGCTTTTCATCGCAGAGGAAGCGGATAAGCTCATTGATGATGACGCAGTTAAGGATGAAGCGCTTCGCCGTGCGGAGAACGACGGTATCATTTTCATCGATGAAATCGATAAGATTGCAGGAAAAGGCAACGCCCATGGCGCCGACGTATCGCGCGAAGGCGTACAGCGCGATATCCTTCCCATCGTAGAAGGTAGCACCGTGATGACGAAGTACGGCCCCGTAAAAACGGATTATATGCTCTTCATTGCGGCCGGCGCCTTCCACGTGGCGCGCGTGGAGGATCTCATTCCCGAATTGCAGGGCAGATTCCCCGTTTCCGTGGAGTTACAGTCCCTCACGAAAGAGGACTTCGTGAAAATTCTAACGAGCACGGAGCATTCGCTCACGCAGCAGTATGCGGTGCTGCTCGCCGTTGATAACATCGACCTTATGTTTACGGCCGCTGCGATTGAGGCGATTGCCGAAATTTCGGAGGATATCAATCTCACGAGCGAAGATATCGGCGCCAGAAGATTGCATACCGTTATGGAATACCTTCTCGAGGATATTTCCTTCAATGCGGGCGGCGGCGATTACCCCGTCATTCCCGTAGAGATCAACCGCGCCTACGTGGAAGAGCATCTCAAGAACATGACGAAGGATCGGAACCTGAAAAAATACGTGCTGTAACAGGGCCTGTAACGACTTGCTGATGTTGAATGACCTACCCATGTCCAAGAAAGCATGGTCAATTTGGATGCAGATGTGCCATAGAGGAAAAGATAAGGAGTTGCTATGATTCAGATACCAAAGGGCTGTAAGGATGTTTTACCCGCGCAGTCCCACAAGTGGCAGTATGTGGAAGATATCGCCCGTGTAACGGCGGAGGGATACGGCTTTAAGGAGGTGCGCACCCCCGTTTTCGAACACACCGAGCTGTTTTCGCGCGGTGTGGGTGATACGACGGATATCGTTACGAAAGAGATGTACACCTTTCTCGATAAGGGCGGGCGCTCGATCACGCTCCGTCCCGAAGGTACTGCAGGCGTTGCGCGCGCTTTCATTGAAAACGGCTTTAGTGGCGGCGTGCTTCCCTTTAAGGCGTACTATTTAATTTCAGCATTCCGCTACGAGCGTCCGCAGGCGGGAAGGCTTAGAGAATTTCACCAATTCGGTGCGGAGCTCTACGGTGCAGCGGGCCCGATTGCCGATGCGGAAGCCATTTCCCTTGCGGATGCCTTTCTCAAAAACCTCGGGCTGAACAAGTATCAATTGCAGATCAATTCCATCGGCTGCAAGCATTGCCGCGCGAACTATGAGGAGGCGCTGAAAAATTATTTCCGCCCTCATATTGAAAACATGTGCCCCGATTGCCGCACCCGCTTTGAAAAGAATCCTCTGCGCATTCTCGATTGCAAGGAGCAAGGCTGCAAGCAGTTTACGGCGAATGCGCCTAGCATGCTCGATTATCTCTGTGAGGAATGCGGCAATCACTTTGAGCAGGTGAAGGCGCTACTTTCCGGTGCTGGAATTGCATACACCGTCAATCCCACCATCGTGCGCGGACTCGATTATTACAGTCGCACGGTGTTCGAATTCACAAGCTCTGCTACAGGGGCTCAGGGCACGATTCTCGGTGGCGGAAGATACGATGGATTGCTCGAGCAGATGGATGCAAAGCCCACCCCTGCCGTGGGGTTTGCGGCCGGAATCGAGCGGCTGCTCATGGTGATGGAAGCGGAGCAGGCTACCATGCCCGAGGCTGATGGCATTGTATGCTATCTTGCCGGTATGGATACGATGAGCCGCACGAAGGCGTTTTTGCTTGCCGAGGCGCTGAGAAAGGAGGGAATCTCGTGTGAGGTGGATCTCATGGAGCGCTCGTTGAAATCGCAGTTCAAGTACGCAGATAAACTCGGGGCGCGTTTTGTAGCGGTTATCGGCGAGAGCGAGCTTTCAGAGGGCGCCGCGCAGGTAAAGGATATGCAAAGTTCCACGTCTGAACGCGTAAAATTCGAGGAACTTGCGCAATACTTATTGAGAAAGTAATTTTGGCGCTCCTATGAGCGCAAATAAAAACACGGAGGAAAATTATGGTAAAGGAAGTTACAGGTCAGGCGCTTGAAGCGCTCGTTGAAAAGGGTGGAAAGGTTGTATGCGATTTCTGGGCAAGCTGGTGTGCGCCTTGCCGTATGCTCGCGCCCGTTTACGAAAAGCTTTCCGAAGAATTTGCAGGTAGAGCGGATTTCGTGAAGGTAGATGTTGATGCAAACGGTGATCTCGCAGCATCCCTCGGCATCATGGGCATTCCCGCCATTTTCGTTTTTGAAAAGGGGCAGGTGAAAGCGCAGAATATCGGTTTTTATCCCGAGGAGCAGATGCGCGCCTTTTTGAGCGGAAACATCTAAGGTGCCCGCCAAACAAGAAGCATTCAAGAAAAAGAGGGCGAAGAAAATGCCCTTTTTTTATTCTCTATTATTTCGATATTTATCGAAATAATAGAGAATAGGGCTTAAAATCCCAAAAATTTAAGGATTTTTTTGGTAGAAATACATTATTTCGATTAAATTCGAAATAATGTATTCACTGCCGAAAGCACGGCAAAGTAAAATGATTGTAAGGAAGTTCTCCAATAGCCTTGCATTTTTGCAGGCGATATGCTATAATGATAGTAGAAGAAAGCATTAGTGAGGAACTATGATCGATCTTACCACTATTCGCAACGCAGATCCGGAAATCGCTACCTGCATGGAGAAGGAGCTTGCGCGCCAGCGCGGCAACCTTGAGCTTATTGCCAGCGAGAATATCGTCTCTCCCGCCGTGATGGCGGCGATGGGATCGCATTTCACCAACAAGTATGCCGAGGGATATCCTGCAAAGCGCTATTACGGAGGGTGCGAATACGTAGATATCGCGGAAGAGCTTGCGATCAGCCGGCTTAAGGAGCTTTTCGGTTGTGAGCATGCCAACGTGCAACCGCACAGTGGTTCACAGGCAAACTTTGCCGTGTTCTTTTCAATGCTCAAGCCCGGCGATACCGTAATGGGAATGAACCTTTCGCACGGTGGACATCTCACGCACGGCTCGCCCGTCAATTTCTCGGGCATCTATTTCAACGTTGTGCCGTACGGTGTTTCCAAAGAAACGGAGAAGCTTGATTACGATGAAATGGAAAAAACAGCACTTGCATGCAAGCCGAAGATGATCATCTCAGGCGCGAGCGCTTATCCGCGCACCATCGATTTTGCGCGCATTCGCACTATCTGCGATAAGGTCGGTGCGCTCATGATGGTAGATATCGCCCATATTGCAGGGCTTGTTGCTACAGGACTGCATCCCTCGCCCGTACCCTATGCCGATTTCGTTACGACGACAACGCACAAAACTCTGCGCGGCCCGCGCGGCGGTGTGGTAATGTGCAAGGCGCAGTATGCCAAGGCGATTGATAAGGCAATTTTCCCCGGCACACAAGGTGGCCCTTTGATGCACGTGATCGCTGCAAAAGCGATAGCTTTTAAGGAAGCGCTCAGCCCTGCATTCAAGCAATACCAAACGCAGGTGATAAAGAATGCGGCCACCATGTCTGAAAGATTCATGCATTGCGGCGTGAAACTCGTATCGAATGGCACGGATAACCATCTCTTACTTGTGGATCTTCGCAAAGAGAACGTTTCAGGCAAGGAGCTTGAGGCGCTACTCGATCGTGCGCACATCACAGTGAATAAAAACACCGTTCCCTTTGAAACGACATCGCCCTTCATTACGAGCGGTATTCGCATGGGAACGCCGGCGATCACCTCGCGCGGAATGAAGGAGAAGGAAGCTGTGCAAATTGCAGATCTCGTCACTGAAATCATTCGGGGAGGAGAGGAAGCAGTGCCCACCGTATCGAAGAAGGTTGCCGCCCTCTGCGAAAAATTCCCGATTTACGAGGGGGAGATCTTATAAATCGTTCAGCCGTTTTCAAGGAATGGCGATACATACAAAATTATCAATTATATCTTTGGGGCGGAGTGCAATTCTCCACCGGCAGTAAAGTCTGCTAAGAGCTTTAGGCTCCCGAACGGGTGCAATTCCCGTACCGACGGTTATAGTCCGGATGAGAAAAGAGTGTTATATGAAACGCGCCCTATTCCGTGGGGCGTTTTTTGTTTTGCAAAGATATTAGAGGCACGTATGAAAAATTCAACGCAATCAATTCTTAAATCGCATCTTTCCGCAACGAACATTGCGTACATGGCGCTCTTTACTGCGCTCGCGTTTTCGGTAACGTTTTTAGAGTTTCCGATTTTTCCTGCCGCGAGTTTTTTAAAGCTTGATTTTGCAAACGTTTTTTTCATGATCGAAGGCTTCATCTTCGGGCCGATCGAAGCAATAATATCGATTGCGGCAAAAGAGCTTCTTTGCCTCACGAAATCTTCTTCAGGCGGCGTAGGTGAGATTGCGAACTTTCTCATGTCCACTGCTTACATTGTATTCCCTTCCACCGTGTACCGTTTCAAAAAAGGTAGATGGTGGGTTGCGCTCTATCTTGCAATCGCGTGCGGCGTGCAAGTAGCGGTGAGCCTCGCCGTTAACCGCTATATCAACTTCCCCTTCTTCGGCGCATTCTTAGGGCAGGATGGCGAAGAGCTGTTCCGTTCGCTTTGGGTGTTCGTCGTCTATTTCAATCTTATCAAAAGCGTGAGCATCAGTATCGTGGTATTTATCATTTATAAGCCGCTCTCGCGTTTCATCAAGATGACTGCGGAAAAAGTGTCCGCAAAGAGAAAACGGGATACCCATGTCTGCGACGATGATTTGCATGGCGGAGAAGATGAACAGCAGAAGGCGGATGAGCCGTCGCGTGATTGAAGCCGAAAGCGGCAAAGCGGACGTAAAACTTTTTTTCTGGCGGATTGCTTGCCGTAAAGCAAATAAACGAGGCGACGTTTGCTTCGCGTAGCGGAAGATAGTTTTTTCAGTTTTATCTCGCCAAACGGTTGACATTTTTTGTATTTTGGAATATAGTAGAAACAGATAGCAAAACAAGGAGGGAAATGCCGTGAAAGGACGAAGTAGTGGCGGAGAACCATGGAAGCTGCGCTCTTTTGCGGAGCATTTTTCCGCTTGAGAATGTGGCTCCTTCTCCGTTTTTAAACTTTACGAAATGATCGGAGGTGGAGTTTATGAATGAAGAATTAAAGATCTTCCTTAACAATAAGGATTATGAAAGCGTTGCCGCGTCGGTGAAAAAACCCGAGGAGGCAGCGCTTCTTTTGGCAGAGATTTCCGAAGAGGAAGTTGTGGCGCTCTGCCATGAATTTGATAGCGATTTTCTTGCGGACGTGCTCGTTCTTCTCGATTCTTCCCTGCAGCAGACCATCGTTGCAGGGCTTCATGACGACGAGCTGCAAGAGGTGATGGAGGATGTCTCCGTTGAGGATACCGTAGATATCATTGAGGAGATGCCCGAAGAGGTTGCTCGCCGTATCGTGGAGGAAGAGGAAATCCTCGCACTTTTGGAAGAGAAGAAGTTTTCCGTTTTAAAACCGCTGCTTTCTTCCATGAACGAAATCGACCTTGCAGAAGTTTTCGATAGCGTGAAAGAGGAAGATCTTCCCGTTCTTTTCCGCATTCTTCCCAAAGATCTTGCCGCAGAAATGTTTGTTGAAATTGACCGCGATACGCAGGAAAAGCTCCTCAAAAAGCTGACCGACCGTGAAATTAAAGAGGTCATGAACGAGCTCTTCCTGGATGATACCGTCGACCTTGTAGAGGAGATGCCTGCCAACGTTGTAAAGCGCGTTTTGGCGCAAAGCGATAGCGAAACGCGCGCCTATATCAACGAGATTTTAAAATATCCCAAAGATAGCGCCGGAAGCATCATGACGATCGAGTTCGTGCGTTTCTTGCCTACCATGTCCGTGGAAGAGGCGTTCGATCACATCCGCGCGCAGGCAATTGATAAGGAGACGATCTACACTTGCTACGTCACCGATACATCGAGCAAGCTCATTGGCCTCGTCACCGCAAAGGAGCTGATGCTTGCCCCCAAGGGCGCGCTCATTTGCGATATCATGGAGGATAACGTTATCTATGCGAACACGCTGGATGATCGAGAAGACGTTGCACGTAAGATTTCCGATTACGGCTTCCTCGCTATACCCGTCGTGGATATTGAGCGGCGGCTTGTGGGCATCGTCACCGTTGACGACGCAATGGACGTCCTCGAAGAGGAGAACACGGAAGATCTCGAAAAGATGGTTGGTATCGTGCACGAGGATACGCCCTATCTCAAAACGAGCGTGTTTTCGATCTGGAAGAACCGCGTGCCTTGGCTTCTCATTCTCATGGTAAGTGCTACGTTCACAGGGCTCATCATCAACACCTTCGAGGGAAGCCTGAATGCCATTAGCCCGGTGCTCTTTGCCTGCATTCCCATGCTGATGGATACGGGCGGCAATTCGGGCTCGCAGGTCTCTGTTACCGTCATTCGCGCTCTCGCGCTCGGTGAGCTCTCCACGGAAGATACAAGGAAGGTGCTCTGGAAGGAGATCCGCGCCTCTCTGCTTCTCGGCGTTACGCTTGCGATCGCTTGCTTTGCAAAGCTGATGCTCATAGATAATCTGCTGTTCGGTACCTTCATGCCCGGCAATAAGGCATATACGTGGGATAAATGTGCAGTAGTTTCATTTGCGCTGATGTGCACCGTCGTTGTGGCGAAAGTTGTGGGGTGCTTGTTGCCGCTCTTTGTAAAGAAGCTCAAACTCGATCCTGCAGCCGTGGCAAGCCCGTTCATTACGACGATCGTAGATGCCGTTTCCCTCATGATCTTCTGCGGACTTTCGATTGCCCTGCTTGCATAAAATATTCTTCGGAAATCCTTGCAATCTTCAGCCGTATGCGGTATAATAATACTGCGTATGGCTGTTTTTTATTCTCACGCGGAAGCGGATACAATTGCATGGGCAAAGGAGTATGCCAAATCATTAAAGCCGGGCGACGTTGTACTTTTAGAAGGCACGATGGGCGCCGGGAAAACGATGCTCGCAAAGGGCATCATCGCAGGCATGGGTATTTTGGATGAAGTCACAAGCCCAACGTATGCCTACGTTAATGTTTACGGAGATCGCTTGTTTCATTTCGATTGCTACCGCATAACCTCCGAGGCGCAGGCATTGGCGCTCGGCTTTGCCGATTACTTTGAAGAGGGTGGCATCTGCCTCGTGGAATGGAGCGAGAACATTCGGGGGATCCTACCCGAAACATGTAAAATACTTAAAATTTCAGGCGCGGGGGATGGCGTCCGGGAGATCGAATTTTGAAATTTCTTGCCATTGATACAAGTGCAAAAAAGCTTGCGATTGCCGTGCAAGGTGCAAATGGGGCATCGGCATATGAGATTGATTGCGCCATGCAACACTCCGTGCGTCTAATGGGTGAGATCGACAGTGCACTGAAAAAGGCGGCACTTTCTTTGAAAGATTGCAATTTTTTCGCCTGCGTTGTTGGCCCCGGCTCGTTTACGGGGATCCGCATTGGAATCTCCACCGTAAAGGGGCTTGCTTTCGCCTTAGAAAAGCCGGTGCTTGCAATCACCTCCTTTGAAGCAATTGCATATGCTGAAGAGGAAGAAAATAAAATTGCACTCGTTGATGCCGGCCACGGGCACGTTTATGCGGAGGGCTTCGGTGCGGCGCACCTTCCACGCGGCTATTATCCGCACGAAGAGGTGCTTGCTTGCGCGGAGCAATCGAATGCGATTCTGCTCGCATCAGAAGAGGTTGCAGGCATCAAAGTAAAGTGTGTGCGTGTGGCGGAGGGGTTGCTTCGTGCCGTTCGCGCAAAAAAAGGAGATACCATGTCCGCATCCGAGCTTGCGGCAATGTATTTGAGAAAGTCATCTGCGGAGGAAGGGCGATGAATGGAAGGAAGTGGAAGGTAAGCGACCTTGATGCGATTGCCTCGCTCGAAGCGGAGTGCTTCTCCGATCCCTGGAACCGCCGCATGCTCGCGGATAGTTTACTTTCCGAACGCTTTTACGGTACTGTTTTAGAAGAAGAGGGTGCAATCGTTGGCTACGGCGGCGTGAGCGTAACGCTCGATGAAGGGGAGATTCAGCTGATTGCGGTGAGCGAAATGTTCCGCCGCTGCGGAAGGGGGCGAAGGCTCATGGAAGATCTGCTCACAATTGCCAAAGAAAAGGGTGCAAAGCGTGTATTTTTAGAGGTGCGCGTTTCCAACGCGAGCGCACAGCTACTCTATCTCAAGTGCGGGTTCAGAGGGCTTTACTGCCGTACCCGTTACTATCCGGATGGAGAGGATGCCGTTGTTATGGTGAAGGAGCTCGATTGAAACTTTCGTATTTGCAAAGAGGGGCAGGGAGGGACCTGGTGCTATTACACGGATACCTCGCCTCCAAGGAAAGTTTTTACCCACAGATCGAATATTTTTCCAAAACCTACCGCGTTACCGCGCTCGATTTTCCGGGCATGGGTAGTGCGAATGCGCTCGAAGCGCCTTGGTCAGTTTCCGATTACGCTGATTGGACGGCGCAGGCCTTAGAATTTCTGGGCTTAGAAAATTCCAATATGATCGCCCATTCCTTTGGCGGAAGAGTTGCGATCAAGCTTCTCTCACGCGGATATCCCTTCAAAAGCGCCGTGTTGTGTGGCTGCGCCGGCATTGTGCCAAGGCGGGGGCTTCGCTATCGGATTCGCATAAATACATATAAACTCATGAAAAAGATCGCCCCTAATTATGCGGAAAAGCATTTCGGGAGCGATGATTATAGGAGGCTCTCTCCCATCATGCGTGAGAGCTTCAAAAAAATCGTGAACGAGGATCTTCGGGAGGATGCGAAAAAGATTACCTGCCCCGTCCTCTTTATAAACGGCGATAGGGATAAAGAAACGCCCCTATCGCAAACGCAGATTCTTGTTTCCTGCGTGAAGGGATCCAAGATCACCGTGCTTAATAGGTGCGGACACTTCGCGCATCTCGATAATCCGCTTGCATTCCAGCTTGCGGTGGAGGAATTTTACCATGCCTACACTTGAAATTTGGCTCACATCCGCGGCGTACGCGATCATACTCGGGCTACTGCTCTTTTTTACGGCGCAGCCTCTTTTCGGAATTTTACAGCAGGAGTGTTATGGCGGAAGGGCGCTCATGAAGTGGTACTACCGTAGGCGCAACGAGGTGCAGAGGCGCTATTCGCTGCTCACCCTCGCAGCGGTGCTGGTGGCGGCGTTTCTTGCGCTCTGCTTCTCCTTTGGCGGCACGGAGCTTTCGGTGTTTGCCGCATTCATCGGCTATGCCGGAATGTGTGCGCTCTACGTATATTCTTCCCGTTATGCACTGAAGGTGCCTATGAAGCGCACGCCGAGAGTGATTCGGCTTTCCGTGTGTTTTTATATTATCCTTGCGGCAATTCTTTTCGGGCTTTCCATTGGCTTCTACGTGCTCTCAGAGGCGATAGGGCATCCGCTCGCGCATGTTCTTTTGCGCACCGTTCCGCTCGCGCTCGCACCGTTACTTTTTCCGCTTCTGCTCGCGCTGGCAAACGCCATGATGAAGTGTTATGAGATCCCGCACACGAAAAAATTTATAAATCTTGCAAAGAAAAAGCTTGAAGAAGCCACTTGCCTGAAAGTGGGCATCACGGGCTCTTTTGCTAAAACTAGCGTGAAGCACTTTGCAGCGGAAATCCTTTCCAAAAAGTTTCGCGTACTTGCAACGCCGGCTTCCTATAATACGCCCGTTGGGATCGCAAAATTCGTGAATGAAGCCGGGTGCGATTGCGATATCTTCCTCGCTGAAATGGGGGCGAGAAAACGGGGAGATATCCAAGAACTTGCAGACATGGTATGCCCATCTTTCGCCGTTATCACGGGTATTTGCCCACAGCATTTGGAAACGTTCGGCTCACTGGAAGCAATCAAAACAGAAAAAGGTGTGCTCGCAAATTATGCGGAAAGCGTTGTTCTGGGCGCAAGCGCGTGTGAGCTTGATAAAGCAGGCGCGCTCCTTGAGGGCAGAGATTTTTCCGTGCAGAACGTTGTTTGTACCAGGGGGGGCACCTCCTTTGAACTGTTAATCGGCGGAGAGCGCGTTGCAATTCAAACGAAGCTTTTAGGTCTCCACGCCGCGCAGGACGTTGCACTTGCAGGTGCGCTTGCTTTCATGCTTGGTATGCCCATAGAGGAGATTGCGGTGGCGGCGAGCGCGCTCACGCCGGTACCGCACCGCCTCGAGCATCTCAATGAAAACGGCCTCGATATTCTCGATGATTCCTACAACAGCAACGTTGCCGGGGCGAAGAACGCGGTTGCCGCGCTCAGGCTTTTCGGGGGGAAGCGGTATGTCGTCACGCCGGGGCTTGTGGAGCTCGGGGAGATGGAGGAGCAGGAAAACGCTCGTTTAGGTGCGCAGTTCGTTGGGCTGGAGGGTGTGATTTTGGTTGGCGAAACACGCGTTCTATCGGTGCGGCAGGGGTATCTTGAAGCCGGCGGAGAGGAGGCGCGGCTGAAAGTCGTGTCAAGCCTTCAAAAGGCGCAAGAAATTCTCGCCGAAGAGCTTGCTGCCGGCGATGCGGTGCTCTTCCTTAACGATCTGCCCGATAAGTACGTATAAGCAAAACGATAAAAAATAAAGAACACCAAAGAAGAAAAATTTCTTCGGAGGTGTTTTTTTATGTCGAAAACGATTGCAGTTTTTTTCGGTGGAAATTCCAACGAGCGGGAGATCTCCGTTATCACGGGCATGCTTGCCGTAAATCTATTGAAGAGTGCGAACTATCAAGTAGTACCAATCTATCTTCCGCCCGAGGGCGGCCTGCAAACGGGAGATTTTTGCAACCCCAATGATTTTAAAAGCAGTGCGAAAACCAAGCGCATACCCGTGCAGCTTGAGGGGAGAGATCTCGTGCGCATTAAGCGAAGAAAGCGGCTTTACACCATTGATTGCGCGCTCAATTGTTGCCATGGCGGCATGGGGGAGGATGGCACCATGTCTGCGGTGCTGCGCTTTCACGGAATCCCTTTTGCCTCGCCCGAGGCACCCATGTCTGCGATGTTTATGGATAAGCTCCTCACGAAGATAGCTGCGAAGGGGCTTGAGATCCCCACTGCGCGCGCCTTTGCGGTGCGTGAGCGCGATTGGCTTGTGCGTGATGCCGTTCTCGCTAAGGCAGAGGGGTTTGGCTATCCCGTCGTCGTAAAACCCGCAAGGCTGGGTTCGAGCATCGGCATCAAAGTGGCGAAGAATGCCGCGGAGCTAACCGCTGCGCTCAATCTTGCCTTCCGCCTCGATGATCTTGCTCTCGTTGAGGAGTACTTCGAGGGGAAGCGCGATATCAACTGTGCCGCCTATCGAAGGGGCGGAAAAACGGTGATATCCCCCCTCGAAGAGGTTTTTTCCAATGAGGAGATCCTCACCTTTTCGGAAAAGTACGAAGGGGTGGGCCTGCGCAACAGCCAGCTTCCGGCAGAGATTCCTGAAGAGGCGGCGAAAAAAATTTGCGCTTATACTCGCGAAATTTACGAGGCGTTCGGCGGAAAGGGCGTGGTGCGTGCGGATTTTCTCATCGTAGGGGAGGCGGTGTACTTCAACGAGCTCAACACAGTGCCCGGATCGCTCGCGTGCTATCTTTTCGGCGCAAGCCTCTTGGAAAGCCGTAATTTTCTCGCCTCTCTTATTGAAGAGGCGCTTGAAAATCCGCCACGCATAAAGCAAACGGTTACAACGGGAATTCTTGAGGGGAACTTATTTTCCGGCTCCAAAGCGGCAAAACGCAGATAAATAGTGTCGCGCCTCCCATCCGGGAGGCGCGACAAGCAATAACTGAAAGTATGATTACCCAAGCGGTACGTAGCCACATTTTTCGATGAGCCGTTGGCCTTGCGGGGAGAGGATCCAATCAATGAGAAGCTTCACGTTCCCTTGCGGATCGCCGTTCGTTACCGCGTAAAACTCCACGCTGAAGGGGTATGCGCCGCTCGCGATATTATACACAGAGGGTTCCACGCCGTTGATCTTCAGCATTTTCGCCTCGGGGTTGGGGTTCATGGTATTGGCAAAGAAGCGGTACGAATAGCCGAGTGCTGGCTGCACGCCTTTCCAGTGTACGGAGATCTGTTGCATGAGGCTGTTCGAGCCCACGAGGCTCTTATCGGGCAGGGGCTGAGGAACGATGAGGGGCAGATCGCCCATAACGGATTGGATCCCCGTTTGGCTGCCCGAACCCTCCGGCCTTTGAAATGCAACGATGCTCCCACCCTCCTTCCAGCCTAAGGTGTTCCAACGCGCCGTCTTTCCCGAGTAAACATTTCGGATTTGTTGCAGACTGAGGTTTTCGATGGGGTTCTCTGCGCCCACTAAAAAGACGAAAGCCTCCCTGCCGATTGGAGTGAGCTGAATTTGAACGTTTGCATCTTCTGCAAGCCGCATCTGCGAAGCGGCAGGGCGTGCCATGAAGATAATATCTCGATTGCCCAAAACGAGCTCGCGGAACGCTTGCACCGTATCCGTAAATAAAGCGCTCGCGCTTACTTCATAGGCGGTTTTATCGTATGTCGCCTCAGCGATCGCTGCATACACGGGATAGAGCGCCAAAGCCCCGTCGAGCACGGGGAGTGCAGTTTTGAGTGTGAGGGAAGATTCTTCTTCAAGGCGCGCTGTATTCTTTCCCGTAAAGGGCGCGTACACGGTAATATCCACGTTTTCTCCGTTTCCAGGATAGCTCTGCTGAATCCACCAATTTGCGCGGAGCGCGTTGGGGAATAGCGCATAGGAGCATACCATGACCAAGGAAAGCATGATAGAAAGCGCTGCGTTGCGTTTGGATTTTTTTATCCAAACAAGGGTGATAGAGCAGCTCGCACCAAGAAACACGAGGGCAAGGGGAATTGTGCCGATGAGGTTATCCACGGCATGAATTTGAGAGAGATATTCGTAGCGCACAAGCAGCCATATGGAAAGAGCGGAAAGCCCAACCGTTAAAATAAGGCGCAAGAGAAAGCGCGTAGCAAGAACGGAATTTTTCACGGCACGCCTCCTACATCAAGCGGATCACGAGCACCCCCGTGGAGAGCAGAAGTATCATCGTAGCAACGAAAAGAAGGGGAATGGCAATTGCCGCCACCGCGAGCGAAATTCCTGCTCTTTTCATCTCTTTTGCGCGCGTGAGTGCCACGATTCCCAAAACGATGCCTGCGATAGGGGAGAGGATCGCCGCCAGCCAAAGGAAAAGGCAGAACAAGATCATAGCCGAGCCAAAGTAAGCAAGTGCATTCCCGAGATAAAAGAGAGGCACGCAGGCAAAATCCAATAGCAGCGCCACAATTGGCAACTTGAGCCTTGAGGGGGTTGCGCCTTCTTTTATTTCGCCACCGGAAATGGCTTTTACGGTGCCGATAAAGAAAACGGTTATGCCGGCCATGCCAACGAAAAAGATCGGGCTATTGAGTTGTACCATTCCCAGATACAGATTGATCAGCGCGAAAAAAATTGCCGCCGCAAGTAGGATAACTCCCACTACGATCAGCTTATTTTTCCTCCTTTTCCGTTCGCCAACCTCGTTTTGCTCAGGGGCGAGATTTTTTTCTTCTTCCATAGCTTTCTCCTTGCTTTCATTATAACATGGAAGAGAAATTTGTCAAGCACGAAAGGGTAATCATTAAGCATGAAAAAACGCGGCAGCGCCCTTTATGGGCACCGCCGCGAAAAGAACGGAAAATTATCTTCTTCTCGTGAAAGAGAGCACGATCATCAAGAAGCGCAAAAAGTAGACGAGGGAGATGAGCAGAGAGGCAACGTACGTCATTGCAGCGGCGGAGAGAACCTTCTTCGCGCCGGGCAGTTCTTCCTCGGTGAGAATGCCCTCGGAAACGAGCATCTTCTTCGCACGCGACGAAGCGTTGTACTCAACGGGCAGGGTAACGAGCATAAAGAGGGTAGCCATGCCGTAAAGAGCGATGCCGGTGTACATCATCCATTGCCCGAGCATGGAGCCGGTGCCTGCAAAGAGAAGCACTTCAAGCAGGATCCCAATGATGATTAGCGGCATAGCGAGCCGCGAGCCGAGGTTGGCGAGAGGCACCAGCGCCGTGCGCACACGGTAGGGGAAGTACCCCTCTTTTTTCTGCATCACATGCCCGATCTCGTGCGCCGCAACGGCAACCGCCGCAACCGAAGCCGAGCCGAACGTGCTCTGCGAGAGGTTCACCTGTTTCTTCGTGGGGTGGTAGTGATCGGTGAGCCGTCCGTTCACGCGATTCACGGAAATATCTCTTACGCCGTTGCGCTGTAAGAGCCGAATTGCAGTATCATACCCCGTCATACGGGCGGAATTGGGAACGGCGTCGTACGCAGAGTACGCCGAGTTCACCTTCGCGCTCGCCCAGCCCGAGAGCGCAACGAAGGGGATAAGTATGAGAAGAAAAAGTAAGTAATCCATCGTAATATATCACCTCATATTTATTGTACCACAAATTTCCGTTTTTACAACACGATCAAAAAAATTTTTTTGATTTTAGTATAATCATATATTTACGCCGATAAATTTTTGTTTTAATATTGACGTTTTTTCCGAACTGTTGTAAAATAGAAATAAGATAATTCCTTAGGAGGCTTCGAAATGACAACAAAGAAGAAAATCCGTTTCATTGTAATTGCTTTGGTCGTTAGTGTTTCGGCTGTCTTTTTCGGTTTATTGTGGAGTGGCTGGATCGATTATTGGAGATGGGGCGTAGAGATCTATTCGAAAGAAAAATATTTCACTTCTTCAGAACATATTTGGGAGAATGAAATAACCTTCACAGTAAGCGTGGGTGATAAGAATAAAATTATAGATTTCGAGGGCTTCACCATTAAAGTTACAAATGTTCATTTGGAAATGGAAAGCGGAATGGTAGCAGAAGAAGCTCCGCTCGAGATCAGTTTTCAAATCATAAGCCACGATTTAGCTTTCGATCACGCAATTATATACGATGTGAATATTTTAGCGGGGCTAACGCGAATACAAACGGAACAATACGGAACCTTCGTAGATTTCAAATGGAGAGGCGAAATGGGGGGCCCTAAAAATATAAAGTGGTATTCTTATTCCGTTGCAAATAACGGTTGCTATAATCAATTTTCTTCGATTGATATCACAATTTCGCGCCTTGTTTATACGGAGTATTTGAGGAAATGATGGATCCTGTTTTACGTGTTGAAAATCTAAGCAAGAAGTTTGGCAAACGCCTTGTGCTGAACAATGTTTCCTTCTCTATCGCAAAAGGTGAAATCGTTGGATTCGTTGGCCCGAACGGAGCCGGCAAAACAACGGTTATGAAGTGTTGCATGGGGTTATTGAAACAGCTATCGGGGGAAATTCTTATCTGTGGAAAATCTGTTCGAACGCAGTTTGAGCAGGCGGTTGCGAATATATCGTATATGTCAGATAGCGCTATCTTTTACGATTATCTGAGCGGATACGATAATTTGAAGATGTATGCAAAGCTCTACGGCACGTATGATCCTGCAAAGCTGGAAGAAATAATAAGGTACGTTGGCATGGAAGATCGAATGCACGATCCTGTTAAATCATATTCTTTGGGTATGAAACAGAGAATGTCGCTTGTGCTTGCCGTGCTGAATGAACCTATGATCGTGTTGATGGATGAACCGATGAACGGATTGGATCCCGAAGGTGTGATCTTATTGCGGGATTTCATCACACAGCTTGCGGCTGAGAAAAAAATAGCCTTTTTCATCTCCAGCCACAATTTGAATGAGCTTGATAAAGTTTGTGAGCGCATTATAACGATTCAAAACGGCGTTATCCAAAATGAGCTCAATAGGGATTCCGAACAAAGGGCCGTTTTCGCATTGAGTACAGGCGATTTACAAAAAACCAAAGAGATCATTTCCAAGAGCTTTCAGGTAAAAGTGCAAGAAAAGGCCGAAGAATTGGTATTCGAAATAAAGAAAGAGCATTTCAATCAGTTGATGAGGGAATTGGTTTTGAGCGATATCGAAATTAGATCGCTAAAAACCTTGAATATATTAGAAGCGGAATATTTGGAACTCTTCGGAGGAAAAAAATGAGCACCAAGCCGAAACAGCAAAAACAGATAAATAGAATGTTTCATCTGTTCCTTGCTGAAATAAAAAAACAGTTACATAAAAAAACAGTTGCCGCATATGCCATTATTCTCGTAGTGGGAGTTTTCATCTGTGCATTATATTTAACGCTGAACAGTTTGCCCATTGATTATTATGCGGAAAGCAGCAATTGGTATGAGAGGATGAGTGCCGAGATGATTCTTCTCGTCGGCGGTCGGCTAAATGGTTTTTCGACGCTCCAAGCACATGAGATTCAATTGGGAGAAGCTTTTAAATATAGCTACTTTTTGGAGAATAATATTCAGCCATACGGATCTCATAGTGCATCGTATTTGGTCGTGTTTTCAAACTATATATTTATCGTTGTTCTTGCGCTCACGATGATTTTTGCGAGCAGAGTCATTACCGATGAATACAGCAAAAAAACAATGAACGGATTATTAACGATTCCGCTGGCAAGGTGGAAGATATTGCTAACGAAATTTCTGGTAATCGCCGTTTTTGCGTTTGCTTCGTCGCTCTTTGTATTTATCGTATCGATTGTTCTCGGATGGATGTTTTTTGGGTTAGATTTTTTCTCCGTTCCTTTTTTGGCTTTCCAAAACGGAGAACTCATCGTTATGCCGTTTTTGCTCCGAGAGCTTCTGCAGGTTTGTTATAATACAGTGGCTGCGCTGTTCTGCTCTTCGATAGCCGTTCTGCTCGGAATCATCACAAAAAACGGTATTACCAGTTGCGTTACAGGCATAGGGATCTATTTGTGCAGCTATGTGTTTACGCTGTTTGCAACAGAAGTACCGTGGCTAAGATTTACGCCTTTTCTCAATGTTGATTTCAGTGGGTATATTTTAGATATTGCTCCTATAGGAACATCGCCTGAGTTTTCGGTGCTCGTGCTTTTTATGTACATGGTTCCACTCGTGGCTGCATCTTTCTTAATTTTTCAAAAGCAGGATATTAAATGATGAAAAAACAAGTTTTAGCAATTTTAGTTGCGAGCCTCTGCATTTGCGCCAACCTTGCCGGTTGTGCGAATAACAGCTATAGCGAGCAATGGGCCATGGATAATCAAGGTCAGGTCGTAGATCGCTTTGCGGGGGTGAAACATGTTGATATTAACATCAAAGATTGCTGGGAAGAAATAGCGGCGATCTCTGATATACCGGTAATCGGGATCATTGATGAGGGCGTGGATTTTTCGAATGGCTATTTAAGCAAAAGTAAGAGTTCGAAGAATAGCGTAAGCACGGTTTCCGAACATGGTACCAACGTAGCGAGTATGATCACAACAAATCACGCCTATGGGGAGATTAAAGGTTGCCTGAATAATGCTCCTTTGCTGCAGTATGCCTATAATAATCTATCGAATGATAGCATAGAACAGGTAATTGCCGGGATTGATTTTCTCGAATCGAACGGTGTTCGGGTGGTGAACTGCAGTTTTACGATTTCGAAATTCAATACGGCATTATATGAAAGAATGGCATCGAGCAATATGCTCTTCGTATGTGCTGCAGGCGATATTAGGGGAGATCTGCCCCTATATCCGGCCTTTTATGATTTAGAAAACGTTATTTGCGTTGGCGGAATTACAAATCACGGCACGTTTTCAACTTTATCGCACATGAGCGAGTATGTTGATATCGTTGCCCCGGGTGAGCAAATTTTAACAGTTGGCCAGCAAGAAGAGCTGAAATATGTGAGCGGAACTTCTATCGCAACTCCCTTCATTACAGCGGCATGTGCATTGATTAGTTATTATGATAAAGGTGCCTCGGCATCCGATATCAAGGAAGTGTTGTTAGAGCTTGCACGAAACGATATTTTAGCAAGATATTATATTACGAACGTGCGATTGGTAGATTTCAATGCGATCGTACAGTATTATAAAAAATAATCGCTATAAAGCACCTAAAAAAGAACAGCCTATGTAAGGGCTGTTCTTTTTAAAGTTCCTTCACGAGTGTTTCGATTTGCCTGATTACTTTTATAAAGGTTTCATCGTCCTTTCCAGTGGGGTCTTCCAAACCCCAATCGGCATCAAAGCCCTTTGCAACGTAAGGGCATTTCACGCCGCACCCCATGGAGATCACGATGTCCGCTTCGGGAATCTTATCAACCGTTTTGCTAAATTGCGCCTCTTCCATATCAATTCCGTAAAGCGCTTTCATAAGCCTACGGCATCTTGATTGATTTGATCTTTCGTTTCCGTTCCTGCCGAATAGAAATCGTATTTCCCGCTTAAAAACTTTTTCCCGAGCGCCTCGGCAATTTGGCTACGGCAAGAATTATGTACGCAAATGAACGCTATTTTCTGTTTTTCCAAAACGGACACCTCGCTTTCAAGCATTGATCGTTGCGCTCGGAGCGCGCGCAAGAGATATCGCTTCCTTCCATTTCAACCCCGAGGCGCTCTTTTGTAAACGCTACCGCCTGCGTTATGGCAATATACGAGTTGCGCTTGCAACAACGCGGGCCGCCTACTTTTCCAATCGCAGTAAGCGCTCTTCCCGTCATCTCGTTGGAGAATCCCCACGCAGTATCGGCAAGGGGGGTGGCGTGTGTGATGATAGAAGCGAACATACCGGCACTGATTGCCGCACCGCAAGCTCCCCAAAATCCGCAAGCGCCGCCGGGGATGTTTGCAGCTCGGGCTTGCATTTCGCGCAGTGCTTTTGCAAGATCAATTTCTCCGCCTGCGTTTTTGTAAGCCGTAAGAAGTGCGCTTCCCACCATTGCGTGGTGTTCCGGCCCGTGCATATGGCAAAAATCCAACCCCATCAGCTTTTCCAAAATGGCTACGGGATTTTTTGAATCTTCACGGATACAAACCTCAAAGATGGCACCCATGCCTGCGGTATGGCACGCATCGCAAACGAAATGCCCGTTTGCACAGGCGGCTTTGCTATTTTGCACCTTCTTGCAAACGGCGCACTCCATGGGCTTTTCAGTTTGGAAATATACAAGCGGTGCACCGCAAATCAAACATCCTTCTTTCATGGTTCATCAAACCCTTCCTTTTTTTCATTATACCGCGATTTTACAAAAAAAGCAATTTTCTTACGGGCATCAAACGAATTTATCGGAATATATCTTTCGGTGCGCGCAAGGCTTCAAAAAATCGTTGCAAGTTTTGTAAAAATCTGCTATACTTTTGCTATGGCAACGAATGGCTTTACGGATAAGGTAAAAATTACGATCAAGGCGGGCAACGGGGGAGATGGCATGAACTCCTTCAAGGCGTACAAGGGCAAGCCTGCGTGCGGGCCGGATGGCGGCGACGGCGGAGATGGCGGAAACGTCTATTTCGTCGGCGATAAGAACATGCACGATCTGCTTTCTTTCCGCTATATCACGAAGTATTTTGCGGGAAACGGCGAGCGCGGCGGCTCCAACCAGTGCTTTGGGAAGCGCGGTGCAGACGTTATTGTGAAAGTTCCTTGCGGCACCCTGATTCGCGACATGGATTCGGGCAAGATCGTCTGCGACGTGTATGAGGACGGCGAAATGCACTGCATTCTCACGGGCGGAAGAGGGGGCAAGGGCAACGTGCGCTTCACCACGGCGCGCCGCCACGCGCCCAACTTCGCGCAGAAAGGGCAGCTCACCAAGCCGCACACGGTGATCCTCGAGATGAAGGTCATTGCAGACGTCGGCTTCGTCGGCTTCCCGAACGTGGGCAAGAGTACCCTTCTTTCCAAGGTTTCTGCGGCAAAGCCCAAGATCGCCGATTACCACTTCACAACCCTTTCGCCCAATTTGGGCGTTGTGCGCTACTATGAAGAGAGCTTCATTGCGGCGGATATTCCCGGGCTGATTGAGGGCGCTTCGGAAGGCGCCGGGCTGGGGCACGATTTCCTTCGCCACATCGAGCGCACGCGCATGATCCTGCACGTAGTGGATATCTCGGGCATGGAGGGGCGCGATCCTTTAGATGACTTCAAAATTATCAACGAGGAGCTTGCCTCTTATTCTCAAACGCTCGGCGCGCTTCCCATGCTTGTTGCGCTCAACAAGTGCGATGTTTATGGCGCAGAAGAGAACGTAAAACGCTTCAAAAATAAGTACGGCAAAAAATATCCCATCTTCGAGATCGCCGCGCTCACCGGCACGGGCACGGAGGAGCTTTTAAGGGCAATTGCCGAAAAGCTCAGAGAGCTTCCGCCCGCAGAGCGCATTCCCTCCGATGAATTCGCATTTGAAACGGAAGATAACACGCAATACGAGATCTTCATCGATGAGAACGGTTCTTACGTTGTGGTGGGGGGGCTTGTGGACATGCTATGCCGTAACGTCGTCTTGAACAACCCTGATTCCATGAATTACTTCCAGCGCGTGTTAAAGCTCCGCGGCGTATTCAAGGAGCTTGAGAAGATGGGCTGTAAGGCGGGCGATACCGTAATCGTAGGCGAGGTAGAGTTCGATTTTGTAATTTAAAGCCTGCTTTTCGGAGCGGCCGAGCAAAGATAGAAGATCATAAGGAGAAAAAACATGTTCACATCCAAACAGCGCGCACACTTGAAATCTCTCGCTTCCACCATGAAGCCCATTATGCAGGTGGGCAAGGAGGGCATTGGCGAGAATCTCGTAAATAGTCTTTCCGAAGCGCTCGAGGCAAGAGAGCTAATAAAAATCACGTTGCTTCCCGCAGCCGGAGAGGATGGGGAAAATCTTGCCGCCAACCTCGCCGATCTTCTGCGTGCGGAGGTCGTTGCCGTTATCGGCAGAAAGGCGATTCTTTATAGAAAATCTTCAAGGAAGAATTTTGAGCATATTGTATTTTGATTGTGTAAAAGTAAAAAGCCGCGGGCGACAACTGT
>JAFWBP010000002.1 GCA_017507045.1 Clostridia bacterium | reverse complement strand
GAGCAAGGTCCCCAAGGCGAGCAGGGTCCTCAGGGTGAGCAAGGCCCTCAGGGCGAGCAAGGTCCCCAAGGCGAGCAGGGCCCTCAGGGCGAGCAAGGTCCCCAAGGCGAGCAAGGTCCCCAGGGTGAGCAGGGAATTCAAGGCGAGCAAGGTCTCCAGGGCGAGCAGGGTCCCCAAGGTGAGCAGGGTCCCCAAGGCGAGCAGGGAATTCAAGGCGAACAAGGAATCCAGGGTGAACAAGGTCCCCAAGGTGAGCAAGGTCCCCAAGGAGAACAAGGAATCCAGGGTGAGCAAGGCCCCCAAGGCGAGCAGGGCCCCCACGGTGAACAGGGTCCTCAAGGCGAGCAAGGTCCCCAAGGTGAGCAAGGTCCTCAGGGCGAACAAGGTCCCCAAGGAGAACAAGGAATCCAGGGTGAGCAAGGCCCCCAAGGAGAACAAGGAATTCAGGGCGAACAGGGGCCTCAAGGCGAGCAGGGTCCTCAGGGTGAGCAAGGCCCTCAGGGCGAGCAAGGTCCCCAAGGCGAGCAGGGCCCTCAGGGCGAGCAGGGTCCTCAGGGTGAGCAAGGCCCTCAAGGAGAACAAGGAATCCAAGGTGAGCAGGGCCCTCAGGGAGAAAAGGGGGACAAAGGTGACCAAGGCGAACAAGGTCCTCAGGGTGAGCAAGGTCCCCAAGGCGAACAAGGTCCCCAGGGTGAGCAAGGTCCTCAGGGCGAGCAGGGTGTCCAAGGTGAGCAAGGAATCCAAGGCGAGCAAGGCCCTCAAGGCGAGCAAGGTCCCCAAGGCGAGCAAGGACCTCAGGGTGAGCAAGGCCCTCAAGGCGAGCAAGGTCCTCAGGGCGAACAAGGTCCCCAAGGTGAGCAAGGTCCTCAGGGTGAGCAGGGTCCCCAAGGAGAACAAGGAATCCAGGGTGAACAGGGTCCTCAAGGTGAACAAGGCGAGCAAGGTCCCCAAGGTGAGCAAGGTCCTCAGGGCGAACAAGGTCCCCAAGGTGAGCAAGGTCCTCAGGGCGAACAAGGTCCTCAAGGTGAGCAGGGCCCCCAAGGAGAACAAGGTCCCCAAGGTGAAAAGGGTGAACAGGGAGATCAAGGTGATACACCTTATATCGGCGGAAATGGAAATTGGTGGATTGCCGGTATCGATACGGGTGTTAAAGCGGCGGCGCACGTTCACACGTATGAAGAGGAGTGGGAAGTTGTCACTGCGCCGAAGTGCACGGCAATCGGCTACGCACAGCGGCGCTGCACCGATGATTCATGTAGCGAAGTCGCATACAAAATTCTTCCCGCAACAGGCGCGCATATCTGGGGAGATTGGCGTACGCTCACAGGCAGCAGTTGCTCGGTTGCCGGGATTAGTATGCGCACTTGCATGGTGTGCGGTGAAGGGGAGTTTGCAGACATGCCCCTTGCAGATCACGTTTATGAAGGTGAAAAATGCACCTCCTGCGGCAAGAAGATCCCTACGCTTCTCGCTTTTGACCTCACCGCGGAGGGCTACGTTATCAGCGGAATTGGCGCGTGGAAATACAGTGATATTGTGATTCCCGCTGAAATTGATGGGATTCCCGTTATCGCAATTGCCGAGGGTGCATTCGCGTGGAACGAAAGCATCACCTCGCTTGAGATTGGTGCGCGGATCATCGGGCAGTATGCATTTGAAGGATGCACAAATCTTACGAGCATCGTCTTCACAGATGGTGCTACAGAGATCTGCGCCAACGCATTCAGAGGTTGCTATGAGCTTCGCGACGTTTACATTTCTAAAACCGTTATGCTGATCGAAGCGGAAGCTTTTGAAGATATCGTTTTCTCAAGCGTTACGTTTGAAGTGTGCGACGGTTGGTTTGCTGCCGAAGAGCATGGCGCCGCAGATGCAGAAAGTGTATTTTTCCCCGAGAACGCAGCACAAGATCTGAAAGATTTTCGCCAAAAATACCTTTGGCGTGAATCACAAAATTGATTTTGATGTGAATCCAAAACTGAGGAGAAAAATTTACAAAAGGCATAAATTAATTGCAAAACGAGTTGATTTTTTCAAATAGCTATGGTATAATCGTAGGGCTTGCAGTGTGCAAGCTATCTCGCACCCCGAATTGTGCCGCTCTCCGTGTCCGTAAATCTTTCATGCGGATGACGGGCGGAAACAACGCAAACGGGGGAGGTAAACGGAGGAAATATGGCAGTTATTACTATGAAACAGCTTCTCGAAGCTGGCGTCCATTTCGGCCACCAGACGAGAAAGTGGAACCCCAAGATGAAGAAGTACATCTTTGCCGCCCGTCACGATATTCACATCGTTGACCTTGAGAAAACGGCTAAGCTCATCGAAGTGGCGTATTCGTTCGTCGTTGAATCGGTGAAGCAGGGCAAGAGTGTACTTTTCGTGGGCACGAAGAAGCAGGCACAGGATGCGATCAAGGAAGAAGCGGAGCGTTGCGGCCAGTATTACATCAACTCCCGCTGGCTGGGCGGTATGCTCACCAACTTCAAAACGATCCGTTCCCGCATCGATTATCTTGAAAAGCTCGAGCGCATGGAAGCGAGCGGTGAGTTCGATCTTCTTCCCAAGAAGGAGGTTCTCGGTCTCAAGAAGGAGATGGGCAAGCTTCAGGAAAATCTCGGTGGAATCAAGAACATGCGCGGCATGCCCGGCATCATGTTCGTTGTAGATCCCCACAACGAGGATATTGCTGTTGCAGAAGCGCGCAAGATGGGTGTGCCGATCGTTGCAATCACCGATACCAATTGCGACCCCGATCTTATCGATTACGTTATCCCCGGCAATGACGATGCGATCCGTGCGATCAAGCTCATTTCGTCGGTAATTGCAAACGCCGTTATTGAGGCGAACCAGGGCGAGACTCCCGTTGCATTTGAGGAATCCAACGCAGCTCCTGCAGACATCGAGGAAGTCGTCGCCGCAAGCGAAGAATAATTTTAAGGAGAATACTGAAATGGCAGCTATTTCGGCAAAGGATGTAATGAAGCTCCGCGAACAAACCGGCGCGGGCATGATGGATTGCAAGAGAGCGCTCGTAGATGCAGAGGGCGATTTCGAAAAAGCCGCAGAGCTCCTTCGTGAGCGCGGCATTGCAAAGGCGGCAAAGCGCGTTTCCAAGATCGCGGCAGAGGGTATCGTGTATGCCTACGTAGAAGGCAAAACGGGTGTTTTGGTTGAGATCAACTGCGAATCCGATTTCGTTGCCAAGGGCGAGAAGTTCCACGAAGTTGTGGCGGCCGTTGCCAAGGCGATCGTTGCAAACAAGCCTGCAGACGTCGCGGCGTTGCTTGCTTCGGACATGGGTGCCGGCAAAACCGTAGAAACCTATATTAACGAGCAGGTTGGTATCATTGGTGAAAAGATCTCTGTGCGCAGATTCACCGCGTATGAGACGAACGGCTTCATCGATACGTATATCCACATGGGCGGCACGATGGGCGTTATGCTCGATTTCGATTGCGCCGAGAACGAGATGACGAAGGAACTTGCACACAACGTAGCGCTTCACGCAGCATTCGCAAAGCCCACCTATCTCACGGCAGCAGAGGTTTCCGCGGAGACGCTTGAAAAGGAAAGAGCAATTCTCATGCAGGAAGTCATCAATGAGGGCAAGCCCGAAGCGATCGCGGCACGTATCGTTGAAGGTAAGATCAAGAAGTTCTACGAGGAAAACTGCCTCATGGAGCAGAAGTTCATTAAAGACGACAAGATGACGATCGCTCAGCTCATTGCACAAACGGCTAAGGCGGCTGGCACTTCCATTGCACTCAAGGCTTTTGTGTACTACGTTATGGGCGAGGGCCTCGAGAAGAAGAGCGAGGATCTCTCCGAGGAAGTTGCAAAGCAAGTTGAAGCAATGAAGAAGTAAGCTTCACCCCAAAACATGGAATTGAAAACCGCTCCTTTGGAGCGGTTTTTCTTATACGAGAGCTTTTTACGCTGTAAACAATTGCTTTTTTTGTGTAAATATGGTATACTAAGAAAAAAGTATCGTAAGGAGCAAAGCATGGAGCCGAAATACAGGCGAATTCTTTTGAAGCTTTCGGGGGAGGCGCTCGCGGGCGAGCAGCGCTTCGGCCTTAATGAGGAGGTCATTGCCCGCGTTGTCGATCAGCTCGTGAAGGTTCACGAGATGGGCGTAGATATCGCTCTCGTCATCGGCGGCGGCAATTTTTGGCGCGGCAGGCAGGGCACGAAGATGGATCGTACCACTGCAGATCAAATGGGTATGCTCGCAACAGTCATGAATTCTCTTGCGATGATGGATGCGATCGAACAGCGCGGAGTTCCCACCCGTGTGCAGACTGCGCTCAACATGATTTCCGTTGCCGAGCCATACATTCTCCGTAAAGCACGCCACCACTTTGAGGCGGGAAGAATCGTTATCATGGCGTGTGGCACGGGAAACCCCTTCTGCTCTACCGATACAGCGGCGGCACAGCGCGCCTGCGAAATCGATGCGGATGTTTTGCTCATGGCAAAGAACGTAGATGGTATCTACGATTCCGATCCTCGCATAAATCCCAATGCGAAGAAGTATGAAAAGATCACCTTCCGCGATGTTATTTCCGGTGGACTCAAGGCGATGGATACCACCGCCGCAACCATGTGCATGGAGAACAATATTCCCGTTCTCGCATTTGCGCTTGATGAGCCTGATTCCATTTTACGCGCCGTTTGCGGTGAGCAGCTGGGCACGCTCATATTCAACGAATAAAATACCCGTGATAAGGGAAAAAGGAGAACGTTATGATAGATAATGAAAAGGTAGAGGAAATTTTCCTCATCCTCGAGGAAAAGCTCGAAAAAACGGTTAGCGTCCTGCAGGGCGAATATGCCACCATCCGCGCCGGACGTGCCAATCCGCACATTCTCGATAAGCTTCAGGTGGAGGCGTACGGCATGATGACGCCCCTTCAGCAGCTCGGCAACGTTTCCGTTTCCGATGCAAGATGCCTCGTCGTCAGCCCTTGGGATAAATCTCTTTTGAAGGCGATCGAAAAGGCGATCCTTGCTTCGAATATCGGCATCACGCCCACCAACGATGGCAACGTTATTCGCCTCGTCTTCCCCGAACTCACCGAAGAGCGCAGAAAGGAGCTCGTTAAACAAGTGAAGAAAATGGGCGAGGAATCCAAGGTGGCCGTGCGTAACGTTCGCCGCGAAGCAATGGAAGCAATCAAGAAGATGAAAACGGGCAAGGAGATCTCCGAGGACGAAAGCAAGAGCTGCGAGCAGGATATCGAAAAGAGCATTCAAAAGTGCATTGAAGATGTTGAAAAGGTGGTCGCAGCGAAAGAAAAGGAGCTCATGACCATCTAATGGCGGACATGGTACTGCCTCATCACGTTGCCATTATCATGGATGGTAACGGAAGATGGGCAACACGGCGGCTCATGCCTCGCGCAGCGGGGCACCGAGCAGGTTTAAAACGAATGATACCGCTCGCCGAGCATGTTTTCGAATCGGGCGTGAAATACTGCACGCTTTTTGCGCTCTCCGCAGAGAATTTAAACCGTCCCCAAGAAGAGCTTGAAAGCCTTTTTCAGCTTTTTAGGGAATATTTTGCAAAACAGATTCATAAGTTGGAGCAGCAGGGGATCCGCCTGCGCGTGATTGGAAATCTTGCGCTGATTCCGGCAGATATTGCCGCCCTCATTGCGCAGGGTGAACGTGAAACGGCAAAAGGAAAACGTGGCACGCTCACGCTTGCCATCGGCTATGGTGCGCGACAAGATATCGTTTCCGCCTGTAACAGCGCCATGAAAGAGGGGCGTGAAGTAACGGTGGAAACTTTCGCCGAGATGCTTTCTACGGGGGGCATGCCCGCGGTAGACCTTCTCATTCGCACCGGAAAAGAAAAGCGCCTCTCCAATTTTCTCCTCTTTGAGGCGGCGTATGCCGAGCTGTATTTCTCTGAAAAAATGTTCCCTGATTTTACGAACAAGCATTTCGATCGCGCTCTTGCGGAATATTGCAAGCGCGATAGAAGATACGGAAAGATTTAACTCCCAAGCGTAGCGCGCGGAATCAATAAAATCATCATGGAAGAATTACAACCGCAACAACCGAAGAAAAAGCTCAGCAATCTGGCGCTCAGGTCGATCACGGCGAGCGCCTATATTGCCGTACTCTTACTCTTTTTTGTCTTAAAGCTTCTCGTCAGCGATCTCTTTTTTGATGCAATCATACTCGCGTTTGCTCTCATCGGTGCGTGGGAGATGACGCGCGCCTTTAAGGATAAAATGCACGCTTCACAGAAGACGGTCGTTTTGATCTTTTCCGCCCTGATCATTATTGCGTATGCTGCAAGCGATTTCTACTTTGCAGATATTCTCGGCGTACATTTGCCTGCCCCGGGGGGCAGTCAGGTGGCAATCGGCAGAAACTATGCCATGCACATCGTATTCGTCGTCTTTATGGTGGGCATCTCCATCCTTTTGGGGCTGTTGGTGTTCGCGCACCAAAACGTAACGCTCGAATCCACGGGCTATTCGTTGCTCTCGTATATCTATCCTTCCTTCCTGCTCGTCGTGCTCAGCGTCTGCAATCATTTGGAGCTTTATTCGGAGCTTGCAATCATGTTCGTATTTGTGGTAGCACCCTTTGCTGACGTGTTTGCCTTCTTCTTCGGAAAAATCTTCGGCAAGGCGCTTCCCATGAAGATGGCGCCCAACATCTCCCCGAATAAAACGCTTATCGGCGCCTTTGGCGGCCTTATCGGCGGTGCGATTGGAGCAAACGTCATCTTCTATCTCTGCTATGGGCTCAACGAACTCGATAAGATCACCGAGCTCATCAATCTGGGCTGGAGTCTCAATGTTGACGCCTTGAACCTTTTGTTCTTTATGGGGCTTGGCATCGTTACGGCGGCATTCTCGCAGTTCGGCGATTTGGTTGAGAGCGGCATCAAGCGCAAGCTCGGCGTTAAGGATATGGGTAAGATCTTGCCCGGTCACGGCGGCGTACTCGATCGCATCGATTCCTCGCTCTATGCAGGGCTTATCGTTTGCGCCGTGCTCGTTCTTCGAATCATGATCGTCGGTTAAGCAGCATAAAATAATAACGCCCGCCGCGGCTGGCGGGCTTCTTTTTTAGAGGAAACTATGGTACGCATCGCCCTCGTCGGCTGCACGGGGAGCATCGGAAGTCAGGTGCTCGAAGTCGTTCGCCGCTATCCCGATCGTTTTCAGATCTCCGCGCTCGTTGCCGGCAGCAACGCGGCGCGCCTTGCCTTGCTCGCGAAAGAGTTTCATCCCAAAATTGCTTTCTGTGCCAACGTAGTGGAGAAAACGCATAAGGCTTGTTCGCACGAAGAGCTCTTCGCTGATTGCGATATTGCCTTTATCGCCGCAAGCGGTTTCACGGGGCTTGCCTATACCATGTCCGCAATTGAGGCAGGGAAAACGATCGCGCTTGCCAACAAAGAATCCCTCGTCTGCGGCGGTGAGCTCGTTATGCAGGCAGCGAAGGAGCGCGGTGTTTCTATCATTCCCGTCGATAGCGAACACTCGGCAATCTTTCAAGCGCTCGGTTGCCGCCGTGAGGCAGAGTTCAAAAAACTCATTCTCACCGCGAGCGGCGGCCCTTTTTTACACTGTACGAAAGAGGAACTTGCCCGCGTCACCGCAAAGGATGCGTTAAAGCACCCCACTTGGAATATGGGTGCAAAGGTTACCATCGATTCGGCAACGCTGCTCAATAAGGGCTATGAAGTTATCGAAGCCAAATGGCTTTACGGGGCGGATTTTTCTGCAATCGAAGCGGTGGTGCATCCCGAGAGTATTGTGCACTCCCTCGTGTATTTTGAGGATGGTGCGGCGCTCGCTCAGCTCGGCTATCCCGATATGCGCGTGCCCATTCAGCTCGCGCTCACCTATCCCGAACGCTTGCCCTGCGCGCCCGCGCTCGATCTTGCTGCAATCGGCACACTGCACTTTGAACGTCTTCCTGCGGAGAGATTCCCTTGCTATGAGCTTGCCCTTGCGGCAGGAACTGCCGGTGGAAGCGCTCCTACCGTTCTAAACGCTGCGGCAGAGGAGGCGGTGCGCGCCTTCCTCTTGGGTGGAATATCCTTTCCAAATATCGCAGAAACTATTGAATACGCCCTCTCGCACACCGCCATGTCTGAGGCGGGCACGTACGAAGCCCTCTTTGAGGCAGATAAAAAAGCACGGGAGGCGGCAAAAACGTTTATTCATGGAAAATAATTTATTAAGCGCTTGGAGCAGCGTTTACGGCGTCGTGCTCGCAATACTCATATTACTTGCGATGATCACGATCCACGAATTCGGGCATTATATTGCCGGAAAGCTTCTAAAATTCAAGATCAACGAATTCTCCATCGGATTTGGTCCGGCACTGTTCAAGCGAAAGAGTAAGAAGACGGGGGAGCTGTTCGCAATTCGCCTCATTCCATTAGGAGGGTACTGTGCCTTTGAGGATGAGGATGGTTTAAACGAAGAATCAGATAAGGCGTTCTCCCTTGCAAAAGGAGAAACCGCCGCGAAGAAAGAGCTGAATGCGGCGCAAGAGTCACCTTTCAAGAAGGAAGAAGAATCTCAAACCGCATCGGTTTCCGATGGCGCTTTCACCAAGAAAAAACCGTGGCAGCGCATCGTAGTGCTCTTTGCGGGCGCGTTCATGAACTATCTTCTCGCGCTTGTCCTCATCCTCGTTATGATCGGTAGCTTCGGCCAGAGCTTGGTCATGGTGCAGGGATCGGAGGTCGCTGACTCGCAATATATCGGCTACTCCTTTGAAGAAGGCGATATCCTGCTTTCTGCGGAAGGGGAGGGATTCTATCTCACCACCGATATCGCGCACGCGCTCAACGGAAAGAAAGCAGGTACGATCGTCACATTCCGCGTTGCGCGCGAAAAAGAAGGTGGCGGCTATGAAGAGGTTGAGCAGGAGATCATGCTTCGCGAGAACGTTGAAATTCAAAATAGCACGCAGGCAAACCGCGTTTTCCGCGCTTTGGGCGTGGGAATCAGAACGGAAACGGAGATCGTAGATGGCGAAGAAGTAACGAACCGCTATTATATGCTCACAACGGCATCCTACCGCTTTGGCTTTTTAGAAACGATCGGGCGATCTTTCGTTTACTCCTTCAAGCTTGCAGGCTCGATCTTCCGAGTGCTTGGCGAGCTTCTCACGGGTAAGCTGGGCCTTGATGCGTTGGGCGGGCCGGTTACCACGATCACCATGACCTCGCAAATCGCAGCATCGGGGGTGCGCAACTTCCTCGAGATCGCCGCTTATATCGGCGTGAATCTTGCCGTGTTCAACCTGCTCCCCATTCCCGCGTTAGATGGAAGCAAAATCGTATTCACCGCCATTGAATGGGTGCGCGGAAAACCGATTTCCCGCAAAGTGGAAGCGGTTATTCACGCCGTCGGCTTCGTACTGCTGCTCGGGTTTGCGATCCTCGTCGATTTTTTGCAGTTCATTTAATACGTTGCTTTTGTAGTGACATTCCTAAGCTCCACGGGCGAAGGCACACCCTACAAATAACAGCGCTTTATTTAATATTCTTATTATGAAAGAATTATAAGTCTACGGAGGAAATATGAAAAACTACAAGAACAAACCTAATGCTTCCAAAAGCAAGAAAAAGAACCCCAAATCAAAAATTTTTACAAATCTATTGGGTGTAGTGGCTATAATTATTTATCTTGCGTGTTTGCTTGTTTTACTAACCGGGCTTAATTATTCATTATTTATCCCATTTCATTATACATCCTATGCAAACGCCGCGTTTTTTGCTGAAAACACTTTTTTAACGCATCTTTTAAGCTTTCAAGTTGATGCGGGATTCGTGAATTACGTTTTGCTCGGCGGTCTTGTTTTGCCGCTTGTAATAGTAGGTGGTATGCATGCAATTGGTAACGCATTGGTGTTTATTAGAGAATGCAAGTTTGTAAAGAGCAAAAAAGTGTATGACGTAATCGTAGGAATTCTTCTGCTCGTCTATATTATACTTGAAATAATCAGCATCATTAATTACATTTGGAACATTGATACAGCGACTGATTGGATTGCGGATATATTTACTAGTTTGTTGTTTGTGCTCCTTGTAGCAGGTATTACAGTTCATGTGTTATTTGCATATTTTGCCAAATTAGTAGAGGTGTACTATTGGAAAGAGGAGGATGAGAAGAGAGAATCAGAACATTTTGGATCGGCAGTAGCTTTTACAGTCCTATTATCGTTATCGATTTTTATTATAAATTTACTCGATTATATCGGATTGGAATGGATAGCGAATTTATTGCGATTGATAGTCGTTATTGGCGTGCCTATTTTAACAATAGTAATTGTACGAGGGCTTTTCGATGATCCAAATGCTCCGGTGGAAAGTAATTATAGTACCATTTCGCAGCCTATTTCAACGTATAAATCATCTCCAACATATTCATCATCGAAATATGATTACGACGACGATGAGGAAGAAGTGAAATATATGTATGACGATGGTTCTGGTTGCAAAAGTGAGCTTAAACAGGATGTTGGCAATCCCAATATTTGGTACGATAGCAGGGGAAATAAAGTAACGATAGATCCTATAACAGGCCATTGGGAAGAATTATAAAATAAGAACCGCCTCTATTGAGGCGGTTCTTTCATTAATAATATGAAAGGTGTTTTCGTCCGCTTTTCTTTTACTCTCCTAAAGCGGTGATATCTTCATCCGCTTGTATATCATCGCTTTTTGTTTCCGCGGAATTCACCACAAATTTGGGAGCAAGAATGTGGATAAACCGCTCGAATACCCTCGTTTTTGCCAAAACGAATAGCACGATCGCGGCGATCAGGCAATCTGCAGGGATATACACGCATTGATAGATAAACGAGTAAATAAATGCGTTCGCAACCGCCCATTCCGGGAAATCTACCCAAACGGCATTTTCGGCAAAGTAGATGGCGCCTGAAACGAGGTGGAAAATAAATCGAATAAGGTACACTCCCAAAACGCCGAGTACCATGTTGAAGGTGATCTTATCAGAGAATTTTCTCGCAATCCCCATGAAGCCGATCGAGGCGAACGCCAGCAGATAATCAAGAATGAATGTCATTGGCGTTAGGATATACGGCCCCGAAATAAAGTTCAAAAGGCCGAAGATGAGGCCTACGAGCAAGCCGTCCGCGAGTCCGTAAACGTACGCGTAGATGAGAAGGGGCACGAAGCTGGCAAGCGTAATTGATCCACCGTACGGTACGGGCGAAAACTTCACGTACGAAAGCGCAAAAGAAAGTCCTAACGAAACGCCCGCAAAGGCGATATGCTTTGCATCGTACCTTTTCTTGCCCTTAAAACAGATGATTGCAATCACGCCGAGTAGCACGATTACTGCTGCTACGGAAATCCACATAACGGTATCCGTAATTTGCTCGCTTACTTCGAGCAGGTTCAAGTGTAACATAAAAACCTCCGTTCGTTTTACCGTCGGAAGAAAAAAACAGCCTGCGAAAAATATCGCAGGCAGAAAATTCCAAACCGTTCTTTCGTTCAAGCATTACCTTGTCCGATTCCAATGGTATCATCTCAGCCTTGTGGCACCCACGACGGATAAAACAAAAATTGTATTTTCATCAGACATACATCCGACGTTAAAAATATATCACGATTTTCACGAAAAGTCAATTGTTTTTTTAAGGAATTTGTAGTATAATCATAAAAAGCTCTTTATGCTCGTTTGTGAAGCTTGGCAAATAGCAATTATGGGCAGAGGCTTTCACAGCACAAAGAGCTCTTTCAATCATTGCATACGGCAAAAATGAGGCACCCATGCCCGAACTCTACCGATAAAGTGAGGTAATTATGGAAAAATTCTACGCGTATTTAGACAGAATGAAGTTTATCAAGCGCTGGCAGCTCATGCGCTCCACGCGAGAGGAGAATATCATGGAGCATTCGCACTCCGTGGCGATCCTCACGCACGCCCTCTGCACCATTGAAAACGGCGTCTATGGGGGGCATGTCGATGCTGAGCGCGCAGTTTTGTATGCGCTCTACCACGAATTGAGCGAGGTGATGACGGGGGATATGCCCACGCCGATCAAGTATTTCAATAGCGCCATTCACGGCGAATACGAAAAGCTTGAGGTGCTCGCCGTTGAAAAAATCGCATCCACGCTCCCTTCCGAAATGAAGCAGATGCTGCTTCCCTCCCTTTTGCCCGATAAGAGTTCCAAGGAATACAAGTTCGTGAAAGCTGCCGATAAGCTTTCAGCCTATCTTAAGTGCTTGGAGGAGCTGCGCTCCGGAAACAACGAGTTCGTGCAAGCAGAGAAAAGCATCGCCAAGCAGCTTAAGGAGAAGCAGATGCGCGCCGTCGATTATTTCTACGAGCACTTTATTCCCGCATTTTCGCTCACCCTCGATGAACTCGAAGGGCTGTAAGGCGCTGATAGAATTCCGCAAAAATGCATATACTCATAAACGGCGGATTTTTTTGCATTTATAAATTTTTCATTTGCAAATTTTGACAATTGCGCCAAATTTTGAGGAATAGAAATGTGATAACCGTGTGAAAATGGATACGTTTTCGAGAGAATTTGGGAGGCTTTTTGGTTCATTTTGAACAAAAAAGTCTCCATTTTGTGAATAAATTACAAAAACATCATATTCGAATTCGGAAAGGAAAGCGTTTGACAGGTTCCGCCCTTGTATGATATAATTTCAGCACCGCATTAGTTATAGAACGCGTGCGATCGTAATTTTATTTATGCGCACGCGCTGTGGGAATACTCGGAAAATTCCGAGAACGAAAGTAAAAAATCCACGCAGGAAGTAGCAAACATCATGACAAAATCCTCAAACATGCTCAGAAAAATGGCTCTCGGCACGATTACGGCGCTCATGGCGGGCACCTTGATCGTGTCTCAGATTTTGCCCGCCGCGGGCACCATTCACGGAGCGCAAATGGGCGATGCGCCCGTCGTCTCTGCGTTCGAGGGCGAGCTCGATACGGGGCTCAAGTCCAAGCTCGATACCACCGTCGTTCAGAAATTGCCCGATGGTCTCGCTGAAGATGATGAGATCTCCGTCATCGTCAAAACGACGGATGAAGCTCTGCTCTCCGCATACGATGCGCAGAGCAGCCTTTCACGTTATGAAACGGTCGTCGATTTCACCTCGTCTGCCAAGGGCGCAGAAGTTTTGCGAAACATTCGCAGCAACAACAATCAGGCGAAAGCGCTCCTTGAAAAATCGGGCGTTCGGTTCTCCTATGCCGCCGATTACGATACGCTGCTCGGCGGATTTGAAGTCGTGTTAAAGGCGGGGGATTATTTCAAGCTCAAGTCCTCCTTAAGCGGTAGCAACTTCGAGGCTACCATCAGCGAAGTATATGCCGAAGCGGAAGCGCAGCTCGTGGAGAACGATGTCAACGTGTACGAGACGGGTATCTTCAAAAACGATTCCCAGTACGACGGTACGGGTACGGTTATCGCCGTCCTCGATACCGGCCTTGATTACACGCACACTGCGTTCGATCCCGCTCGCTTTACGTCGGATAACCTCGTTATGACGCCGCAAACGCTCAGCGGGAAGATTTCTTCCCTTCGCGCCGCAGAAACCACGCCGCGCCTTTCCGCTGCCGATGTATACATCAACGAAAAGGTGCCCTACGGCTACGATTACGCTGATTCGGATTCCGATGTTTACCCCCTTGAAAGCGAACACGGTACGCACGTTTCGGGTATCATCGTTGGTAATGACGATGAGATCATCGGCGTTGCGCCCAACGCACAGCTTGCATTCATGAAGGTGTTTTCGGATACGCAAACGGGTGCAAAATGGTCGTGGATCCTTGCCGCCCTTGAGGATTGTGTGAAGCTTGAAGTGGACGTTATCAACATGTCCCTCGGCTCTTCCGCAGGCTTCACCGAGGAGTCGGAAGATCGCGAATCACAGGTCTATAGCGCTCTTGCGGAGCACGGCATCAGCTTGGTTGCCGCTGCCTCCAACGATTACAATTCCTCCTTCAGCTCTGAAAAGAACGGTAACCTCGGGCTCACTTCCAATCCCGATTCCGCTACGATCGGCTCGCCCGGTTCGTATGCATCTGCACTCGCCGTAGCATCCATCTCCGGCGTGAAGACTTCTTACCTCACGTTCAACAACCAGATCATGTACTTCACGGAATCTGCAGATGCAGCCTCCGAAACGAGAAATTTCGTTGATGATCTTCTTCCCGATGGCGTCGACGAGCAAGATTTCGAATACGTCACCATCAAGGGCGTTGGCCGCAGCGGCGATTACGAAGGGCGCGATGTTACCGGTAAGATCGCTCTCGTTCGCCGTGGCGATACCACCTTCGAAGAGAAGGCACGCATCGCACAAAACAAGGGCGCGATCGGCGTAATAATCTACAACAACGTTTCAGGTGATATCACGATGACGGTCGGCAACGTTACGATCGCTGTCTGCTCCATTTCGCAGGATAACGGCGAGATGCTGGCTGCGCAGTCCACGGGTAAGATCCATATCAGCCGCTCGCAGGTTGCAGGTCCCTTCATGTCCAACTTCTCTTCGTGGGGCCCCACGCCCGATCTGCGCATCAAGCCCGAGATCACGGCACACGGCGGCGATATTCTCTCTGCAATTCCCGGCCAGGATTACGATCGCCTTTCCGGTACTTCCATGGCGGCGCCCAACCAGGCTGGCGTTACTGCGCTCATCCGCCAGTACGTTAAAGAGAAGTTCCCTCAGCTCAATGCAACGCAGGTCATGGAGCGCGTCAATCAGATGATGATGTCCACCACGGATATTGCGTATAACGTAAACGGACTTCCTTATTCGGTGCGCAAGCAGGGCGCGGGCCTTGCCAACCTCACCAAATCCACAACTGCACCTGCATTCATCACGACGTTTGCCCGCAACGATGCCTCGATCGCAACCTCCAACTCCACGAGTGCGAGCGCGCGTTTCACGAACCAAATTATTGATAAGGCAAAGATTGAATTCGGCGATGATAAGTTGCGTTCGGGCGATTACGAGCTCAAGTTCAACATCGTTAATATCAGTAGCTCCTCGCTCAGCTACGATGTAGGCGCCATCGTCATGACGGAAGGCGTCAGCAAGACGAAGACGCACAAAGGTGCCACAACCGTCACGGAAGAGGGCTATATCCTCGAGGGCGCCAAGGTTACCGTTGAAAGCGTTTCCGGTAACGGTACCAATGAACAAAACAGCAACGTTGTCACGGTAGCCGGCAACGGCACGGCTACGGTCGTCGTCCGCATCCTTTTGAGCGATTCCGATAAGCAGTATCTCGATCAGTCCTTCGAGAACGGCATGTACGTGGAGGGCTTCGTCACGCTCAAGCCTACGTCCGCCGGCAATACCGTTTCCCTCAACGTGCCTTACCTCGCCTTCTACGGTGATTGGACGGAGGCTCCCATTTTCGACCTCGATTATTTCGAAACGGATAAGGATGATCGCGATAATTCCATCGCAACGCTTGATAAAACGCTTCCCGATGTTTTCGCAACGATCCCTATGGGCGGCCTTTACGATGATTATATCAGCTATCTCGGCTCCTATTACTTCGTGCAGGATCCTTCCTCGCCGCAGATCTCCGCAGATAGAAAGTACGTTTCCATGTCCAACCAGGAGGATGCGGTCAACTATATCTACGGTATTTATGCAGGTATGCTCCGCGGCGCCAAGCGCGTTGAGATCTCGGTTACCGATTCTACTACGGGTGAAGTCATCTGGACGAAGACGGAATATAACCAACGCAAGTCCGTCCACGGCGGCACGCCTTCCTTCATCGACGTAGATTTCCGCATTGCCGACCTCGATTTAAAGAATAACACGCAGTACGTTGTGCGTGCAGAGGCATATCTCGATTATCCGGGCGAACAGCAGAACAAGCGTGATGTATTCGAGTTCCCGTTCGTCACCGATTTCCAGGCTCCCGTCCTTACCGATGTTGAGTTCTACACGGAAATCGACCGTTCAGGCGCCACGCCGAAAACCAAATTGTTTGCGCGCGCGTACATCTATGATAACCATTACGCCATGGCGGCGGATGTTGGCTACGTGTACGAGGGAACCATGGCTTCGGGCGAAAACGGATACATTCTCGGTTCCTTCAACCGCTACCTCACACCCATTCAGGGCGAGTTCAATTCCACCACGGAAGTTGTATTTGAGCTCACCGATCACATCGGAAACTTCGCAAAGTCTGCCAATAAGGATACCTTCGTTCTGATTACGTACGACTATGCGATGAACTCCGCTTACTATGAAGTAAGGTTGCCCGATTCTATTCGCCACATCTATTTCTCCGAGATGCAGGATGCGCAGGGCAACCCCATCGCTGAAGATGCCTTCGGCGTTACGCTCGTTCCCAACGAAGTTTACACACTCGATCCGCAGATATTCCCTGCCACCGAATGGAAGGAAACGCTTGAATACACGAGCAGCGATGAAAACGTCGTCCGTATCGTAGACGGTAAGCTCTATGCAGTCGCCCCGGGCACGGCAACGGTCACGGCAACCAGTCCTTCCGATCCCAATGTTTCTGCAGTGCTCACCGTTAAGGTAAGAGAACTTGCGGCTGGCGAATTGGAATACGATAAAACGGTTGTTAAAAATTTCCGTCTCACTGGCTATGAAACGAACTATGCTTTCTATTTCGTGGTGAATTCCGATCGCGAAATCGGCCTTACGGGAAGCATTACGCCGTTCTCCGCAAGCCAGAAGTCTTTTGCCCTCTCCATGTTCCCGAGCGAGCAGGTTACCATTAATTACTTGCTCGAAACCTACTTCCCCGATGATGTATACGTTGAGTTTATCAGCGGTAACGAAAACATCGTAAAGGTAGATGAGAACGGCAAGATCACTGCGGTTACCGAGGGTATCTCCTCCGTCACCGTCCGCGTTATCATGAACAACAAAACGGAAAAGAGCGAAAAGATTGATATTTCCGTTAAGAATCCCTACGAGCGCAATGGCCCGTATCTTATGCGCTACACGGGCGGCGGCGATGCGAACGGCACGCTGGAAATTCCCGAGTCCCTCGCCTTCACCGAAATTTATCAGTACGCCTTCTCGGGCTACGAGTACATTCCCAAGTTCGAATCCGAGGGCGATGTCATCACCGAAGAGGATCCTTCTATCAGAAAGCCTTGGTACCACGGTGATAACCAGGATATCAAGAAGATCGTCATTCCCGAAGGCGTTGAAACTATCGGTGCGTACGCTTTTGCGGGCATGAAGAACTTGTATGAGATCGTCCTTCCAAGCACACTTCGCAAGATCTCCGCCGGTGCATTCATGGGTTGTACGAGTCTTTCAAAGATCACAGGCCTCGAGCACGTCAAGTTCGTCAACAAGGATACCTTCGCTCCCGGCGTTATCCGCGATCCGGAAACTTACGAAATCATCTCCAACGATGAGCGTGTTCCTCTCAGAGAGGTCACTGCAGATCAATTCGCCAGCATGACGGCAATCGGCGATAACGCATTCCGCGGCACCGGACTCACGGAAATCAGCCTTCCTGCAACGGCACAATCCATAGGCGCTTACGCCTTTGCGGAAACCAACCTCGCGCAAGCGAATATTGCAGCCGGCAGCGTTCAGCTCGGCAAATACGCGTTTATGGATTGCAGATATCTGCTCTCTATCTCGATCAACGCCGCAGTTATTCCGGATGGCGTATTCCTCGGTTGCGAACTTCTCAAGAGCGTCACGCTCGGTAGAGACGTTGAATCGGTTGGTTTGAATGCCTTCACGGGCACCTCGCTCGAAACGTTCAACGTTCGCACGGGCAACCCCAACTTCAGCGCAAGAGGGGATGGCGCGTACCTTTTGAATTCGGCAGGGGATACCCTTGTGTACACTCTCCCCAACATCACGAGCTTCGCGCTTCAGGGCGTTACGAAGATCGGCGCAAACGCCTTCTCCGGTAACGCACGGCTCGTAACGGTGAACATGCCCGATGTCACCTCGGTCGGCAACAACGCATTCTACGGCTGCACCGCACTGCGCTCACAAACGCTCAGGCTGGGCACGCTCGAAGAAATCGGCGATTACGCTTTTGCGATGACGAATCTCACCACCATGCCGCAGCTGAGCGATGATCTCAAGGTTATCGGCAACTATGCGTTTGCAAGAACGAATATCACCTCTGTCACCCTTGGCGACGGTATGGTGATCGGCGAAGGCGCTTTCTTCTCTACAAACCGCCTCACCGCCGTTACCATCGGCAATAATGCCACGATCGGGTTCGGGGCCTTCCAGTCGCCTGCTGAAATGGGCTTCTACTACGCTGATAACTCCGGCAATTTTATCTACAACTTCTATAATTCCGATTCCTCGCTTACCTCCGTCACCATTGGCGACAATGCGAACATCGGCGCCTATGCCTTTAGCGCGGCGCTTATGCTCAAAGAGGTGAAGCTCGGTGCCGGTGCAATCATCGGCGAGGGTGCTTTCTACCTTGATTGGAAGCTTGAAAGCATTGATCTCTCCAAAGCGGTGGAGATTGGCGATGGCGCCTTCACGGGTGCGGTGATGACGCTCTACCAGTTCAGCGGCGGCACGATCTATCCTCTGGGTGCATACGGTGCGCAGGCTCCCGCTCTCACCGAAGTAGATCTTTCTTCCCTTGAAAAGCTTGGCAATCAGGCGTTCGGCTATAACCTTAATCTTGCGAGCGTGAAGCTCGGCAGAAATATTACCGAAATCCCTGCGCTCGCATTCATCAACGCTCCGCTCACGGAAATCGATCTCAGCCGCATCACGAGCATCGGCGAGGGCGCGTTCTTCGGCGCAAGCCTTGAAGAGCTTGATCTTTCCAGAGTCGATACGATCGGGCCTTTCGCCTTCGCTTCCAACGCAAAGGTTGTAGGCGGTAAAACCGTTGGCACGCTTACTGCGGTTGAGCTCAAAAACGGCGTCCGTATTGAGGATAGCGCATTCGAAGGTAATTCCGTGCTCGCATCCGTCATCAACCTTGATAAGGCGGTTTATATCGGCGCAAGCGCGTTTGAAGGTACTGCACTCAGCGGAGAGCTCAATCTCGCCGCAGCAACCTACGTTGGCGATTACGCTTTTGCACAAACGGGCATCACGAACGTCGTCTTCGGTGAGGATCTCGAGGAGCTGGGAGAAAATCCCTTCCTCGGGTGCGCAATCGGCGCGTTCACGAAAACGGAAAACGAGATTTTCAACGGCCAGGTGGTTGGAAGCAAGTCCACTACCACGTTTGAGATCACCGATACTGTGCAGGTAATTAATGGCGCGCTCTATCAGATGTTGGAGAACGGCAAGCTTGAGCTCGTAAGCTATCCTATGATGATGGAGCACAGTACTTTCGCCGTAGAAGAGGGTACGGCGCGCATCTCCTCCTATGCCTTTGCTGGCAGCAACGTCTCCTCCGTTGAGCTTCCGAGCACCCTGCTCGCCATCGGTGATAAGGCGTTCTACGGTTGCGAGAACCTCAAGGTCGTAACCTTTAAGAGCATCAAGGCTCCCATCCTTGAAGAGCAGTTCGATGTTTCGTGGCAGAACACAATCGTAACGAGAGCTGACGGCGTGAATTACATTCCCATCCCCGGTGCACGTGCCTCAAACGGCGGCAGCCACGCACTCACGATGGGGGATGGCTCCACCGTTTACGCGATGAATATCCTCAAGTATGCGATGTGGAACCTTAACAATGCTACCTATTTCTACGGTGCAAACTTCCAGGATTATATCGGCCTTACGGATGGCCAGCTCGTCATGATCCGTCCCCTCAACGGCACCAACTACGATTCCTTTATCTACAGCCAGTACTTCGCTCAGATCATCGATGGCCCCACCGCGGCCGAAGATGCAACGCTTGCAGCTATTGCAGCCATCGCGGCTCTGCCCGATCGTATCGCCCTTACCAATGAAGAGCAAGTCGTTGCAGCGCGTGCGCTCTATAACATGATCGCAACCACTGCGCAGCAGGCACTCGTTACCAACTATTCCAAGCTCACGAGCGCGGAGAACACCATTAACTACCTCAAGCGCCAGCAGGAGTCGACCCCGCCTGAACAGGAGGATCCTCTGCCGCCTGAACCGAGCGATAACGGTGGAATGATCGCCATTATCGTTACGGCAAGTGTGCTCGGTGCAGCGGCTATCGCCGGTGGTGTGGCATGGTTCTTCATGAAGAAGAAAAAGAATGAGGATGAACGCGATGAATAAGAGAACGAAAGCAATGATCGGGCTCGGGGTCGCCTTCCTTGGCACGCTTGTCCTTGCGGCTTGCGCCCCCGTCAATCAAGAGAACGAGCGTCTGCATGGGCAGGGTTACACCGTCGTCATTCGGTTTGATCAGAACGGCGGCGTTGTGGCGAGCGCGGGCAACATGAACGTGTTCGATCGCTACCATGAAGACGACGTTGAAAGGGGCGTCAAGCTCCTGGAGCCGGGAGATGCCGATCGCGGAAACGTTGCGCATAAGAGCATCGTTTCACGTAGAGGGTATTTCCTGATCGGCTGGTACCGCGAGATCTACCCCAGCATCCTGTTGGATGGCTCGGGAAATGCCGTACTTGATGAAAAGGGCAACGAGATCCCCCTCGATGAGGATGGTAACCGTTGCAACATTGAGCAGTACATCACCGATGAAAAGGGCGATTTCATTTTGAAAGACCCTGAATACGATGCAAACGGCAACATCATTAAAGTTGATCCGGAGTACGATGCAAACGGCAATCTACTCAACGGCGAATTGTTTGCTACGGAGCTCGTTTCCGTTACGGGTAAAACGCAGGCGTTCAGCTTCGGCGGTCGCTGGGATTTCGAGAAGGATATCTGCACGCTCGAAGACGTTACGCAGACGGATGAAAAGGGCAACACCTATTATGAGATGACGCTTTACGCGGCATGGGCCCCCAACTTCTCCTATTCTTATTGGTATGAAGCGGAAGGTGGCGAATGGGTGCAGTACGGTACGAGCACGTTGCCTGCAGATAGGGATTCGATCGCAATACCCTCCTGGAACGAAAGCGCCGGCACGATGAGCTATCCCAACAACGCAATGAAGCGTTCGGGATACACCATCGAAGGCGTGTACGCCGATAAGGAGATGAACCAGCCTTTTACCGACGTTATTCCGCACTACGGCGAAACCGATCTTGAAACGGGCACCGCTAAGAACACCATCGTAGATTGCTACACCACGTGGCGCGCGGGCGATTGGTATCATATTCGCACGGCAGAGCAGCTTGTGAACAATTTCACGGCAAGCGGCAGCTATGAGATCTACAACGATATCACGATTCCCGAAAACGATAATAAGATCTATTGGAGAGGGAACCTCGCGAACTTCACGGGCACCTTCAAGAGTGCGGATAACAATGTTTATACGATCTCGGGTATCGCCTCTTCGCAAACGAGCTCCAACGATCTTACTGTAGGTGGCGTGTTCGGTTCTATCGGTTCCGGCGCAGTAATCGAAAACGTCAACTTCGAGAATATTTCCTTCAATATCGAGAACGACACCACGCGAATGGGCGGTAACTACGGCCTTTTGGCAGGTAGGATCGAAGCAGGTGCCACGTTCCGAAACGTGCACGTTTCGGGAACCATCTATCTTGGGGACCTTCCGCTCAACACCACCAGCGGGAAAAACGATGGTTATGCCATCGGTCTTCTCAGCGGCAACACTCCGCTCCACAATGATATCGTGGGAGAAGAGGAGATCGCAGTCAGAAGTCAGCAGGTTCCCCTGCGTGATAGCGGCAACAACACCTTCAACGGTTGGGCAGTCATTGGCACGGTAGGCGTAGATGGTTATGTCACCGTCACGGCGAACCCTACACCGAAAGAGGATCCCAACCCTACAACGGGCACAAATTAACGAAAAAACAAAACGGAGGATATAGTTATGAAAAGAAGCAAAAGAGCTATGCGTATCGCATCCATTTCGCTCGCAGCAGTCATCGGCGCCGGCGCCTTCGCCACGCTCGCAGGCTGCGCGGGCACCGGCAAGGATACGCTCGTCATCATGACGCAGGAACTCAACGGTCTCTATAACCCGTTCTATTCCACGGCAGGCACCGATATGGATGTTGTCGGTCAAACGCAGATCTCCATGTTCTCTACGGATGAGGGCGGTGAGATTGCCTACGGACCTGAAGAACCCGTCGTCGTGCAGGCGTTCGATGAAAAGCCTGTCACCATCACGGAAGGGAACACCACCACGCAGGGCACGGAATACACCTTCGTCATTAAGAAGGGCATTCAGTTCTCGGATGGCGTGCCCCTCACGATAAACGATGTTATGTTCAACCTCTACGTCTATCTCGATCCCGCCTACACCGGCTCTACGACGATGTACTCCACCGATATCGTCGGTTTGCAGGCATACCGTACCCAGAGCTACACCTCCGGCGGCGGCTCCGCCCAAGAAGATGAGCTTGCAAAAGAAGGTTCCACGAGAGCGGATGGCCGTATCTGGGAGCTTATCAACACCTATGAAGCGGCGAACAAGAAGGAGAACGGCATCAATGCCTCTGCTTACGATGTTCCTCAGGCAGTTATGGAGGATTACATCACCACGCAGTACACGCCTTCCTATTCCTACCTTAGCGCTCTTTGGCCGAATGGGCAGCCCACGGATGATAACGGCAACAAAGTGAGCGGCGCGCAGGCAACCGAGCTTGCCCGTCAGCAGCTTCTCGCCGATTATAGAGAAACGCTTCGTCTTTTCAAAGAAGAGCTGGAATCGGATTATAATTCCGCGCTTGATACCTTCAGCGGTGCACCCTATAACAACGTTGTAGATGAGGATAAAACCTCTCCTACGTACGGTCAGATCAAGCAAACCAACGATGCGCTCGATGTTGTAGATTTCACCAAAGAAGTCGTCTGCTTCATGTTCATGGAGGGCTATATCACCCTCGCATACGACCGTATCGATCGCAACGGCGAAACGGTTGAAGATAAGAACCACATCGTAAAAGATAACGGCCTCAAGAAAACGGAAAAGGGCTACGATCCCGAGCTCATCGAGTTTGCCGATGCAAACGCATCGCGCGAAGCGGCAATCAACTACGTTTATAAGGATAAGATCTCGAGCGCTCTCCATCAGATCCTCCTTTACTGGGCAACCGGCGGTAACATGCGCTCCAGCTTCATCGGTCAGGCGAAGGATGTTTACCTCCACGAGCAGATCGCGGATACCGGTATGCGCTTCAAGAATATCGAAGGCATCAAGTCTCTTGCGCACACCGCAGAGTTCAAGGGGAAGGATGTTACTGTAGGCGGCGAATCGTATGCAGTTGCATCCAGCCACGATGAGCAGGGCAACCCGATCGGCGGCTACGACGTACTTCGTATCACCATCAACGGCACCGATCCGAAAGCAATCTGGAACTTTGGCTTCACCGTTGCACCTTATCACTACTATTCCGATCCCACCGATCCCAAGCTTGCAATGGATATCGAAAACAACAAGTTTGGCGTAGATTGGGGTTCCTTCAAGTTCCACACGAACGTTCTGCAGGGCGGCGAAAAGAACGATATCCCCGTTGGTGCAGGTGCCTACAAGGCAACCGACCGCAGCAACAGCGATAATCCCAACGCAACCTCCTTCTTCTCCGATAACATCGTTTATTACAAGGCGAACGATTACTTCTTCGCAAACGTCGAGGGCGCTCATGAATCGCTGCACCCGCCGATCATCAAGAAGATGCGTTATCAGGTCGTTTCCTCCACGAACGCTATCAACCAGCTTGCAAGCAACAACGTTGATTTCGTTGAGCCGCAGTTCACCACGGCAAATTCCCAGCGCCTCGATGAGATGGAAAAGAAGGGCGGCTATAAAAAGGTAAGCTCCTGGCAGCTCGGCTACGGTTACATTGGTATCAATGCCGGTCACGTTGAAAACATCAACCTTCGTAAGGCAATTATGTCCGCTATGAACACGGAGCTTGCTCTGCTGTACTACGTTGGTGGCGAGGCTGCCAACATTTCCTGGCCGATGTCCCTCGTCAGCTGGGCATACCCGAGAGAAGAGGGCAGAACCTACAATCCTGCCAACCCCCTCCAGTACAAGGAAAACAACAACGATCACGATTACATGATGTTCGATAACGATGAAACGGCGAAGGCGAACATCAAAAAGTACATGGCGGCTGCAGGTGCTTCGAGAGGCGATTCCAGGCTCTCTATCACCTTCACGATCGCAGGCTCCAACCTCACCGATCACCCTTGCTACCAGGTATTCAAGCATGCAATGGATCTTCTCAACGAGTGCGATTGGGATATCGAGCTCATTCCCGATACCAACGCGCTCACCAAGCTCGCAACCGGTTCGCTCGAAGTTTGGGCGGCAGCTTGGGGCTCCACGATCGATCCCGATATGTATCAGGTCTATCATAAGAACTCCACGGCAACCTCCGTATACGCATGGGGTTATCGCGAGATCCTTGCTTCTCCTTCCAACTACAAAGATGAAACCCGTATCCTCAACGAACTCGCAGAGCTCATTCAGAGCGCGCGCGAAATCACCTCGCACGATGATTACTACGATGCAAACAACCAGCTTCAGCCCGGCCGCACTTCGCTCTACAGAGATGCTATGAGCCTCGTGCTTGACCTTGCGGTGGAGCTCCCCGTTTACCAGAGAAAGACGCTCTACGCCTTCAATACGAAGGTCATCGATGTAAACACCCTTCGTAAGGATGAAAGAGGTGATATCCTCTGCAACTCCTACTCCTCGCCTCTTTCGAGAATTTGGGAGATTGATTTCGTCAAGTAAGGCATTCAATCAACAATCGGTTATTCTTCCCTCCGCGTAGCAGCGAAGGGAAGAATCCCGAATGAATTTCGAAAACACTAGCAAAAGCAAACTCACTACCTTCGGAGCAGTTCTATGCTGAAATATATCATCAAAAGATTGGCGCTGGCCATCCTGATTCTTCTCGGCGTATCTCTGATCATTTACGTTCTCGTCCGCATGATGCCCGTAAACTTCGTGCAGGATAAGATCAATGCAATGAATCAGGGTGGCGCGCAGATTCCGCAGGAGACGGTAGACGCCATGTACGAGCTTTACGGGCTGAAGGATGGCAGCTTCCTCGGCGTTTTGCGGGGATATGTATCCTGGCTCGGCGCTCTTCTGCAGGGCGACCTCGGCACGAGTTTCCTCTACGGCCACCCCGTTCTCGATGAGATCGTTGAGAACATGGGCACCTCGTTCGCAATCGCCTTTATCGCCATCATTTTCGAGTACATGATCGCAATCCCTCTCGGTGTTACTGCGGCAACGCACCAGTACTCCATGCGGGATTACGTTGTAACCATTCTCGTTATGATCGGTATCTCGCTCCCGTCCTTCTTCTTCGGGCGCTTCCTGCAAAACATCCTCGCCGTGCAACTCGGCTGGTTCCCTATTGCCGGAAACTTGAGCGGAAGCGGCGGAACGGGCATCACGCAGTTCTTCGATCGTATTCACCATATGATCCTGCCCATCATGGTCATGGTGTTGCTCAGCATCGGCGGTGCGATGCGTTACATGCGCACCAACATGCTTGAGGTTTTAAACTCGGATTATATCCGCACTGCGCGCGCAAAGGGGCTTTCCGAATCGAAGGTCATCTATAAGCATGCCTTCCGAAACACGATGATCCCCATCGTCACGATGATGGCCGGTATCCTTCCCACGCTTTTCTCGGGCGCCATGATCACCGAGCAAGTTTTCGACCTTCAGGGTATCGGTAATATCGCGCTCAAAGCAATGCAGGCAGGCGATATTCCATTCATCATGGGCTACAATATGTTCATAGCGATGCTATCCGTCATCGGCGTACTTTTATCCGACCTCATGTATGCCGTTGTCGATCCGCGCGTGAAACTTTATTAAAGGAGGGGAATCATGGAAGAACGTATGAATTCCGATCTTGATAACACCGAAATTTCCACGCCCTCCGATGCCGTTGCCGCGGCACAAAGCGAGGAGAACGCGCTCGATAAGAACGTTCGCCTTCTCTCTCCGGCACGAATGGTCGCAAGGCGGTTTTTCCGCTCTAAGCTCTCCGTTATCGGCCTTGTAATGATCGTTGCGCTCATCCTTTTCTCTTGGCTTGGCCCCGTGTTCTATCAGCAATGGGGTGAAACGCAGGAGGATACTTCGGGCTGGTCGGAGTATTATGCCACCCAGGTCACCTTTGAAGATGAGAATGGGGTAGAGCACACCTTCTGGCAGGTCACCGAAACAACGCGCCCCGTCAATACGTTGCAACCTATGTCCCCCAACCACATCCTCGGCACCGATAAATCGGGCATGGATGTATTCACCCGTCTCATGTACGGCGGCAGAATTTCACTCACGATCAGCTTCCTTGCCGTGTTTGCCGTAACCATCCTCGGTGTAGTATTCGGCGGCGTTGCAGGCTATTTCGGCGGCTGGGTGGATAACGTTATCATGAGAATTTGCGATATTCTCATGTGCCTTCCGGGGCTTCCCATCATGCTCATAATCGGTACGCTATTCGATTCGTGGGGAATCGATTCCCAATACCGAATATATCTTCTCATGCTCTTCCTCTCCCTTATCTCGTGGGGTGGAACAGCCCGCCTCGTGCGTGGGCAGATCCTCTCGCTCAGAGAGCAAGAGTATATGGTTGCGGCTGAAGCAATGGGTTTCTCCACGTCGCGCAAGATTTTCAAGCACCTCATCCCCAATGTCATGCCTCAGCTCATCGTTTCCATGACGTTGAGCCTCGGCAGCATGATCTTGCAAGAGGCAACGCTTTCCTACCTCAACCTCGGCGTTAAGCCGCCGTTTGCGGCATGGGGTACGATGATCAACATCGTCACGGAGGATAGCAACGTGCTTGCAAACTTCTTCAACGTATGGGGTCCTCCCGGCATCTGCATCGTCATTGCCGTTTTGGGCTTCAACTTCATTGGCGATGGTCTTCGAGATGCACTCGATCCCAGAGGAAGGAGGTAAGCTATGGCTGAAGAAAAGAAGAATCGGCATTACCTCACGGGTAAAGAAATTCGTGCCATTGCCAAAGAGAACAATAAAATTATCCGCGTGCTTGAGAAGAAAAAGAAACGCAAGGCAGTAGAATCCGAGTTTGTAACCGAAATGAAGGATCCTGCCAACATTCTCGAGGTGGATGATCTTCACTCCTATTTCTACACCGATCAGGGCGTTGTTAAAGCGGTCAACGGCGTATCCTTCGAGATCCCGCAGGGCGCTACCGTCGGCGTCGTCGGTGAGAGCGGTTGCGGCAAGTCCGTTACCAGCATGTCCATCATGCGGCTCTTACAGGGCCCCCATGGCCAGATCTATTCGGGCAGCATTCGCTTTAAATCCTACGATTTTAAGCGTGATGAAAAGGGAAAAACCATTCCCGTATGGGATGATGATGCGTATGGCAATCCGCAATATGAACAAGTAACAGATAAGAAGGGGAAGGAAAAGCTTGATAAAGCAGGCAACCCCGTTCTTACACGCAAGCAAAAGCGCGATCAGTACGGCACTCTTCAATTCGAAATGGAAGAAAAGGTGTTCGATATCGCCGAGATGCCCATCAAAGAGATGTATCGCTTGAGAGGGCGCCAGATCGCGATGATCTTCCAAGAACCCATGACGAGCTTGAACCCCGTGTTCACGATCGGCAATCAGCTCGATGAAGTAACCCTTTTGCATTTCCCCGGCTCCACGAAAGAGGATGCCAAGCGTCGCTCCATCGAAATGCTTAACCTCGTTGGCATCGCCATGCCTGAGCGTGTGTATAAATCTTATCCGCACGAGCTTTCCGGCGGTATGCGCCAGCGCGTTATGATCTCCATGGCGCTTGCAGGCGATCCCCGTCTTATCATTGCGGATGAGCCTACCACCGCGCTCGATGTTACCATTCAGGCACAGATCCTCGATCTTCTGCGCGATCTCAAGGAGCGCATCAACGGGTCCATCCTGCTCATCACGCACGATCTTGGCATCATTGCTGAAATGGCGGATTTCGTCGTCGTCATGTATGCCGGCCGTATCATCGAAAAGGGTACTGCTTCAGAGATTTTCCATCACCCGATGCATCCCTACACGATCGGTCTGCAAAAATCAAAGCCCACGATGGATTCCGGTTCCGAGGCGCTTTTCAATATCCCCGGTAACGTGCCAAATCCCATTGATATGCCCGATTACTGCTACTTCCGCGAGCGTTGCTCAAAGTGCGTCAAGGCCTGCTTTGGCGATTATCCGCCCATGGTTCAGGTTAGTCCTACGCATTGGGTCGCCTGCCACCTCTATGCTGATAAGGAGAAGACGGAATGATGGACGAAGAAAACAAAATCTTAAACAGTCAATCTGAAACCGATTCCCTCAATGTTATCGGCGAGCCTGAGAAGGCACCTAACGAGCGTGTAGAGAACGAAAACGAGGCACCCAAGCCCAAGAAGTTCGCTTTCTTAAAGAAATTTTCACCCATAAAGAAAGAGTCTAAAAAGCCTGCACTCACTCCTGAGCAGATCGCTTTGATCGAGGAGGAGAATCAAGCTTGCATCAAAAGCGGAAATTTCGAAACCTTCAACGATGACGTGGAGGCGGCGAAGGAGCAAAGGGAGCGCGATCGTATTGCAGCAGAGGATGCTATGCGCCCTGCCGATCCCGATGCCCTCCTCGAGGTCCGTCACCTCAAGATGTATTTCCCGCTCAAGAAGTCGATAACAGGCAAAGTCACCCTGGCTCTTCGCGCTGTAGACGACGTTTCCTTTAAGCTCAAGCCCGGTGAAACGCTGGGTATCGTAGGTGAATCCGGTTGCGGAAAAACGACGATGGGCAGAGCGGTGCTCAAGCTTTACCAGCCCACGGGCGGTCAGGTTTTCTTTGGCGGTAAGGATATCGCGAAGTACAAGCCTTCTCAAATGCGTCCTCTGCGCACGCAGATGCAGATCATCTTCCAGGATCCCTATTCATCGCTTCCGCCCAGAAGCACGGTCGGTAACATTCTTGCCGAGCCCGTTAACGTACACAAGATCGTTCCGAAGGATGAGGTGAAGGATTACGTTCTGAACGTAATGGATCAGTGCGGCCTTAGGGATTACTATTTCGATCGCTATCCCCACGAATTTTCGGGCGGCCAGCGCCAGCGTATCTGCATTGCCCGTGCGCTCTCCGTGAATCCCAAGCTCGTAGTTTGCGATGAACCCGTGTCCGCGCTCGATGTATCCATTCAGGCGCAGATCATCAATCTTCTTCGCCGCCTGCAGGAGCAGATGGGGCTCACCTACATGTTTATCTCGCACGATCTTTCCGTCGTCAAGCACATTTCCGATCGTATCGGTGTTATGTACCTCGGCTCGATGGTAGAGTTTGGCGATAAGCACACGATCTTCTCCAACCCGATGCACCCGTATACGAAAGCGCTCTTCTCGGCCGTTCCCAATCCGAACCCCGATGTTAAGATGGATCGCATCGTGTTAAAGGGCGATATTCCTTCGCCTGCGAATCCGCCTAAGGGCTGCAAGTTCCACACGCGCTGCCCCAAAGCAATGGAGATCTGCAAGCACGTTGCTCCGCAATATAGGGAATACGAGCCCGGGCATTTCGTTGCCTGCCACTGCTATCCCCAGGAGGAAGCATGAGCAAGAAGAATTCCGCTTCCACAGAAGAGGGAAAAAAGAAGGAGCAAAAGATCATCTATATAGACGATGGTTCCACGGTCGCGGATATGAGCGGCACTTATGGAAAGAAGGGTACGCCTCCGCCCAAATCCACCTTCCGTGAGCGCGCCGCAACCTTTTTCGGCGCCATGAAGAAGATGGTTCTTCCCATGCTCGTCACGCTCATTGCGTTCACGCTTATCTACATTGTATTGCTTGTTGCAACAGGAAATTTTTAAAGAGTTACGGTCTGCATTGCAGGCCGTTTTTCTTTGCTGCGAACAATATATAGTTTTTTTTGCGAATTGCCGTCAAAGTATTGTGTTTTGCGTAAAAAAATGGTATAATTGTAGTGTATGCAAAATACCGGAGTACAGATATGTTAAAAATCGTCGTAGATGCAATGGGCGGAGATAACGCGCCCGCAGAGATCGTGAAGGGCGCTATTTGTGCACTTTCCGAGCGAGAAGATTTCTTACTTATTTTTACGGGAGATGAAGATCTTATCAAGGCTGAACTCGTGAAATATGCGTACGATGCATCTCGTGTTGAGATCGTGCATTGTAGCGAGGTCATCACGAATGACGATATTCCTACCCATGCCGTAAGAAGCAAACGGGATAGCTCCCTCGTTGTAGGGCTTAAGCTTCTCAAAGAGGATGGGGCGGTGGGCGGTTTCGTTTCCGCCGGCAGCACGGGCGCAGTGCTCACGGGCGGCGTGATGCACGTTGGCAGAATCAAGGGCGTTATGCGCCCCGCGCTCTGCCCTGCTCTTCCCAACGTAGCAGGTGGGAAAACACTGCTTTGCGATTGCGGCGCGAACGCCGAGTGCAAGCCGGCGTATCTCGTACAGTTCGGTATCATGGCTTCGGCGTACGCCAAGGCGGCGTTCGGCGTGGAGAACCCTCGTGTGGCACTTCTCAACAACGGCGCTGAGGAGCACAAGGGCGATCCTCTTCACCAGGAGGCGCACCAGCTTCTCAAAGAAGCGCCCCTCAACTTCGTTGGCAACATCGAAGGGCGTGATATCATGTACGGTGATTACGATGTTGCCGTTGCCGACGGTTTCTCCGGCAACATCGCACTCAAGGCGTGTGAGGGCGTGGGGAAAACGGTTTCCACCCTTCTCAAACAGGAATTTACGAAGAATTTCGCCGGCAAGCTCTCCTATCTCTTCGCGCAAAAGCAGATCAACAAACTGCGCGATATGCTCGATTACGCCAAGTTTGGCGGTTCCGTTTTCTTGGGGCTGAAAAAAGTTGTGATCAAAAGCCACGGCGCTTCGAAGGCGAAGAGCATCACGGCATCCGTTTGCCAGGCGGTAGATGCCGCGCGCGGCAACCTCATCGGCAACATCACGTCGATGCTCGAGGCCTCCGGTTTTACGGTGGGACAAGATCGTGAATAACGGCTTTACTTCGGAAGAATTTGTAAAAATTGAGAGCATTCTCGGGCATGCCTTTGCCGATCGCGCTCTACTCGTTACGGCGTTCACGCACGAAACCTATAAGAGCGTTCACGGTGGAAAGAGTAACGAGCGGTTGGAATTTTTGGGAGACTCCGTTCTCCAGCTCGCCGTCACCGAAATGCTTCTAAAGAGGTATAATTCCGATGAAGGGAAACTCACGGAGCTGAGAAAGCAATACGTTTCGCGAACAGCCTTAGAGCAGGCGGAGGGGCGCGCAAATCTAATGCCATATCTTCGCTACGAAGGCAGAGAAGAGAATATCGGCGGGAAAACGAATTCCAACCTCTTCGAGGCTGTGATCGGTGCATTATACCTCGATGGCGGCCTTGAGGCAGCGAAAACCTTCCTCAAAAAGTATCTCGAAAAAATCGAAACGGAAAACTATAAAACTCTTCTGCAAGAGTACGTGCAAGATCAAAAAAGGGGCACGCCGCATTACGCCGTGCACGAAGAAAAAGGTTCCTATGTTTGCACCGTAACAGCTCTCGGCGCCTCTGCCTCGGGCATGGGTGCCACTAAAAAGGCGGCAGAAACCGCCGCCGCTAAAAAATTATATAACCAACTCGTAAAAAAGTAATTTAACCCCCAAAGGAGGGCTATTAAATATGAATTTCAAGGAAGCAAGGCTCGTAGGATTCAAATCCTTCGCAGATAAAACGTCCATCAAGTTTGATGATGGCGTCACCTGTATCGTCGGCCCGAACGGCTGCGGAAAATCCAACGTTGCAGACGCGGTGCGTTGGGTGCTCGGTGAGCAATCCGCCAAAACGCTTCGCGGCTCTTCCATGCAGGATGTCATTTTCGGCGGCACCGAATCGCGTCGCCAGCTCTCCTATTGCGAGGTAACGCTCGTTTTTGATAATTCGAACAAGCTGTTCGATATTGAGTACGAAGAAGTGGCTTTAACGCGCCGCCTCTATCGCTCGGGCGAGAGCGAATATCTTCTCAACATGCAGCCCTGCCGCCTCAAGGATATCACAACGCTCTTACACGGCGTGGGTATCGGAAAAGAGGGCTATTCCATCATCGGGCAAGGTAAGGTGGAGCAGATCATGAACGCAAAGCCTGAGGATCGCCGCGCCATCTTCGAAGAGGCAACGGGCGTTATGCGCTTTAAGCAGCAGAAGGGGGAGATCGAGCGCAAGCTCGCAAACGCGCAGGATAACCTCACCGTATTCATTCAGCGTATGGATGAGGCGGAAAACCAGCTTCGCCCTCTCGAGAAACAGGCAGAAACGGCAAAGAAATTCCGCGAGTACTCCACACAGCTCAAATATGAAGAGGTCAACGCTTACCTTGTGAGAAGCGATACCTTCGAACAGGAGACCTCCAAATATAAAGTTCGCATTGCCGAGGCAGAGAAGGTTCTTGCCGAGGTGGAAGAGCGCATGGCGCACGTTGATCTCGAAGAAAACGCAAGCCGCATCCAAATTGCAGAAGCGGATGCACAGCTTCGCAAGATCAACGAGAATCTCCGCATGTACGAAGTTGGCATGGAGCGCAAAACGGGCCAGGCGAACGTGATGGGGGTGCAGATCACCAATTACCGCAAGCGCCTTGAAGAAGCTTCCGATACGATTGCTTATTCCATGCAGCGCACGAGAGAGATCGATCAGCTCATCGCCGGTAGCGAAAAGAAATCGCAAGAAGGCGAGCAGCGCACGGGTGAGATTGGCGCAGAGATTGCCGAGCTCACCAAAAAGCTCATGGAAGCAGATGCACGCGTTTCTGCATTTGAAAAACTTTCCAATGAACAGCGTGCGAGCGAAATGTCCTCCGTGGAAGATCTTGCCGATCTTCGTGCCAATGCCGGTAGCCTTTCCGCAAAGCGCGATCTCACGCAGGATCGTATCACCGAGGTAAAAGAAGCGATCACCAAGGCGCAGGTAAAGCGCACGGAATTTGCCCGTCAGCTTGCCGATTGCCAGAAAACGAAGGGGGCATGTGCGGCATTCCTCGATCAGAAACCGCAACGAGAGCAGGAAATGCTCGGCGATATTTCCGATCTTGCCCGCTCCGAGCAGAAGCTTTCGCAGGAGATCGTGGATTGCAACACCTCAATCGCCAACCTCACCAACAACCTCGATATGTACATAGGGCTGAAGAATCGCTTCGATGGCTACAAGGATTCCGTCCGTCGCCTTCAGCTCGATGCAAAGAAAAACCCCGAACTTGGCAGGCGTATCGTCGGCGCGATCGCCGATATCGTCACCACCGAAAAGAAGTATGAAGTCGCCATTGAAACGGCGTTCGGTGGAGCAATGCAGAACCTCGTCACCGAAACGGCGGAAGATGCGCGCTACCTCATTACCTACCTCAAGCGCATGAATGGCGGTATCGTTTCATTTATGCCCGTTGAGGCAATGCGCTCCCGCCCCGATTCCCGTGAAGCGGAAATGGCACTCCGTGAAAACGGCGCCATGGGGCTTGCAACCGAGCTCGTTAAGTTCAATTCTTATTACACGAACGTCATCCGAAATCTTCTCGGGAACACGCTCATCTGCGATAATATCGATAACGCAACGGCGATCTCCAGGAAGTATCGAAATGCCTTCCGCATCGTCACCCTCGATGGCGATATCATCGCAACGAGCGGTACCATGACCGGAGGCTCCCGCCGCAGAGAGAGCGGAAACCTCCTTGCCAACGAGCGCAATATCAAAGAATGCGAGGAGATGATCGCTCGCAAAAAGGCCTCTCTCGAGAAGCTGAAATCTGCGCTCACCGCTTGCAGTAAGGAGCTAGAAGAAGCGCGCGCCGCCTACGAGGTATTCCGCGTGAAGGTGCAGGAGGAAACGGCAAACTTTGCCGCACTCATCCAAAAGGAAATGGCGCTCGCAGGGCTCGTTGCAGATGCGCAGGCGGATGAAGATAGCTACAATGCCATGCTCGATCGCCTTGCGCGGCAGGTATCCGATCTCGAAGGCGAAGTGCTTTCTGCCGCCGAAAGTGAGGAGCTTCTCAATAAGATCCGCCTCGAGGCGGCAAGCGAGGCGCACGCTCGCACCGCACAGATAGAAGAACTTAAAGCACGCCGCGATGCTCTTGCAGAACAGCTGCACGATCTTCGCGTTGAGCAGGTTCGCCTTTCCTCTGCTCGCACGGCGGAAGAAGAGAGTATTCAGCGCCACAGAGAAGAGAAAAAAGAGCTTTTGCAGCGAATCGATGATACCCGTGCCAGCATCAAGAGCATGGAGGCGCAGGTTGAAAAGCTCAAGCGCGAAGAGGAGAAGGTAGCCCTCACCGAGGAAGAGCAGCGCACCGTTGCGAAACTTCGCGCCGATCTCAACGTGGTGGAAGAAAATAAGCGCGTACTTTCCGAAAAGCAGCAAAAGCTTGCTGAGGAAAAGCGAGAGCTCTTCACCCGTCAAACGACGACGAGCGAAAGCAAGAGCGCCGCAGAGAAAGAAATCGTCCGTGCACAGACGACTCTTGATAACATGAAACAGCGCCTCGATGAAATGTACGGCCTCACTTATGAGAGCGCACAGGAGCTGCGCGATCCCGAGTACGATTTCACGCAGGCAAACAGCAATATCAATTCGCTCAAGCATAAAATTGCCGCGCTCGGCCCCGTTAACCAAAATGCGGAAGAGGATTACGAAAACCTCCTTGCCCGCTACACGGAGATGCAAACGCAGCGCGAGGATCTCGATAAGGGCATTGTCGATCTCACGAACGTTCTCAACGAGCTGCGTGATACCATGCAGAAGCAATTCGATGAGGGCTTCAACGAGATCAACGAAAACTTCACCCAGATCTTCAAGGAACTCTTCGGCGGCGGCAAGGCACAGATGCAGCTTGATTACACCGATTGCGAAGATCCTTTGGATGCAGGCGTGGAAATTATCGCCTGCCCGCCCGGCAAAAAGCTCACAAAGATCTCCCTTCTCTCGGGCGGTGAGCGTGCCTTCACGGCAATCGCAATTCTCTTCGCGATCCTCAAATCGCGCCCGATGCCTTTCTGTATCCTCGATGAGATCGAGGCCGCGCTCGATGAGGCAAACGTCGATCGTTTTGCGAAGTACCTCAAGAAGTTCTCGCGCGATACGCAGTTCATCGTCATCACGCACAGAAAGCCTACAATGAATCAGGCAGATACCCTCTTTGGCGTTACCATGGAAGAGAAGGGCGTTTCGAAGATCGTATCCGTAAAGCTCTCCGAAGTGGAATCCCGCCTCGGTGGCGATACCGTTATCGCTTAAAAAAATTCACCTTTGCACACCCGGTGTGCAACTCGTGCAAGAGGAGCGCGTATGGGTTTTTTCAGCAAAATTAAAGAAGCATTAAAGAAGACGAAGGATAGTATCTCGCAGAAGATGCGCCAGCTCTTCCTCAAAAATAAACTTGGCGATGCCTTCTACGAGGAGCTTGAGGAGGTTCTCATTTCCTCCGATGTTTCCGTGCGTACGGCGGAAGAAGTTGTGGAAGAAGTGAAAGAAGAGGCGATCGGCAACAAGATCAAGGATGAGCAATTTGTTACCGATCTTCTCAAGGATATCTTGGAGGACACGTTAAACGAGGCACCCGTGCCCGAGATCAAGTATCCGTGCGTGATTATGTTCGTGGGTGTAAACGGCGTTGGAAAAACAACTACGATCGGCAAAATCGCCAATTGGTTCGTGCGCCAGAAAAAAAGCGTTACCGTTGCGGCGGCGGATACCTTCCGTGCCGCGGCAATCGATCAGCTAAATGTTTGGGCAGAGCGCGCCAAGGTGCGCATCGTAAAGCATGAGGAGGGGAGCGATCCCTCCGCCGTCGTGTTTGATGCAGTTTCCTCTGCGAAAGCGCGTAAAACGGATGTGCTTCTCGTTGATACGGCAGGCCGCCTGCACGTGAAGGAAAATCTCATGAACGAGCTCAAGAAAATGGACCGAGTGGTGGGGCGCGAGTTCCCCGAAGCAACTTTTTATAAGTTCTTGGTGCTTGATGCAACCACGGGGCAAAACGCCTATTCGCAGGCACGCGTGTTCAAGGAAGCTGTGGATCTGGATGGCATCGTGCTCACCAAGCTGGATGGAACGGCGAAGGGCGGCTTTGTATTCTCGCTATGCGGCGAGTTGAAAGTTCCCGTCGTGTTCGCGGGCGTAGGTGAAAAGATTGAAGATATCGAGCTATTCAACGCAGAGCAATTCGTGGAAGGCTTTTTCTGATCATGCGGGTGTATGGAGCGTTGAGAAATCCTGTGCAATCGCATAGGTGAAAAAATAATGCGCAATGACCGCCGAAAGGGTTGACTTATCGCAAAAAATTACTTATAATACTATTTGAACTTACTTGGAGGACCTCTCATGAACGAGTTAGAAAAAGAGCAAATTACGAATATTCCCGAAAAATACCGTCCGCTCGATATGTGGAGCTATTTCGGCTACTTCATTCTGTTTGAAATTCCCGTAGTCGGGCTTGTGTGCATGATCATTTTTGCGATCACTGATAGCAACATCGCTCGCCGTAACTTCGCACGGGGAATGCTTCTCGTAAACGCACTTTTAGCAGCTGTTTGCCTGATCGTTTCTCTCATCTTCCTCTTCGTGCCGGGATTGCTCGAAAGCTTGTATGATGCATTGATTCGTTTCATGATGTATTATCCGGCTCCGTAAAGAAAAAATTATTTATCCGTCAAGTAAAAATGCTTGACGGATATTTTTTTATCTGCTATAATGCAACTAAGGGTCAAGTGAACTTGCTTTACGCATTAAGCAAAAAGCGCTTGCCCTTATCGTGAAGGGGGGCAGATTGTGAAAGATCTCAATTATCTTCAGCTGTTCGATGCATACGCGCCCCTTCTCACCGAATCACAGCGCGAGATCTGCGAGCTATACTATATGTGCGATCTCTCCCTTTCGGAGATCGCGCAGGAAAAGGGCATAACCAAGCAGGCTGTTTCCGATACTTTGAAAAAAAGCCGTGAGCTTCTCGATTACTACGAAGAAAAGCTTCACCACAGCGCACAGGCGATTGATTACAGCCTCAAGATTTCGCTGATGATGACGGAGGTTGTTTCTGCGCTGGAAAGGTTTCGAATGTTGCATCCGCAATTTACTGAAGAGATTCGTGAAATTGCAAACATGGTATCGGTTGGCGAGGTCACGCAACTCGATAGGGAGGATTAAATGGCATTATTTGCATCGCTTTCCGAGCGGCTCAATCATATCTTTTCAAAGCTCACAAAGCGTGGCAAGCTCACTGAGCTGGAGATTCGCTCTGCCATGCGTGAGGTGCGCATCGCGCTTCTTGAAGCGGACGTAAACTTAAAGGTTGCCAAGAAGTTCATCGCCGAAGTTTCTGAAAAGGCGGTGGGGCAGCAAGTTCTTCAAAGCCTGAATCCTGCACAGCAGGTGATCAAGATCGTAAACGAGGAGCTGATTGCCCTCATGGGCTCGGGGAACGCCAAGCTGGAGATTGCTTCAAGGCTTCCCACTGTGATCATGATGTGCGGCCTTCAGGGCGCCGGCAAAACGACGATGTGCGCCAAGCTCGCCGTTCAGCTCAAAAAGCAAGGCAAAAAACCCTTGCTCGTTGCAGGCGATATATACCGCCCGGCGGCAATTGATCAGCTTAAAGTAGTTGGCGGCAAGGCAGGTGCCGAGGTGTTCGAGCGCGGCACGCAAAGCCCTGTGAAAACGGCGCGCGAAGCGGTTGATTACGCTCGCAAGATGGGGTATGATACCGTCGTCATCGATACGGCAGGCCGCTTGCATATTGATGAAAAGCTCATGCTTGAGCTGGAAAATATCACGAAAGAGGTGGAGGTCACCGAGATTCTTCTCACGGTAGACGCTATGACCGGGCAGGATGCGGTGAACGTTGCCGAAACCTTCAATTCTAGGTTGAACGTAACGGGCGTGATCCTCACAAAGCTCGATGGCGATACCCGTGGCGGCGCGTGCCTTTCCATAAAAGCAGTTACGGGAAAACCTATCAAATTCATAGGCGTGGGTGAGAAAATTACCGATCTCGAACCCTTCTATCCGGACCGTATGGCGAGCCGTATCTTGGGCATGGGTGACGTGCTTTCGCTCATCGAGCGTGCACAAGAGGTGGTTTCCGAGAAGCAGGCAAAGGAGCTTGAAAAAAAGATGCGTGAAAATTCTTTCACGCTCAGCGATTATCTGGCGCAGTTTGAAGCGCTCAAGAAGATGGGTGGCGCAAGCGCGCTCATGAGTATGCTTCCCGGCGCAGGTAAGTTCAAACTCAGTGAAAAGGATATTGATGAAAGAAAGATCGAGCGTATTCGCGCCATCATTCTTTCAATGACGCAGAAGGAACGCGATAATCCGCAGATCATCAACTCCTCGAGAAAGCGCAGAATAGCACTTGGCTCGGGAACAACGGTGCAGGACGTGAACCAGCTCCTCAAGCAGTTTGATCAAACGAAGGAGCTCATGAAGCGCATGAAGGGCGGCAAGGGTAAAATGCGTTTTCCTTTTTAAATGGGCTTAACCGATCGGCCAAAGGTGCTCGATCGTTGGGAAAAAAGAAAAAAATTTGTGATTATATCTGGAGGTAACTACAATGGTAAAAATGAGATTGGTGAGAATGGGTGATAAGAAATCCCCCGTTTACCGTATCGTGGTTGTTGACGCGCGCAAGGCGGCAACGGGTGAGTATATCGAGAAGGTCGGTTTCTACGATCCGAAATCCAACCCCGTAACCCTCGAAGTGAACGTTGAAAAGGCGCAGGAGTGGCTTGCAAAGGGCGTTCAGCCTACGGAGACGGTGAAGAACCTTCTCGTGAAGGCCGGCGCGCTTGAAAAGAGCGAGAAGCTTTCCCCTGCCAAGACGAAGACGAAGAAAAAGAAGTAAGAGCATTTCTTTAGCAAAGCGCGTTTCTGAGCACCTTTTGGTATGTTTACAACACACTGTTGCAGACATGGTGCCCACTATTTTGCTCGGAATGCCGCAATGCAATAGGAGGAACAAAATATGCTGGAACTCATTAAGTACATCGTTGAGCAATTCGCCGAAGAGCAGGAGGCCATTGAATACAAGGTTGAGGAGACGGAGGACGCCATCAACGTTACCGTGCTTCTCGCCGATTCGGATATGGGCAAGGTCATCGGCAAGCAGGGCAAGATCGCCAAGGCACTCCGCACGCTCGTGCGCGCCGCTACTCCGCGCGATTCCAAGAAATATAACGTTGAAATTCAGGAACGCAGTGCAGAGTAAAATCAAAACAAAAGCCGCCGAAATTGTTCGGCGGCTTTCGGTTTGCTTTAAAAAAACTTCCCTCATACGTGAGGGAAGTTTTTTAATACACAAATGCGTGTTAAACGAATAAAAAATTTAGACTTGACATTATGGAAATTTTATAGTATTATTATGAAGAATAAAAAAGAGTAGATCCACCATTGTTGGAGCTCAAGCAATGAAAATATACCGTTCAAAAGGCAGGAATGAACGATTGCCCGCACACTTCTCAAAGAGGAAAATATCTCTTGCCGATGAGCCGACGGGCGTGCTTGACTCCGAAACGGGCAAGCAAGGCGGTGTATTATGAAAATAGATAAATACGTTTTTAAACGTCAAGAAATAAAATATAAGCTAACCTCTGCGCAATACGCTACCGTATTACAGGAAGTAAACAAGCATTTATCCGTTGACGAATACGGTGAAACGACGATACAAAGCTTGTATTACGATACGGATACGTGGCTACTTATCAGAAATTCTATTGAAAAGCCCGTTTATAAAGAAAAGATACGCGCAAGAAGCTATGGTCTTGCAACGCCTGATAAAGAAGTCTTTCTCGAGCTCAAAAAGAAATGCGAAAAGGTCGTTTTTAAGCGCCGTATCAGCTTAAAAGAAAAGGAGCTTGCTCCGTTTTTCAATATGGGAATCTGCGTGGAAAAAGGCCAAATTGAGAGAGAAATTCGGTATTTCTGCCAATTCTACGGCGGCTTGAAGCCTGCCATGCTCCTGCTTTACGACAGAACGGCGTATCACGATTATAAGCTTGGAACAGATTTGCGCATCACCTTCGATAGAAATATTCGATACAGAACGGAATGCCTTGATTTGTGTTCGGGATTTGACGGAACACCACTACTTCCAAACGGCGAAATTATGATGGAAATCAAAACGGTTGGCGCATATCCTATGTGGCTCGTGCACTTGCTCAACGGAAACAGGATCTATAAAACGTCCTTTTCCAAATACGGAACGGCGTATCAAATGGAAATGCAAGCCCAAAACAAGCAACAAAACAAATACATATTTACGGAGGAGAAAGCTGTATAATGTTCGATTCGATTTTTCAAGAAGGTGAAGGCAACGCAATCACGACGGGAGATATTTTTCTTGCGCTCGGCGTAGCCCTTTTGGCAGGTATTGTTTTTGCAACGATGTGTTTTTATAAAACACGCTCCACAAAAAGTTTTCTTATGGCAACGGCTTTGCTTCCTATGGTAGTTGCGCTCGTTATTATTCTCGTAAACGGAAATATTGGCGCAGGGGTGGCGATTGCAGGCGCGTTCTCTCTTGTGCGTTTTCGTTCCGCCCCCGGCACGGCAAAAGAAATTTGTATCATTTTTATTTCAATGGCAGCAGGGCTTGCGTTCGGCATGGGTTATCTTGCTTACGGCGCGATTTTTATGGTTGGTGCAGGCGCGGCGCTAATGGTATGCGAAACGTTCAAGATTTGGGAAAGGAAGCCCGTTTTGAAAGAAAAGAACGTGAGAATTACAATTCCTGAAAATCTCGATTACCCGACCGTTTTTAATGATATTTTTGAAAAGTACACCGAGAAATACGAGATGGTTAAAATGAAAACGACGAATATGGGCAGTATGTTCCGTGTCGATTATCATATCGTTATGAAGGACGTAACACAGGAAAGAGAAATGGTGGATGAACTTCGAATGAGAAACGGCAATCTTGAAGTTATCGTACAAAGAACCGATTATACAGGAAGTGAACTGTAAGAAGCAGGAAACCCCGCGCAAGACGCGGGGTTTTTCATTTGAAATTTGAAAGGCTTCCCTCATGCGCGAGGGAAGCCTTTTCTTTAGATGATGTAATCGGGATCGGAGGCGGCTTTTGCAAGATCGCGGCGCTGAAGTTCGTAGCCGGGCTTGCCAAGCAGGGCAAAGGTTGCCTTTTTGCCTGCTTCCACGCCGGGCTGATTATAGGTATCAATGTTAAACATGGCACCCGTGTACGCGGTCTGCAGTTCGAAAAGGAAGAGAAGCTGGCCGAGTGTATATTCATTTACCTCAGGAAGGAAGATGGTATAATTGAGGCGGCCTGCCTTGGTGAGCGCGTACGCCGTTGCCACGTTCTCTGCCTGAATGAGTTTTTCCATCGTGTGTCCGCCAAGGAAGGAGACATCGGGAATGTTCTCGCAGCCGTGGGGGATGGGGCTCTTTTCTTTATAGCTTCCCACGGAGAGGAAGGTGACCACTTTATCGTAAGGGCCTTCGGTGTAGAGCTGAACCTGCGAGTGTTGATCGGTGACGCCGAGCGCCTTAACGGGCGTTTGGCCAACGTGGCAGGGCTTTCCATCCAGCGTAACGTTCTTGCCGAGTGATTCTGCCCAAAGCTGAGCAAACCAATCGGAAACGTAGCGCAGGTTATCCGAATAGGGCATGAGTACACCGATGTTCTTGCCATCTTGAATGGCAATGTACTGAAGGGTTGCGCACATGAGCGCAGGGTTCTTATAGATATCGGGCGATTTGCAGAACTTATCCATTGCCGCAGCGCCCTTGAGAAGTGCCTTGATATCAATGCCCAGCACTGCCGCAGGCAAAAGCCCCACGGGGGAGAGCTCAGAGAATCTTCCGCCCACTCCATCGGTAAGCACGTAGGATTTCACGCCGCCCAGCTCGTTGGAGATCTTCACGAGGTTACCGCGGCTGGCATCCGTGGTGAAGATCACGTTCTCCTTCACATCTACGCCCTCTTTCTTGAGAAGATCGGAGATGATGAGGTACTGTGCCATCGTTTCGCTCGTTGCTCCCGATTTGGAGATGATGTTGAAGCACGTCTTTTTAACGTCGATAATATCCAAAAGCTCCTTCATGCGAACGGGATCAACGTTATCTTCCACATAGAACTTCGGGCCCTTGCGCTTGGAACGGGGCAACTCGTTGTAATGAAGGTGGCAGAGGGCGTTGAAGGCCATAATGGGCCCGAGCGCCGAGCCGCCGATGCCGAGCACGACGAAGTATTCAAACTTCTTACGGATATTCTTAGCCGTTTCAAGGATATCGGCTACGATTTCATCTTGATTGTAGGGAAGTTCCGTCCAGCCCATAAAGAGCTCATCCTTGCCGCGATTTTCCGCAACGTAGGCGTGCGCCGCCTTCGCAATTTTCTTGTGCGAATCGAGCGTCTTCTGCGAGATTCCCTTATCGCCAAGATACTTATCCGTCATGTTGGTGTAATCCACCGAGATGCGCAGTTCCTTGCGCCTTGTTTCTGTCAGTTTCATTTACAGCCTCCGTGGTGCATTGATTAGCATTTTATGCACCATCACATTATAGCACACTTTCCTAAAGTTGGCAATAGGCAAATTGGAAAAAAGATGCAAAAAATTACGATATTTTCCGGAGAACACACGCAAAAAAACGTATTGTTTTTGCGATGCGTTTATACCGTGCCTTCATCTCACTTTGGAGGGGCGGGATCTTTGCGAAGCGAACGGTGGAAGAATTTTTTGAAGGCGGCGGCGAAATCAAAGAGCTTGAAAAAATGGCTAAAAAGCGCCTCAAGGCCGAGGACCGTGAGCATCGTAATTAGAAGAGCCCAGATATAATCCAAATAGATCATGAGTAGCGATCGCAGCCCCATGCCCACGAGAGTGCATATGAAAACGGCGAGAAGCAGTGAAAAAAGGTATTTCCCGGAGCGGAGCTTGCCAGTTTTTTTCGTGAGCAGAATGAGGGAGCAGAGCGCGGTGACGCAGTAATCTGCGGCCATTCCCACAAGCAGTGCTCCGCTTCCGAGATAGGAGGGGAGAAACCATACGCAAAGCAGCATGCCGGATGAGCCGAGCAGAAAAAAGAGCAACGTTTCGCGCTCGCAGTTCATTGAGTTGAGAACGCTTGTTAAAATCATCGTCACGCTCATAGGTAAGAGGATAAAAGCGCTTTGCGTGATGAGCTTTCCGCTCTCGGCGTTGGAGAAGAGAAAGATGCCAACGCCCTCTCCGCAAGAAATGAAAAGGGGGATGAGGATCCCTGCAATGAGCAAGGTTGCATTGAGCGCCTTTGCAGCGAGCTCAGAAAGCTTTTCGCGATTTCCGCGATAGTAGCTTTCGGAAAGTTCGGGCACGATTACAAGAGCAATTGAACCGATGAGAGAGGAGGGTATCATCAAAACGGGCATAACCATGCCCCCAACGATGCCATACGTACTCATTGCTCGAGCGGAAGTCATGCCCGATTGCACGAGCCGCATGGGGAAGATGACGGAGATAGCGGAATTCACGAGTGAGGAGGAAGCGCGCATCACCGTTACGGGTAGTGCGCTCTTTACAAGCGGTTTGATTTCCCCACGCGGCGAGCGAAATTTTCCACCCTTTACCATGAAGTAGATTAGGGCGATCGCAAAGGATGCAAGATAGGAGATGAGCACGGCAGCCGCCGCTTTATTGACATCGGCTACCTCCGAACGCACGAAGAGAAGCAGAAGAACGCCTACGATAATCATGACGATTTCTTCAATGAGCTCAATGAGAGAATATGCAAAAAAGCGCTTGTTGCCCCAAAAATTGCCGCGAATGATGGCGTAGACGGAGGTGAACGAGAGGCTGAAGATGAGGATATAGAAAAGGTCGGCGCAGCGCGGATCGGAGAAGATCGTGGAAAATGGCGTGCGAACGAGGAAGAGAAGCAGGGTGATGGCAAGGCTGAAAGAGGCGGTGAGGAGGATCGCCGCCGTCGTTGCCTTATGCTCGCCAATGCGACTGCCGCGGGCACGGTGCTTGGAAATGATGCGGGAAAGCGTGATCGGCATGCCGCTTGAGGAGATCGTGAGAAACACGGCGAACACGGTGAGCGCCACTTGATAGATGCCCAGCCCTTCGGGGCCGAGCGTGCGGGAGAGAATGATGCGGTAGAGGAAGCCGAGCCCGTGTTCGAAGGCGGCAAACACCGTTACGAGGGCGGCAGTTTTGTATAAGTTCATGCCGTATTATATTCAAGAAGAGCACTTCTTTATGAGCGGGTGCATAGGATGGTGCGTGAAACTTTCTTTAACCGTACCTACGTTTTACCGTGTGAAACGCGGACAGAATCTTACCGCGATCGCGGAGGTTTTTCATCTTCCGCCGCGCCTGCTCGCATGCCATAATCGCCTTGAAAGAGAGGTCGAGGAGGGGCAGGTGCTTTTTATCCCCGAAAGGGAGGGCAATCTCTACCGCGTGCAGGGCGGAGAGAGTAAAACGTTGCTTTGCGGCTCGCCGGAGAGCTTTGAAAAAAAGAACGGCACGGCGTGCTTTTATATTGGGCAGGTAATCGTGCTATGAAACTCTCTCATGCCTGCACCTTTTTGCGGATTGCAGCATACGATGCAGTAAACCGATACGGTTGTTTTACGGAGGTAACCAATGTCATTTTTTTCCAATTTTTCATCGGATCACTGCCCGGGCACCATTTCGGGCAATCCGTTGAACGGGCTTTGTGAAAAGGTTTGTATTCAGGCGGAAAAAATCTTCGATGCGGGCATCATTCAAACGCGCCTCGAAAATTATTTCGCCGTGCCCACTTCTTTTTTGCCCGCCAATCCTACATATCCTCTAACGTTTATCAGCGCTCGCTCCACTTCCTCGGTGGGAACGGTTTCAAACGTGAACGTCGAGCGGCAGGCGGAGGGTTGCTGTGCGCGGGTGCAGGCTACGATCACGGTGCCCATTGAGATCGTTTACGTTGATGCGAACGGCGTTGAGGGCGTGGCAACGAGCGCCATCGTGTTTACGGAAGACGTTTTAATGTACGTTCCGCCTGCATCCGTGATGCCCTTCACCGTCACGTCCGTTGCATCCTGCGTTTCTCCCGAGGGAAGTTGGGATGGGGCGAGTGGCTCGTTCACGATCAGCGCCTGCCTCACGTGCATCCTCAAGATCGCCATGCAGGTGGAGCTCCTCGTGCCCAGCTACGGCTATTGCGCCATACCGCCCGCACAGGAGTATTCGCAGGAGGTTTGCTCGGGATTTTTTGAGCTGCCGCTCTATCCCCAGGGCAGGGCTTGCAGTAAAAAGTAATCATTAAAATATCTACGGAATCGAGAAACGGCCCCCTGAGGGGTCGTTTTTAATCGTGGCTTCGGACATGGGTAGGGGGAATCTGCTTTTGATCTTGTAAAAATGTAGAGAGTATAGGTGGAATTGTTTTGCCCGGGGCGTGGAGGGCGGGGAAGCGCTTGACATTTTTTGCAACAAGGTATATAATGTGGGCAATACCGATTAGGAATGTAAGCAAATGAAAGTTTCCACAAAGGGAAGATACGGGCTCAATATCGTGCTCGATATCGCAAACAGCAAGGGCGCGCCGGTACGTATTGCTGAGATCGCCGCGCGGCAGGGGATTCCCTTTAAGTATGCTGAACAGATCGCAGGTACGCTTACACGGCGCGGGCTTTTAAAGAGTGTGCGCGGAGCACAGGGCGGCTATCTGCTAAATAAGCCTACCGAGGAGTATACGGTGGGCGAAATCGTGCGTTGCCTCGAGGGCGACGTTCTGCCCGTTGGGTGTGTTGGAGATGCCCATGTCTGCGAGCGGACAAATTGTACTGCGCGCGACGTATGGATGGGGCTTCATCGCGTTATCAATGCGTATCTGGATGGCATTACTCTGCACGATCTCATCACGCAGGGTGAATGATTAAATTCTGCAAGCAGCACCTTGTGGCTTTTCGCAACAACGGGCGCTTGGCACAATCAGGGAGGGAAGATATGGCGGTATATCATTCAATTACGGAAACGATCGGAAACACGCCGCTGGTGGAACTAAGAAATTTCAAAAGGGCGTGTGCGCTTAAGGCTAAGGTTTTCGCCAAGCTTGAATATTTCAACCCCGCGGGAAGCGTGAAGGATCGCGTTGCCCTCGCAATGATCGAGGAGGCAGAAAGAGGGGGAAGGCTCAAACCGGGCGCTACCATCATTGAGCCGACATCCGGCAACACGGGCATCGGACTTGCCGCCATCGGCGCTGCAAAGGGGTACCATGTCCTAATTACGATGCCCGAAACGATGAGTGTGGAGCGCCGCAATCTCATCAAAGCGTATGGTGCGGAGATCGTGCTTACCGAGGGGGCAAAGGGCATGCAGGGTGCGATTGCAAAGGCGGAGGAACTGCATGCGGAGTTGCCCAATAGCCTTATTATGGGGCAGTTTGTAAATCCTGCCAACCCTGCCGTGCACAGAGCAACCACGGGACCGGAGATCTGGAGAGATACCGAGGGCAAGGTAGATGTCTTCGTGGCAGGAGTGGGAACGGGCGGCACGCTCACGGGCGTGGGGGAATACTTAAAAGAGAAAAATCCGAACGTGAAGATCGTGGCGGTGGAGCCGGCCTCTTCACCCGTTCTATCGAAGGGAAGGGGCGGTGCGCACGGGATTCAGGGCATCGGTGCGGGATTCGTGCCCGAGGTGCTCAATACGAAGATCTATGATGAGATCGTTCCCGTAACCGAGGAGAATGCGTTTGCGGCCTGCAGAGCGATTTCAACGGAAGGCTTTATCGTGGGCATTTCTTCAGGCGCGGCGCTATGGGCGGCAATCGAACTTGCAAAGCGGGAGGAAAACGCAAATAAGACGATCGTTGTGCTCCTTCCCGATACGGGCGAACGCTATCTTTCTACGGCACTTTTCGCCGAATGAAAAATAAAAAAGCCGTGCATGGTTGCCATGCGCGGCTTTTTCATTCATTCAACGCTTTTGAAGGGTTCGTTCAGGGCATGGGGTTGCCGGAAAGGGTGATAAAATGAGAATAGGTTACGAATCCTGCCTTGGATTTCGGCGGTTTTTTCACGTATTTTACGGGGCAACAATCCACGGGAGCGGCATCGCCATTCGAATCGGAATACTTCGCGCAGATGTTTGCAGCGTAGGCAAGTACTTCCTCGGGAACCGTTCTTCCTTCCGTTTTGATCACGACGTGGCAGGAGTGGTAGCGCTGTGCATGCAGCCATAAATCGTCGGGCGCGGCACTTCGAACCAGTCTATCGTTTTGCAGATTGTTTCTTCCGGCAAAGATGCGGAAGCCGCCTGCCTCAAAGGTGCGGTAGGGAATCTCCGCTTTCACTTTTTTGCCACGAGAGTTCTTTTGCTGCGGTTGTTTGATGAGCTCTGCGGCAACCAGCTCTTCCTCGCAGGAAAGAAGATCTTCCTCCGTTTCCGCAGAGGAGATCGCGGAGAGAACGCTGGAAAGATAATCAAGCTCGGCACGCGTTTCCGCTTCCTGCGGGGCGAGCATCTCCAGGGTGCGCTTCTGCTTGCGGTAGCGCTTGAAGAAGCTCTGCGCGTTTTCGGAAGGTGTAAGTTGAGGATCGAGAGTGATCTTCAGCGTGCCACCCGATGCATCGTACCAATTTGAGAGTTCGCAGCTCTTCATACCCTTTGCGAGTGCATAGAGGTTTGCTGTGATCAGTTCGCCTTTGATGCGCAGATTTTCGCAATCTTCGCACGCCTTGCGCTTTTCGAGGGTTTGTGCGAGGCGCTTTTCGTGTTTTTTTACGGCTCCGTGCACCGCCGAGGTGAGCTTTCGCTTCAGACCTTCGAACTTTTTTACGGCGCGCTTGGTGCCGTAGAATGCGGTTTGTGCGGCGGAAAGAGTGGGGTAGGGCGTAGCGCCTTTCACTTGGCGCGCAAAGAAATCTATGGGGATTCCTTCCCGTTCAAGCACGCAGGGGGATACCATGTCTGAAAAGATATAGCTATGAACGTGCTCGGCGAGGCTCCCGCCTCGGTAGCTTGCGGCGATCTGCTCGGCGGTTTGAGGGGCAAGCCCGGAGATGCGCGTGAAGAGATAATGCGCCAAATCTCCAGAGTACATGGAAAGGGTACTTTCCAATGCTTTCAGATCTTGCGGATTTACCTTTTCTTGCGGGGCAGGAAGCTCGTATTTTACGCCCGGGAAGATGGTGCGGCGAACGTTTTCATCGAGCGTCGTCGTTTTGAGGGCGCCGAGAATGATACCGTTTTCCGTGAGCACGAGGTTGGAATATTTGCCCATGACCTCGAGGTATAGCAATTTTTCAGTACGGGAAAAATCGGTGCTGCCGATGAGCGTAAACAAAAGAATGCGCTCGAACCCTACGAGGGAGACGGAGGCGATCTGTGCGCCGCTCAAATGCTTTCTGAGTAGCATGCAGAAGTTGGGAGCAACGAGTGGGCTTTGCACCTCCCCTTCATCGAAATACGCGCCGCAATCGGAAGCGTTTGCATTCAGAACGAGGCGCAGCGTTTTTCTTCCCGTGTACACGACGAGGGAAACTTCATCCCGCGAGGGTTGAACGATTTTATTGATATGTCCGCCTGCAAGGGTGGAATTTAGCTCCTTGGAAATGAGGCGTAATGTGAATGCATCTTGCGGCATGTGCTCTCCTAACGCGCTTGGGCCCCTCTAAAAAGCCTTCGGCATCTGCTTGCGAAAAAGAGTGTGAAGGGGCGCTACTGCTTCTTCTAAGAACATTATACCTTAAAAACCAAAAAATGTAAATAAAATCGCTTTTCTTTTCGGGCAGGTTATGGTAAAATATAGCGTGCAAAACCATATCAATTATTTTCAGGAGTATTATATGAACTACACAACAGCAGCTGCAGAAAAGAGCACGATGAAAATTACGATGACCTTCGGAAACGATGAGTGGACGGAGGCGAATAACGAAGCATATCGCAAGAATCGCCATAAGTATGCCGTAAACGGTTTCCGTAAGGGCAAGGTGCCCAAGCACATTCTTGAAAACTTCTACGGCAAGGGCCTTTTCTATGAAGACGCCCTCAATATCCTCCTTGAAAACAACTACGATAAAGTGATCGAAGCGGAGAAGGAAAACTTCACTATCGTGGGGCATCCTTCCTTCGATATCGGCGAAGGTTGCGATCTTGAAGCGGGCAATATCGTGATCGTGGCAACGGTACCCGTTCGCCCTGACGTGAAAATCGAAAAATACACAGGTATAAAAATGACCCGTTTCGATTATACTGTTACGGACGCCGACGTTGCGCGTGAGATCGAGGACGTGCGTGAGCGCGTTGCGGAGAGCGTGGAAGTGACCGATCGCCCTGCCCAATTGAAGGATGCCGTAAACATTGATTTTGCAGGAAAGGTGAACGGCGAATTCTTCGAGGGCGGCACGGCGAAGGGCTTCGATTTGTTGCTCGGTTCCGGCCAGTTTATCCCCGGTTTTGAGGAAGGCGTTGTTGGCATGAATCTCGGAGAAACGAAGGATATTGAAGTGACCTTCCCCGAGGATTACCAGGCAGAGGAGCTTAAAGGCAAGCCCGCTGTATTCACCGTAACGCTCAATAAGATCACCGGCAAAAAGCTTCCCGAGCTCGATGAAGCTTTTGCAAAGAAGATGGGCAGCGATAGCATGGAGGCATACCAAGCCAAGGTTCGTGAGCGCCTTGAGCAGAATGCGAAGAACCGTTCCCGTAACGACACGGAGAATGCTATCATCACGGAAATCGCCAAAACCGCAACGGCGGAGATTCCCGATGCAATGATTGAGCAGGAAGAGGACGCCGCGATGCAGAAGCTCGAGTACAACCTCATGTACCAGGGCCTTCGCCTCGATGACTATCTGCAATACCTCGGTACCACGCGCGAGGAGTATAAGAAGAACTATGAGGAAGAGGCGAGAAGAAATGCGCTTCATCAGCTCATCGTGGAGAAGATCATCAAGCTCGAAAATATTGTGGCAACCGAAGAGGAAGTAGAGGAAAAGATTGCACAGCAGGCGGCAAGCGTAGGCAAAGAGGCGGAGGAATACAAGAAGACGATGGATCCCCGTCAACGCGCTTATATTGAGAGCGATCTCAAGGTTACCAAGCTCTTTGAGTTCCTCATGGCAAACAACGATATGCAACCGGAGGCGAAAGCATGAACGAAAAAAACGTGTTGATTCCCTACGTCGTTGAACGTACCTCGGGTGGGGAGCGCAGCTACGACCTTTATTCCCGTCTCTTAGAGGATAGAATTATCTTTTTGAGCGGCGAGATTGAGGATGCTATGGCAAACACCATCGTGGCGCAGCTCATCTATCTTGAGGGTAAGGATCCCACGAAAGATATCAGCCTTTATATCAACAGCCCGGGCGGCTCCGTTTCGGCAGGTATGGCGATCTACGATACGATGAATTATATCAAGTGCGATGTTTCTACGATCTGCATCGGCCTTGCCGCTTCGATGGGCGCGTTTCTGCTCTCGGCGGGCACGAAGGGAAAGCGCTATGCGCTCAAGAACAGCGAGATCATGATCCATCAGCCTCTCGGCGGTGCACAGGGTCAGGCGAGCGACATTAAGATCCAGGCGGAGCATATCCTCAGGATCAAAGATAAAATGACGCGTATTCTTGCCGAAAACACGGGCAAGCCTTACGAGGTGATCGCCCGCGATACCGACCGTGATAACTATCTTTCTGCCGATGAAGCGATGCAATACGGTTTGATCGATAAGGTGTACACCAGAAGATAATTCTAATGGGTTAGAGCGATTAGGCTCCACCCATGCCCGCAACGTGGAGCTATTTTTGCGTGCGTAGCGGTTTGTTGGTGAAATCGGAGAAGTAATTATGGCGAAATTTGAACAACATTGCTCCTTCTGCGGCAAGGAGAAGGCGAAAACGAAAAAGCTCATTGCCGGTCCTGATGGCGTTGCCATCTGCGACGAGTGCGTGGAGCTCTGCCGCGATATGATGGCGAAGACGCCAGCTACCCATGCTCCCGAGAAGGTTGAGCTGAAAAAGCCTGCGGAAATTAAAAAGGAGCTCGATGAGTACATCATCGGGCAGGATCGGGCAAAGCGCGTGTTATCCGTTGCCGTTTATAACCACTATAAGCGCATCAACGCGCTTTCAGCGGGTACCGTGTCTGAAGATGACGTTGAGATAGAGAAGAGCAACATCTTGCTTCTCGGCCCTACGGGCAGCGGAAAAACGCTTCTTGCAAGAACGCTTGCCAAGATCTTGAACGTGCCGTTTGCTACGAGCGATGCAACCACGCTCACCGAGGCCGGTTACGTTGGCGAGGACGTGGAGAACATTCTCTTAAAGCTCATTCAGAACGCCGATTACGATATCGAGCGTGCGCAGCGCGGCATCATCTATATTGATGAGATCGATAAGATCGCAAGAAAGGGAGAGAACGTTTCCATCACGCGTGACGTTTCTGGCGAGGGTGTGCAGCAGGCGCTTTTAAAGATCATCGAGAGCACCATTGCCAACGTTCCTCCGCAGGGCGGCAGAAAGCACCCGCAGCAGGATTGCATGCGCATTGATACGACGAATATTCTCTTCATCTGCGGCGGTGCGTTCGTGGGGCTGGATAAGATTGTGGGTGCGAGAAAGGATGATTCGGGGCTGGGCTTTGGCGGAAAGGTAAAGTTGGGCGAAAACGAGGTAGACTATACCCTCCTTGAGGACGTCAAGCCGCAGGATCTCACCAAGTTTGGGCTTATTCCCGAATTCGTGGGGAGAATTCCCATCGTCGTTTCCCTGCAGGCACTCGATGAAGATGCGCTTGTAAACATCATGACGACGCCGAGAAACGCCATCATCAAGCAGTACCAGAAACTGGTGGGGCTGGACGGCGTGAAGCTCACCGTGGAAGAAGATGCAGTGCGCGAGATAGCAGGTACCGCCATACGCCTTAAAACGGGCGCGAGAGGGCTTCGCACGATCATTGAAGGCATCATGACGGATATCATGTTCGATATTCCCACAGAGCAAAACGTGGAAGAGGTCATCATTACCCGTGCGTGCGTTGCAGACGGCGCAAGGCCTACGTTAATCTATAAGAAGACCGCATAAGCGGCAACCATGTCTGCATAGAGCCATCTGAAACATGAAAATCCCCCGACGGCATTTTCCGTTGGGGGTTCATAGTATTGGAAAGGTTTCTTTTTGGGCTTTATTTTTTCATGCGCTTTTGCTTGCAATTTTTCCGTTTTTCGTGTACAATATAGATATCAAAGAAAGAGGGGCTGTTATGTCCGTACTGAAACTTGAAAATGTTACTATGCAATATCCCGGCGGCGAGAATGCCGTGCGGGACTTCTCTTTGGAAGTAAACGAAGGGGAGTTTATCGCGTTGCTCGGCCCTGCCGGGTGCGGCAAATCTACGCTGCTTCGCGTGATTTCCGGCCTAGAGGATGTTACGGCGGGCGCAGTGTGGATGGATGCAAAACCCATGAACGACGTACCCTCCAAGGGGCGCGACGTATCCATGATCGGCCAAAATCAGGGTTTGCAGACCGCCCTTTCCATATACGATAATTTGGCGTATGGGCTTAGGCTCCGTAAGGTTCCAGAGGATGTGATCGAGCCAGAAGTACAGGCGGCTGCCGAAATGTTTGGGATCACCGATCTTCTTGCGCGCAAGCCGAAGCAGCTTACCGCCGCGCTCAGGCAGAGAGTGTTGCTTGCTCGCGCCGCTGTGAGAAGGCCGCGTCTTTATCTTTTCGATGAGCCGTTTTCCCATCTTGATGAAAATCTGCATGCGCAGATGCGCGCGGAGCTTATCAAGTTGCACGCACGCCTTGGGGCAACATTCATCTTTGCCACCGAAGAGCCTGCAGAAGCGTTCATGGTGGCGACGCGCGTTGTTGTGATGAAGGAGGGCAAAATAGAGCAGGTCGGCACGCCGCAGGAGATCTACGATGCGCCTGCGAGCAGCTTCGTTGCCGATTATATCGGGATCAACAGTGCCGCAAACGCTTCGTGAGCAGTGACCGGCGATAGAGAAAGCCGCTGTGTGCAAAATAATCGAATTTAAGGAGGAGTAGCTATGTTGGACGTCGTGCTGGAAGCAGTATTTGACACACTCAAGCTGCTCCCTTTTCTATTTTTACTCTATATTCTCATTGAGGTTATGGAGCACAATACACAGGTAGGGAAACCGCGCGCGGCGCTCACCGGAAAGTGGGCACCCGCACTCGGAGCGGGGCTGGGACTCGTGCCTATGTGCGGATTTTCCGTGATGGCGGCAAAGCTTTATGAGCATCGCCATATCACGGTGGGAACGCTGCTTGCCGTGTTCATTGCAACGAGTGATGAAGGGCTTCTGGTGCTTCTGCTCTCTTCCATGGAGCTTGCGCCCAAGCTGATAGCGGCATTTCTGCTCATTGGCTCTAAGCTCGTTCTGGGAATCTCCGCGGGATATCTTTTCGATCTACTACTGCGTAAACGCACTGCGCTTGCTCCGCTTCCCAAGGAGCAGGGCCACGATCATGGCCACCATGTTCGCGATGCGAACCATGAAGAAGCGCACTTCGACCATAGACATGAACACGGCGAGGAGGCGCACGAGCAGGGAGATTGCGCTTGTGCAAAACTTTCGCCCTGCGAACATAAACGGGAAAGCAAGTTTTCTGTTTATTTCCTTTCGCCCTTTCTGCATGCGCTGGAGGTTGCGGGTTTCGTACTGGTGATAAACCTGTTATTCGGTTTTCTCTTTTTCGGCGTAGGGGAAGAAAACGTGATCGAATTTATGCAGGGCGCAGGGTATTGGATTCAGCCTCTGCTGTGTGCCCTTATCGGCGCAATTCCCAACTGTGCCGCTTCCGTTGTGCTGGCAGAGGCGTTTGCCCTCGGCGGCATTGGATTCGGAGGCCTGCTGGGCGGGCTTGTAGTGAACGCAGGGCTTGGGTACTTGGTGCTTTTAAAGAAAAAGGTACGGCAGAGCGGAATCCGGTTGTTGGCCGGAATGTTTCTGTTTGCCGTTGCTGTGGGATATTTGGCAAACGCGTTGTGGCTGCTCATTTAAAGCCGCACGGAGTTCTTCGCGAAAACGTTGTTTTAAAAAACGGAAAGCGTGGTATAAAGAATATGATGCCGCAGATGCGGCGGAGGTAATTATGCAGGAAATAACGCTTCTTGCCCGCACGCCTCTCACTTTTGGGCTGGCCGGCGAGATCGATTCTCAGAATGCAGATGAATTTTATGCAGAGGTTATGGAAAAGTATCTCGAAGCTCCGTGTGACGTCGTGTTTGATTGCGCAAAGCTCGAGTTTCTCGATTCCACAACGCTCGGTACATTTGTGAAGCTTATGAAGCGCGTAAAAGAAGGCGGGTATCGCATGGTGCTCCGTCGCCTTCAGCCGCGCCTTAGAAAGCTTTTTGTCATCTGCGCCCTCGATACGATTATGGAGATAGAGGAATGAAAGAGCTCATGCTTTTAAAGGTGCCGACGGCGGGCGAGATCATGACGACGGTGCGCCTTGCGACGGGTGGCCTTGGCTCGCTTACAGGGCTTGGATTGGAGGAGAGTGAAGATTGCAAGGTATGCGTAACGGAAAGCCTTCTTCTTCTACGCCATGCGGGATATCTTGCCGCATCCATCAATTTCTGTGAGGACGATGGGCTATTTGTGTGCATCATGGGAGAGGGTGAGATCGTAAACCCTGCCCCCATGCCCGAGGATGAGATTTCAGCAGCGCTTTTGGAGGCGCTTGCTGCAGATGTGAAAACGGAGAAGAGGGAAGGCGCGCTCTATCGCGTTAGCTTCCGATTTGCACGCTGATGGACGACGGCGCGCTCTTTCAAAAATATAGGGAAACCGGCGATGTTTCCGTGCGCAACGAGATCGCCGAGAAGTACCTCTATATCGCTTCGGTGCTTGCAAAGAAATTTGCAGGACGGGGCGTGGAGTACGACGATCTGTATCAGATCGCCGCGCTTGCACTTATCAAAGGTGTGGAGCGCTTTGAGCCGGAAAAAGGGGTGAAATTTTCCACCTTTATTACGCCAACCATCACGGGCGAAATAAAGAACTATTTCCGCGATCGCTCGCGCCTCGTGCATTTGCCGCGTTCGGTGAGCGAGCTGCGCGCGCGGATTCGCGACGCGGCAGAGGCGATTACGCTCGAAACGGGAAAGCACCCTTCTGCACGCGAGATCGCGGTATGCCTCAACCTCTCAGAAGAAGAGATCGTACGCGCGCAGGAAGCAGGCAGCGTTGTTTCTCTGGATGCTACTGTGGGAACGGAAGAAGAGGGCGCAAGCTTCCACGAGCGGCTTGCCGCAAAGGATGATGGCGCCATTGAGCGCATTGAGAACCGCGATGCGCTTGAGGCGGCGATGAGGGGATTTTCTGCCCGCGAACGGGCGCTCCTTGAGCTTCGCTTCGGGGAGGCGCTTTCACAGACGGAAACGGCGAAGCGCATGGGCGTATCGCAGATGTACGTTTCGCGCCTTGAGCGCAAGCTCCTCGAAAGGCTTAGAGAAAACATGAGGAAGGGCATGGCGGAATGATTGTAATTGAGAATTTCGATATGCTTAGGGCCGCCCTTGCTGCTATGTGCGGAGAGCTTGCCGGCGTGCCGGAAGAAGTTGTGTTTGATAGCAAGTTGGTGGCGAACGAATTGCTTTCCAACGTGCTCCAACACGGTGGCGGGCGGGCATACTTTTCCTACGTGCGCGAGGGAAACGAAATCAAGATCTCCGTGCGCGGGGAGCATGCCTTTCGTCCGCCTGAGAGGAGCGCCTGTGCAGATGTAACCGCCGAACGCGGGAGGGGAATTTTCCTCGTGGACGCCCTCTCCGAGCGGCGCGCATACAGCGAGCAGGAGGGTGTGAGCGTGGTGATCGTTATCAGAAAATAAAAGGGCATCGGAAGATGCCCTTTTTGGTTGGTATGCCCAAACAGAAGCTGATAAGTTAATAGAAAAAGAGCCCCTGAGAGGGGCTCTTTTCGTAGATTGCTGTTTACTTGTTCAGGTGATCGTAGATCTTACCGAGCAGATCACTTGAAACATGCTTGCGAACGTTGCCAAGCAACACGAATACCTTTTTGAGGAATACGCTGTTATCACCGCCAAGTACGTAGACGGGAAGACCTCCGAAATTTCCCATTTTCTGTTCGATGAACAGATCGCTGAATTCCTCTTGCTCTTCATCGTTGAGGGAGCAGAATAATTCATCCTTAGGGCCGTAGTAGCGAGAGGTTGCAGGAGCGAATTCTGCGGGCTCCTCCTCTTCTGCCTCAACGGCAAATTCAAAGGGAGCTTCTTCCTCTTCTTCTACCGTTTCTTCTTCCGTCTCCTCATCGAAGTTTGTGAGATAAGCGAGGGCAAGCATTTCACGGATGAAATTGCGCGTTTCCTCATCCTCCTCTTCTTCCT
>JAFWBP010000011.1 GCA_017507045.1 Clostridia bacterium | reverse complement strand
TGTGTGAGGCTGTGCGTGAAGAATTCGCGTTTGCCTTTTCTTTGCTTACTGCGTATCAAATTTTGCGTGTTGATTTTATTGTAAAATGGGCTTGACAATCTTGCATTTATAAGTTACAATACAACACCTACAGAAGAAGGATAAGGCAGTTCTCTGCTCTTGGCTGCTTGATTTTTTTCTGACCACATGTTTATCATCTCTTTTCAGATGGCTGACCACATATGGCGATTCGTGCGTTTCTTCTCTGCTCTATATGTGTTTCTTCTCTTCCGGCAGAGCAAATTTCGAACGCCTCTACCACCCCAAAACGATGACCACATATCAATCATTCACTACTCGTATTTGACCACATCTTTGACCATAAACAAAACCGGAGTACACGGAGACAAGAGTGTACGAGAGTATGAAAAAACCGTTTTTGCGTAGCAGAAAGCCTCAGAAAAAGCAAAAACGGCTAAAAAAAGATATATCAATCAGTTGGGGTGGTAGAGGCCGCAAGTTCAAGTCTTGTCACTCAGACCATATCGAGTGTTCATAACTGATGTTAGGAACATTCGATATTTGTAATCATATAGCTGCTCAATTCTGCGAGGACGGCAAGGTCTTTCTTCTTCATGTCTTTGTCGATAAGCATCTTCCAAAGTTTCTTGTAGCTTACTGCCATTTTGCACCTCTTAACACTTGTTTTCGAGCTTATTATTCTACATTTTGCATTATACCACAATTTCTGAACAAATCAAGCAAAAATCCTGCTTTATCTAATTTTTTTGGTGCTATACGACACCGGCGGAAGAAGAAAAAGCCCTTGAGAAAGGAGTTCACTTCCTTGCTCTCAAAGGCTTATCTGACCGCTCGTTTCCTGCCGCTTACATATCGGTTTTCAGTTATGATTGAGTATGTTATGCATTAAAATCTGCTGTTTTTGGGGTGGTAGAGGCCGCGCTGGCGCGTTTCTACGAGGTGAAATTCCTGTTCGCGCTCGAAATCGTAGATACATGCATTTTTTGGCGAAGCAAAGCGGAGCTTCCCGCCGATATCAGCCGCCTGTGCGTAGCCGTAGGCGCACACGCACACGGGAACACCGTAGAGATAGGCGTGCGCACGCATGAGCGTTTGCTCGAGGCTGCCATCAAGCTGTTCAAAGAGGCAGAGATCAAGCTCTGCGCCGCACATGGAGAGCGTTTCGGCAACGCGTGGAAAATACAAATCCTCCGCAACGATAACGCCCAGCTTTCCAACGCCCGTATCAAAGATTTTTACGCCTGCACCACAGCGGTATTCACCTGCATCAATGCGGTTGACCATATCGGAAACGCCGAGAATCCGCCCACGCTCCGCCAATACCACCGATTTCCTGCGAATACCGCGGGCATCCGTGTAACACCCTGCAAGCACGATGCTCTGCATCTCTTTGGAGAGCAGGGCAACATCCTCAAAAAGATTCGTTTCACCCTTGAGCTCGCGTTCGTAGCTAACTTCTCCGAGCGCCTGAAAGGAAAAACAGACGATGTCTGCCCGTGCTCCCGCGTATTTTTTGGCGTAGTCTTCAAGACTTCCGCTCGTAACAAAACATATGCGCATACATATCATAGTATCGTAAACGGAGAATTTTTGTTACGCGGTATAAAAAAACCGATGCGCTCCGCATCGGTTTTTTTGTTATTCTTCGGGATTTTCCGCACCTTCTTGTTCCGCTTCGGCTGCCTTGCGCGCCGCAACGCGCTCTGCTACTTCAGCCTCAATCTTTGCCTGCAACGCCTCTCCTGCGCTCTTGAGCTTCATAACGATCTTCACAAAGCAGAACACAACGAACGCGATGATGAGGAAATCGAGAATTGCCTGCAGGAAATTACCGTAGTTCCAGGTGAGCGCTTCTTTTACAACCGTTTCCACGCCGCCTACCATTTCTACAACTTCAGGGCGCAAAACAACCGAAAGATCGGCGAGGCTGTTCGCTCCCATGCAGTAGGTTACGAGCGGCATGATAATGTCGTTCGTAAGGCTGGTGACGATTGCTCCGAACGCAGCACCGATAATCACTGCGACTGAGAGATCGAGCACGTTGCCACGCGCTAAGAATTCCTTGAATTCCTGAAAGAATCCTTTCTTCTTGGGTTTTTCGTTTGCCATAACGTTACCTCCGATAAATTTTAATCATTTTCTTCAATCTTCTGAACGCGCGAGCGGAGGGCTGTTTTTGTAAGCGGAACTGCCAATTCCCTTCGCTTGTTCCAGGGGAGTTCATACGATCTTCGCTTCCCAGCTCGAGAATATCTTGCATGGGAACAACGGCGATCCTCGCCCTGCTTGCAAGTGCGATATGCGCAAGCGCTTCGGGAAGGCATTCACCGTGCGGGCCAAGCTTCACGAAGATCTTTTGCCGCTCGAGCTCCGCCGCAATACGGGATCGGAAAAGGAAATATTCCTCTGCGGTGAGCGAATCGACATACCCCATGACCGTATCGTTATCGTGCGTACCCGTGTAAACGACGCAATTTTCGCCGAAGTTTTGAGGAAGGTGCCAATTTTCTTCGTTGCCATCGAAGGCGAAAAGAAGCACTTTCATGCCGGGGAAACCCAGCTTATGCAAGAGCGCAAGCACACCGCCATCAATGGTGCCGAGATCCTCTGCAATGATGCGCTCCTGCCCTTCGAGCCCTTCGAAAAGCTTCTCTTTAGGCCCCTCCTGCCATGCCCCTTCGCGCGCGGTTTCTGCACCGTAAGGAATCTCATAGTAGCGATCAAGGCCACGGAAATGATCGATGCGCACGTAATCGTAAGTGGAAAGTGCATCCGAAAGGCGCTTCTTCCACCAACGGAAGCCCTCCCCTTCATGCACCGCCCAATCGTATACGGGATTACCCCAAAGCTGCCCGTTTTCAGAAAAGTAATCGGGGGGAACCCCTGCAACCTTGGTGGGCCTAAGCGTTTCATCCAACTTGAAGAGCGTGGGGTGCGCCCATACATCTGCACTGTCGTAGGCAACGTAGAGCGGCAGATCGCCAAGTATGGCGATTCCGTGCGCATTGCAATAATTCTTTAAATTCTGCCACTGCCTGTGGAATTGGAATTGCAGGAAGTGCCAAAATAGATATTCCTCATGATACGCGGTGCGCAGGCGCTCAAGCGCCTCCGGATCGTGCCGCTTGAGGGGCTCCTCCCATTCGAAAAAGGCGCCGCCGAAAACCGTTTTCGCCGTCATGAACAGCGCGTAATCTTCGTACTTCCCCTGCTTCACCCAACTGCGGAAGATCTCGCCATCGAAATTAAAGCGAGAGAACGCCCTGCGAAGGAGCGGATAGCGCGTTTCGTAGAGATCGGCATAATCAATGCGCTCCCCTCTCTTGCGTTGCGCACCCTTAACCTCTTCCTTCGTGAGGAGCTTCTCCTTCATTAAAAATTCGAGATCAATAAAGTACGGATTCCCGGAGTTATAGGAAACCGATTGATAGGGAGAATCGCCATATCCCGTTTGCACCAAAGGCAGAATCTGCCATATTTTAACGCCGCTTGCCGCAAGATTTTTTGCTAAGCGGAATGCTTCTTTTCCGAGCGAGCCGATGCCGTACTCCCCCGGAAGGGAGGAGATGTGGCACAGCACACCCGCTTTTCTCGTTTCTTTCATAGTTTTAATTTTTATAAGCGCGCACATTGATACATTGCGCTGTTTATGCGAGTAATTCCTTTATTCTGCGGCACGCTTCTTTCGTATTTTCTTCGGTGGCGAACGCCGTGAGGCGGAAGAATCCCTCCCCGTTTGCACCGAACCCGCTGCCCGGCGTACCGACGACGTTGGCCTTTTCCAGAAGATAATCGAAAAATTCCCAGCTATTCATTCCTTTCGGGCACTTAAGCCAAATATAAGGCGAATGTTTGCCACCCGTGTACCAAATTCCAAGCTCATCGAGGCACTCTGCGATGATCTTGGCGTTGTTCCTATAATATTTGATATTCTCGGCAATCTGCTTTTCTCCTTCTTCGGAAAAGACGGCCGCCGCCCCCATCTGCGTGATATAGCTCACGCCGTTGAACTTGGTGGATTGCCTTCTCGCCCAAAGCTTTGCAAGGCTCACTCCGCCGCGCGCGAGTGTGTTCGGCACCACGGTATAGCCGCAGCGAAGGCCTGTAAAACCCGCCGTTTTAGAGTATGAGCAAAATTCGATCGCACATTCGCGCGCACCCTCGATCTCGAAGATGCTGCGGGGAAGCGCAGGATCGGTTACGAAGTATTCGTAAGCCGCGTCGTAGAGAATGACTGCATCCTTTTTAAGCGCGTAATCAACCCATACCTTGAGCTGCTCGCGGTTATATGCCGCACCCGTGGGGTTGTTGGGAGAGCAGATATAAATAATATCGGGATCTTTTGCGTCCTCTTTGATATCTTCCGGCATAGGCAAAAATCCGTTTTGCTCGTTGGCATTTGCATATACGATCTTCCGCCCCGCCATAACGTTGGTATCCACGTAAACAGGATAAACGGGATCGGGCACTAAAACGGTATTCTCCGCCGCAAACAGATCGAGAATGTTGGCAAGATCGGATTTTGCACCGTCGGAAATGAAGATCTCATCGTAGCCAAGCGAAACGCCTTTGCGCGCATAACTTGCCTTGATGGAGGCAATGAGCGGCTCGTAGCCATAGCACGTTGCATCAGGGCCGTAGCCCTTGAACGTTTCGGCGCGGCTCATATCCTCCACTGCGCGGTGCATCGCCTCAATAACGGCGGGAGCAAGCGGGCGGGTGACATCGCCGATGGAGAGCTTGATTACTTTCTTTTCGGGATGCGCTTTTTGATATGCGGTGAGCTTGGCGCCTACCGTGGCAAAAAGATAGGATTGCTTTAAGTTAAGAAAATTTGTGTTAATTTTCATGGCGTTATTTCTTCAAAAATGGTTTTATAGAGGAAGCTGCGCAAAATTTGATTGCCGAAAGACTCAAACCGCGCAGTTTTTTCTAATCTTATTTGCGATTGCCTGCGGCGCGAATGAATTCGCGGAACAGGGGATGCGCGCTGTTCGGGCAGGATCTGCAGCGTAAGCCGCCTTAAGTTGATGTAGGGATCGAGCTTCTGGGAAGCGAGTGTATTTCCTAAATTTCCACGGTGCCCGTGAAGGCAAGTTCGGCAGGGCCCGTCATCAGTACGCATTCATCCGTATAATGGATGATGAGATCGCCGCCGCGAAGGTGCACGGTGATATCCGCGCCCTTATCCGCATAGCCGTTTAATACTGCGGCAACTGCTACGGCGCAAGCGCCTGTGCCGCACGCCCAGGTTTCCCCACTGCCTCGCTCCCACACGCGCATCTTAAGCTCGTTTCTTTGCAGCACTTGCACGAACTCGGTGTTCACGCGCTCGGGAAAGGCGGGGTGTGTTTCAAATTTAGGGCCGATCTTTTCCAATTCGATCTCATACGGATCTCCGCCGAAAAGCACGCAATGCGGATTACCCATCGAAATCGCGGTAACGCGGTAGGTTTCTTCCCCCACCATCAGCGGGTGATCTACGATGGGCGCTCCCACAAACTTTGCGGGAATGCGTTCGGGTGCAAAAATCGCTTTGCCCATATCGACGGTGACGGAAACGACCCTTCCATTCTCGATTTTGAGGCGCAACGTTTTCACACCGGCGAGCGTTTCAACAGTGAGAACTTCCCTGCGGATTCCCTTGATTTCGTAAAGAAATTTTCCCACGCAACGAATGCCGTTGCCGCACATTTTTCCCTCGCTGCCATCTGCATTGAACATGCGCATTTTTCCATCTGCAACATCGCTTTTGCATACGAGGATGATCCCATCGCCGCCGATGGAAAAGTGCCGATCGGAGAGCTTGATAGCGGCTTTTTCAGGATCGGGCAATTCTTCCTCGAAGCAATCGAAGTAGATATAATCGTTGCCGATCCCGTGCAGTTTATAGAAAGTTTTATTCATAAGATTTGCTGCTTGTTGCGATGCTTTATTTGAGTTTCACTACCGCATCGCGCTCAGCACCAACGGCAACGTACGTGATATTGCATTCGCACGCCTTTTCAATGAAGGCGATATAATCAAGCGCCTCTTGCGGAAGCTCTTCCTTGTTTCTGCACTTGGAAATATCGCAGTGCCAACCCTTCACTGTTTCGAGAACGGGCTTGCAACGGTTTAACACATCAGGATACGGGAATTCGTGGATGATTTCTCCATCCAGCTCGTAGGCAACGCAAACTTCGATCTCCTCGTACACGGAGAGAATATCGAGCTTGGTGAGAACCACTTCATCTGCCCCCTGGCAACGAATTCCGTATGAGGAGGCGACGACATCGAAGGGGCCTACCCTTCTCGGTCTGCCCGTTGCGGCGCCGTATTCACCGCCTGCAGCGCGAAGCTCTTCCGCCTTTTCGCCAAAGTATTCGGCTGTGAAGGGGCCTTCCCCTACGCAGGTGGAATACGCCTTCATAACGCCGATGGATTTATCGAGCTTTAAGTTGGGAACACCTGCCCCGATGGGCGCGTAGGCTGCGATCGTAGAGGAGCTGGAGGTGTAGGGATAGATACCGTAATCAATATCACGGAGGGCGCCGAGCTGTGCCTCAAACATGATTTTTTTGCCTGCCTTATTTGCCTCGTTGAGGTAAAGGCCGGTATCGCAGATGTATTCCTTGAGCGGCTCACCGTACGTTTTGAAGTACTCCACCACTTCTTCCACGGAAATGGGCGCGTGATCGTAGCCGCCAACGACGGTGAGGTTCTTCCACTCCACGATCTCCTTTGCGCGCGCATATAAAAGCTCGGTGTTGAACAGCTCGCCCATGCGGAACGCCTTCTTCATGAACTTATCGGCGTAAACGGGCGCAATGCCGCGGCGCGTGGAGCCGAATTTCTTATCGGCAAGGCGCTCCTCCTCAAGGCAATCGAGAAGCACGTGGTAAGGCATGGTTATTACCGCTTTATCACTGATCTTAAGGTTTTGCGGGGAGATCTTTACGCCCTTCTCACGCAGGCGCCCCATCTCTTCAGCAAGGTGCTTGATATCAACAACCATACCCGCACCGAGCACATTGACGACCTCTTCACGAAGAATACCCGAAGGAAGCAAATTCAGAATGAATTTGCCCCGCTCATTGATAACCGTGTGCCCTGCGTTATTGCCGCCCTGATAGCGGCAGACGATATCGTACTCTTCAGAGAGCAGGTCTACCATTTTGCCCTTGCCCTCATCTCCCCAGTTGATTCCGCAAATCGACGTAAGCATGAAAATTTCTCCTTGGAAAATAACAATTCGAGCCGCCCTACCCTTTGCGATGCGAAAGCGCAGTACAGGGCGGTATAATCCCTTTACAAATTACGTTTCATTATACAATATTATTACACGCTTTGTCAAGTGTACGGCGAGCTTTTTCCACATATGATTACCACATGAATATATGCAGGCCGCGCGGCAAGGAAGGCGCCGCAAAATGCAAATAAATTACATTATTTCTTAAAATATTACATGATTTTTGCGGAAAACGGTTGACTTTTGCAAAAGATCGTAGTATACTGAAATATAGGTCATCCGAAGGAGGTGTGTTATGTTTTGCAGAGATTGCGGAAATAAGCTTTCGCTTAAATTTCTGGAAGCTGAAGGGCTCGTTCCCTGGTGCGAGAACTGCGGAAAATTCAAATTCCCCTTCTTTCCTGTTGCGGTTTGTATGGTAGTGGAGCGGCGCTCCGATCATAAGATTCTGCTTGCTCGGCACAATGGAGAGGATGAATTTAAGCTGGTTGCCGGATACGTGAAAAAGGGAGAAAGCGCGGAAAAAACGATTGCACGCGAATTGAAAGAGGAAACACGGCTCACTGCAATTAGGTGGAAATACCTCGGCTCGCGCTATCACGATGCAAAAAACGTGCTTTTGCTCGGCTACCTCGTTACGGCGGAGGTTGGAGAAATAGTTTTGGGCGAGGAGCTTGCAGAAACGCGTTGGTGCACACCCGAAGAGGCAAAGGCACTCATTCTCAAAGGCTCTTCTGCAGAAAACTTTTTGGGCGTTGCCATTCAGGAACTTAAAAGAAAGAAATAAAAAAGAACTCCTTGTAGGAGTTCTTTTTTTTACGAATTTTTTGCTATCAGTCCTCTTCGTCCTCTTCGGGAAGCTCTACGTTGTGGTAAACGTTCTGCACGTCGTCATTCTCCTCGAGCTTATCGAGCATTTTCATAAAGCTCTCAAGCTTTTCGCCATCGAGGGTGATCTTGTTCTGCGGAATCATCGTAAGCTCCGCCTGCAGGAAGGAAAGCCCCTTCTCCTCGAGATATTTTCTCGCCTCGGAGAAGGCGGGAACGGTGGTATAAACCTCAAACGCATCCTCTACGGGAACAACGTCATCTGCGCCCGCTTCGATAGCGATCTCGGTAACCTCGTCTTCCGAAAGGCCGGGCTTCGCCTCTACGACGATAAGCCCCTTGTTTTCGAACATATACGAAACGCTGCCCGTGGTACCGAGCGAGCCGCCGCACTTGCTCATGATGGCGCGAACATCGCCGGCGGTGCGGTTATTGTTATCGGTGAGCGTTGTAATGATGACTGCGGCACCGCCTGCGCCGTATCCTTCGTAGGTGAGCTCCTTGTAATCGCGATCGCCGAACTCCCCCGCCGCGCGCTTGATGGCGCGCTCGATGTTATCGTTGGGCATGTTGTTCGCCTTTGCCTTTGCGATTACATCGGCAAGCTTGGAGTTGGTTGATGGATTGGGATTGCCCTTTGCCGCAACGGCAAGCTCCTTGCCGATTTTCGTGAACAGACGGCCGCGTGCGGCATCTGCCTTGCCCTTCTTTGCCTGTATGTTATGCCATTTGCTATGACCGGACATAAATTCCTCCTTTCTGCATTTTCAACAAAATGCCTAACCTTTTTGATCTTTGGGGTGCAGGGCAACTTTTGCAAGGCGCCGCACCTACTCTCCGCAAAGAGCGTTAATTTGCTAATAGATACATTAAGATCCCTGCGCTGACGGCGGCGTTTAAGCTCTCCGTGCGTGCATCCATGGGAATCTTCACCGTGTAGCTTGCCGCGGCGCGCAACCGATCGGAAAGCCCGTTTGCTTCGCTCCCGATGCAGAGGCAATACTTTTCAGGCGCACGGAACGTAAATACGTTCTCCCCGTTCATATCCGCCGCGATAAGCGAAACGCCTTCAAGCGCCGCGAGAAGCTCTTCTCGCGTGCCCTGCATAAGCTTTGCAAAGAACACGCCGGACATGGAAGCGCGCACGCTTTTGGGTGAAAAAGCATCTGCACAATCTACAAGATACAGCTCTTCGTAACCTGCCGCAACGGCGGTTCTTATTATGGCGCCCACGTTGGCAGGATCGGCTACGCCGTCTAACAGCAAACAGCGTTTTTGGGGCGGCTCGATCGCATGAACGGGAATTTTTACCTCTGCGAGAATGCCCTGCGGCGTTTTTTCATCTGCAACCGCCTTGAATGCTTCTGTGCCGAGAATTACGGTTTCCAAGCCGTACGTTTCGCCGAGGTAATCCTCACGCACGGCGAGGCGGATGATCTCCATTCCGCTTAAAACGCACTCGCGCACCATTTTGGCGCCCTCTACGAGAAAGCTCCCCCGCGCTCTGCGGAATTTCTTTTCCTTGAGCGCGGAAAGCTCCTTTACGAGCGGATTGTTTTTGGATGTGATGAGCATGGGATCTCCCAAAGCCTCCTGCGCTTTACGGAGCAGGAAAGCCTACTTCATGTGAAAAAAGCCTTTCTGAGAAAGGCTTTCTTTTTTACAGAGCAGCTTTTGCCTTGCCGCAGAGGTCAGCAAATGCCGCCGCATCGGTAGCGGCGATATCTGCCAAAGCCTTGCGGTTGAGCTCAATGCCGGCGAGCTTGAGGCCGTGCATGAGTTTGGAATAGCTGAGGCCGTTGATGCGAGCACCGGCGTTGATGCGCGCGATCCAAAGGCTGCGCATATCGCGCTTTCTGCGCTTTCTGCCTACGTACGCATACTGCAACGACTTCATCACTGCTTCACGCGCAATGCGGTAGTTCTTGCTCTTGCAACCGAAATAGCCCTTTGCGAGCTTCAAAATCTTTCTGCGCTTTTTTACTGCGTTGACAGCTCTCTTAATTCGCATGATCGTTCCTCCTCTTAATCCTTATAAGGAATCATTCTCTTGACGGTGTTCTCCTGCGTTACGGAGACAAGCGTCGTCTGGCGAAGATTTCTCTTACGCTTTCTGTTCTTGGTTTCAGCCTTGTGGTTCTTGCCGCCGTGAGGTCTGTTGACCTTACCGGTGCCGGTAAGCCAGAAGCGCTTCTTGGAACCGCTGTGCGATTTCTGTTTCGGCATGTTAATATCCTCCAATGATGTTTTACTTATTTATTTGCGGATCTGTTTGTGGCGAAAGTAAATTACCTTCGCGTTCGGGATCGCGCATTCGCCCGTAGCCTTCACGGAAAAGGGCGTTTTTTCTTATTTCTTTGCAGGGCCGAGAATCAAAATGAGGTTGCGCCCTTCCATGTTGAGCGGCTTTTCGATTACGGCGTACTCTTTGAGCATCTCGGCGAAGTTCATAATAACATCCCGCCCCAAATTGGCGTGCGCCATCTGGCGGCCGCGAAGGCGAATGGTAACCTTCACCTTGTTGCCCTGCTCCAAAAACTTCGTAGCCTGCTTCGCTTTCACGTTGATATCGCCTACGTCGATCGTCATGGAAAGCTGAACTTCCTTGAGCTCTACAACCTTCTGGTTTTTGCGGTTCTCTTTCTCCTTCTTCGCCTGTTCGAATTTGAACTTGCCGTAATCCATGATCTTGCACACGGGCGGAATGGCGTTCGGGGAGATCTTCACGAGATCGAGCCCTTCATCCTCTGCGATGCGAAGTGCTTCGCGGGCAGACATGATTCCAAGCATATCGCCGTTGGATGCGATCACGCGGATTTCGCGATCGCGAATTTCACCGTTTAATTGATTCTGATTTTTTGCTGCCATATGCCTCTCAAAAATAAAGACGGGTTGCAGAAAGCAACCCGCCGAATTTCGCGCGAAAATGCGCCTTTTTACAAATTCGTTGACCCGACGCGCCGATTGCGCGATTGCGGGGAGAAGGGTTCACCTCTGCTTTACCGATATAGAATACCATCTTTTCCCCGCTTTGTCAAACGATTTTATGAAGTTTTGGGAAATTTTTCGAAAGCGATTAGAAGATAACTTTCTTATCGTTCTCTTCCTTTACGAGAGCGAAGAATTCTGCTTTGGGCATAGCGCCGATATCGCCTACGCTGCGCTTGCGCACCGAAACGGTTGCATTTTCTACTTCTTTATCCCCCACCACGAGCTTATAGGGAACTTTCTCCTGCTCGGCATCGAAGATCTTTTTGCCGATCTTTTCGTTGCGGTAATCTGCCGAAGCGCGAATACCGAGGGCGCAAAGCTCCTCTACGAGCGCTTTTGCATAATCGGCGGCGCGATCGGTAACGGGCAGAATTTTCACCTGCTCGGGCGCAAACCAGAGCGGGAAGGCACCTGCATACTTCTCGATGAGAAGCGCCATCGTTCTTTCGTAGCAGCCGATAGAGCTTCTGTGAATGACGTAGGGCGTGCGGCGCAAACCGTCTGCATCAACATATTCCATTCCGAAGGAATTGCCTGCGGCAAAATCAATCTGAATGGTGATGAGAGTATCTTCCTTGCCGAATACGTTCTTTGCCTGCACATCGAGCTTGGGGCCGTAGAAGGCGGCTTCGTCATCTGCCTCCACGTAATCCAGCCCGAGATCATCGAGGATCACCTTCATCATTGCCTCGGTGTTATCCCACGCCTCATCATTATCAATATACTTATCGGAACCCTTCAATCGCTTGGAGAAACGGAAAGAAACATCCTCGCGCATTCCGAGGCAATCGAGGATATAATAGCTCAGATCAAGGCAGCGCTTAAATTCCTCTGCAATCTGCTCCTTGGTGCAGATGATGTGGCCATCGGAAAGCGTGAACTGCCGCACGCGAATAAGGCCGTGCATTTCGCCCGAAGCTTCGTTGCGGAACTCGGTTGCCGTTTCCGAATAGCGGCAGGGAAGATCGCGGTACGATTTCAAACCGTTCTTATAGATCTGATATTGGAAGGGACACGTCATGGGACGAAGCGCCATGATCTCTTCGCCTTCTTTTGCCGCCTCGCCGTACTCATTTACCTCACCGAGCACGAACATCTTATCGCGGTAGTGCGACCAATGCCCCGAAATCTTATAGAGATCGGATTTAGCCATGTTGGGCGTTTTAGTGATCATAAAGCCGCGCTTTTGTTCCTCATCCTCCACGAAACGGGAGAGAATCTGCAGCATTTTCGCGCCCTTGGGCATAAGGATAGGAAGTCCCTGACCAATGACATCTGCCGTCATGAAAATGCCGAGATCGCGCCCTAATTTGTTATGATCGCGGCGCTTTGCTTCTTCGAGCGCGCGAAGGTACGCCTCCACCTCTTCCTTCTTGGCGAAGGCAGTGCCGTAGATACGGGTGAGCATCTTCTTCTTTTCATCTCCACGCCAATAGGCGCCGGCAAGCTGAGTGAGCTTGAACGCCTTGATCTTACCCGTGGAAGGAAGGTGCGGGCCGCGGCAAAAATCGATGAACGCGCCCTGCTTATAGAAAGAAAGCACGGCATCCTCGGGAAGATCAGAAATGAGCTCCACCTTGTAATTTTCGTGATATTTGCTCATGAGGGCAATCGCCTCCTCACGGGGAAGCGTGAAGCGCTCAATGGGAAGATTGCCCTTGATGATATTCTTCATTTCCGCTTCGATCTTGCCGAAATCATCCATTGAGATGGGCGTTTGGAAATCGACGTCGTAATAAAACCCGTTCTCGATAACGGGGCCGATCGCAAGCTTACACGTGGGATAAATATTCTTAACTGCTTGAGCAAGCACGTGCGCACAGGTGTGGCGGTATACCTCAAGCCCCTCCTTATCTTTTAAAGTTACGATTTCGAGCGCATCGCCCTCTTTGAGCGCGGTGGAAAGATCAACGAGTTCACCGTTTATCTTCGCCGCTACGGCATTCCTTGCGAGCCCCTCGGAAATCGCCTGCGCCGCCTGCATCGCGTTAGCGCCTTCTGCTACGGAGAGCACGTCGCCATTTTTTAATGTAATATTCATAATACCCCTCCTTTATGGATCTTATCTGAATGAGATTTTTTCATCTATTATGCCTGACATAGTACTTCGCAAACCTGCAAAAAATAAGAAAAAGCCCTTAAATTCCCCTTTCGGGGGCTTTAAGGACGCAGATTTGCGCGGTTCCACCTTAATTGCACTGCACTTGCAGTGCCGCTTTTCGGATGATGCAGTTGAAAAAAATAAAGTGGTTTCACACGCCGCGGAATTTAGAGATCTCACAGCCAAGGATCCCCTCTCTGGGGAAATTCATACGGTGCTACTTATCTTTATCTGTACCTTGATTGTACGCGCTTTCGTAGAATTTGTCAAGAGAATATCGCGCGCTCGGCGTAATATTTTTGCAAAAATTTTCCCAAAGACTCCTCTACTTCTCCGAGGCAATATACATAACCTGCATCGGAGAGCATGATCTCCGTTTCCACATCCTCTTTCCCCGTGAGGCGACTGCGCCGAAGTGGCGCGAAGTTTTCGCCAAACACTGCGTTTCCCTTTACGTAGATTTTATTTCTGCTCTCCCCCACTAAAAAATCGCAGAACTTCTTCAGATCGGCGGAAGAAAATGCACACGGGATATATTCGAGGATGCGCGCCCACTTTTCTCTGAGTGCCGCAAGGCGAAAAGTATAAAAACCATCTATACAGAAACTTTCCGAAAGCGCCATGTTTTTTCGAATGTAGCCGATATCCCCCTCGTAATCGGCAGCGATGAGCGCCGCACACAAAAGCCGCCTTTCCCGAACGGGAAGGCACGCTTTGAGGCGGCCGAAGAGAAAGGAATATTTGTAACCGACGCCAATAATCTCGGCAAGTTTTTCCATTAAAAGCCCACGCAGGCGCTCACCGCTCTCGCCGATGCAAAAGCGGATAGAGGCGCGATCTCCGCCAAAGTGAAGTTCGCCACCGCCACCCGCGCGGATAACCTCTCCCATCGCTGCATTGTACAGATAAGTGATAAAGGCGCGCCCGTTGCTGCCATCTGACACCGTAATTTCTTCCACGAGATTATTGTATGCTGAATGTGCGGTTTTATTTATGGAAGTTTTACGGTGGACTTTTTCCCATAAAGCGTTTGACAAATTCCTCCAAATGGGGTACAATGTGTTCAATGATGCCGAAAGAGGTTTCGTATGGATTTGAAAGTTATTGAAAAAAAGTGGCAAGCGCGCTGGGAAAAATCGAAAATCAACTGTTTCGATAAAAAATCCGAGGCGCCAAAGCACTACGTTCTCGAGATGTTCTCTTATCCCTCGGGGGCCAAGCTCCACGTTGGGCACTGGTATAACTACGGCCCTACCGATAGCTACGCCCGTTTCAAGAGAATGCAAGGATTTAACGTTTTCCAACCTATGGGATTCGATGCGTTCGGCCTCCCTGCGGAAAATTACGCCATCAAAACGGGCGTGCATCCTAAAGATTCCACCGAAAAGAACATTGAAACGATGGAAGCGCAGCTCAAGGCGATGGGTGCTATGTTCGATTGGTCGGCCGAAATCAAAACGTGTGAAGAAGATTACTACCGCTGGACGCAATGGATGTTCCTCCAGCTCTATAAAAACGGCCTTGCCTACAGAAAGGAAGCACCCGTAAATTGGTGCCCCTCCTGCAGCACTGTGCTCGCCAACGAACAGGTTGTAGACGGCAAATGTGAGCGCTGCTCTTCTGACGTAGTGCGCAAGAATCTCACGCAGTGGTTTTTTAAGATCACTTCGTACGCCGAAGAGCTTCTTTCCGGACTCGATACCATCGATTGGCCGGAAAAAACGAAGGCGATGCAGCGCAACTGGATTGGAAAATCCACAGGTTGCGAGATCGAATTCGAATGCGAGAGCGGCGATAAGCTCCGCGTTTACACCACGCGCTGTGATACTGTGTTCGGCGTAACCTACGTTGTGCTTGCGCCCGAGCATCCCCTCGCACTCAAGCTCACGACGCCTGCGCAGGAAGAAGCTGTGAAAGCGTATATCGAATACGCTTCCAAAGCGAACGAGATCGAGCGCCTCTCCGTAACGCGCGAAAAGACGGGTGTTTTTACGGGTTCTTATGCAACAAACCCGTTGAACGGAAAGAAGATCCCCATCTATCTTGCCGATTACGTGCTCGCTTCCTACGGCACGGGCGCAGTTATGGCCGTTCCCGCACACGACGAACGCGACTATTTATTTGCCACCAAATATAATCTTCCCATTGAAAAGGTTATCGAAAAGCAGGGCGGTGAAACCGTTCTTCCCTACTGTGAGGACGGTATTGTTGTAAACTCTTTGCAATTCGATGGGCTTATTGGCGAAGAGGCGCGCGATGCGATCGCAACGCACGTTTCCAAGCTCGGCAAAGGTGGCAAGAAGGTGAATTACCGCCTGCGCGATTGGCTCGTATCCCGCCAGCGTTATTGGGGTGCGCCCATTCCCGTTATTCACTGCCCGAAATGCGGCGCAGTGCCCGTTCCCGAAAAAGATCTGCCTGTGAAGCTCCCCTACGACGTGGAATTCCGCCCGGATGGGAAATCCCCTCTCGCCAAGCATGAAAAATTCATGGCGGCAAAATGCCCCACCTGCGGCGGCGCGGCGCAACGCGATCCCGATACGCTCGATACCTTCGTATGCTCGAGTTGGTACTATCTCCGCTATGCAGATGCGCACAACGAAAAGGAGCCCTTCAGCCGCGAGGCCGTTGAAAAGCTCCTGCCCGTTGATACCTACGTGGGCGGTGCAGAGCACGCGTGCATGCACCTGCTTTACGCCCGTTTCTTCACGAAGGCGCTCCGCGATATGGGCTACCTCAACTTCGATGAGCCCTTCAAGCGCCTCGTGCATCAGGGCGTGATCTTGGGCCCCGATGGGAACCGTATGTCGAAATCGCACGGTAACGTCGTTTCCCCTGATGATTACGTAAATGAGTACGGTTCAGATGCCTTCCGCCTCTATCTCATGTTCGGTTTCTCGTACACCGAGGGCGGCCCTTGGAACGACGACGGCATTAAGGCAATCGCACGGTTTATGGACCGTGTAGAAAAGATCGTACTCAAAGTAGATGAATACAAGGCGAAAAAGGACGAGCCCTTCGGCACCGAAGAAAAAGCGCTCGATTATGCGCGCAACTTCGCCATCTCCCGCATCGCCAAGGATATGGAGGCATTCAGCTTCAACACCGCGATCGCACGGCTCATGGAGCTTGTGAACGCAATCTATAAATACGATGCACTCGCTGAGAAAAATTTAACGCTACTCAAAGCAGCAGTGAAAGATCTTCTCCTTCTTCTCGCGCCTTGCGCACCCCACTTTGCGGAAGAGCTATGGGAGAAAACGGGCGATCGCAACTCCGTGTTCGAGCAGGCTTTCCCCAAGGAAAATCTAGCGGCGCTCCAGCTTGATGAAAAGGAATACGCGATCCAAGTGAACAGCAAGATCATCTGCAAGGCGATGATCGCAAGCTCTTATTCGAAAGCGGAAATTGAGGCATTTGCCCTCGCCCTTCCCGAAGTGCAAGAAAAAACGGCGGGCAAAGCGGTGAAAAAGTGCGTTGTCGTTCCCGGAAGACTTGTGAACCTCATTGTAGGATAAATTCGAATTAAATAGGCAAAACCCCGCCATATGCGGGGTTTTTTCGGTTTTTATATTACTTTTACATAGTACTATGCCAGACAAAGAACTGCTTACCGTGGTAAATTTCGTCCCTCGGCCGAGCATACGCTCGAAACGATATGCTCTGCATATGCCCTTGCCACATTCACGCCCGTTACCTGCTCAATGGTACCAAAAAAGGCGTTTGAATTGACTTCGCAGATAAGATAGCCCTTTTCAGAGAAAAGCAGATCGATGCCGCAATAATCGAGGGAAAGGCGTGCGGCGATCTCTTCGCAGAGCGCTCTTGCAGTGCCGTCGATTGCAAACGGCTCTCCTCTGCCGCCCAGTGCGGCGTTGGAGCGGAAATCGGAATCGCTCGTTCGTTTCATGGCAGCAACGACTTTTCCGCCCACGACGATCACACGCAGATCACACCCACTGCTTTCAGCAACGTACTTTTGGTAGAGGTGCGGCACACCCTTCAGCTGCTCGGCAATTTTTTCCAGCTCCCCTCTGTTTTTTACGAGGTACACTTGTTTGCCCAGTGAACCGTGATTTTCTTTTACGACGAGCGGAAAACGAAGCCGCGCCTCTACTTCTTCAATCAGCTCCTTGGAAACGGGCGATGAAGGCGTGTAGCACAAAAGGGAGGAGATCGTTTCCGGCATCGGAAGCCCGGAAAGAGCAAGGTGCGTGAGCATCTTATCATCGCAGATCTCTATGGCTTTTGCGCAGTTGAAGAGGCGCATTCGCCCTTCGAGTGCCTGCGCGGTATATTTATCCTTATCGAGAAATATGCAAAAATCCGCCTCCACTCTGAGTGCGGCGGGCGAATTGCGAATGATTTCTGCCTGCACGCCAAGGCGTTCAAGCTCCCCCTTCAGCCTGAGCGGCTGGTTGAGCTCGTGTTCCGATTGCGTGTAGGCGTTGATGAGAATGATTGCATGTTTCATAGAGAATAAAACTTCCCCCGAAGGAGAAGATTTTGTTGGATTTTATAATGCTACGCGGAGAACGGATTCTACTTTCGCAAGCTCCGTTGCATTCAGCTTCGCCACCGCGTTTTTCACGGAAAGTTCACGCGTTTCGTGCGTAACGAGCACCAACGTTGCCTTGCCGGCCTCCTTTTCCGAACTCCTCTGAATTAGCTCTACGATGGAAATACTGTATCTGGCGAGAATGGCGGCAATTTTGGCAAGCACGCCCGGTTCATCGTTCACCGTGAGGCGAAGATAGTAACCGCTTGCAAAATCATTCAAAAATTTCACACCCTCGGTGGCGGATGCCGTGTTCTTGAAGGTGGAGTACTTATTTTCCGAATGCGTTGCAGCGTAAATGATATCAGATACGATCGCGCTGCCCGTGGGAAGCGCGCCTGCGCCCCTGCCGTAGAGCATGATATCGCCCACGGAATCTCCCGTTACGAACACTGCGTTATAGCTGCCTTTCACGGAAGCAAGCGGGTGATCCTTGCGAACAAAGGTGGGATGTACGCGCACCTCAATGCCCTTTTGCGAGTTCTTGCCTACGGCAAGCAACTTGAGCTTATAGCCGAGCGCATCGCCATCCGCAATATCTTCCGCGGAAACATTCGTGATCCCCTCGCGGAATACTTTGGTGAATGGAACTTTCGTATGAAAAGCGAGTGAGGAGAGAATGGAGAGCTTGTACGCCGCATCAAACCCCTCCACATCCGCCGCAGGGTTCGCTTCGGCATAGCCAAGGCGCTGCGCCTCTTTGAGTGCTTCTTCATACGAGGTCTTCTTCTCTGTCATTTCAGTGAGAATGAAGTTCGTGGTGCCGTTGATAATGCCCATGAGGGAGGAAATCTCATTGGACTGCACGCCATCCAAAAGCGTGCGAATGATGGGAACGCCGCCCACACAGCTGGCTTCAAAGTAGAGCCCGGCGTTATGGCGCTTTGCCGCGCGCTCAAGCTCGTGCGAATACTTCGAGAATAGCTCCTTGTTGGAGGTGACGACGGTTTTACCTGCATTCAGCGCAGCTAAAACGTATTCTTTGGCCGCTTCGATGCCGCCAATACATTCAACCACAATATTGACATCCGGATCGAGCGCAACCTCGGCAATATTCGCCGCAACGCACCCTTTTGCAATTCCGAGCGCGGCAATGCGATTGGGATTGCTCTCGAGAACACGCTCGACTACAAGATCAACGTTCTGCGTTTCGCGGAAAAATTCACGCTTTTGCGTGAGGATTTCATACGTTCCGCCCCCGACAACGCCTAAGCCGAGAATGGCGATTCCTACCTTCTTCATTTCTCCTCCTCCAAATTGAGATCGTATAAATATTTGAGCCCGTTGAGCGTGAGCATCTTATCAACGATATCGATGCACTTGGTTTCATGCGCCATGACTTCCGAAAAACCGCCCGTGGCGATGGTAAATACTTCTGCAGAAGCGAGCTCTTTTTTGATTTTTTTAACGATATATTCCACAAGCCCGGCAAAGCCAAACACGATGCCTGCTTGCATGTTGGTTACGGTGTTGGTTGCAATTACGCTCTTCGGCGCCTCAATCTCCACACGCGGCAGCTTTGCCGTGCCTGAAACGAGGCTATCAAGCGAGCCCTTGATGCCGGGCGCGATGACGCCGCCGATGAACTCGTTATCTTTAATGACGTTGAACGTTGTTGCCGTGCCGAAATCGACAATGATCATCGGTTTGCCACAGCCGTATTTTTTGATTGCCGCAACGTTGTTAATAACGCGGTCTGCCCCCACTTCTTTGGCGTTATCCGTTCGTATCTTTAAGCCCGTTTTGATGCCGGGGCCTACCTGCTTGGGAGAAACGTGCAGATACATACGAAGCATGTGCTCGAGTGTGTAATCAAGCGAAGGAACAACGGAAGAGAAGATTCCGCCCGTGATATCCTGCTCGGAAACCGCGTTGAGCGCAAGCATTGTTTTAAGCTGCGTGCCGTATTCATCCGAAGTTTTTTTCAGATCGGTTGCCACGCGAAAGGAAAACTTAAGAGCATCCCCATCGAACACAGCATATTTTATGTTGGTGTTCCCAACGTCAATACAAATTATCACGATTTGTTCTCCGTTTCACAGTCCGCTTCGAGATCTGCATCTGCGGCTACTTTTTTGCGCTTTTTGCCCATCGCTTTTTCAACGACGATGACAACGCGATGAATAGCCGGCCCCAAAAGCACGTTGATGGCGAATTCAATGATGAAATTCAAACCTGCAAGCCCGATAAAGAGATAGTACGGCACAGCCTGCACCGATTGCATCCAGCCCTGCGAGACGGCATATTCCATCCAGCCTGTAAGCGTGCCGCTGATGATGAGGCAGCCGATGATAAATATTCCGGTATTCATGATTGGTGCGGATAGCGCCGCAACGATCGCCGCAACGTAGCTGTTCTTATTTGCAATCAACCGATATAACAGCGCGGGAACTACGCCTGTGGCAACCCCCTTCACGGTGCAGATGAGCACCGTGGCTATGGGAGAATTATTGAAGAGATAGGCGGTGAAGGGTTCCGCTCCCGCTACTCCGTACATGAGCACGATGAAGCCGAAGGAAAGCCCAAGAAGCGCACCCGCCTGCCAGCCGAGGAGAATGCCGCCCAGCACGATGGGCACGAGCACGAAGCTCAGGCTCAACCCTGCGATCTGGAAGAAGCCGCCCCAGATTTGAAGGACGACGACTAGCGCTAAAAGCACTGCGAAATAGGCGATATTCTTCGCCGAGAAGAGCTGCTTTGCTTTCATATTAGCCTCCATCGGATTTCCGCTTTTCGGAATATCCGTAGAACTCGTGGAACGCGCCCCCATTGAAAAGGATACAAGTACAGCTGCGCATCTTGTTCCGAAAGGGAAGCATTCTTTACCCTATTATAGCAAAGTTTTAAAACTTCCGCAACTAAATGAACGGACCTTCGAACATTTTTCTTGCATGCGAGCATAGGATGTGGTACAAACCGCAGAACCAAACGAAATACATACTCTGCGGCTTTTTGAAGGAGGAAAAACTATGAATAGCTGCTTTGGCAATAACAGCTGCCTTTGGCTTCTCATCGCCGCGCTCGTTCTCGGTACGGTAGGAACCAATCTCTTGAATTCGCGCGCGCTTACGGGCTGCGGCTGGCCCTTCCTCGCGGCGCTCTTGTATTGCACCTGCAAAAACGGCACCCTCTCGAGACTGGCCGATAGCCTTGGGCTGGGCGGCTGCGGCTGCAAAAATTAAGTTTCGAATCCGATTCCGTAGAGAAAATCCCCGCGCTGCTTGCACGGGGATTTTTATTGCTATTATGCGTTTAACATCGTTTCAGCGTGAAATGAGGCCGTTTTTGATTGCGTAGTGCTGGATGGCGATAATCGTTTTTCCATCGCGGACGGTACCGTTTTCTATCATTGCGTACACTTCTTCTACGGGGAGATAAACGATATCGAGAAATTCATCTGCATCGGGATGCACCTTTCCGAGGCTGATCTCTTTTGCTTCGTAAATATAGATCTTTTCGTTGCAGTAGCCGGGCGTAGGATACAATGTGAAAAGGTGCTCCAACCTCTTTGCAACAAGCCCCGTTTCTTCCTCCAACTCGCGCTTTGCCGCAAGCAGAGGATCTTCCCCTACTTCCAGCTTGCCTGCCGGGATCTCGTAGAGCGCCTCGCCGTAAGCATAGCGAAACTGCTTCACGAGGGCAACTTTTCCCTCGTGTACGCAGAGAACGCACGCTCCGCCCGGGTGCTCCACCACCTCTCGCGTGCAAGGTTTCCCGTTTGAAAGAAGCGCGTCATCCCGCCGGACCTTGATGATTTTTCCTTCAAATACGTAATTCTTTTTTACCGTTGTTTCTTTAAGATTCATATCTATCCCGAATGTTATAGCTCTTCCCCAAGCGCGAAGAGTTCAGTGCTCTCTTCACTCTCTCCGGCAAAGTAGCGGAGAAAATATTTGTAGCCCGTGAGCAGTGCAGAAGTTTCCGCCACATCCTGCCTCTTGGCGGCAAAGGAAAGCTCTGTGAGCAGAATGGTTGCCGCAGCCTCCTCCTCTTCGCGCAGTGCAAAGGTGGCAAGCCTTGCCTGCTCTGAAGCAACGCACACTGCAAGCTTTGAAAAAATCTCTTCGCGAGATTGCACACCGCCCGCCACGTTTCTGCTTACCTTGGGGAAGCAATCTCGCACGATGTTCATAAACGGCCGAACCATGCGATCTGCAAACGCGATATAGCTCGCCGTGTAGCTTCCATCTACGTAGAAATAGCGCAAAAGGAAATCACCCAGCCGCATAGCGCCCCCATCTAACTCCACGAGCACGCAAAATACGAAGGCAAGCACTTCATCACGCTCAGAAGGGAGATACGCCGTGCCGTGCGCCGCGCCCTTTTCTGCAGGGAAACGCAGATAGCGCTGCTTCGCCTTAGCGTAATCGAATCCGTAAGTGACGGCGGTGAACAGCCCGGTAAGATCGCGGCTTTCCGCGATCGCCGCGAGCATTTCGGAAATTGTGGAATCCGCCGCGTTATACTTACCCTCCGCAAGCTGCGTGCAGGCATTTAAAAACCGTTCGATGCGCTTGTATCTCTCTTTCATTGATTCCTCCGCGTTCGTAACATTGAATTTTTACTCTCTATTGCATTATAACACAAAATGAAAAAATATGAAAGAATTTGCGATATTTTTTTAAAAAACTCCTTGATTTATTCGGGAATTTCAGGTATAATGGGATAAAATTTATTGCAAGGTGAGATGAGGCAGGTCGCTTATCCTTAAGCGGCTTTTTAAATCTCTCAAAAAAGGCTTACGAAGGAAACGTATGCAGATCAAGGGCGAAACTTCGGTTAACAAGTTAATACTCCTCTTCGTCTTTGATAAGATGGAGAGCCCGCTTTCCGAACGGACCCTGCTCGATATGTGCACTTCGTCTAACGATTGGATCAATTATATGGATTGCGTGGTACTCATTCGCAAATTGCTTGCCGATGGGTTTATTTGCGAGATCCCCAGTGCGGATGATTCCCTTTACACGATCACGCCCGAAGGGCGGGAAACTCTCGCAAACTTCTATATCAATATTCCAAGAAGTGCTCGTGAGGAGATCGCACGGTTCATAAAAAACAACAGCGCAAAGTTCCGCACGCGGCAGGAATGTAAATCCGATTACTATCAGAATAAAGACGGATCCTTCACCGTATTCTTGAAAATACTCGCCCCCGTTCAGCCGATGCTCGAGCTCAAATTCGTTGTACCTGATAAGAAGACGGCGAGCACCATTTATAAGAAGTGGGAGGATAAGGCCTCCGAGCTGTATTCCGTGGTATACGAAACTTTGGTAGATTGAAATAGCACCGAACGGTGCATGAAAATTATTTGCATGGAGGAAATTTATGGTTACCTATTCTACGAGAGGCACTTGTTCTAAGCAGATCGTGTTCGATTTGGATGCAGAAAATAAAATTCATAACGTGAAGTTCATCGGCGGTTGCAGCGGCAATCTGCAAGGGATTGGCAAGCTCGTGGAGGGAAGAACACCCGATGAGGTGGTTCCCCTCTTAAAGGGCATCCGTTGCCGGCAAAACACCTCCTGCCCCGATCAGCTCGCCCAAGCGCTTGAACCTTATTTGAGCAAAAAATAAGCAGCTCGACTTTACATAAGACGCGCAATTTTTGGCGCGCCCGTAAGATGATCTAAAAAGCAAATTGTATTCACAAGATTAAAAAAACCGGCAGATTGAGATTTCTGCCGGTTTTTTTTGCAAAATGCGCATACTGCTTTCGGTATGCTCTTTCTTTATATTCTTCTCACCGTATACATCATAGCCGTAAACTTCTACGGTTACCGTTTCGTAAAGCTGCAGCGAGATAGCGTGGATGCCGGCGAGCCGCCTGCAGGCGACGGCAGGCTCTTTCTTGCCGCACTTTTTGGTGGTGCGATCGCTATTTACGCGAGCCTCTTTGCCATGCGCTACCGCCTTTCAAGCTTTATTTTAATGATTGGTCTTCCCTTGCTTGCCGTGTTCAACCTTTATTGTTTCTTTGCCGCCTATCGCAGTATTTGGCTGTTTTTGTAAAACTTTTATAGCAAAACGCGAGGCAAAATGCCTCGCGTTGGATTTTAATTTGCTTAGGTGCTGACCGTTACTTTACCCGTTACCTCAACCTTCGTTGCGAATATCTCTTCGTAAGAATAGGAAAGTTCGATTTTCATATCAATTGAACTCGAGCTTCTAGAGTTACTATATTGGTTCGTATCGCCTTGAATACTACTAAAGGTTTTAGATCCAAGTGAACTTCCGGAAGACAAGGTGTACGAATATTTACAGCTAATTTTTACCCCGCTTCCGTTTGCAAACGCACCGCAGAGCGAGCCGCCCGAAACCTCAATCGACATCTTATACGTGTAGGTTTTAATAAGCCAACCGCTCGAAGTACGCTTTGCGGTTGCCTTTTCAATTTTCAAATTCTCCATCCACAGCGCTTCAAACGTATGATCAACGAGTTCTTCTGTGCTTGCTTCCTGCCATATGCCATTTACGCACTCATACCAACCGAGGAAGGTATAGCCCTCCGCATAGGGCGTTATAAGCGTGTAGCCGCCCGATGTTAATGTTTCATCGTATGCCGTGTACGAGATCGCAGTATTGCCGTTCAACGTAAAGGCAATTTCACTTACGTAATACACCGCGATATCCAAAGGATATTGCGCCGTGAACACCGCTTCCCTTTCGGAGATTTTCGCCGCCCACCGGCCGATTAGCGAAGCATCTTCGGGATAGGGCGGAACGGCGGGAAGGAGGATTTCTGCGCTTCCCGTTACCGTGTAAATTTCTCCCAACAGATCGCCCATTGCATAGAAGGAAATTTTCGCATCGTATTCCATCGTCATTTCGCGCACGAAGTAGCCGTTGCCGTTTTCCATCCAGTTCTCCTCCCCCTCTTGATCGAGATCGCTTTCGCTGAAGAAGAGAACGGTGAAGGTGTTAATCGTTTGCCTAATGGAATAATCACTCGAGAGCACTTCACCAAGCGAAACGGGCGGCTCATCTTTCCATGCGTGCGAATACTTCGCGTTATCAAGCGCGCCTGGCTCGGGGTGGCGCAAGTTCGAGCTATAGATTGCGTTTTGCGCGTAACCGCTCGCATCCTGTTCATCGGTGGAAACGAGAACGGTTTGTGAGGAGAACTTTTCTGATCCGCCAGCTGTTTCGAGCCAATAATTGACGGTGTAGGGCTTTGCCTGCAGATAAGGTGTTTCTTCTCCCCACCCTTCGGCATTGAGCTTTTCGATCAAGCCAACCATACCGGTATCGGGAGCCTCGATCACTTCAGAAACGTTCTCCGTTATATCCGAACCGCTTTCCATTGTGCCGCCGGCGTTTTTCCAACGCAGGTTTGCGGAGAGGCTAAGCGAAAGTGAGAAGCTATCGGTTACGGGAATATTGATCGTTGCTTTCGTGATATTGATACCGCGAAGCAAACCGTTCTCTGCCGTGAGCTTTGCGGCAAGATCTCCGAGGATGCCGTTCGAGAAGCTTTCTCCATCAATCGAAACATTCCAAGCATTGCTGTTTTCGGAAGCAGTGTAGCTGAATCCCGTGAGAACATCGCCGAGATCGTAAATTCCAGAGCCGCCGCCGCTTGTACTATCCCCTTCCGCATTGGCGATCTGATCGGCAATGAACGGACCAAAGTTGAGAATAAAACTCAGCTGATCGAGGATATCATCCATAAAATTATCGAGCGGCATGGCGCGATAGAGCACGATCGGGGTGATCTCCTTTTCGGTTGCTCCGAGGAGTCCGACGGTAAATTCCGTGGTCTGCACGCGCTTCATGTACGCCATACCATTCTGAATTGTGAGATCGAGCGTGCTATCTCCGTTTATTGCAACGATTGTTGTAAGGAGAAGCCATTGTGCATAACCTTGATACTCCAAATGCACGTTTATTACAGGCTCACCCTGTTCGATCGTAACGGAAATTTCCACATTGATATCCAGGTTAACGATTCCAAGCAGCGAGGCGCTGATCGTTCCGTTGATATAGAAATTATTATTGAATGCGTACACGGGCTGTGCGTCATCTGAGCCGTGAGTGGCGCTTCTCGCAAGGGCGAAGATGAGCTCTTCAATGCCCTGTGCGGAATAGCCTGCCGTGATTTGCTCTGCCTTTGTAACTGCGCCGTAATCAAGGGTAAGGCTGAGCGACGTTCTTTCCGTGAACGCGCCGTTCCATACGTTATCGAGAGAAAGAAGCGTAATGCGCGATCCTCTCTCCCCTTCTTCCTTGTTGAAGAGGATGTGAACGTCTTCCGAAGTTTCTGCGCCTTCGTAGAGCGCCTTGCCGTTTAATACGATCGCAAAGCCGTTCTCACCCTTTGAAATCGATTTGATATAGTAGGTAGGTTCCCATTCGTGCCAATTCTTCCACGCAGATTCCACGCCGAGATTGCCCGTTCCCGCCGTTTGTGCGGTACTCCCGCCTTGCGTGGGAGCAGTGCCAAGCAGCGAGCCAAGAAGCTCGGAAAGGTTAAGATCAATGCCGATGAGCTTGAAGAGTTCGCCGCCGAGCGCACGGAGCTGAGCGACGGTTGTAAGGTCATCGGGAATCCATTTGGAGATCATGTAATCGTTGAGAAGCGCGATCTCCTCTCCTCCCAGCATCGTGAGGGCGCCGGAGAGAATCGTCATGATTTCGTCTGCAGGTGCGTGCAGCGAGAGTTCGTTGCGGTTGGCATCCCCCTCGGGGAAGTTGGAAACGGTAACAAAGAAATCGAGGATACCATCTGCCTCAGAGCCATCAAAGTTCGCATCGAGCACGAAGAAATCGAGATAGATGCTATCAACTTCTGCGTTTTCCGAAACGAACTGCAACGAGAGATTGAGATAGAGCTCGGGATCAACAACGAAGGATCTCTTCTTTGTATCAATCGTGAACACGGTGCCACCGCCCGTTTGGTAATGGACATCTGCTACAACCTTGTATTTGATGCCGTTTGCAAACGTTTCCGTATCGGTGGAGGCAACTTCGCCCTCCGCGTGGAGGTTGATACTTTGCTCTGCAAGCAGCCCTGTAAGCGCACCGATATAATCTACTACGTCGGCAAAGTCTTCTGCGGTAAGGTAAGTGATTGCACACGGCACCCCTTGATCATCTGTTTCAAGCGGCATGGAAGGCAACGTTTCACTCACATATATCCCCGTATTGAAATCCCCTCTTAATGCAAACAATTCGCTCGCATAGTGGAAGTTGAGCGTAACGAGCCCCTCTAAGCGATCGAGAATATCAATCGTGAAGCCTTCGTAGGCGAATGCGATAAGGCCGTGCGTGCTTTCGGCGAAGGTGAGATTTTGCAAAAGCTCAATCCAATCGAGGCTCTGAGCCGCATCGGCAAGCGCACTGCCACCGAGAAGCGCGCTTAAAAGCTCTGTTAGGGTTTCAGCTTCAGGCAGCACGTTCTCACCCGAAAGGATCTTTGAAAGAATACCCGAAACGCGGTTGTAAACGTTCATAAACGCATCACCGATTGCACCGATTTCATCTACCGCGATCTCCGCACCGATGTTTCCGTAAGCAAACTTCACGGTGGTGCTTTCAAGATCCTGCGTTTCAACGCAAATTTGCATCGGAATAACGACGTCATTAATTTTGAGGAGCGCATCGAGATAGAGGTATATACCGTTTCTCCAGGAAAGAACGCCGCTCGTGATCACGAGATCGATCTGTGTACCGCCGACGATCAAGGTGAAGCCGCCCTCGAGGGAAAGCGCCTTCGCTTCTAAAAGTGCAGGAAGCTTTTCCAAAACGGGCGTAATATCCCGATATCCCGTAGGATCGAAGGAGAACGCACTTCCCTTCGTAACCGAGATCTTCACGCCCTGTGCTTCGGCGGTGATCGTTCCTTCCTTCGTGAGACAAAGATTTACTTCACCAAGCTCAAAATCAATGCCAAAAAGCTTGAGCAGCTCGTTACCTGCCAGCGCAAGGGAAAGCGTATCATCCGCTTCCGTAATTGTTACGAGCATGGAGATATCCAATTGAAGTACGCTTTCAAGCAGTTCGTTTGCTTCTACGTCCGTTTCAGGAATTTCTACAAACCTTGCTATAAACCCTGCAAGCTTTGCTACGCTCGCTTTTATACGCATGCCCTCTACACTCACATATACCGCCTCTTCTGCATACACGAGCTCAAGCTTTTTACTTGCTTCTCCGTAGGTTATGCATAGCTCTGCTCGTATCG
>JAFWBP010000001.1 GCA_017507045.1 Clostridia bacterium | reverse complement strand
TGAGCATAGTGACGGGAAGCCGTCTGATACTCAACGTGAGCGGTGTTAATTGTAATACCGCGCGCCTTTTCTTCGGGTGCCTTATCGATTTCATCGTAACGCATCATCTGCGCCTGACCTTTGCAAGCCATAACCATGGTGATAGCTGCGGTCAAAGTGGTCTTGCCGTGGTCAACGTGGCCAATCGTACCAATGTTGACGTGGGGCTTGCTTCTGTCGAATTTTGCCTTTGCCATTTTGAGTTTTCCTCCAAAAATTTTTTATATTTTTTGATAACCTTTTCCGCCGTTTTACGGGCGGAAGCGCAGCTATCTATCAATCTCTGATATCAAGCTGAATCGCTTGTCGCCTAATATTATAACCGATACCAAAAAAATTTGCAATAACTTTGCATGAAATTTTTTACAAATTTTTCCGATATTACGGTTTGCGCCTTATAATCCCTTGCCTTTGACCGCTCACGCGTTATGCACAGGCGAAACCGAAAAGCTTACGCCTTCGTGCGATCCTTCACGATCTTCTCCGAAATCGAACGGGGAACTTCGTAGTAGTGATCGAACTGCATGGTGAACTGGCCTCTGCCCTGCGTACGGGAACGGAGCTCCGTAGCGTAGCCGAACATCTCGGAAAGCGGAATTTCCGCATCGATAACCTTCGCACCACCGCGATCGTCCGTTCCGACGATCGTGCCGCGGCGGGAGGAAACGTTGCCCATGAGGTCGCCGAAATAATCCTCGGGGGTGATGATCTGCACCTTCATGATGGGCTCGAGAAGCACGGGCTTTGCCCTCTCCATACCGTTCTTGAACGCCATCGAACCTGCGATCTTGAACGCCATTTCGGAGGAGTCGACCTCGTGATAGCTACCGTCGTAAACTTCTACCTTGAAATCTACCATCTCGTAGCCTGCGAGGTAACCGTTCTTCGCCGCTTCCTGAATACCCTTATCGATTGCAGGAATGTATTCCTTGGGAATAGAGCCGCCCACCGTTTGATCTTCGAACGCGTAGCCTGCACCGGGTTCCTGCGGAATAAGACGGATCTTACAGTGACCGTACTGACCTTTACCGCCGGACTGTCTCTTATACATACCGTCTGCCTCAACGGCGCTACGGAACGTTTCGCGGTAAGCAACCTGAGGCGCACCGACGTTCGCTTCAACGTGGAACTCACGGAGAAGTCTATCCACGATGATATCGAGGTGAAGCTCACCCATGCCTGCAATGATCGTCTGCCCGGTTTCTTTATCGGTATACGTTTTGAAGGTGGGATCTTCCTCTGCGAGCTTGATGAGGGCGAGCGTCATCTTTTCCTGGCCTGCCTTCGTCTTGGGCTCGAGGGAGAGCTGAATAACGGGCTCGGGGAATTCCATCTTCTCGAGCACGATCGGGTGCTTATCATCGCAGAGCGTATCGCCCGTCGTCGTATTCTTCAAACCGACGATGGCGCAGATATCGCCCGAATAGATCACGTCGATATCCTTGCGCTCGTTTGCGTGCATCTGTACGAGTCTGCCTACGCGCTCCTTCTTTTCCTTGATGGAGTTATAAACGTAGGAACCCGATTCGAGAACACCCGAGTAGCAACGGAAATATGCAAGCGAGCCAACGAAAGGATCGGTTGCGATTTTGAATGCAAGGCCAGCGAAAGGCTCTTCATCGGAAGTTTTACGCTCTTCCTCTGCACCCGTATCGGGGTTCGTACCCTTAACGAAGTCTACATCTACGGGGCTGGGAAGGAAGTTGATGACGGCATCGAGCAGGAACTGCACGCCCTTGTTCTTATAGGAAGAACCGCAGAGCATGGGAATCGCCTCCATCTTGAGGCAACGCTCGCGAAGACCAGCCAAGATATCCTCAGCGGAAAGATCGCCTTCCTCGAAGAACTTCTCCATGAGCTCATCGGAAGCGGACGCCGCCTCTTCAACGAGCTTCATGCGGTATTCTTCAGCAAGATCCTGCATGTCCGCAGGAATGGGTTCCTTGCGGAAATCCTTACCGAGGTCATCATAGTAAACCTCTGCTTCCATATGAACGAGGTCTATAATGCCGCGGAAGGTGCTCTCTTTGCCGATGGGAAGCTCCACGGGCACGGGGTTTGCACCGAGGCGATCGCGGATCATCTTCTCAACGCGGTAGAAATCTGCACCGTTGATATCCATCTTGTTGACGTACGCAATGCGGGGAACCTTATAGGTATCTGCCTGACGCCAAACGGTTTCAGACTGCGGCTCAACGCCACCCTTTGCGCAGAAGGTTGCAACAGCGCCATCGAGAACGCGGAGAGAACGCTCAACTTCAACGGTGAAGTCAACGTGTCCCGGCGTATCGATGATGTTGAAGCGGTGGCCCTTCCAGATACAGGTGGTTGCAGCGGACGTGATCGTGATACCGCGCTCCTGCTCCTGAACCATCCAGTCCATGGTAGCAGCGCCTTCGTGCACTTCGCCTACCTTGTGCGTTTTACCCGTGTAGAACAGAATGCGCTCACTCGTCGTCGTCTTGCCGGCGTCAATATGCGCCATGATGCCGAAGTTTCTAGTATGTTTTAAGTCGTATTCTCTTGCCATTACACTACCTCTTAGAAGCGGAAGTGTGCGAATGCCTTGTTCGCTTCCGCCATTCTGTGGGTATCTTCCTTCTTCTTTACGGATGCACCGGTGTTGTTGTATGCATCCATAAGCTCTGCAGCGAGCTTTTTATACGTTTCACGCTCACTGCGCTTTCTCGTGCTGATAACGAGCCAACGGATTGCAAGCGTTTGGCGGCGATCGGGGCGAATCTCAATGGGAACCTGATAGTTCGCACCGCCCACTCTTCTCGCCTTAACCTCAACCATGGGGGTGATGTTTGCAAGCGCTTGCTTGAAAATCTCCATGGGATCCATGTTCATCTTTTCTCCCATAAAGGAGAACGCATCGTAAACGATCTTCTGGGCAACACTCTTTTCGCCGTCAAGCATGATCTGATTGATGAGCTTGGTGACGACTTTGCTGCCGTACAGAGGATCGGGAAGCACGTCTCTTTTCGGGATTCTACCTCTTCTGGGCATAATCTAATCTCCTTTTAATAATCGTTTGGGCATTTAGCCGCCCTTCTTTTAAGCTATCGCTTGCCATTCAACGAAATGCGAAGTTCGTTTGGTAGCGAATCTTCTCCCCCTTGCGGGGAATACTGCCTACCTTCATCGGGCTTGGATGTTCCGAAATAAGTAGGGTTGGTTGCTGCTGCGCAGATGAATTGTTTTCAAATTGCGAATTGACCTTCGGCTATCGTGCCGTAGGAAATTCAGCATGTACAATTCATTACTTAGGGCGCTTTGCGCCGTACTTGCTGCGAGACTGCTTGCGCTTCGCGACGCCTGCCGTATCGAGCGCGCCGCGGATAATGTGATAGCGGACGCCGGGCAGATCCTTGACTCTTCCGCCGCGAATGAGAACGGAGCTGTGCTCTTGAAGATTGTGACCTTCACCGGGAATGTACACGGTACCTTCCTGCTTGTTGGTCAATCTTACTCTCGCGATCTTACGAAGTGCCGAGTTGGGCTTCTTGGGGGAAGTCGTCGTCACGGAAAGGCACACGCCACGCTTCTGCGGGCAACTATCGAGAATGGGGCTCTTCGATTTGAAAGCCTCGCGCTCTCTGCCTTTCTTAATGAGCTGATTGATTGTGGGCATCTCTTACCTCCTTGTTCTTATTTCGGAATATCTTCAAATCTTACGATTCGGAGAAGCTTTTTTCATCCCTCTGTGCCGCGTAGGCTGTGTGGATGCACGCACCGAAAAAGTGCGCACGAAAAAAAACGCCTTTTACAAGCAACGTTTATTTTAGCAAATGCCCCCGTATTTGTCAACGAAATTATACACGTTTTTGCAATTTTTTCCTTTGCGTGCACCGATTTTTTTCACGCTTTTCAGAAAATCTCGCGTAAAGTATTGACAAGTTCCCGAAAAAGATTTATCATAATGGCGTAAAATTCTGTAAAAAACAAGGAGACAGTATTTCAATGAACAAAATGACGGTGAAAGATGTAAAGGATTATAAGGGCAAGCGCGTACTCGTGCGCTGCGATTTCAACGTTCCCATGAAGGACGGCAAGATTACCGATGAAAACCGCATCATGGGTGCCCTTCCCACCATCAAGTACCTCTTGGATCAAGGTGCGAAAGTTGTGCTCTGCTCGCACATGGGTAAGCCCCATTCCATCTTCTCCGAGGAAGTGAAACTCAACAAGAAGGATAAGAAAAAGGTAGAAGCTCTCCCTGCAGAGGAGCAGAAAGCCGCAAAAGCCGCGATCATCGAAAAGGCACTCAAAGATGAGCCCAAAAAGCTTACGCTCGCTCCCGTGGCGGCGCGCCTCAACGAACTTCTCGGCGACAAAGTGACATTTGCAAACGATGTTGTTGGCCCCGATGCACAGGCAAAAGTTGCCGCTCTCAAGGAAGGCGAAGCCGTGCTTCTTGAAAACCTCCGCTTCCACTGGGAAGAGGAAAAGAAGGAACTTGAGTTCTGCAAAAAGCTCGCCGCTTTCTGCGAGATCTACGTGAACGACGCCTTCGGTACGGCACACCGCTCCCACGCTTCCACGGCAGCCATCGTTGAATACGGGCTCGTGAAGACAGCCGTTTGCGGCTTCCTCATTGAAAAGGAACTCTCCGTAATGGCAGATTCCCTCGAGCGCCCCGTGCGCCCCTTCGTTGCAATCCTCGGCGGTGCCAAGGTTGCGGATAAGCTCAACGTTATCTCCAATCTTCTTGAAAAGTGCGATACGCTTATCATCGGCGGCGGCATGGCTTACACCTTCCTCAAGGCACAGGGCTACGAAGTTGGCACCTCCCTCGTAGACGATGAAAAAATCGATTACTGCAAGGAGATGCTCGCGAAAGCGGCGGCCGCCGGCAAGGAGCTTCTCCTTCCCGTTGACACCGTCATCGCAAAGCAGTTCCCCGACCCCATCGATGCGCCGATCGAAGCGAAGATCGTTGCTTCCAATGAGATCCCCGCAGACATGATGGGCCTTGACATCGGCACCGAGACGAGAAAGCTGTTCGCCGAAAAGGTGATAAACGCAAAGACGGTTATTTGGAACGGCCCCATGGGCGTGTTCGAGAACCCCACGCTTGCAGCCGGCACGATTGCAGTGGCACAGGCTCTTGCAGACGCGCAGGGCGCAACAACGATCGTAGGAGGCGGCGATTCGGCTGCGGCATGCACGCAGCTCGGCTTTGCGGATAAGATCACCCATATCTCCACGGGCGGCGGCGCTTCCCTTGAGCTTTTTGAGGGTAAGGTGCTTCCGGGCATTGCCTGCCTCAATGAGAATATCTGATTGAGTGCTAAGTTATAGGAAAGTTCGGGAGTTTCCCGTCTTATTAAAAACAAACGGAAGGAGAAAAAATTATGAAACCCTACAAGAAAATCGGTGCTACCTTGAGCATCGTGCTCGTGCTCGCCACTTTATGCGCGCTTGGTGCAGGTGCGCTCACCTATTTCCTCCTCGATGCCGAATGGCTTTGGCTGGCAATTGCCTGCGCAGCAGTAGGCGGCGTTGCACTGATCATCTGTTTTTGGCAGATGGGCACCGTAGCAAGCATGAATAAGCTTGCAGCAAGAGAGGCCGCACTCGCCGATGCCGAGGAAGAGGAAGAATCACCCGCAGAGGAAGAGGCACCCATGATTGAGGAAGAAGTCCTCGTAGAGGAAGAGGATCCCATGGCTGAGGAAGCTCTTGCTGAAGAGTTCTCCGTGGAAGAATAAGCATAATAAACTATATCGGGCGGGCAAAAGGCCCGCCCGATTTTCGGTGATCTAACCGATCGTAAACTTTATCAAGGAGAAGAGAACATGAACAGAACCCCTATCATTGCAGGAAACTGGAAGATGAACAACACGGCAAGCGAAGGCGTTGCCCTTGTGGAGGCGCTTAAGCCCCTCGTGAAAGATGCGAATTGCGAAGTCGTTGTGTGCGTACCGGCCATTGATATCCCCGCCGTTGCGAAGGCGATCGAGGGCACGAACATTCAGCTCGGCGCACAGAACGTGCACTTTGCGGAAAAGGGCGCATACACGGGCGAGATCTCCGCCAACATGCTCAAAGAGTACGGCGTGAAATACGTGATCATCGGGCATAGCGAGAGAAGGCAGTATTTCGGTGAGACGGATGAAACCGTGAACAAGCGCACGCTTGCGGCACTCAATGCCGGGCTTACCCCCATCGTTTGCATTGGTGAGAGCCTTGAAGAGCGCGAGGGCGGCAAAACGGAAGCAGTGCTCGATCAGCAGATCACCGAAGGCTTGAAGGGCATCGAAGATCTTTCGCAGATCGTGATCGCGTACGAGCCCATTTGGGCGATCGGCACGGGCAGAACCGCAACCAACGAACAGGCGAACGAGACGATCGGCTATATCCGCAAGAAGTGCGGCGAAGTGTTCTGCCCCGTTTGCGCAGGCAAGGTGCGCATTCAGTACGGCGGCTCTATGAACGCAGGCAACTGCAAGGGCCTCATGGCGCAGCCCGAGATTGATGGCGGACTCATCGGCGGGGCATCCCTTAAGGCAAACGATTTTGCAACGATCGTGAACTACGATAAATAATCGCAAATATTTTTACGGCATAAAAAAGCGGAACCGATGCGGTTCCGCTTTTTGCGTATAACTGAATCGTCTCCGTGCCGCACTTTAAGTTGCAATGCACGCGTGACGATTCCCTTCTCCTCAAAAAAATCCTTCAATCATGATGCATGAAAATAAAAATCGGAAAAAACGCCGCTCTTCGCTTGCTAAATGCGGCGCGGTGGATTATAATATAAGGGTAAAACTCAGAAGAGGTAACAGAATGAAAACACCTTATGCAATTATCATCATGGATGGTTACGGCATCAACCCCGTGATCATTGGCAATGCCATCTACTCGGATAGAAGCGTGAACGTGACTGCGCTCCGCAAGAAATACCCTTCCGCCACGCTGGGCGCCAGTGGGCTTTCCGTAGGCCTTCCTGATGGCCAGATGGGCAACTCCGAAGTCGGGCACCTCAACATCGGCGCAGGCAGAATCGTATACCAGGATCTTACCAAGATTACCAAGGCAATTGAGGATGGCGATTTCTTTGAAAACCCTGCGCTTCTGAAAGCGATGAATAACGCTGTTGAGAACAACAAGAAGTTGCACCTTTGGGGGCTTCTTTCGGATGGCGGCGTTCACAGCCACCTCTCCCATCTCTTCGCGCTTCTTGAAATGGCAAAGGCAAAGGGCGTTCCCGAAACTTACGTGCATGCCTTCCTCGATGGCAGAGACGTATCCCCTACCTCGGGCATGGGGTATGCGAAAGAGCTCATCGCTAAAATGAACGAGCTTGGCTACGGCAAGCTTGCCTCCCTTTCCGGAAGATACTACGCGATGGATCGCGATAACAATTGGGATCGCTTGGAGAAGTGCTACGATATGCTCACCGTTGGCACGGGCATGCAAGCTGAAGACGCGGTGAAAGCAATTGAGGAAAGCTACGCTAACGGCGTAACGGATGAGTTTGTTCTTCCTACCAATATCGTTGAGGACGGAAAGCCCGTTGCTCTTGTAGAAGAAGGCGATTCTGTTATCTTCTTCAACTTCCGCCCCGATCGCGCCCGCCAGATCACGCGTGCGTTCACACAGGAAGAATTTACCGTTCCCAAGGGCACGGCGTTTGAGCGCAAAACGGGCTTCTTAAACCCCGTTTACGTCTGCTTCACCGTATACGATGCATCGCTTGAGGGCGTGGAGATCGCCTTCCCCAAGCAGAGCATGGCAAACACGCTGGGCGAATACCTTGCGAACATGGGCAAAAAGCAGCTTCGCATTGCGGAAACCGAGAAATACGCACACGTTACCTTCTTCTTCAACGGCGGCGTAGAAGCACCCAATGAAAACGAAGTGCGCGTGCTCATCAACTCGCCGAAAGTGGCCACTTACGATCTTCAGCCCGAGATGTCCGCCCCCGAGGTTACGGAGCGCGTGCTCGAGGAGCTTGATAGCGGCGAATATGACGTGATGATCTTAAACTACGCTAACTGCGATATGGTTGGCCATACGGGCGTAATGCCTGCCGCCATGAAAGCGGTGCACACCGTGGATGCGTGCGTACAGCGCGTCGTGGAGAAGATCTTGGACATGGGTGGTGCAGCGCTGCTCACTGCAGACCACGGCAATGCTGATAAGATGATCGATTCCAACGGTTCCCCCTTCACCGCACACACCACCAATCCTGTGCCTGTGGTGCTCATTTCGGAGGAATACAGAGCGAAAAAAGCAAAGCTTCGCGAAGACGGTATCCTTGCCGACCTCGCTCCCACCCTGCTCGAAGTGATGGGGCTTCCCATTCCCGAGGAGATGACGGGCACGAGCTTGATCGTAAAATAATTTAAATATGAAAAAGCCTTGCTCCCCGCAAGGCTTTTTTTCATTGAATTTTTACATATTCTTCATTCCGCGCTTGCCCTTGGAAAGTTTCTTTACGGAAGTTCTGTGTTCTTCGCCTGCGAATAGGCGCACGAGGTTTTTGCGGTGCGCAAACCACGTGAGGAAGTTGAGCGCAAGAAGCATCATGAAGCATGCAATCACCCAGCCGCTTGCAAGCATATCCAAATAGCGCAAAAAGAAGATGATTCCCTGCCACAAGGAAAAGCCCGTAACGCCGAGAAGCGAACCCATAGAGCCCCATTCCGTGAGCGCGATATAGGTAAGCACGCCGAGAAGCCCCAAAAAGCCAAGAAGAATGAACCACGGGTTCTCGCAAGAAATGCTCATCCAGAAGAGCCCCAGCGTGGAGGCAATTCCCTTTCCGCCCTTGAAGCGCATCGTAACGGGATAGATATGCCCGATGATAACGCATACGCCACAGAAGTAGCGTGTGAAATCGGAGATTACGATTTCCGTTCCCGCAAACACAAAGCCGCGGAAGATAAAATAGCTGATGACAGCGGGCACGCCCCCCTTGCACGCATCCAAAAGGAAGTTGATAAACCCGATTTTGAGCCCAAATTCGCGGCTCATATTCATCGTTCCCGGGTTGCCGCTACCGATCTTGTGCACATCCTTGTGCTTGATTTTTGCTATGACGACGGCGAAGTTGAAGCAGCCGATGAAATAGCACGCAACTGCCATCAACAAAAACCAATACCACAGCTCGCCTATGCCGAGTTCTTTCATTCGTTCTCCTTCTTGCTGCGCACGGTAATTTTAATGGGCGTACCCGAGAAATCGTATGCCTCTCGAATGACGTTTTCAAGATAGCGTTCGTAGGAAAAGTGCAAAAGGCCTTCGTCGTTGACCATGAGCACGAAGTTGGGCGGGCAGACGGAGGGCTGGGAGGCATAGTACATTTTCATGCGCTTGCCGTTGTAGCTGGGCGGTTCGCTGATGCGCATCGCGTCGATGAGAAGATCGTTGAGTGCGCCAGTCGGCACGCGGAAGTTTGCGTGAGCGTAAACCTCCTCGGCAAGTTTGAGGATCTTTTCAACGCGCTGGCCCGTCTTTGCCGAAATATAAGCCGATTTGAAGTAGCTCATGAATTTAAGATCCTCTCGAAGGTCTTTTTCGAACCTTTGAATGGTGTTTGTATCCTTCTCGATGGTATCCCACTTATTCATGACGACGACGGAGGGCTTTCCCTGCTCGTGTACGTAGCCGATGATGCGAACATCCTGCTCGGTGAGCCCTTCTGCGCAATCAACGACGAGTAAAACGACGTCGGCTCGCCGCACCGCATCGAAGGCGCGCAGCACCGAATAGTACTCTACGTCGTCCTCAACGGAGCGCTTGCGGCGAATGCCTGCCGTATCAATGATGGTGTAGCTCTTTCCGTCGCGCTCGAATTTCGTATCGATCGCATCGCGCGTGGTGCCGGCAATGGGCGTTACAATGGTGCGATCGTGCCCCAAAATTTTATTGACGAGGGAGCTTTTTCCCGCATTCGGCTTACCGACGACGGCGATCTTCAAGGTATCGCTCTCTTCGCTCTCGCCCTTGGGGAAGTATGCAACTGCCTGATCGAGCACATCGCCAATGCCACGGGAGTGCTCGGAGGAAACGGGGTACGGCTCGCCCAGCCCGAGCGAATAGAACTCAAAAACCTTATCGGGCGAATAATCGTCCACCTTATTCACAACGAGGATCACCGGCTTTTTGGAACGGCGAAGCAGTTCTGCAACATCGTAATCGGAGGCAGTGAGCCCTTCCTTTCCATCCGTAAAAAAGAGAATGACGTCTGCCGTATCAATGGCGAGCGAAGCCTGCAAGGCGATCTGTTTCCACATCGTATCTTCGCTCTTTAGCTCAATGCCGCCCGTATCAATAAGCGTGAAAGGGCGGCCGCGCCACTCGGCATCAACGGTGATACGATCGCGCGTAACGCCGGGGCGGTTCTCTGTAATTGAGATTTTTCGACCCGCAACCTTGTTGAAAAAGGTGCTTTTACCCACGTTGGGGCGGCCGACGATAGCAATAACGGATGACATGTTTCGTCTCCTTAAGATTTATACAGCGCGTCATTCAAAGGCGCGTTTCGTTTCTCAAAATGGTTAAAATTCGCTCGAAGTATTCAGGCATGGGTGCCTCAAATACCATCACTTCGCCTGAGGTAGGGTGCGTGAGCGTGAGGCGGAAGGCGTGCAACAGCTGCCCTTCAAGTTGAAAACGCTGGTTTTTGTAGCCATAGAGCTTGTCCCCCACAACAGGATGCCCGATATGCTTTGCATGCACGCGGATCTGGTGCGTGCGCCCCGTTTTCAACGAAAAACGCACGAGCGAATTGTTTTTGAAACGCTCTACTACGAAGTAATCGGTTTCAGCGTTTCGCCCCTCCCCGGCGGGGAGCACTGCTTGCTTGAGGCGATTCTTTTTATCCCGCCCCATCTGCGTTTTGATATGCCCTTCCGGCTCTTTCATTACCCCTTCGAGAAGGGCGTAATACTCGCGCTTTGCCGTTTTTTCGGCAATCTGCCCGGAAAGGGAGAGGTGCGCACGATCGTTCTTGGCTACGACGAGAAGCCCGGAAGTATCCTTATCGATGCGGTGCACGATACCGGGGCGAATTTCTCCGTTAATTCCGCTTAAATTATCAAGGCGGTAGAGGAGCGCGTTTACGAGGGTTCCTTCAAAATTGCCAGCACCTGCGTGCACCGTCATGCCCTGCGGCTTGTTGACGACGGCAAAATCCGCATCCTCATAGAGAATTTCAATGGGAATATCTTCCGGTTTTGCCGCAATCGGCGTGGGATCCGGAATACAAATTGAAACCTCATCCCCTGCTTTCAAAGCGGCTCCTGCCTTCGCCTCCACACCGTTCACCCATACCATGCCCGCAACTGCAAGCTTTTTTACGGCAGAACGCGTGAGATCTGCCACTGTGCTTAAGAAAACATCTGCACGGCATGGCGCCTGTGCCGTGAATTTACGCCTCTCCATTTTCTGCTTCCTGCTCGCGGCGTTTTGCTTCCTCGCGCCATTCTTTTTTTAAGGGAAAGATCGCTGTAGGGCCAACGAAGAGAATAATAATTACCAAAGCAACCGCGCCGAGGGTAATGCAAAAATCGGCAATGTTGCAAACGCCGAAGCCCATGGGCGCGATATCAATAAAATCCCGCACGTAACTGAGTGCAAGCCGATCGACAAGGTTTCCGATCGCACCCGATTCAATCACGGCAAGTGTGATCTGTGCAGGAAAATTCCCCTTCAGCAGCGTGAAGGCAACGGCAGGAATTGCAACAATCTCAACGATCGTTAAAACGGTTATAACGAGCATACCTACTTTACTATCGGAGAAAAGCCCATATGCAATGCCCGTGTTCTTTACGAAGTTGAGGCGCACGAGCCCCAAAAAATAGGTGCTTTGGTGAAAAGCATTTGCCTCTGCTATATGCTTCGTGATGAGATCAACCGCAAGCAACGCGAGCACAATTAGGGCAAGAAGGATGGCGCGGAGCGCCGTTTTTTGCTTCATGCTTCCCCCTTTCCGCCCTTAACCATTTGCACCTTGAGCGCGTGTAGGGTGGGCGAAAGATCAACCTTATAGATGTGAGGCATATCACGGCGCATGTATTCCTCCCAAAAGCACGCCTTCTCCGCCTTGAAGTAGGCGGCAAGCTCTTTCAGGGGTACCATGCCATGAACACGCTTTCCGTTTTTTACAAGCGCTGTACGCAAATTCCGTGCGCGGAAGTTTGTAACCGTCATGCGTTTCCAAGTTTCTACGGGGTGGAAAAGCTCAAGAGGCTTCTCCTCATCCACGTATTCCCCTGCACAGACGATGTAATCGGCAATCGCTTTACCGCTATCCCTATCGTAGAGGCGGTAAACCTCCTTCACGCCGGGATTTGTGATCTTCTCCGTGGTATCGGAAAGCTTGATCTTTGGAATTTCCTCTTCTCCTTCATAAACGGCGGCGAGCTTATAAACGCCGCCCAGCGCCGGCAGATCGGCGCTCGTGATGAGCTTGGTTCCCACACCCCAGTTATCAATTTTTGCGCCCTGCTCCTTGAGCGAGCGAATAGAGTATTCATCGAGATCACCCGAAGCGCAGATGATCGCATCGGAAAAACCTGCCCCATCCAGCATTTTACGCGCTTCTTTGGAAAGATACGCAAGATCTCCGGAATCGAGACGGATGCCCTTAGGCTTATACCCTGCCGCACGAAGCTCTTTGAACACCTCGATCGCATGCGGAACGCCGCTTCGGAGCGTATCGTAGGTATCCACAAGCAATAAGCAGTTATCGGGAAAGCTCTTTGCGTATGCACGGAACGCCTCAAGTTCAGAGGGGAAATTCATAACCCAGCTATGCGCCATCGTGCCGGAAACGGGTACGTTGAAGAGCTTACCGGCATACACATTTGAGGTGCCCACACAGCCACCAATGATTGCGGCGCGAGCTCCGTAGATACCTGCATCCGCACCCTGCGCACGGCGAAGGCCAAATTCCATTACACCGCCGCCCGCGGCATCCACGATCTTCGCCGCTTTGGATGCAATGAGCGTTTGATGATTGACGAAGGTAAGCAGCGCCGTTTCAACGAGCTGTGCTTGAATCATGGGCGCTTTAACGGTGATAATGGGCTCGTACGGGAAAACGATTTCCCCCTCGCGCACCGCCACAACGTCACCCGTGAAGCGAAGTTCTTTCAGGTAGGCAAGATATTCCTCTGAAAAGCAGCCGAGAGAGCGAAGATAGGTGATATCCTCCTCCGAAAAGTGCAGATTTTCGAGATACTCTACCACCTGCTCCATACCGGCGGCAACCGAGTAGGTGATAAGCTTGTTGGGGCGAAAGAATACGTCGAACACGGCAATCTGCTCGTGCTTCCCATCATTAAAATAGCCTTGCCCCATAGTGAGCTGATAGAGATCTGTAAGAAGGGTTAAATTCCTCATTGCCGTTCTTCCTCAGACATGGTATTATCGGATTTCTTGTTAGAAGATTTTTCTTCCACCTTTTTCACCGGCTTCGGCGGATAATTTTCGCCGAGCATGTTGATCTTTGAATAGTAAGGAGCGGCGTCCTTTTCGGCAGAGAGATACTTGGTAATGCCACATGGATCCCCCGTTTTGCTTCCAAAAAGAGCACCCTCTTTGCGGTGATTAAGATATAACAGCGTGGCAATTCCGCCCACGCCGAATACGATCATGAGCACGGCGAAAACCTCGCTCCACCATATGCCGCCCCCATCGAGGATGAAGGAGGGATCGCGGAATGGCTCCATAATAGAACGCACCGTGCCGTACCACACGAAATAGGCGAACATGAAAATTCCGTTCGGCTTGCTCTTATAGAACCATGCAAGGGAATAGAGAATTGCAAAGCCGATTAAATTGACCACGCTCTCATAGAAGAAGAAGGCATAGTGCCAAGTGCCGTTGATATCCACCGCAAAGGGGAACCATTGCCAAGCGGGATTTTCAACAACGCCGCCGTATACTTCAGCGTTGAAATAATTCCCCCACCGCCCGATCGCTTGCGCGAGGAGAACGGTGATAACAACGCAATCCGCCGCGCGGAAAAAGTTCACCTTTGAAACGAGGCAAACGATAAAGCCGGCAATTACGCCGCCAATGATTCCGCCCGTGATCGAAAGCCCTTCCCATGGAAATTTGAAAAGTGCGGCAATACCAAGGCTGGGATCGGTGAGGCAGGAGAAGAGCCGCGCGCCGATGATCGCCGTGGGAATGCAGAACACGAAGAGCGTAAGCACGAAATTCGGATCGATATTTCTTCGCTTCATGAGTAGCGCCGAGAGCGCCGCCGCAAGAAGCATACCGCAAAGAATGACGATTGCATAGTACTGTATTGCGAATCCGAAGAGATAGATTCCCTTGTCGTACGTGCCGAAAAGCGGACTTTCTGCAAGCAAATTTGAAAGCATAGTCTTTTCCCTTATTTATCTACTGATAACATTATACCACCGCAGAAAAGAAAAAGTCAACCGCAAGCGGTTGACAGTTCATATTTTTTTCCATTCTTGCGCTTGTAAAACACTCAAAGGATTTTGATCTTCAGCGGTTTTACGGCGTTCAAAAGGGGCACTGCAATAAAGAGCAGAGTATAATTGACGAGACTGTTCCAAATCTGCCCCATGAAGAAAAAGCGGATGAGTAGGTAGATTCCGAACGTGAGATCTCCTCCAAAGTGCGCCTCTACGTTTTCAATAACTCCTTGCGGCATGTAGATAGGCAAACCGATCCAATACATACCCGTGCTGTTAATACCTACCGAACAGATAAAAAAGGTGAGAACACACACGAGGAAAAGCTTCACATAGCCGCCGCCCCTAAATTTCAGCGGGACCTTCATGATGATTCCGGCAAGGAACGCCATCGTAGCACAGGCAAGAGCCACCCACCAATAGTACATAAATCCCATACTGTTGACGAGGTAACCGATTCCATCCCCCAAAAAAACGGCTAAAAATCCCGGCATCGGCCCCGATAATATTCCTGCAAGAATTGAGGTGAAAATTGTTAAAGAGAATTGAGTTGAAGCAAATTTGATCTCAAACATATTTGAAACGATGCACAGCGCCGTTACCACGCCGATATAGGCGATTTTCTGTGCATTCGATTTCTCCAAAAGAACGTCGGAAAAAAACAGCTTCTTCCAAAATGGAACGTTCCTTTCGGGCATGGTGGCCTCGTTTCCCTTACGAATGGATTGCAGCTCAAAATTTTCAGACATAAAAAACCTCCCGAAAGAGGTCCGCCTTTTTGCACCTGCGCCTTACCTTGAGCGCAACTTCGGTGTGTAAATGCGAGCGGACGCGCCGTGGCACCGCAGGGCCTCGAAATGAATTTTCTTTGCCCTTTCGTTTGCGAACAACGTCCCGTTTCGCAACACTTGACGCACCTTGGCTACTCTTCGCAATTATCATATCACATTTGCAAAAAGCGCGCAACTCTTTTCCGTGCTCGATACATAATTCTTAGAGGTTCTGAACAAAATTCCGATATATGGTACTCGTGATCATCCGCACCGCCATCATCTTCATTACCCTACTCATCATCATGCGCCTCATGGGAAAACGGCAGATCGGTGAAATGCAACCCTTTGAGCTTGTGATCACCCTGCTCATCGCCGAGCTGGCGTGCATCCCTATGTCAGATGCCTCCATTCCACTGCTCTACGGCATCATTGCCATCATCACCATTTACGTTCTTCATGAGATCATGACGCTCGTTGATCTCAAAATTAAACCGCTTAAATCACTCATCAGCGGCAAACCCAGCCTCGTGATCAATAAAAACGGCATCGACGATTATCAGCTCAAGAGAAACAACCTCGATGTATCCGACCTCATTGAGAGTTTGCGCACGGCGGGCTTCTTCGCGCTCGATAGCGTGGACTATGCGCTCTATGAATCAAACGGCCAATTCTCGGCGCTGCCGAAGGAAGATTACGAAAACCTGCAAACTTCGCTTCCCTTCGTGATCATTGATAACGGAACCTACAATCGCAAAAATTTAGAACTTACCGGCCTTGATGAAGAATTCTTCAATGCCATACTGCAAAAAGAAGGCGTAAAAAAGGTGAAAAAAGTGCTCGTGCTCACTGCAGATGGCACAGGCAAGATCTATTTGCAAGTAAAGGGGGAGAAATACCGTACAACGCACGTGACATATCCGAACGGAAAAACGTGGTAAAAGAGTGGAAATTTGTGCACACTTCTTTTTCTGCACAAAGAATGGCAATGCGGCACGCACTCGAAACGCGGTGCTGCATCCTACATATGGTAAAATCTTTAACGGCAATTCTCGTTGCGGCGGCGCTGCTCATCGGGCTGGGCATCTTTGAATGGTTTTTCGTACAGAATGAATTTTCCGGCTTTCGTGAAGAGTTGGAAACGCTCTATGAAAAGGTGGATGACGGCACTGCAAACGGCGAAGATGCAAAGGCAGTGCAAACGGCGTGGGAAACGCGCAAAGAGCACCTGCATACCTGGATTCCGCACAGCGATATTTCGCGCATTGACGATTACATGTCTGAAACGGTGCGCCTCGTTGCAGAAGGAAACTTTACATTTGCGCTCGCAAAGCTCGAGATCCTTATGCACCTCACCAAATGCCTGCCAGATACCTACTCCCCTGCAATAGAAAACATCTTTTAAAGAAGCCGCGTACCGACTGCAAAAGCAGCCGGCACGCGGCGTATAAGACAGATTTCGGCAATACCATGCCCGCAATAAGGATCGCTAAATCGCTTCTAAGCGAAGATTTTCTCTTGCCGTGGCGAGCATGAGCTTGATGCGGTTCTCTTGGTTTACCTTCGTAGCCGAGGGATCGTAATCAACGGGCACGATATTTGCATTCGGGTAAAGCTCTTTTATAACGCGCACCGCACCTTTCCCTGCAATGTGGTTAGGCAGGCATCCGAAGGGCTGTGCGCAGACGACGTTTTCCGTACCCGTTTCGCAAAGCGCCGCCATTTCAGCCGGAATGAGCCACCCTTCTCCCATTTTCACGCCCTGGTGAATCACCCGATCCGCGCACCCTCTCAGGTGCTCGAAATCGTGCAAGGGCTCGTATCTGCCGTGCGCCTTCATCTGCTTAATGATCGCCCTCTGCTTTTTTAAAAGCCATTTATAAACGAAGCGGAATATCACCGTTACAATGCTCTTTCTTCCGTAAAACTTCGCATCGTTGAGGTTGTTTACGACGCAGTAGAGAATGAAATCCATGAGCGCCGGCATAACGGGCTCGCACCCTTCTTGAAGCAGGAACTCCTCGAGATGCGAATTGCCGAGCGGAGAGTATTTCACGTAGATCTCTCCCACGATTCCTACCTTCACCTTCTTCACTTGGCTTACGGGTATGGCGGCAAATGCATCTAACACGTACGTAGTGTAGCGCTTGAGTTTTTTATATTCGCCCGAATCAAGAGCGCCGCGCAATGTTTCCACGCACGAGCTGCGCACCTTCGCGCTATCCCCATCCCTCATTTCGTAGGGCTTGGTTTGGTTGAAACACGTCATAACGAGGTCGCCGTAAAAAATGGAGTAGGCGAGCTTTTGAAGCATTTTTAAATTGAGTTGCAAGCCGTTCCCTTTTTCCAAACCGGAAAAGTTCAGCGAGAGCACGGGTACTTGCGGGAATTCACTTTTCAGCGCCTTTCTAATAAGCGGCAGATAATTGCTCGCTCTGCATCCGCCGCCCGTTTGCGTGATGAGCACGGCGGTTTTATCCACATCGTACTTGCCGCTTTTGAGCGCATCGAGATATTGCCCTATGACGCACAACGCGGGATAGCACGTATCGTTATGAACGTGCTTCAAACCTTCGTCGATGACCGCCCGACCCTCGTTGTGCAAAACCTCCACCATGTAGCCTTCGCCGCGCATGACGTGCGTAAGAAGATCGAAATGCCAGGGGAGCATATCCGGAACGAGAATGGTATACGTCTTTTTCATCTCGGGCGTGAAAACAGGGAAACGATCGGTGTAATCAACGGTGCGTTTGCTCGTGATTTTTTCATTCATACTTCTTCTCTTCCCCTTCTCTGTTCTTCAATTGCGGCGAGCATGGAGCGAAGGCGGATCTTCACCACGCCCAAATTGTTGATCTCATCGATCTTGATCTGCGTGTAGAGCTTTCCGCTGCGCTCGAGAATGGTACGCACCTCGTCCGTCGTGATAGCGTCAATACCGCAACCGAAGGAAACGAGCTGCACGAGATCGCAATTTAACTTACGCGTGCAGTACTCAGCGGCGCGGTAGAGGCGGGCATGGTACGTCCATTGATTGAGCACGTTCACTTTTACAAGGTTGCCCTGCTCAAAAACGGCATCCTCTGAAAGCACGGCAAGCCCAAGCGAGCTAAGGAGCTTATTGATGCCGTGATTGATTTCCGGATCGGCGTGATACGGCCTTCCCGCAAGCACTACGGCGTGCTTGCCCTCGCGCTTTGCCTCTGCAAGCACGCGCCTGCCTTCGGCTACAATCTCCGCGTGGTAGTGCTCCATTCTCTGCATGCCTTCGCGCAAACCTTCACGAATGAGGGCGGAAGAGAGCTTGTATTTTTTGAGCGCACGCCTTAGCGCCTTCACCATCGTTCGCTCGTTATTTGGATCAAGATAGGGCATTATGAGATTCTCGTTTGTGAGACGCTCGTTATTCGCCTTCAATAGCTCGGGATAGTACGCCACGACGGGGCAATTATAATGATTTACGCTATCGTGCTCATCTAAATTGTAGCTCTCGCAGGGATAGAAAATGAAATCCACGCCCATATCGAGAAGCGATTCAACGTGCCCGTGCATGAGTTTTGCAGGATAGCACGCCGTATCGCTCGCAACGGTATGCTGGCCCTTGAAATAAAGGGCACGCGAGCTCTTTTCCGAAAGCACCACTTCAAAGCCGCACGTTTCGAAAAAGCCCACCCAGAGCGGAAGCTGTTCATACATCACAAGCTGCAAAGGAATGCCAACTCGGCCGCGTTTGCCCATACCATGCCCGGGCATTGAGAGCAATTTTTGATACTTATATGCGTACAGATCGAGCGGATTGTTTGCAGGCTTCAAGCCTGCGCCGCGCTCGCATTTGTTGCCGGAAATGAACTTTCTGCCATCGGAGAAGGTGAGAATATTCACGCTGCAATGCGAGGTACAGCCCTTACAGTTCACCGATTTCGCGCCGTAGGAGAAATTGCGCAGCTCCGCCTCGGAGAGCATCGTGGAAATGAGCACGCCTGTTGCGGTGTTCTCCTTTGCGTAGAGCGCCGCACCGAATGCACCCATGAGCCCTGCGATGGCAGGGCGGATTACTTCCTTGCCCGTTTCGATCTCAAAGGAGCGGAGCACCGCGTCGTTTAAGAACGTGCCGCCCTGCACCACGATATGCTCGCCGAGTTCCTCGGGCGTGCGTGCACGAATCACCTTGTAGATCGCGTTTTTCACGATGGAAGCGGAAAGCCCGGCAGAGATATCCTCCACGCTCGCGCCCTCCTTCTGTGCCTGCTTCACCGAGCTATTCATAAACACGGTGCAGCGTGAACCAAGCTCCACGGGGTGCTCTGCAAAGAGCCCGAGCCGAGAGAATTCTTCGATCTCCATTCCCATCGCCTTTGCAAACGTTTGAATAAAGGAGCCGCAACCGGAAGAACACGCCTCGTTGAGCATAATGGAATCGATGGCGCGGTTTTTTACCTTGAAACACTTGATATCCTGGCCGCCGATATCGATGATAAAATCCACCTCGGGATTGAAGTGAAGCGCCGCTTTGAAGTGTGCCATCGTTTCAACGATGCCGAAATCAAGCTTTAAGGCGGCCTTCATCATATCCTCGCCGTAGCCCGTTACGCAAGCGCCGCGAATGACGATACGCTCCTTCGTAAGCCAATGGATCTCGCGGAGTTTGTTTGCAACGATCTCCAACGGCTGACCGTTGTTCGTTTGATAGTGAGAGTAGAGAATTTTATTTTCAGGGGTGATGAGCATGAGCTTCGTTGTGGTTGAACCCGAATCGATGCCGAGATAAGCATCCCCCTCGTATTTATGGATATCCTCAAATTCAAGATCGCTCCGCCTGTGGCGCGCGATGAAAGCGCCGTACTCCTCTTGAGAGGAAAAGAGCGGCTTCCCAACCGTGATATTGCCCCCATCCTCCACCGATTCAATGCGCGCGATCAACTCATCCAACCCAATTTCCTGCGTTGCTATTGCAGACATGGCTGCCCCGATTGCCATGAAACACGGTGCATTCTCCGGGAAGATCGCGTGCTCTGCATCGAGATCAAGCGTTTCGGTGAACGCCTTTTGAAGCCCTTTCAAAAAGTGCAAAGGCCCTCCGAGGAAGAGCACCTTGCCCTTAATTCTTCTGCCTTGCGCAAGCCCGGAAACAGTTTGATCAACAACTGCACGGAAAATGGAAGCGGCGATATCACTCTTTTTTGCACCCTGATTGAGCAGGGGCTGAATATCCGATTTTGCGAACACTCCACAGCGCGAGGCGATGGGATACACCTTCTCCGCTTGCAGAGAGAGCGCATCCATTTCGGAAACGGTAACATCTAAAAGCGTTGCCATTTGATCGATAAAGGCGCCCGTGCCGCCCGCACAGCTGCCGTTCATGCGCTGTTCAGTGCCCCCCGTAACGAAAATGATCTTCGCATCCTCGCCACCCAGCTCCACGGCGGCATCCGCATCCGGATAAAGCTTTTTGATAGCGGTATAAGCCGCCTGCACCTCCTGCACGAAATCGAGCTTACCGCGCTGGGCAAGCCCCAGCCCAGCCGATCCGGTGATCGCAATGCGATAGCGATCGGATAGGTGGCGAATTTTTTCCAATTCGCAAAGAACGCACTCCTTCACGCGCGAAAAGTGGCGCACGTAGGAGGTATGTAGCGCGGTGCCGCCCTCTTCAAGAACGCACACCTTCACCGTGGTGGAACCCACGTCTATGCCCAAAAGTTTTGCCATAGTATATCCCATGATAATTTCTTATGTGTATTATACCATAATTCTTCGAAAATGACAACTTTCACAGAAGAAAATTTACGCGGAATATTTCGCCGAAACGTGAAAACCGCCGCACGCTTTGCGTGCGGCGGCAAGGTTACTTATTAACCGTTTTCCGGAATCCATACTGCGTAGAGCGTGGTTCCCTCGGGAATCTTTTGCCTATCTTCTTCTGGCAACGTGATTTTCATAGATACCCTTACTGTTCCTATCGCGAAATCCGAATACTCCCCAACATAATCATACGTACCGTAAACCACCTCTTTGCTCCCCTTTTCCGTTGCCCACCCCGCGAAGGTGTACCCTTCTCGCGAAGGAATTTCGGGCGGAAAGCAACCGGGCTCAAACGCACCTCTACTATACGTATATGATTCAACGTAAGGGTACCCTTCCTCAATTACTAAAGTACAGCCCCACAGTATCGTATCATAGAAATCCGTATAATCACCCCATCCGTTCGGCTTTTCGGAATGCTCAGCGTAAACCGTACTAATAGTAAATATCCTGTCCGGCATCACTTCTACATTTTTCGAGAGCGTTACCGCGTGCGTATAATCGTTGTTGTAAAATGCTGCATCTCCAATGCTCGTAACACTCACCGGAATACGAACATTTTTAAGATTCACGCAAGCGGAAAAAGCATACTCTCCTATTTCTGTAACGCCATTGCAAATTTTTAAACTTGCGATTCCGCTCCTTGAAAATGCCATATCTCCAATACTTTTCACGCTACCGGGGATTTCGATACTTGTGAGCGCTTCGCACAGCTGGAACGCATCAGAAGCGATATATGTTACCGTGTTCGGGATCACGATGCTTGTGAGCGCCCTGCAGGCAGAAAAAGCACCGAGTTCGATGCTTGTTACACCGTGAGGAAGAACGAGGCTCGTTATTCCGGATGAATTGAATGCCGATTCCCCAATAATCTTCACGTCAGCGGGAATCACACTATTCTTGCAACCGTTAACAAGCTCGTTGTTCTCTCTTTTGATGATGCAGTTTCCTTCACTTCTGTAAACGGGGTTTCCCTCCGCAACTTTGAGATTCGTGAGATTATCGCAACGGCTGAATGGAGATCCTATCATATTCGTAACTCCGCGCGGAATGATTATGCTCGTAAGATCCTTGCAACCTGCAAATGCATTCGCCCCAATGGTAGTTACGTATTCAGGGATAACGCTGGAAGAGATTCCGATCATCAAGGTGTTATCTTCGCAGCTCAATATGCAGTTTCCATCGCTTTTATAAACGGGGTTGCCTTCTTCAACGGTAAGATCTTCAAGTTGATCGCATCCGACGAATGTATTCCAGGCAATTTCCGTTACCGTGGCCGGAATCACAAGGCGCTTGAGCCCACCGCCAAAAGTTGCGTTGAGAGATGAAATGCCATGCGGCAGATCAATTTCCGTAAGCTTAGTACAGTATTTAAACGTTTGTAAAAGTTTTCCCTCCATATAGATTGGGAGCTTAATTCTTGCCATCCCCTCGCAATTCTTAAATGCATACGCTCCAATGGAAGAAATGCTCTCCGGCAAAATGACCGAGGTGATCTCCATACAATTCGCAAAACCGGAAGTGTAAACTTCGGTAACCGGGAGCCCTTTATATTCGGAGGGGATTACCAATTTCCCTTTCGGAGCAGGAGAGCCCTCTATCACATTGCATGCAGCCGCCACTGTATAAGCGGTGTCATTATCTATTAATCCATAAGCCACCAAGCCTTCTGCATCTTGCACATTGTAAATAAACTCCGCAGACCACCCTGAATCGAAAGTGTTTTGCAGATCACCCAATGCGCTTACACTAATTTTATATACTCCGGGAGTGGCGGTAAGCATGAAAATATCCAGCTTGCATGCATCCGTTTGGTAATCTTCATCGTTGATGCTCACGAGGTATTTTTCCGCACCAGGCACCTCTTCCCACGTGAGAATATCGTATTCATCGATTTGGAGATTTTTCGGCACAGAAAGCTGTTTGGAAAACGAACCGCACGCCGCGCACAAAAAGAGGCATACCATGCCCGCAAGAATGGCTAACAATGCGATTCTGCTCTTCTTCATAAAACTTACCTCCTTAAATTTGCCATTCTTCTATGGGTATAGGAACGAGCAACCATCCATCGCCGTATGCGGGCTTGTGGGTTACCAAGCAGCGCCCAGGCCAATTATCGTATACGGATAAATCACCTTCATAGAGAAAATCATTCATGATATCGGAAATGGTATCGAGCAGGCTCCAATAGAAATTTGCGGCAAGAAATACTTCAAATCCATAATCTCCATCCGGGAAAGCCCCATTGAGCTCATAGATGAACGCAAGAGATACAGGAATATCTTGGTTAAATAAACTCGAAAACCAATTCACGAGATAATCTGCGCCATAATACGTTGTTCCAATTGCATACGTGGCTGTAGTTACCGGGTGGAGATTATATGAAACGTTATTCTTGAACGGAAAGAACTGCAAAAGCTCCTCAAAAACATCTATTTGCAGGATTGGGTTAGTAGCGCACAAGGAGTTCTCTACGAATATCGTGATCTCGCTTTCTGCACCCTCCTCTACTTCATAAGTTCCATCGAACCCTTCAATATCTATTCCCGAAGCATGCGCATCGATATAGACGCATGCACTGTACAAAAAGAGCGTGAGAGCATCCGTGTTGATATGAATATCCACGTAACGAAGGAATTCGTTTCTATAGTTCAATTCGAATCGCGTTTCATCGGTATCGCAGATGAACATGATTTTGCACCCGTTTCCCTGAAGTGAAGCAAAAATATCTTCTAAAACATCAGAAAAATATTTAATACCAACCTGGTTGTTTTTTCGCCATTGGCACATCTCAAAAATCACATATGCATTTGAAATTTCAGAAATTTCATCTGCATTTTGGCGCACGTTCTGCTCAAATGCATAGTAATATGAATTATTATCATCAAAATATGCTATCGGCCAATGATATTCCTCTGTGAACGAGTAGCCAAGCTGGTAAAATACCGTATCCGTTTGCGCACGATCGCTGAAATAATACAGATTCCCCGGATCTGCATCCGTATTACTTTCCTTCGCATAGGCAGAAATCCCTGCAGTAAGCGGCATCGCCCCGGCGAAAATGAGGCAGAAAGCTAAGAGAATTGCAAGCAAGCTCTTTTTCCGTGTAGTCATACAACACCTCCAAAAAATTATTTTATATTTTATTATATAACATATTTATTGAGAGCTGTCAAGTATTTGACGAAAAATTTAGGTATTAGAATTACTTATAATAGGTATAAGCTGTACTTATACCACAATAAAAGCCGCCCACGCGGTGCACCGTTGTGCTGCCGCGTGGGCGGCTTAATTAAGATATTTCGCTATAAATATCAACCTTTGCGGGCGGCGTACTTCTTTTTCGTGGATTCGCCGCCGCGGATATGGCGCTCGGAGAGGTTGATTTCGAGCACCGCCTTCACACGCTTTGCGAGATCGGGATCGAGCATGGGTAGGCGCTCCGTTACATCTTTATGCACGGTAGATTTGCTGGAGCCGAGCACGTATGCGCACGTGCGCACAGTGCAACCCGTTTCCACGATGTACTCACCGCACCTTCTCACACGCTCCTCGATCGACCACATACGCCTATTCCCCTTTTTCAATGAAACATATTTATCATTATGTCGAAAAAAGAAGAAATAGTACAAGGACTTCGTATTCTGGAATTTTCAGTATGAAAAAAGCCACTGCCTTAAACGGAAGGTAGTGGCCTATGAACGGTTAATTTTTATCCTCGCGGTACTTCATGGCGAACACTTCCGCCGCCTTCCACTTGGCGCCCTTGAGCGGTCTGCCACGGGTATTCGTTGCGTCGATGGGAACTTCCTCGGTGGAGATCTCGGTCATGGTGCCGTCGTCCTTCGTCACGGCGAGCATGTAGGGCACGGTTACATAATCAGCGAAAAGGATTGTATCTTCCTCTTTCAGGGAGGCGATATGCACGCCCTTGCGGTAGCGGGGAAGCGGATCGATCTGCGCGGCGATCACGCGCTTGAATCTTCCGCCCGAGAGCGCGAGCACAATTTCGCCCTCGCCATCGATCTGCGAAGCGAAGAGCACCTCGTCGCCTGTGCTGCAGTTCATACCTTTAACACCGCCGGCAACGCGCCCTTGCATGGGGATATCATCCTTCTTTGCATTGAGGCACATGCCGTTCTTCGTTACGAAGAATACGGTAACGCCCTCCTCCGCAGAATCGGGCTGAACTTCAAGCAGGCGATCGCCCTCGTTGAGGCGAATGCCTTGGAACGCCGTTTTTGCAACGGAATACTCCGCCCAGGCAGTACGCTTGAGCATACCCTGCCTGGTGATGAAGAGCAGAGTTCCTTCCTTGATATCCGCTTTATAGAGAGCTACGGGAAGCTCGCCATCCTCGGCATCGCTGAAAAGATCGGCAAGAGCAAAACCGCTCTCCGTGAGTTTTTTCATGCACTGCTGCCCGCGCAGGCGGAAGCAATTGCCGCGGTCGGAAAAGATGAGGGCAACTTCATCCGACATCATGTTAAGGCTTCTCAGCACAACACTGCACCGCTTGGTGCTTGCGGTTACGGGCTTTTTCACTTGCTCGTAATTTCCCTCTTCAACGCACTTGATCTTGTTATCCGCAGTGATACAGAGCACTGCGGGAACGCCGGGTTCTTGAATATCGTTGCGCTCTAATTCAGGCTCTTCTGCCTCCCCCACGATGGAGGATCTTCTCGGCGCGCCGTATTTTTTGCGGATTTCGAGAAGCTCTGATTTTACCACGCCAAACTGCAACTGCTTGCTTGCGACGATTGCCTCAAGCTTTGCGATAAGCTCTTTGAGATCTTTCAGCTCCTGTTCCAGCTTATACACCTCGAGCTTGGTGAGGCGCGCGAGCCTGAGATCGAGAATCGCCTGCGCTTGGCGATCGGAAAGATCGAAGCGCTTTTTCAGCTTTTCGCGCGCATCGGGCGTGGATTCCGCCTTCTTGATGATGCGAATGACCTCGTCGATATTTTTCACCGCGATGATCAAGCCTTCGAGGATGTGGCAGCGCTCCTTTGCCTGCGCCAGATCGTAATTCGTGCGGCGAAGAACAACTTCGCGCTGATACTCGGCATAATATTTTACGATATCGCGCAGCCCCATGAGCATGGGCTTGCCCCCAGCGATTGCCACCATGTTGATGCCGAAGGTGACTTCAAGATCGGTATACTTGTAAAGATATTTGAGAAGCTTGGGGATATCCGTTTCGCCCTTGACCTCGATAACGGCGCGCATACCTACGCGATCGCTCTCATCGCTCACACGCATAACGCAGGCAAGCTCTTCCTTTTTATCGTTGCGAAGTTCTGCTATCTTGCGAAGAAGGGCGGATTTATTCACTTGATAGGGAAGCTCGGTGATTACAATGAGTTTCTTATCCCCATCCCCCTCTTCCACGCGGATCTTTGCGCGAATGGAGATCTTTCCCTTACCCGTTTTATACGCCTGCACGAGCTCGTGCGGAATGATGAAACCGCCCGTGGGAAAATCGGGCGCAGGGATATACTTCATCAATTCTTCCGTTTTGATGGAAGGCTTGTTGATGTAGGCGATAACGCCGTTGATCGTCTCATTTAAGTTGTGCGGCGGAATGTTCGTGGCAAGCCCTACTGCAATGCCCGAAGCGCCGTTTACGAGTAGATTTGGAAATCTTCCCGGGAGCATATCCGGCTCCTTGAGGGAATCATCGAAGTTCAGCGAGAAGGAAACGGTATCCTTATCGAGATCGCGAAGCAGCTCCAAAGCAAGCGGCTCGAGGCGCGCTTCCGTATAACGCATTGCCGCGGCAGGATCGCCATCTACCGAGCCGAAGTTGCCGTGGCCGTTTACGAGCGTTCTGCCCATGTTGAAATCCTGCGCCATACGCACCATCGCATCGTATACCGAGCTATCGCCGTGGGGATGATATTTACCCATGCAATCGCCAACGATGCGCGCAGATTTCTTGTGCGGCTTATCCGGCAGAAGCCCCATCTCGAACATGGTATAGAGGATTCGCCTCTGAACGGGCTTCAACCCATCTTCCACGCGGGGGAGCGCACGGTCCATTATTACGAACTCGGCATACGGGAGCATGGATGCGGGAAGCACCTCTTCCAAGGGGGTTACGAAGAGCTGACCTTGCGGTTCGGTGAGTTTCTCATTCTTCTTCATTTGCACCCTCCTTGTTGAGCTTTACCTTATCAATGAACGCATCCTGCTTGTTAAAGTTCGCGTTGCGGTTCAAAAATTCTTTTCTGCCTTCCACCTTATCGCCCATGAGCATGGTGATCATGTTTTCGGCGGCAACGGCGTCCTCCAACGTTACCTGCGTGAGGTTGCGCCGCATAGGATCCATCGTTGTTGACCATAGCTGCTCTGCACTCATCTCGCCCAAGCCTTTATAGCGCTGAATGAGGTAGCCGCGCCCCACTTTTTCGATCTTTTCTTGCAGTTCTTTATCGTCGTAGGCGTATTCTTCCACACTGCCGTTTGCTTTATAGACCTTGTATAAGGGGGGCATGCCAATGTATACGTGCCCGGCAGAGACGAGCGGACGCATATATCGGAAGAAAAACGTGAGGAGTATACAGCGGATATGAAATCCATCCTGATCGGCATCCGAGAGGATGATAACTTTATGATAGTTGAGCTTTTCCAGATTGAAATCGTTACCAATGCCTGTGCCGAGCGCTGAAATGAGCGTGCGGATCTCCTCGTTTGCGAGCACTTGATCGAGGCGCTTTTTCTCCACGTTGAGAGGTTTTCCCCTGAGGGGCAGAATGGATTGAAACTGCCGCACGCGCGCTTGCTTTGCCGTGCCGCCTGCCGAATCACCCTCAACGATGAAGAGTTCGTTGTGTGCGGGGGTTCTGCCCGAGCAAGCAGCAAGCTTGCCCACGAGTGTGATGTTATCAATGCTGTTTTTAGCGCGCGCAGTATCCTTTGCCTGCCGCGCCGCAATGCGTACCTTCGCCGCACCCTGCGCTTTTTTGATGATATCCTCAAACGCCTTCTTGTAGGCAGGCGCCGCTGCGAGCTTGCGAAGCCCCTCTACCACGATATTATCCACAGGCGTGCGCGCCTCGGGGTTTCCGAGTTTCGTTTTCGTTTGCCCCTCGAACTGCACGTTCTTCATCTTGATGGAGAGAACGGCGGTGAGGCCCTCGCGGAAATCATCGCCGAGGAAGTGTGCGTCCTTTTCCTTCACGAGCTTGTTATCGCGTGCATATTGATTGAGCACGCGGGAAAGCCCTCCGCGGAAGCCCATTTCGTGGAAACCGCCCTCGGGCGTAGGAATGTTATTTACGAAGGAAAACATGCTCTCCGTAAATTCCGAGGTATGCTGAATGGAGAACTCAACGAGGATCCCATCCTTCTCGCCCTTATAATACAGAGGCTTAGAATAGAGCTTGTTTTTTCCTTCATTCAAATAGAGCACGAAATCGGAGATGCCGCCCTCGTAGCGATAGGTAACGGAATAGGGCTCGGTGGCGCCCAAAAGATCGAGCTGAACGTTCGTATCCCCCCCACCCTGCGAGAGGAACTCATTTCGCGTAATGCGCTCATCGGTGAAGGTGATCGTAAGCCCCTTATTGAGGAAGGCAAGCTCGTTGAGGCGATGTGTGATGGTGGTAAGCTGGAAATCCGTCGTTGCAAACACCTCACGATCGGGCATGAAGTGCACGAAAGTGCCGTGTTTTTTCGTTTTTACCTTGGTATCAACGAGCGGCTTCTTCGGCACACCCGATTCGTATTTTTTCTTGGCCTTGTTATAGTAGGAATGGAACTCCATCTCCCATGTGGTACCGCCTCGCCAAACGCGCACCTTCAACCATTCGGAGAGCGCGTTGGTAACGGAAGCACCAACGCCGTGAAGTCCACCGGAAAAGGAATAGTTGTGTTCATCAAACTTACCGCCCGCATGAAGCTGCGTGAAAACTACTTGCACGCCCGATACCTTCGTTTTGGGGTGAATATCGGTGGGAATGCCTCTGCCGTTATCCTCTACTGAAACGCTTCCGTCTTTATAGATGCGCACGTCGATTTTATCCGCATGGCCGTTGGCCGCCTCATCTATGGCGTTATCCACAATTTCCCACAGAACGTGGTGCAAACCCTTCGGACCTGTTGAGCCGATATACATGCCCGGGCGAAGACGCACAGCTTCCAATCCTTCAAGAACTGTAATATCGCTGGCGTCGTAACGTTTTTTCTCCATGGCTACCTCGTAAAATGTCGATATATCAAATCAATTATACCATAAATTGTGGGTACTTGTAAAGCATTTCACAGGATTTTGTGGTTTGCGCGCTCAGACCTTTTTCGGTAAATATGCGCCATGGTTCCATTCGCGAAACTCTTGCGTAAATTTTTTAAACTATATCTTGACAAATCCGGCATTTCATGTTATGCTATTTTTGGGCAATGGCCCAATAACACGGAGGACATTGATTATGGAAAAGAAGAATCCCTATGCGGGAACAAAAACGGAAAAGAATTTATGGGAGGCATTCGCAGGCGAATCGCAGGCGAGAAACAAGTATACATATTTTGCTTCCGTTGCGAAGAAGAACGGCTACGAGCAGATCGCAGAGCTGTTTTTGAAAACGGCTGAAAACGAGAAAGAGCACGCAAAGCTTTGGTTCAAGGCGCTCGGCGAGCTGGGCACCACGGAAGAAAACCTGCTTGCAGCCGCCCTGGGCGAGAACGCTGAGTGGACGGATATGTACGATCGCATGGCAAGGGAAGCCGAAGAGGAAGGCTTCACGGCGCTTGCGGCGCAGTTCCGCGGCGTTGCGGCGATTGAGAAGGCGCACGAGGAGCGTTATAGAGCACTGCTCAACAATATTGAGATGAAGCAGGTCTTTGAAAGAAGCGGCGTGATGGTTTGGGAGTGCAGAAATTGCGGACACATCGTGGTTGGCACCAACGCTCCCGCAGTTTGCCCCGTTTGCTTCCACCCGCAAGCATACTTCGAAATTAAAAAGGATAACTATTAATTATCATAGGAACGCCCCTGCGGAATTTTCCGCAGGGGCGTTTATTTTTGGTTATAAAAGCTGCAAAAGCTCATCGTAATTTCTTGCCAACTCGCCCCCGTAGCCTTGCGGCCTTCCCGTGGGGGAATAGAGAATAAAATCTACTTGCGCGTTTTGTGCGCACACCATGTCTGAAGTAAGGCTATCACCAATCCAAACGGCACGGCTGTTTTCAAAGCCCTCGATGTTGGCCTTTACGTAATCTGCGTATTCTTTTGAAGGCTTATTGAAGCCAACGTCTTCCGAAATAAACGCGCCCTCAATGAGCGATAAAAATCCTGCGTCTGCAATGTGCCGCTCTTGAATGGGCTTCGAGCCGTTCGTGACGATATACGTTCTCCCCCTTTCTTTGAGCGCTTTTAGAAATACGATTGCGCCGGGATAGGGATAGCAAACTTCTTCAAAGTGTTTGAAATAAGCACTTGCAACCGCCTTAAAATCTGCACGGTAGCCGAATTCCTGAAATAAAAGCTCAAAGCGGCGGTAATTGATTTCCGCACGCGCGATCTCGCCCCGTTCCAGCATTTTCCATAGACCATCGTTGATTTCGTGAAAACGGGGATAGGTGCGCGCATCCGTTTGAACGCCAAAGCGGTGCAGCGCCCACAGAAAATTTTCTTCCTCTGCTTTTAAAAAATCAAGCAAAGTTTCATCCATATCAAGCAAAAAGATATCTTTCATGTTGCACCCAAATGAGAGCATGCCTCGTAAAAGCCCGGAGCGCGGCTTTCTAATCCTCCAATACGGCGAGCGAGGCAAGGGCACGGGTATAGGCAATGTACTTCTCATGCTCAGACATGCCCCTATCATACACCGCCACCGCTGAAAATTCAAGACCTTTACTTTCGTAAACGGTCATCACGTTGGTATGCGTTTTTGATAGCTTGCCCGTATCCGAAAGCAAGCGGAAACCGCGCTTTTGAAAGAGCGGGAGGTACTCCTCTTTCGCGATAACAGCCTTAAGCCCGTGCTTTCCGCGGAAGAAGGAGGATATTTGGCGGATCTTGATGTGTGCCACGGGCTCTCCGTGAAGGCCAATGGGAAGCATATCCAAATCCAACACCCCCGAAACGAAATCAACGATTTCGTTGGTGTTGCGATAATTCTGTTTGAGGGTATACACAGGGCAGTCGAGTGCATTCCAAGCCTTCACGCCCCGCCAACGCGTGATATTCTGCTGAAGGTCTCCAAAAACGTTGAACGCCGCGTCGGAATGGATCTTTTTGAGAAGTGCATACTCTCCTTCTGAGATATCTTGACCCTCATCAATAAATACGAGCCCATACCTGGGCGTGAGCTGCCTTCCTGCTTCGGCAAGCACTTGGCAGAGCGCATAGCCATCGGAGGGATAGATCCCCTTCATACCGTACTTATTCTTATATTTCTTTACCGTTTCGCGATACAGCCACCGCGCAATATCCACGGCATCCTTGCATTTGCCGAGTTCAGCGCAGTGACCAGTGAGGCGCATCACGGCGAAAAATTCGCGGAAGAGCTCTAATCCACCATCCATGTCCGCAATAATGGCTTCGATACGCTTTGCTTCTTCCTTAAGCTCCTCACGGCGCGCGATGCGTTCTGCATAGGTGTAAACCTCTTCGCTGCCCTTTCTTAAACGGTACCGTTTCAGATCGAAGATCTCGCGATCGATCGTTTCTCCAAGCTTTAGAAGATCCTCCACCGCCTCTTTGAAGATTTTCGTTCCGTTTGCGGAAATATAGTGTGCGCAACGATAAAATTCCGTGAATTGGCGGAAAAAATAATCGGGCGATCTGGGCGGCTCGTTCAGCGCGTAGGAAAGAAAATCCTCCACCTGCATGAAGGCGCCCATAAGGCTGCGAAAAGGCTTGGTGAAGTAGAACCCATCCTCCTTGCTCTCCTTCATCTCGCCAAGAACGGCGCGCCGCACGCGCGTGGAAGAGTTCTTTACGCGTGTAAAGCCCTCCCTTCTCGCGGCACATTCGGAAAGGATGCGCTGAGAAACCTCTCGGCATTCCTCTCCCGCAACAAGCCCATACACACCGTTATAAATTTTCGCAATCTGCTTTGCAACATCGTGCAAAAAGCGCTCTGAATAGAGATAGGTGAGATATTCCCGCTCTTCTCGCTCTCCGGTAAGGCGGGTCTCAAGATCGATCCCTTCATTTTTTAGCGCTCGGAAGAAATAGTTTTTTAGCGTTACCGTGCTCACACGTTGCAACTCGAGCACCTGTGAGAGCTCATCAATAAAGGCGTTGAAGGAATCGGAAGGCGTGATCACAAGCACATCGCGCGGGCGAAGTGCCTCGTTGTTATACATGAGGTAGCTCAATCGGTGAAGCAGGATCATCGTTTTACCGCTTCCGGCACAGCCCTGCAATACAAAGCTTTCCCGTTCGGGACGGGTGATGATATCAAACTGCTGTTCCTGAATGGTTTGGATGATATCCCGAATGCCCACGTCATCCTTTCTGCTTTTGATAATACTGCGCAGATAGGGATCGAAAAGGATCTCTTCATCCCTTCCGCCAATCTCCTCGGAGGTGAGTTCGTTCTTAACGGAGAGGTATTCGTTCTTGAAATCGAGGAGCTTGCCGCTTCTCACAGAAAGCGCGCGGCGCAGCACTGTGCGATAGTTGTATTCGTTGATTGAGAAATTGACACGGCTCTTCTGATAGTAGCGAACTGCAAGCGGAGCACGCCAATCAACGATCTCAAGATTGACGTCCCCTTTCTTTCCAATGTAGTAGCTATTATAGCCCTCGGCATCATCTACGACATCCATTCTCGCAAAATACGGTTCCGTAAAAAAGGGACGGAATGTATTTAGCTTCTTCGTTTCCGCGGCGACCTCCGCATTCTTTTCCAAAAGACGACGATAATCCTCTGCCGCATAGTTCTCTTGCGTGCGTAGCCGCTCAATTTCCGCCTTCGCCTCGCGGATCTTCTTGGTGATACGGGAGATGTGGAGCACTTTGAGCGCCACGAGTACGAGCCTTAAGTGCTCCTCTTCATACGCAAATTGCTCCCCCTCTTCGAGTAGGGAGAGATACCAATTCTTATCGGCAAGCTTTTTCGGGCTCAACCGCTCATGAATTTTTCCCTTTTCTTTCATAAATTCCCGCCATGGCGAAAAACCGCCCAATCATTCCCTATCTTATCACACTTTTTGCTTTTTGGGATAGTTTTTCGTAAAATATTTTTGAAAAATTTTTAAAAACACACCCGAGGGTGTGTTTTCGCATTGCAAAATGCCTTTCAGCTATTCAGAAACTCGGCGAGCCCATTCATGAGCTGCCTTAAAATGCGCACGTTCAGCGAATAGATAATCGTTTGTGCACGGCGCGTTGTGTTTACAAGCTTGCTCTCACGGAGTACAGAAAGATGGTGCGAGACCGTGGCTGCCGAGAGAGAAAACTGATCTGCAATCTCCCCTGCCGTGTACGGGCGCCCTTTGAGCAGATCGAGAATTTCCCGGCGCGTTTTATCCGCAAGTGCTCCCCACACGTCCATCATAAGGCTTCTTCCTCCGTATTTCGATGATTATCTAAATATTAACACTTTCGGGAAAACTTGTCAAGGCATTGTGGAAAAAATAATAGAAAACTTTTGGAAATTTTTCAAGAAGAAAGAAAAGCGCCGCGCGGCAGATTGCCGCGCGGCGCTTTTCTTGGCTCATTAAAATCTTTCAACCGGTTTTACACCGATATATTTCGTTCCTTCCTTCGCATCCTTGAGCTGCTTATCATAGTTGTTGGCGCAATCCGCGCTGTACATATAGAAGCGGAAATCCTGCGTGCCTGCCGCATACGGAAGGACCTGCCCCAATAGCTGTAACGTGGTATCGGAGCTCTGCGCGAGAATGCCGATATTTACGTAGTACTCTGTGAGTGCACCGTCTTGTGTGGTGAATCCGTTTTTATATTCCGCATTGAGCTCGGAGATATCGAACATGGAATAGTTTCTTCCGCCGCCGTAGAAGGCGATGCCACCGTGCACGTACTGCACCTCCTCGCGCTCCTCAATGAGGTTATAAGCTTCGGGAGAAAGATCGGTTACGAGATTGATCATCGCCGCGATATCAAGCTGGAGGCCGGCGAAGAGTTCGTTTGCTTCCGCACCTGCATCCACCTCGATCAGCGTGCTACTATCCACAAGCCCGAGGTTCTTCCAATCGTAAAGGCGCACATCGCCCTTAAGGCGAAGGACAGATGCGAACGAGGTGCCACCCGTGCCCCCCCAAGGAATTCGCTCATCGAGCGTTTCATAGAGCAGCATGCCTGCGAAATTGCTCTCAACACCGATGGAGAAGAGTCCGCTCGTTTCGAGCACGCTATCTGCGATCGTGAGATCGGTCATCACGAACATCTTGTAGAACTCTTCATCAGAAAGAAGCGCATCGTTGGTACGGTGCCCGCTACCGGGATTCTCATATACCGTGCCCGCAATGCCGAGGTAGGGTTCCATCGGATCGGAGCCGGCAAGCGTACTCGCACGGAGCGCGCGGTTCGTGCCAACCTTTACGAGGAACTCTCTGCCCTGCGTGATAATACAGCCCTCAATGTTGACGTTGATACGATCGTTGCTGACGCCGTTCTGTGCATCAATTTCGTTGAGGCTCTCAATGAAATACCTGCTACCGTCGCGATTGCCGCCGTACACGCGCACCACATTCCTTCCGTTTCGGATACGGCAGTTGATAACGTTCACATCTGCATTGATCTCCAACGTGGTGCCCATGTTGTTGAGCTTGGTAAGATCGTAGGTGCCGTTTTCTGTTTCAAGCGAACTATCGCTACAACCGAGAAGCTCAACGTTGTAGAGCGTGATATTGTTCGTTCTGCAAAGATATGCGATATTATCCTGTGCGGCAACGGAAGCGGAAATTCCGGTTGCACCGGCGCTGACGAGATCAAGCGGCCCCTTGAAGAGTTGCGGTGCGCCCGTGGAATCCACTGCGTTGGTAAAGTATTCGGCGTTGATGGTATAGCCGTTGCCGTAAACGTTGTTCGTGAATTCAAGCACGTAGTTGACGTAGGCATCATCAATGGAGAGGTTGGGATTGTTCTTATAGAACTCCGTGTTGTAGGTGGAGCGCATCCTATGCTGCGCGAGCATTGCGCGGAGCTCTTCTAAGGCAAGCTTGCCGCCCGTAGCATTCGTTCCGAGCATGATATCGGCACCGAGCACGACCTCTCTGTTCTGCCCCATTGCATGCAAGATCTGTTCGCTCGTACGTACCTCGTATGCAAAACGGGCGATATCAAACGTAATGGATGCGCGAACGGGGCGATCTGCCTGGAATCTATCGTTGCCCTTCCATGCGGCAGTGATGGTAACGGATCCCGATGTAATTCCGGGCGTGAGAACGCCGAAACTATCCACTGTAGCGAAATTTTCATTCGACGAGATGAGATCGAGATCGGAAATTCCGGAAATCTGCTGCCCTTGCCCATCGTAAGCGAGAATGTTCAGCGCATAGGTATTCGCAACCGTTTTCAGTGCGCTTCCACTGCCTTCATAGCGAGATCCTGCAATTGCGAGTGTGCCGCCAAGGCTCGTGAACGCCTTATTATTGCCCTCTACGATCTGGATCTGCGCCACTTGACGGATCACGCTGAGCGAGATCCTCTCGGCTTGCACATCGCTGTATGCACTGCTGTTCTCTGCCGTAGGCGGATCCTGCGAATCATCGAGGCGGAAGGCCGCCTGTGCACGCAGAATGAAGCTTGTGTACGCTCTGGGTGTGATCGTGCAAACGGAGCCATCTGCATTGATTTCAATTTGAAGGGTATCTGCGTAATCCTGCGGCGGGAGAAGCGCGCCCATGGGAGTAAGAATTTCCCACAGATACACGACGCCGGACAGCGTGGTTTCAGGAACGGCGCTGAAGGAGATGGGCGTGTTCAAAAGAAGCGTTGTGGAATTAATTTCCATCATTGCATCGCCGCCCTCTTCTTGGCCGATATCCGTTTTGATTGCGAAGGAGAAAGCCGTGAAATTGAAGTTCACCGTGCGCGAGGTTTCGCCGCTCGTAAGCACGATACTCTGCTTATCATCAACGGTCGCGAACGTGAGATCAACGCGGTACTGCCCCTTTCCGATGGGAACGATTTCATATTCGATTCCCGTTGTGCCTACGTCGACGGCTATCTCTTCACTGTTCGTTTGCACGTAGAGCGAGGTACTTTCCGCACGCGCCTGTTCGCCGCTCGCGGAGATCGTACCCAGATCGATCGTGTTGTTTGGATCGTCAACCGAATCGGAAAGAACGTTTCCGTTCACGAGGAAAGCTTCTTCTTCGAGCGCTTCAGCGGTTACGTTTAGCTCTACCTTTTTGGAAATTTCCTTTTGGGGGTTGTTGGGATTGGGAATGGTGACCGTGAACACCTCTTTGCCCACATACGGGAAAAGAATGGTACCGGCTGCTGCGTCGACGACGGCACCGCCCTGTCCCTCTTCCGAAACTGCAATGCGGGGGCTCATGTAGCCGGAAGGCAAAACCTGCGTGCTGTAATCATATTTGCCCACGGGAACCGTGGCGGAATAGACGCCGAATACGTCGTCTCCAAGCACGCCCTCTTCTTCCCCTTCCGCAAAGAGGAAGAAGTTAAAATCATAGGTACCGGAAGCATAGGCTCGCACGACGATCGAATCAACGTGACCGCCGCTGCGGCTCGTTACGGTGATGCGTGCCATACCCGTGGAATTGGCGATAATGGTATCTCGCCCATCCTCACCCTTCTCCACCTTCACCTCGGCGGTTTCCGAATTTTCATCGTAAGGGGTTACGGTGTAATCGTAATCGCGGTTGGAAGCGCGGCGGGGCTGCACGTCTACCTCGATAACGAACTCGGGCTCCTCCGCAAGATCGATGCTGACGGTGCGGTTTACATCGGCACCGAGAATGGAGATGCTTGTAACGGCGATCTCCGTATCAAGGCTGAGTCCGCTCGTTGCCGTGTATACGATAAACATGAAGAGCAGAGGCAAAACGAGCATGAGAGCGATAACGTTTTTTCTCATAAAAGACCTCCTCCGCTAAACTCATAATATTTTCTCTTGAGCCTAAAGACTAAGTAGATGCAGGCAAGCGCCGCAACGAAGATAACGCTGCCGCCAACGATCAGGTACGTGAGGTAATCGAAGGAAGCAGTTTCTCCACCGGCATTGAAGGAAAGCACCATTTTCACAACGATCGTGGCAATACCGATAAGAAATGAGACTACCATGCCCAAGACGATGATGGTAGAAGCGGTACTACCGGCTTCTTTGATCTCGCCGTCATCCTCCGTAGAGAAGCGCGCGTGATTGAAATCGTAGCGCGTTGCAAAGCAGATCTGCGCGAAGCTAAATACCACGCCAACCGCAAACAGGAAGAGCGCCACCAGCCAATTCACGTAGCCCGTTGCCGCGAGCACGATCGCCGAGATCGTTTGCGAAACGACGGTAACGAGCATGCAGAAGATGACCTTTGAGAAGAAGAACTGCCCATGGCTCACGGGCAACGCTTTCACCGTGTAGAGCATAGAACCTTCTCTGCTGATGTTTGTGGAACAGAAAACGTTCGTGAGCGCCGAGAAGAGCAACGTTAAGAATACTGCAAGCTCAACGCTGAAATCGAAGGCTATGCCAACGGTTGAGGAGATGAGCGAGCCGGCCACGTTCATGCAGAAATACGTCATGAGCGGCATTAACAGCGCAACAGAGAAATATGAGAACATATACGAAGGCGTGCGGAAGATCATTACGAACTCCTTTTTTAGGAGTGCGGCCGTCGTCGTTTGCCGCTCGCCAACATCCTGTGCGGGATAGATGAAGTTCACGTCACCCGAAATGCGCGATTGCAGGATGCGCGTGAGAATATTGCCGATGACAAGCATCGTGATCGCAATACACACTGCTACGAGAATCGTGATGCCGATACTGCACGTAAGAACGTTACGTTGCATAATCAAGCTCGCCATCCAGTTTGCGGGATAGCAATAGGAGACGGCCGTGCGAATGACGTTCATTACCGATTCATCGAAGAAGTACGTCCAATCCCTATCCCCGCTGAGCATATGTTCCACCATGCCTAAAAGGAGAGAGTATAGCCAAATTGCCATTGCCGCAAGGAAGGTGATCACGATGAACATGAGCACAAAGCGGGGCATGATGTATTGCCGAAGCATAAAGTAAGGCAATGCGATGATGGAAGCAAGTGCGATGGATATGAGCGGCAACACGAAGCAGAGCGCCACCGAGGAGAGATAGAACCAAAGCTCGGCCTGATAGTGAAGAAGCGCCGTGCCGTTCACCGTGAATACTGCAAGGAGTCCAATGAGAAGCTGGCTGCGGTAGATCGTGATAAGCTTGGCAACGAAGAGCGTTTTTGCGCTCACGGGCATCGCTGAAAAGACCTTCATATCGTCGGCGAGGAAGATCTCACGCGTGATGGCGGAAACGCCACCGAACGTCATTGCAACGAGTATCACGAGATACGCAAACGTAAGTATTTCGTAGAGGCGCGCATCGGGGTTAAGGAGATTATTCGTGCGTTGCTGGAGATAGATCTCCATGAACTGCCCGAAGAACACCACGAATACCGCCACGAAGATTCCCACAAGCACCAGCCGCAGGAAGAAGCCAAGCGCATCAAAGTTTCCCTTCGCATAGGCAAAGTGCCGCTCCTGCCGCTGTTTTCGAAGGAGCGCCCTCACGAGCGAAAAATCAATCTTGTCTTTCATTTCTTAAGAAGTACTCCTCAAAGTCAAAGTTAGGGTTCATGGCGCAGATCTGCTTCACGTTGATCTCGTTCAGCTGCTTGCCCTTGCGAATGAGCACGACGCGATCGCACAACTTCGCAACGGTGTTGAGCGCGTGCGAAGAGAAGATGATCGTATTGCCTGCGGCGGCGTAGCGGCGCATAAAATCCTGCACTGCTTTCATCGTGCGCGGGTCAAGGCCGGTCATGGGCTCGTCCAAGATCCAAAGCTTGGGGTGATGGATGAGCGAAGCCATCATGCACACCTTCTGCCGCATACCGTGGGAGTACGAGGAGACGAGGTTGTGAATGGCCGAGCCGAGCTGGAATACCTTCTCGAGCGCGGCAAGGCGCTTCACGCGCAGCTGCGTGGGAACTTTATAGACGTCTGCCATAAAGTTAATGTACTGCATGCCCGTCATCTTGATGAATACGGCGTGGTTATCCGTAACGAAGCCCATGTTCGCCTTCGCCGCGAGGGGATCCTTTTGGATATCGTGGCCTGCAATGGCGATTTCCCCACGCTCATAAGGCAGCATGCCCTCGAGGCACTTGATCGTGGTAGATTTTCCCGCGCCGTTATGCCCGAGAAGGCCCACGATCTCCCCCTCAAAGCAGCTGAACGAGATGTTCTTCACCGCCCAATCTGCGTTTTTGGAGTACTTTTTGCAGAGCCCCTTCACGCGAACGACCTCTTTGCGCTCGCTCTTGGGGCGCTGTGCGCCTGCCACGGGCGCCCCATTCGGTTGATTGTAGTATGCCATACTTCTCTCCTATTTATTGATTCAAGCTCGGCGCCCCTTTGGGGGAGCTGAAAAACAAAGTGATTTTTGCGGCGTTTCCCATCGCCCACGCAAGGTGGGCGATGGACTGCCGATTACTCAGCTTTAGCCTGTAAAATTAACTGCTCTTGGATATATTGAATATTCCAAAGAATATCTTCCCACGTGAGGTTACCCTTGCCGACTGCGACCTTGAAATACGCCCAAGGGAAGCTTATGAATTCTTCATAGCTCATATAATCCTTGAAATCCTCATAGGTGTAGAGGCCGTACTTCTCGATATCCGCCTGCATCTTCTCTTCATCGTACTTCATGTTCTCATCGAATTCGAAGATATTGATCGCACCGTGAATCGGGCCTTCCTCATTGATGACCTCGGTGAAGCTCAACAATCCTCCCGTAACCACGTTAATCAAGCCGCTGATAGGCGAGAATCTTCTAACAAACTCTTCAACGACTTCCACTCCTGTAAGCACGACTTCACCGCTGACGAACTCGCCGCCCTCGCTTTGAACCTGAACGAATTTATGCCCAATATACTCGGCTGCATTTTCTTCATTGATGTAAACATACTTGTTCAAATCGCGATCGAAGAAAGCGTGATCTGTGATGACGCCGATTCTTGTTCCATCGGAGAACGTCAAATAGATTACTCTACACCACATACTCTCATCCAGCGCGTGCAGGTTGATCAGCATCGGACTTGCCTCATATTGACCAGTTAGATGATTGAACGCAAGAAGCATATCGCCCATAGCAAGATCTTCTACCTTCTTCTGCGTACCATCTGCGAGCATAACGAGCGTGCCTTCAACAAGACAGAGGCTGCCGAGCCCTTCACTTGACGCGTATTGTGCACCGAAAATAATGTTGAGTTCATTCGTAACTTCAACATTTGTTTTTTCCTCACTCTTAACAGCTGTCTTTACATTGCCTATCGTGATCCAGCCAGAATCGTTTACACAACTACTTTCTACGAGAGTACCAGTATCTTTCCAATATTTTATGCTAATTGTAAGGTTCGTGCCAGATATAAAATATCCTGTCTTGCTGGACGTTTGCGTGGTATCCGTATCATCAATCCACGCGATTTCTTCTCCTGACGGATCAGTAGCTATTATATCGAGTTGCAAATACTTTCCAACATTTTTATTAACTTCCTTTCCGTTTGCATCAACCAATTGCCTCTCAACGCTAACTTTTATTTTCGATTCTCTAGAAGCAATTAGCTCAATTGTCGTACCTACAGGAGTGTTTTCCGGAATTCTATCGAACGGCTCTCCATTATGCTGCCATTCGATAAAGTACGTCGATATGTTCGGATCTGCATTTCCACTGATATAACCGGGAGCCTCAACCAAACTGCCGGGCATATAATAACCTGTTCCTGTGTAAACCTTTTTCGGATCCTTCACGCTATCTGTGAAGTTAACCGTAATCTTAGCCGCACGGTTGGCAGTAAATGTGATTACCGTGCCACCGGCCGTATTTGCAGGAATCTCATAGGAGTTGGTAATCGTGATCCCACTATCGCTTATCCATTCGACAAAATACGTTGTAACGGTAGGATCATTATTCCCATTGCTATAATTGGAAGGTGCAACCAAAGAACCTGCCATATAATAACCTTCCCATGCATATTCAATTTTTTCAGTTTCATCTATGAACTCTACGTATACCTTGTTCTGTCGATGCGCAATAAATGTGATTACCGTACCATCGGCCGTGCCCATGGGAATCGTGTACGAATTTACAAATCTAATTTCGCCGTTCTCATTTCTCCAATCTACAAAGTAAGTAGAAATCTCAGGATCCTTGTTGCCATTATTGTAGCCGAGCGGAGAAACCGTATCTCCCATTCTATAGAAGCCAGCATCGTATCTGTTATACGAGGCTTCAGTATCTGCTTCAAAGATTACATGAATCTTATCCGCCCAAACGGCATAAAGTTGTACTTCAATATCGAGCGCATCCAATTCTCCGTAAATTGCGATCACATTTTCTGCAGAGTAAGGCATCCACTTGCCCGTTGTTCCATCATAGAGATACCAGCCTGCAAAGTAGCGCTGCATGGATACATCGTTATCCTGCGCGTTGATCTGCGAACCGCTAACAAAATCATCAAGCAGCTCTTTTGTGACGGGAACTTTATTCATGTTGATTCCACTATTTGTGCCGCTTTCATTCACAGAACCATTATCATTTAACGTGTTGTAGTTCGTATTATACGAGAAATTGTATACCGGCACCTTTTCAAACAGACCGTAAATGATATATTCACGCATTTCCAAACCATTAATCGAATTCGTGGTTTGCGTGCATGCTTCATCTGCATACCAACCCGTGAACGTGTACTCGGGATATGTGATGCCGCCAAAGGAGAGATAAGTGACTCCGCTATTAGGTGTAACGAATGTAGGGTTCCCGCTTTCATCTGCGATAAGAGCAGAATCAATTGCCTGCAATCTGCCTTCTGCATCGCGGTAGAAGTATTTGTAGGTAATAGAATACTGCGCATCCCCGCTTACCCAATACTCTCCGTTATGATAATAAGTTACTCCTTTGCCGAACTCCTTCTGGTTCCCCTCCTTAAGTGCTCCGATTGCAGAAGAATTTGTTTCCGTGCCTTCAAAAGTAATCGGGATTTTATAACCCGTCAACTGCGATATAATATCGGTCGGACTGATAACAAAGTTGCCTGTGCCGCCATTGTAGCCTATTGCCTGCGCTAAGCCGCTCTCAACGTTGATGATTGCCCCTTTTTCACCTATGATATTGCCGCCAAGCTGACCGCCAATGGTAAGCGCGCATCCGCCACCAACAGTAAGCTTAGAACCGGTATAGAAAATAATTCCTTTTCCATTACTGCTATTAGCGCGCGGGCTCCGCAACGTAACATTCGCATTATCTGCAAGCGTAAGAATTGCACCCGTTGCGGTTCTGACATTAGGATTGATAGCCGGATCGGTATGCCCTGCATCGTCATCACTGCTTTCATCATCCTTATTATTAAAGCCAATCAGGGTAGTTCCAATAAATTCATAACCGTGCTCGAACAAATAGCTTCCGTTCTTTAACACTAAATCCATAGTACTGGATATAGGGAACTTAAGCTCACTGCTATTTACTCGTATTATCGTGCCAAAAACACTTAACCCCAGGGAAACGATTCCGCCGACAGCCCCACCGTTAATTTCAAACTTAAATCGAAGATATTTTAGCTCTTCATTGTTTTCATCAGTACTTTCGTACACCGTTTTCGTGAGAACTGCTCCATCTTGAAGCAAGACAAAGCCATTGGCATCTGAATCGCCCTCATATTTGCTTGTAATCACGAAATCGGCAATCGAAAATTGTGCACCGGCATTAATAATTGCCATACTGGATGCCGAAATGGAAATCCCTTCCACAAACATCCGGAAATTCCCTAAATATTGTGCGCCGGAATGGACGTTCAACATAGTGCTAATAGCAACGAGTTGATAGTTTTCTAACGGGAATTCGTTGGGGTTAGCAACAACTATATCGTTGCCACCGAGTAGATCTGATGGACTAACCTTTCGGTTGCCAAAATATCGACCAACGAAATTAGCTAAAGCAGGAGAATCGAGTACTTCAAAACGCTCGCGCACAATACCGGCCTTTGCATTGATGCTACCATTGCCCACGATATTGCCATAGGCATTGATTGTCCCCTCGCTTTCAATGTTTCCTTCAAGCTTAAGCTCCGAATAACTGCCGGAAACACGGTTGAGATGTCCGATCAATGTTACGCGTACACCAGCACCTGTAATACCGCCCACGGTGAGAGTTCCACCATCCGCAATATTAAGCGTGACTTCGCTCGGCACGGTAAGGCGAGAATAGAGCGGCGTAGCTTGATTGAAATTCACAGGAACGGTATCCGCATTCCCTCTCGAAGGAACCGTCCTACTGCCTCCAAACAAGCCCGACATGCTCCCCGAAGCAGTAAAACCGGAGAAATATTCTCCATTCGTTCCGGTAGTATATGCACGGGCAGCACCGCTTTGATTCGTATTATTTATATCAACAACAGGCAAAAGTAACGCCACACCATTTTTAATCGTGTAGTAGCTACTATCATCATACCCGGTTATGAACGAATCTAGTTCAGAGAACTTGGTTTCTATCGTACCGGAAATATTGCCTACAATGCGAATCGTCGTTTCAAGATTCGGATCGCCAGTCGGTTGTGCCGCATGCAATGCCTCTTCAATCGTATACCAATTCTCCTCATTTCCCCATTCGGTAGGATCGTTCCAAGCATTATTGTTGGATACATCTCGCACACCAATTTGTACAGACCTGATTTTAAGAAGAACTGCAGGATCACATTCTGCACCATCTGCAATTTCATAATAATCATCGTTAAGCTCGATGTTGAATATTGCAAGATACGTGCTACCGATGCTGAAATCAACACCATCCGAAATGGAAATATTAAATTTACCCGTGAGATAGCTCTGTTCCGTTTCGGAAAGTGCACGGGCTTCAGTCGCAAGGCTATAATCAAATTGCTCCACGGCATCTGCAGCAGTGCTACCATAGTTGACGGCAATCTCAGCAGAGGAAGGAGTGAGCGTGATTACCGTTCTTTCTGTAATGACAGTTATTTCGCCCTCATAATCGTTGTAATTGTCAGGGTTCGGATTGTAAATAAAGGCATACACGGAACTATCAGATCCCTTGATCGGCTCGCTCACATTTACCCAACTATAATATTCTCCCAAAAGGGTTTTGATCGCAATGCTTTCAAGCGTTTGACCATAATAACGGAATCCGCCATCAATAGACGCCGGAAGATTCGTAGGCGCAGGAGCATTTGCCTTGTTGATCATGATCGTATACGAACCCGTAGCCTCCTCGTAATTGGAACCTGCGGAGACTTTGTAATAAACCGTGTAGGTATTGGCGTTTTTCGCTTCAAACGTTTCGCCGTAGCTTCCCGCTAGGCTCGTACTGTAGGTGAAGCTTAACGTGGAACCATCGCTATACCGACCGCTAACGTTGGAATCTGTGAGCGCACTGAACTGATTCGAGCCATTGTAGGTTAACCCGGAAATGTTATCTTTAGATACCGTAAGCTGCGCCTTGGCGATCGCGATCGTATACGAACCAGTAGTCTCCTCGTAATTGGAACCTGCGGAGACTTTATAGTAAACCGTGTAGGTATTGGCGTTTTTCGCTTCAAACGTTCCCTCGAAATCGCCCTCTGCGCTCGTGCTGTAAGTGAAAGAAAGAAGAGCGCTATCGTTTCCATAAAGCGTACTCGTAACATTTCCCAATGCGAGCGCGCTGAACTGATTCGAGCCATTGTAGGTTAACCCGGAAATGTTATCTTTAGATACCGTAAGCGGCGCCTTGGCGATCGCGATTGTATACGAACCCGTGGCCTCCTCGTAATTGGAACCTGCGGAGACTTTGTAATAAACCGTGTAGGTATTGGCGTTTTTCGCTTCAAACGTTTCGCCGTAGCTTCCCGCTTCACTCGTGCTGTAGGTGAAGCTTAACGTGGAGCCATCGTTATACCGACCGATAACGTTGGAATCTGTGAGCGCACTGAACTGATCCGAGCCATTGTAGGTTAACCCGGAAATGTTATCTTTAGATACCGTAAGCTGCGCCTTGGCGATCGTGATCGTATACGAACCCGTAGCCTCCTCGTAATTGGAACCTGCGGAGACTTTATAGTAAACCGTGTAGGTATTGGCGTTTTTCGCTTCAAACGTTCCCTCGTAATCGCCCTCTGCGCTCGTGCTGTAAGTGAAGCTAAACGAGGAACCATCGCTATACCGACCGCTAACGTTGGAATCTGTGAGCGCACTGAACTGATCCGAGCCATTATAGGTTAAACCGGAAATGTTATCTTTAGATACCGTAAGCGGCGCCGGATTGATGGTGAAGGTAAAGGTGGTGGTAGCCTCTTCATAATTCGCACCGCTTACTTGAACCGTGACGGCGTAAGTTCCGGCTTCGGAGAGGGCAGAATTTAAGTTGCTCTCATCAAAAGCATGCTCTTCCCCATCCGCGGTAACGTATTTGATACCGATGATCGTGAATTGAGCATCACTGTAAACGTTTTCATGCGCATCAAGCCCTTTAATTATGGAGATGATATGCTCATCATTCTTATTATTAGCAATTAGAGACGTGTTGCCTGCAGTGTAGGTATATTCTGTTTCCTCTGTATAGCTATCCAACACCGGCATAGCTTTGTTGACCGTGATTTCAATTTCTTCCGAAGCGCCTTTATAATTGCGCGTTTCAGAAAGATTTACGGTGAGCGTTTTGTTTCCATCTGCAACGGTGGTGAAGGTGAAAGGCGTTGCCATCGCCTTTTGCTCGCCGTTAACCGTGTAGGTAAGCACGCCATCGCCAACCTTCGTTACGGCGGAAAGATCTACCTTTTGCTCTTCGCCAAGATAGGTAAATTCCGTAGTGAGCGTAGGCAACGTAATTTCGCCCTGCGCCTTGCCGATCGTGATCTTGAAGGTGGCATCTGCATTCGTGATACTATAGTTTCCGATATCCTCGTTGCCGTTGATAAGGTATTCGAAAGCAAACGTATAGTTTCCGGCGTCCTCGATGGCTTTCAGGTATTCAAGGCTGAGATCGTTGCCGTTAATATCCACGGAAGCACCACCGATCATATAGTTACCCGTGTAGGAATACACGAAGGAGATTGCCTCGCCCTCAACACCCGTTTCCGCGAATGCGCCTTGCCATTCGAACGTGTTTCCAAAGGTGCCGCTCTGCGCTGCAGGAAGCGTGACGGTCAGCTCTTTCGGGGCGATCGTGATTGTATACGAACCCGTAGCCTCCTCGTAATTGGAACCTGCGGAGACTTTGTAATAAACCGTGTAGGTATTGGCGTTTTTCGCTTCAAACGGTTCGCCGTAGCTTCCCGCTTCGCTCGTGCTGTAGGTGAAGCTTAACGTGGAGCCATCGTTATACCGACCGCTAACTTCGGAAGCCAAAAGCTCACTGAATTGATCATGACCATCGTAAGTGAGTCCGGAGACATCGGCTTTATTCACCGTAAGCGGCGCCTTATCGATTTGAATTTTGAACGCACCGTTCGCGGAGTTTGCCGCGTTTGCTGCGCCGTAGGTGATATTATAGCAATCAGTTACGTCTTCATTGCCATGGTAGAGCTTTACCGTGTACGTAAGCTGATAGGTGCCAACATTCGTAAATCCGCTTCCTGTGTAAGGCGCTTCCTTCCAAAGATAGGTTGGCGCGAAAGTATCCCCCGTTTGAAGATTATCAAAGCTTGCATCGGAAAGCCCAGACCAATACGCAGTGGCGGCGTAAGTTTTTTGCATATCGGCAGGATTCGTTACGTTGAGTGTTGCTCTTGCGATTCTAATGGTAAACTCCCCGCTCGTGCCGAAATAATTCTCGCTTTCTGCGATGTTATATCGAACAGTATAGGTGCCGGCTCTCATGAACTGCCTGATCGCTTCGGAATATGCTTCCTCGCCCGTTTGATAGGTAATCGAGAAATCGTTTGCCGGGATAGAAGAATTCTTTACACCTTCCACTTCGGAAATGCCATAGCCCTGTTTTGCGCCATTATAGGTGAATACATTGGGCGTGTTAAATTTTACGTTGCCCAAAGCAGCTTTTCCAACGCTGACGGTAACGGTTGCCGTGGCGCCATCGTAATCATCCGTTCCCGCAACGAAGAGCGTTACGGTGTACGTGCCTGCATTCGTATAGGCCTTCTTTCCATTTTCAATCGCGATACCGCCTTCTGCATACGTGATCGCACCGAAGGAAGCCGTTGCTTTGGTGAAATCGACCGTATGTGCATCGCTATCATAGGTGAATTCAGTACCCACAACGTTCTGCGTGCTGATTGCATTCTGCGCCCTTGCGATATCGATTTGGAAGGAGCCGATCTGCTCACCGTAGTTCGCGTTATCCGTAGAAATGCGGTAGTAAACGGTAGTGCTATCGTTCACACTCAGGAATGCGAACGGCTCTTCGCTCCAACCACCCTCTCTTTGGGTGCTGTATTCAACCGTGATGAACACGGAAGGATCGGTTTCATCGGTAACCGTGTCATCTTTCAAGGCGTACGCTTCGATGGTGAATGCGTAAGTGCGGCCGTCGTAGGTGAAATCTGCAGAATAAACGTTATCACCACCGACGTCAACATCCTGCATTCCTCCGTTTGCATTGATGAGGTGAGGCGTTACCTTATAGTTTGAAGAGCTGATCAAAAGCGATAAGCGGTAGGTTAATTCGAAGTTATCGGTTACTTCCAAGCCATTCAAAGTGATGGAGAATTTCCCTTCTTCCCATTCAAAGAAGGTGTTGAAGGTTGCTTCACTCGTTGCAGTGTAGGTACCCGGCGTGGCGCTTTGCAATTTGATCGTGCCGTTGAAGCGGAAACCGTTGCTCTCGAAGAAGCCGCTACCGAATTCCGGCGCGTATGCCCAATTCGCACCCTTCGTGGGAGACATGGAAGGCAGCGTGGGATTGATATCAAATTTCGCCTTTGCGATATTGAACGAAACGTTCTCGGCGGAGCCGGTTGCGCTTACGTATTTGAAAGTGAAATTATAATTCTCATAGCCGTTTGCTTGCGTATTAAAATCGACGGCAAAACCCATCGTTGCGGCATAAGAGCCTGCATCGAAGAAGGCGGTATTCGGCACGTATGCCCCACCGTTGCGGGAATAGCTTACTAGTACCGCTTCCAGAAGAGTAGATTGTAGATCTCTCTCGGCAGTGAGAAGCCCATCTACGGTGATAATCGGCGCAAATGTTTTTTCAAGCTCGCCGTAGGTGTAATTCGCAATCTGCGAAAGCGTGATCGTGACACTCTTCGGTACAACGGTGAATTGCGGGGTATTGAACGTAACTGCGTAGTTTTCGCCTACCTGAATCATCAAAGTGACGGTATGCGTGCCCACGCCGAAATAACCGTTTGCATTTGCAACGGCGGCAACAAAGTAATTATCAACTCTATCTTCCGCAAAGATATTGTATCTGCCCGTAACTTCCCATTCGGGCTCGTAATCAGCTGCGGAAATTTGGCCGTAGGTGTACGTTCCCGGATTCACAGAGCCGCGCACGGTCAGCTCCACTTCAATGGGGCGGGGCGCTATCGTAAATGTTTTCGTAACGGTGTTACCGGATATGGTGCCCACGCTTCCTACGCCTACTTTATAATCGGGGTTGGCTACATAGGAAACGGAGATCGTGTAGGTGCCGATTGAGAAGTGGTGCTCGCTTGCAACCTCGTAGCTTTCACCTCCCTTTAAGATTACGGGCGTAAAGGTGAGCTCACTATCGTAAATCGTGCCTTCGAGGGTGTACCAAGCGTACGCCGTGGGATCCCCTCCGTAGATATTCCAGCCCTCAAAGAGCGTGATGGTGATGGCGCGCGGCGCAACGGTGAACGTGTTGATTCCATTCTCGAACACGTAATCAAATTCGTAGTTCGCCGCAGAAAGTCCGCTTGCCCCGATCGTATAAGTATCGGCGCGCAAGCGGCCGTTTGCCGTGTTATCCTCGTTGCCGTTCGTATCTCCGGTGTAGGTGTAGGATATTGTGCCTACGATGCCGGCCGTTCTATCCGTTTCACCGTGAACGTAGCCGCTCACCGTAGCCATAAGTGCGGGAACGTTCTTTTCTCCGTAGGTAAAACCGATGACACCGCTGATGGTAACGGTGAGGATCGCCTTGGCAACATTGAAACGCCCTTCTGCAAACGTGATCTCGTAATTTTGGGAGATGAGTCCGCTTACGGATACGGTGTAGCCCTCACCTGCACCCGCGCTGAAGAATGCGTTCGGCGCATAACGGTTCCCGTTTACCGTGTAGATAGCAGATCCCACAAGATCGCTCGTATTCTCATTCTCACCGTAAACGAAGCCTTCGTAAGAAAGCATGGGAACAAAGCTTTCGCCGTAGGTAAAATTCTCAACGGAAACGGTGATCGTGAGAGCTTTTTTCGTGATCTCAAAGCCGGTTGCCGATTCGTGCTCGATTTCATAGTTATTCGCGCTGAAACCGCTCGCGGCAACGGTATACTTACCCACCGTAAATCGGGAGATATTTGCATTCGTATTGTTTGCTTCGCTTGTAACGGCGTATAAGAAGCGGCCGCCGTTAAGAACGCTTTCGTTTTCGTTTTCTACGAAACCTGCGTACGTAAATTGAGGCGCGGGAGCGGTTCCGTACACATAGGAAGCATTCACGTTCTTCACGCCGATCGAAAGCGGTGCCTTCGTGATTTCAAAGCGCGCATAGATAGCCACACCTTCACCGCGAACGGTGAGATTGTAGTTCGCATTCGGCTCATAGTTCAAAGTTACGCGATATTCCGCCGCCTGGAAATAGGTATACGCCTCAGAATCGTAATCTCTGTAACCGTTGTTTACGTACCACTGATATTCATAGGCGAAGGCAAATCCATCCATATCCCAAGTAAGAACATTGGGAGCCGTATAGGATACGATGGGATTCGCGCCGTAGGTTGCACCCGTTGCGGAGATGTTGACCGTTGCATTCCGCACTCCCACTCTGAATGTGGAGGAAAGGTAACGGAAGGTATAATCGGCAGCTTCAAAACCTGCTACGTTCACGGTGTAATCGCCGGCATCGAAATAGGTTTTACCTTCATGCACGTTGCCCGTGTAGCTTGCGCCGCCCTTTTGATAGGAATACACGGAACCGCTTGCATCGAGCACCGATCTTCCATCCTCATATGCAAAGCCTTCTGCCACAAAATCGGGCATAAATGTATCGCCATAGATCAAGCCAGCGGTTACGATAGGCGTGATCGTGAGCTGTTTCGGGGTAACGCTGAACGCCTTGGGCGTGACCGTGATCTCATAATTCGTTGCGGTAGCCTTTGCCTTTGCAAGGGTTTCAGCCAAAAGATCAGCAGTAAAGCTACCAACGTGGAACACGCCGTTGGCAGAAATCACTTTGTTTTGCGCATCGAAATAGGTAACGGTAGGCACTGCATCGGCAAATACGGCTTCCACCGTTTCATACATGCCGTTACTTTGCACGAAACCCTCGTAAAAGATGCCGTTCGTATAGCCCGAACTTATGCGCAAGCTGGGGCGCGTGCCATAGATGAGCGCGTTCGCATCATTGAGATTGGAAAGGCCGACGGTAAGCTTAAGGCTTGCCTTCGCGATGGTAAGCTCGGTGCTGAAGAACTCAATTTCGTAGTTCTCCGAAGTGTAGCCGGAGGGCGTGATCGTGTATGTGCCTACGGCGTAGTTGCCCTGCACCCGTTTTCCGATTGCAGGATCCGTAGTGCTGTACACGGCGGAATCGGCGGCATAATACGTCCAATAGAACGTGCCGCCTAAAACTTCTGCCTTCTGGTATTCACCGTTCGGGTTCTTTACAAAGCCCTCGAAGGTGGCATTGGGCACGGGATCGTTTCCGCCGTGATCGCCGTAAGTATAATTTTTGATCTCCTCTATGCCGATTTTGAGAGCCGTTTTCTCAATTTTGAAGTTCGCAACGGAGATGTTTTCTTGCGTAGGAGCCTCGTAGTTTGCAGCGTTATCGCCAAGCCGCTCAAAACTATCAGCCAAAACGGTAACGGCATAGCTGCCTGCATCGAGCAAGTAATCTGCATTGTAGAAAGTACTTGAGCCCTCGCCAAGAGTGTATGCCCATGCCCTCACGCCAAAATCCGCACGATCGGTTTCCAATGCGTTCGTTGCAAACGTAAACTGCGGAATCTCGCCGTAGATGAAAGAGGTATCGTTCACATAAACGGTAACCTTAAAATCTCTGCGTGCGATTGCAAAGTTAACTGCTGCAGGAAGAACTACTGTGTAGTTGCCGTTCTCGTTCATTCCCTTCACGGAAGCCGTGTAGCTTTCGCCAGCATAGATACGGTAGCCGTAGTCCATCGGGCCGCTATATTCTTTGCCGCTGTTTGCCCTACCTGCAACTACGTATTCCGGCGCGCCGAGAACACCGCCCGTTACGGAATCAAAGGCTTCGCCGTAAGCAAGCCCGAAGCCATCCTCAAACGTAAGCGTGGGAAGGAAGCCTTCGTCTTCCCCATAGGTATTGCTCGCAACCGTAAGATTTAAGCGCACCTCTTTTTTCGTGACACTGAAAGAAATCTCTTCGAGATCGGCAACGCCGTTCTCATCCATATCCTCACAATCGACGGTGTAATTCGCAAGTTCGGCGATCTCCGCGATCAAGGCGTAGCGGCCTACGGGAAGGCGAACGGTTTTCAAGTCGTCGTTATTTTCTGCAGAATCCTGCGTATTGCCGCCGAGCACGTAGCGATAGGTGATGTTAAAAAGCTCTTCCCCATCCTCATATTGGAAGCCGCTCGCATCGAAGGTGGCTCTGGGCGCGCCCTCGCCGTAAACGAGGGTATTCCTATCGATTCCGATATTGTTGAGCGAGAGCACCGCTTTGGTGACGGTTGCCGCGCGCGAAAGCTGCTTGCTCTGCACGAGCACGCCGTTTTTATAATTTGCCGTAACGTTCACGGACACAGCGTACTCCCCTGCCCCGAAAAGATCGTATTGCTTTTCGGAACCGGTAAACGGCTTATCATTGAACGTTACGTTCCACTCGTAGGTATAGATGAGCCCATCCGCATCATCAAGGTTGCGAACGTAAAGATAATCGTCGCCACCGCCGTAGATGAGTGCGCCGGAAGTATCGATCGTTGCGGTATTGGAAGTATCCGTGAAGCTGCGAATGCTGAATTTTGCGTAAACGTGAAGAGGTTCGCCCGCTTTTTCGGGCGCCGGCATCAAATCTTCCGCAGTGATTCGCTGCGTGTATTCTTCATCAAGGAACCAACCCTCGAACTTGAACGCAAGCGGAATGCCATCGCCACTGCCGAGATCGAGAACGTGGCGATTGAGGCGCTCACCGTAGGGCACTTCAATACTGCGGACTTCATCCAAAACGTGCTCCTCTACGGGGTAAGGAACACCGCTGTAAATTGCGTAAACTTCCATGCTCGCCGTAACGATATCGAAAGATTCGCTCCAATGCGAGAACTGCATGTGCGAGCCAGTATGATCAATGGGTGTGGGCGCAGTGGCACTGCCGCCGTTCGGAACATCCTCCGCCTTCAAAAGTTCACCCGTGATACCATCGCGGAAACGAACACGGAAAGTTCCCGTATTCACAATGGCATCACGCTTGAACGCTGCATAAAGCGTTACGTCGTGATGCGCAACGGTGAGCTCGGTTACGCATTCGCTGTTCGGATCGCCGTAATTATAATTCCAACCCACAAACGTGTATTCGTAGTGATCATCGGAATAGGGCGCAGGGTCCTCAGGGAATACAACCTGCTCCCCTGCTTCATACTCCTCCTCCAAGACGATTGCACCGTTACTCATAAACGTAACCGTAAATTTTTCTTCTTCAAAGACGTAGGCACATCCAAAGCTGAATACCGCCACAAAGGCGATCACGAGCAACGTTAAAGCCGATATCCATCTTTTTTTCATAAAAATCCTCCTGAGCATCCGATTTCGGATTGAGTGCACGGTTCCCGTGCGGATGATTTTGCTGCGAACAAATTTGTCACATATACGTGTACGCGACAATTATAGCATTTTTTTGCGCGAAAGTAAAGATATTTCGTTGAAAAACATCGAAAACAGGCTTGCAACCGCAAGTTTTACCGTAAATTTGATCAATTTATTATTATTTTTTAAATATATTATATTATTTCACACATAGTAATTTAGATTGCTCTCGGGTTCCCCATATTTTTTGCCGTGCAGGTCCGCCAATTTTTACCTTCGCCTTGTGGCTATTTTGGATGATTGAAAGGCGCGATATTCAAAAAATAATTAAAACCCTCGCATGTGATCGTTTCAAAGCACGCAAACGGCATAAAATGGGCATACCATGTACGCAAATTAGCTTCATCCACGAAGATTTACGAGGGCGCACAAAAGAAACGACCTGCGCGAAAAAATGGCGCAGGTCGCATGGTTTGAAGTTATCCGAGTGAACCTATAAGCCGGGTTCTGTCGTGCGCGGTCATTTATCTAGACCGACCGTCGCCGATCGGCTCGAGCGTTATTGGCGGTGCTCTCTCGGGCGGGCAACCCTTTGTGAGAGAGACCCAAACTTGCATCGAACGGGGTTTACATGGCACGGGGCGTTACCGTCCCGTCGGTGAGCTCTTACCTCGCCTTTCCATCCTTGCTCTCCCAAACAAATTGGGAGGGCGGTCTATTTCTGTTGCACTTTCCTTGAAGTCGCCTTCACCTGACGTTATCAGGCGTCCTGCCCTGTGATGCCCGGACTTTCCTCATCGCGATATCGCGCCGCGACCGCGTAGTTCACTCGGATTATCTGTATTATACCACATCTGAGCCCGTTTCGCAACGTTTCTTGCACACATTCTAAAATTTTCAGATATTTTGGCACAACATATGTTCTTCTGTTTCTGCGCACCGGCCTCTCAAAATGAAATGAAAAGCGCCGTGGGCAGAATAGCCCACGGCGTCTCTTTTACAAAAACAGACTATACCATGTCTGGAATCATCCCTTCAAAAGCGCGCGCATCTTCTCCATTGCCTCTATGCGAGAGGCGGCGGAGAGTTTCTCGTAAATTGAGGAGATATAGTTTCGCGCCGTACCATCGGAAAGTTTTAAGGCGGAAGCGATTTGTTTGTTTGTAAATCCCTCGTAGATCATAAGCGCGATTTCTACCTCACGATCGGAAAGCCCGAAGGCGCGCTTTAGGCGAATTTCCCGATCGGAGCTTACCATTCTCGCTGCATCGGCAATGCGCCGAGCGATCTTGGCAGGAAGGATGGTATCCCCTGCGTAGGCGTTTTTCACCGCGTCGATGAGTGCGGCGGCGGAAACATCCTTCAAAAGATAGCCGCTTGCGCCATAGTTGATCGCATTGAGAATGTAATCGCTATCGTCGAAAGTCGTAAGAATGAGCACCTTCGTTTCAGGGCTCCTCCTCTTGATCTCCTGTGTGGCGATTACACCGTTCATATTCGGCATGCGAATATCCATGAGCACGACGTCCGGCGCGTACATGGCTACCGCCTCGAGCGCCTGAAAGCCATCCTGCGCGATACCAACTACTTCTAACTCTGCGCAGGAGGAAAGCACGCTTTTGATTCCGTCGGCAAGAATTGCCTGATCATCGACTATGAGTACTTTTATCATACTGCCTCACTCCATGTTGCCATCTGCCGGCAAAACAAGATGAATTTCAAAACCTTCACCCGGCTCCGTTTCAAACCAAACCTCGCCACCGAGCGATTCTGCGCGTGCGTGCATCCCCGAGAGCCCGAAGCCCTCCTTAAGCGCCGCGATTTGTTGGCCTTCCCCATTATCCGAGAGCAGAAAATGAACCTTCCCTTCCTCCGCTTTTAGCTCGAACCAAAAAGCAGTGGCGTTGCCGTGGCGTAGCCCATTGGAGATGCCCTCTTTGAGCGAGTTGAGAATAAATCTGCGCTTTGCATCGCACAGTTCAATATCATCAATATCGTAGCGGATCTTTACGCCGGTGCCGTCTGAAGAATCGTGAATGATCTCAAGAAGGGATTCTTTGAGCGTGTGCCCCCCTACCATGCCTGAAAGAACGTGCACGCTCTCTCGCAATTCCTCCAAGGCGCGCTTTGCTTGCAGGTTCGCTGCCGTAAGCTTTCGCTTCGCTTCGGAGGGGTCCTCATCAATGATAAGCTTTGCGGCCTCCGTTTGCATTATAACCGTCGTGATCGAGTGGCCCGCTGTATCGTGAATATCTTTTGCGATGCGCTGACGCTCCTCAAGTGCAGTGATTTCGTGCAATTCAGCATACGCCGCCTGGAGCTTGGAGTTGCTCTCATTCAGCTCCTCGAGCGTTCCTTCTATCTCCTGATTTTTGCGATAAAGGCGAATAGAAAAATGAAGAATCACGAAATGCAGTGAAATAAGCAGGATATCACTGAGCATGTTGGAAACGAGCGCAATCGCATCTACCTCTATTCCTTTGAGCGAGTTGGAAAGCGCGAACGTAATGAGGAAGGTGACGATGCAACTGGCACCCATGATCAAGTTATCGCGCAATTTTTCCTGACAAAGATAGAAATCACTGAGGATGATCATGTAGAGAATTGAGATTAGCACGCCGTTCGTAAAGATGGTGAGTACGAGCAGCGCCGCAACGTCCATAATATAGAACGCAAGCTTCTCGGAAAACTTTTTCAACGCCCACAGCTTAACGGCGTTCTCCGCGGTAAGAAAGATGGTAACGGGCAGAATGGCATACCACGCCGGGATATTTGCAAAGTAAACGTTGCTCCAATTACTTGCGGCAAGAAAAATCTCAACCAAAACGAGTAGCCCAAAAAGGATGATCTTATAATTTGCAAGAACAAGCTTTGAGGGGAAATTTTTATCGAAGAGATCCTTCATTCTCCACTCCCTCCGGTAAGCTTCTCGATGTTGTAGTTCCTTTGAAATTCCTCCATCTTTCCTGCCATATAGTAGCTATAACAGCCATCCGTTCCAACAATGGCATGATCGTAAAATTTCACGTTGCTCATTGAACACAGCATTTGCAACTTTGCCGTGAACCTATCATCCTCAAAGGAGGGCTTGCATGCTGCATTCGGGTGATTGTGCGCCACAACGAGCGCTTTGGGCTTATGCGCATGAATGACAGCGTTCACGATCTCCGGCCGCACGGAGGCACTGCTCTTTTTATCATCCGTGAAGCGCTTCATAAAGCGGATAGAATCCTTTGCGTCGAGGCAATAGATTTCAATCACTTCATCCTTCTCGTTTCGGAAATGCTCAACGAGGTACGCGCAAAATTCCTTTGCTCTGAAAATTTTTGGAGGCCCATTCTTCTCGGGAAGACGCCGGTATAGCTCGGCAATACAGCTGAGATAAGCCGCCGTCGTTTCTCCGATCCCTTGCACCTCGAGAAGCTGCTCATAGGAAGCCTTCATTACGGCATCAAGCGAGCCGAATGATGCAAGCAAGGTGTGCGCAAGCGGATTTGTGTTCTTGCGCGGAATCGTATTGAAAAGTAAAATCTCCAAAAGCTCATGATCCTGCAGTCCGCCCTGATTGCTGCGGACTCGCTCGAGCATACGCTTTCTGTGACCTTCGTGCATTTTACCAACCTCTTTCCATCAATTGTAGCATATTTTCCATGAATTTGCACGAAAATGCGGATCGGTTTGATAATTTTTTTCCCTACATTTCATACTAAATTTTTTATTGACATATTTTGCCTTTCATGGTATAATAAAAATCTATCCTTTGGGCTGAAAACGGTAACACTGGGAAACCCGTCTTTCAAAAAACATACGGGGGGAAAACAGATTGAAAGAATATCTTGCTTCCACGGTGAGAAGCATTTCGGAGAGCATTCGATTCGATTCATCGAGGCAAAAAAAAGCACGCAAAGCTCCCTTTGGTAAGGGTGCCTTAGAATGCCTTCAACACTTTCTCGCGCTCGCACAGGGAATGGGTTTTACTGTGCATAATTACGATGGCTACGTGGGCGATGTGGAATTCGGCGAAGGAAAGGAATCCTTTGCGATTTTATGCCACCTCGACGTAGTGCCCGCCGGCAACGGTTGGACGAAGGACCCCTTTGGCGGCGTTGTTTCGGAAGGGAAGATCTGGGGGCGAGGCGCTGTGGATGATAAAGGGCCTGCGATCTGCTGCCTCTACGCCTTAAAGGCACTTAAGGATGAGGGCTTCATCCCCTCCAAGAAGATTAAACTCATCGTAGGTTGTAACGAAGAGACGGGTTGGGCGTGCATCGATCATTATAAAGAGGTTGCCGTACTCCCGGAAACGGGTTTCTCCCCCGATGCGGATTTCCCCGTCATCTATGCCGAGAAGGGAATTTTGCACGTACGCCTTCACTTCCACTTGAAAAAGGCTCCCTTTAGCTTTTTACAGGGCGGCTCAAGCTCGAATATGGTGTGCGACCTCTGCGAAGCAACGCCACGCACGATGAACGTTTCCAGAGCGAACGCGCTGGGGCTGGAAGTTTCGAAAAAGAAAATTGTTGCCCGCGGCAAGAGCGCGCACGGCTCCACTCCGGAGCAGGGCACGAACGCCATTTTGCCCATTCTTAAGTACTTTGAAGAAAAGCACGAGGTTGTGCGAAATGCCATTGCCTGCCTCTTCGACGACGTGCACGGCATTAAAAATTTAAAGGATGAAACGGGCAACCTCACCATTTCGCCCAATATCGTGAAATACCGCAAGCACGATTTGCAGATTACCTGCGACATCCGATATCCGGCTACCATGTCTGCAAACGACGTTCACGAGGTATTGAAAAAATTCGGCGTACAGTATGAAACGCTACACCACCAAGAGCCCATTATGTGCGATAAAAAGAGCCCGCTCATCCAAACGATGCTTGCCGTTTATGAGGAGTGCACGGGCAAGAAAGCGGAGCCGATTGCCATTGGCGGAGGAACGTATGCGCGGGCGCTTAAGCACGGCGTTGCATTTGGGCCTGAAATGGCAGGCGATGAGGCCGTCGTGCATCAGGCAGATGAGTACATCACCATCGAACGCGTTGAACTTCTGCTGAATATCTATAGAAAGGCAATTAAACGCCTCACCGCTTAAAGCACTGATTCAATTAAAAAACCCCGCCCTGCGGAATATTCGCATGGCGGGTTTTTTTGTAGAAAAAAGTTTGCCTTTAAAGCTTTACGATGGTGAGCGTGGCTTCATCGCCGTTGATATCGAGCTTTTTGCTAAAGCCCTCAGCCGGGCCTTCTTCAATTCTTTCTGCAAGCACATCGGAAGCGAAGGCCGCGCGCTCTAACATCTTTTTTGCCCGCCCTGTAGCGACATGATATACCGCAATTCGATCAGTCACTTCGAAACCTGCTTCCTTTCTCATCGTTTGGATCTTGGAAACCAGTTCGCGTTCCGTTCCCTCATCGAGAAGATCTTCGGTGAGTGCGGTATCAAGCGCAACGGTTACACCGTAGCTCTGCGCCGTGGCGTAGCCTTCTGCCGACGAGGTAAAGATCTGCAGATCCTCTTCCGTGAGCACCACTTCGCCATCGAGATCAACGTTATACGCGCCGCCGCCCTTCACCGCATTCACAACTTCCTTCGCGTTGCAGGTATTCAAGAATTCAGTGATTGCTCTGAGCTTCTTGCCGTACTTAGGGCCGAGCGTACGAAGCTGGGGCTTTAAGCTGTAGCTCACGAGATCATCCGCGCCCGCAAGGCGAACCATCTCTTTCACGTTGAGCTCATCAAGCGCAACCGCCTCGAGCTCGCCCGCAAGGCGAAGCTCGCGTTCGGAAGCTACGAGCATCTTGGCAAGAGGTTGGCGGTTCTTGAGGTTGGAGCCGTTTCGTGCGCTTCTGCCAAGCTCTACAATTTTGAGCACGTCCTCCATGCCTGCCTCTAAGGCGGAATCTACGTACCCCATGTCTGCAACGGGATAGTTGCAAAGGTGAACGGATACCGGCTCTTCGGAGAAGAAATTCGGAACGAGATTCTGATAGATCATCTCCGCCATGAAGGGCGTGTAGGGTGCAACGAGCTTGGAGAGGGTTACGAGCACGGTGTAGAGCGTGGTGTATGCCGCCGCCTTATCCTCCGTCATCTCACTGCCCCAATAGCGATCGCGCCCTCTGCGCACGTACCAGTTGGAGAGCTCATCGGAAAATTCCTGAATGGCACGCGCACTGTCGGTGATATTATATTCCGCAAGCCAAGCATCCACGTTCTTCACGAGCGTGTTGAGTTTGGAGAGCACCCACTTATCCATGAGGGTGAGCTTGCATTCTTTTAAATCAAACTTTGAAGGATCGTAGCCATCGATATCCGCGTACAGGGTGAAGAACGCGTAGGTATTCCACAGCGTACCTTGGAATTTGCGCTGACTCTCCGAAACCGCTTCTGCAGAGAAGCGAGAAGGAATCCACGGTGCGCTGTTCGTATAGAAATACCAGCGCACGGCATCGGCACCCTGCTTATCAAGTACCGTCCACGGATCGACGACGTTGCCCTTATGCTTGGACATTTTCACGCCGTCCTTATCGTTAACGTGCCCTAAAACGATGCAATTTTTGAAGGGCGCACGATCGAAAAGAATGGTGGAAATCACGAGCAATGTGTAGAACCAGCCGCGCGTTTGATCAACTGCTTCGGAGATGAAATCGGCAGGGAACGTCTTTTCAAAGATCTCCTTGTTCTCGAAGGGATAGTGGTATTGTGCAAACGGCATGGACCCGGAATCAAACCAGCAATCAATAACCTCAGGCGTGCGCTTCATTTTTCCCTTACACTTGGGGCAGGTGCATGTGAGCGCATCGAGGTAAGGGCGATGCAGTTCGATTGTTTCGGGCGCACCCGTCTTCTCGCAAAGCTCTGCACGCGAACCGATCACTTCGATCTCGCCGCAATCCTCACATACCCAAACGGGCAGGGGCGTGCCCCAATAACGATCGCGCGAAAGCCCCCAATCGATCACGTTCTCAAGGAAGTTCCCCATGCGCCCCTCTTTGATATTTTCGGGCATCCAATTCACGGAGCGATTGTTGGCAATCAGCCTTTCTTTTACCTTCGTAACCTCAACAAACCAACTTGCACGCGCATAGTAAAGAAGGGGCGTATCGCACCGCCAGCAGTGCGGATAGCTATGCTCGTAAGGAATCTTCTTGAAGAGCAATCCCTTTTCAGCAAGCAAGTTCATGAGCGGCTTATCCGCCTTCTTGGCGAACAACCCATCCACTTCCGGGCAGCGCGCATCGAAACAGCCGCGCTCGTTCACGAGCTGCACCACGGGAAGGCGATAGCGCTTGCCCACTTTATAGTCGTCCTCGCCGAATGCAGGCGCAATGTGCACTACGCCCGTACCGTCGGTGAGCGTAACGTAGGTATCGCAAACAATGTACCACGCCTTTTCCTTAAAGCTTCCCTTCGCGTAATCGAAGAGTGGCTCGTACATGGTACCCTCATATTCGCTCCCCTTTCTTCTTTCCACCACTTCGTAGTTTTCGAAAAATTTGGGAACGAGCGCCTCGGCGAGGATATAATGCGCGCCGTCCTCCGCCGCAATTTCCACGTAATCTTCATTCGGATTCACGCAGAGCGCAACGTTGGAAGGGAGCGTCCAGGGCGTCGTCGTCCAGGCGAGAATATAAGTATTTTCCGCTCCCATCACCCGAAAGCGCGCAACGGCGGAAGTCTCTTTTACGTCCTTATATCCCTGTGCAACCTCGTGCGAGGAAAGCGCCGTGCCGCAGCGCGGGCAGTAGGGCACGATTTTGTGCCCCTTGTAGAGCAGGCCCTTCTTGTGCATCTCCTTGAGAGCCCACCATTCCGATTCAATGTAGTTATCGTGATAGGTTACGTAAGGCTCATCCATATCCACCCAGTAGCCCACGCGATCAGACATCTTTTCCCATTCGCTCTGGTACTTCCAAACCGATTGCTTACACTGCTTGATGAACGGCTCGATGCCATACTTTTCGATATCCTGCTTGCCATCCATGCCGAGGACTTTTTCCACCTCAAGCTCCACGGGCAGGCCGTGTGTATCCCAGCCCGCCTTGCGAAGAACGTGCTTTCCCTTCATCGTTTGATAGCGGGGTACCATGTCCTTCATGACGCGCGTTAAAATGTGCCCAATGTGCGGTTTTCCGTTTGCCGTGGGAGGGCCATCAAAGAAGGAAAACTCCGCGCCGCCCTCGTTCTTTTCAATGGACTTTTCAAAGACGTTGTTCTTTTTCCAGAAGGCGATGATCTCCTTCTCGCGCTCCACGAAATCGAGCGACGTTTCTACCTTTTTATACATCGTGAATACCTCCACTTTTTTACGCTTTTCACCGGTTCGCTTCCTGTGGCTAAAAACAAAATACGCGCTCGCGTTTGGAAAACGCAGGCGCGCATAAAAAACCACCAAAACAAACCGTCATTTGCCGCGAGGATAACGGTTCGCGAAACCGTGCGAAGTTACTCAATTCCCCTCGCAAGCTGAAAGGTGATACCCGCACCGTGCCGCTGTTCCCCTCTCACCTTACGGGAACTCTCTTTGAGCGGTTTTACGGAACGGACGCGTCCTTTGTAAGCGCCGTATGTGCACAAATTCTGTTCCCTATCAAAAAGAGCAGAATTTCGTGACCTCTTGTACGTATATTATATCCCCTTCCATAAGAAAAGTAAAGCGTTTTGCGAACGTTTCTCCGCCCATTTTTTATGTTGAATATTAAAATTTGAATTATTGCTAAGCGAAGGAGATTGATATTCCCAAAAAAGATGCTATTTGTGTTTTCCCTGCCATCGGGATTGAGCATTTTATGCTTTCCCCAAGCATCGTAGACGTATTTTGCCACTACCATGCCCGAGGTTGCATTTACCCGAATATCCCCTTCCGCTCGCGAATTTCCACAACGGGAAACCCTGCAAGCTCTAGGCATGCCTTGAGGTCGGCATCCGGCAGGCTCGTTTCAACAAAGATGATGCCCTTCTTGAAGTTCGCCTTAGCGCCCGTTACGCCCTCCAAAAGCCGCAGCTTTTTTTCTGCGCGTTCAGCGCATCTTTTGCAGCAGAGGTCTTTCACCTCGATTACTCTTTTCATAATTCTATTATACACTGATTCTTTCATTTTGCAAGATAATTTTCGAAATTCGTGAAAATCTCTGTTGCCCCATTGCAACTGCTTTTTTATACCAAAAATTCCCGTAGAAAATCTCTCCCGTTTCCTTGCTATTTGAGGGCGTTTCTGCTATAATAAAATCGACACCTGCAGTGTACGGAGTTCGTGAAATACGTAATCCACAAAGTAACTACGGGAGCGAGCGTCAGGCGGACTAGGCAAGGTCTGTACCGGAATACGGAAAGTCCGATGTCCCTCTGCGGCGCACCCACCTGCATAGAGCGGGTTAACCCTTTTTCGAAGTGCGGCACAGGCGGATGTCTTTTTTATTTCTCCGAAAATTTTTTGCTGATTACGCGCAAAAATTGTTGCAAGACTCGTGAGAATATGGTATAATCAGCAGGTAAACTTCATTGCGGCCTTGTGGTCAAGCGGTTAAGACGGCGCCCTCTCAAGGCGCAATCCCGGGTTCGATAGCCGAGCGCGAGATTAACGAATGCGTTTATGCTCGTTTCGGCTCACGAGGAGCTTAAGCGACGAAGTATTCCCGGCAAGAGGGAATTGCAATTGAATATGGCCTTGTGGTCAAGCGGTTAAGACGGCGCCCTCTCACGGCGCAATCCCGGGTTCGATTCCCGGCAAGGTCACCAACAAAAACCTAAATCGAACCCCTCTCACTTTTTGAGAGGGGTTCGATTTTTGCTCTTTCAAGCGGAGCCGACTTGTATAATACAAGCGCACGCCCCATTCCACCTAAGTATAATTACCGTGACTTTTGGGGGAAAAAGAGGTACAACTTTTCCACTTATTTTTACTCACTTGTTTAAGACAAGCACACGTCCTACAACCAAACAGGGAATTTGGGTGACTATGTTATTTTGTGTGTAAAAATAAAATTTCGTTCATTTTATTAGCTTACGCATACCATAAGGGATTGAAAAATTTCTAAAATTATGCTATAATTACCTTACCAAAATTTTTACAAAGGTAAAACAATGATAACAATTTATAATTGTGGTAGGCAATTTAAGGGTAAGTCGTTAATCAATACATTGAATGACTATGTTGTTTTAGATATTGAAACAACAGGGTTAGACCCATTCTTTGATGAAATTATTGAAATAGGAGCTATTAAAGTAATAAATGGAGAATGTGTCGCAAATTTTTCTAAATTAGTTAAGCCATCAAAACCCGTTTCTGATTTTATAGTTCAATTAACAGGAATTACTAACGATATGCTTAGAGATTCCCCAAGCATAGATAAAGTTCTTCCAGAGTTTATGGAATTTGTTTCAGATATGACTATTATAGGACACAATGTGCATTTTGATATAAATTTTATATATGATAACTCCATGCAAGTTTTAAACAAGCCGTTTTTCAATGATTTTATTGACACATTAAGGCTTTCAAGAAGATTATTTACTTCTTTAGATAATCATAAATTAGATACAGTTAGTGCCTTTTTAAATATTGATACTGTTGGTCATCATAGGGCTTTGCAAGATTGTCAAATTACACAAAATGTTTATGAAGAAATAAAAAGATATTTAGTAAATAATAAAATTGAATTACAAGAATTATTTGCCCCTAAAAAGAGTGAAAAATTAAAAGCAAGGAACATAACAACTGATAATATAGCATTTGATGAAAACCATTTGTTTTACAAAAAGAATTGCGTATTTACAGGTGCTTTACAAATAATAAGAAAACAAGCAATGCAAATAGTTGCAGATTTGGGTGGTTTTTGTCAAGATAATGTTACGAAAGACACAAACTTTTTGATTTTAGGGAACTATGATTATTCATCAAATGAAAAAAGTTCCAAGCATAAAAAAGCAGAAAAATATATTGTTCAAGGACAAGATATAAGAATCTTATCAGAAAACGTATTTATGGATTTGATTGCTGATAAGTTGAAAAATAAAGGAGAAACACAAATGACGGAAAATGAAAGAATCAATGAATTGTTAATTTTGGTAGAAAAAATATGTGAAGACGATTTTGTTTCGCCTAATGAAATTAGCAAATTGCAAGATTGGTGTGACGAAAACTTTGTTGACCTTATAGGTGGAAAATTTAATGATGTTGCTTATGCCTTACAAAACTTTTTAGATAATGGAGAGTTTTGTGATGATGAAAAATGTAAATTACTACAAACAATCAAGAGTCTTTTATAATAGTATTAAAGTAGGTTAAATCAATGTTTGATGATGTAGGTTTACCAATACAAAAAAAGTGCGTTGTTGCATTTATTGATTTATTAGGCGTTTCTCATAAAATTGAGATAGGTTCACAATGGGCTTTAGATTGGGTTTGGTTATTTTATAAAAGCATAACTCAAGAAATCAAACAACACGAAAATGTTAAATTTAAAATTTTCTCCGATAATATATTGATATGTAGGGAAATTGATGAAGATAATCCTAAGCAATGTGTTTTAGAAATTATTGAAGTATTAGATAAGATTGAGGAGTTGATGTTTACTGCTAAGGCTCTATTTATACGAGGAGCTGTTGTGGTTGATGATTTGCATTTTAGTGATAATTTTGTTTATGGGAAAGCGTTAGTTCGAGCCTATGAGTTAGAAAACAAATATGCTGTTTATCCTCGTGTGGTAATAGACAACTCCGCCTTAGAGTTGGTAAATGATGAAAAATTACCTATTGTGCAAGATAAAGATGGACTGTATTTTTATGACTACATACAATTTTGTATTATTGAAAATAAAGAAGAATGGTTGAAAAAAATAAGAACTTTTAAATTTAATGTCTTGCTAAACATACGTGGTAATTTAACAAATGCAAGTGTATTAAATAAAATGGAATGGGCTGTTAATTATTATAACGATAATTGTATTAGGCACAACATAAAGTATTTGATTACTTATGAAGATTTGAAAGAATGTGGCGTAAATGTAAGCAATATACACATTGTCCCAAATTTGGGCGGGAATTGTAAACATTAATAGAAAACTTTATAGGGTGGGACTTTGTGTCCTGCCCTTAATTTTACAATAAAAAGAGCGTAAAATTGTTCGTTTTACGCTCAAATTGGCTCACCAGATGGGAACAAGTTGAACACCCTCGTAACGGTACGATGGATTCGACTTGTTCTTTTTCTTTAATCGCAAAAGTCGCTCCTTATTGGAGCGACTTTTTGATATCCTCTTTAGATTGATATACTCCTAATGTCCCATAAAGCATGCAATGTTCCCATCCTAAACTATCCGCTGTTTCTTTAGTTTTAATTCTTAAATAAGTGCTAATATCAGAAGGAAAAATAAGATCCCGCCTAGCGCGATTGCACTCATTACGAGACTTATGATCCCACATACCAGCGTAGCCACAGGCTTAATTCTCTCCTCTTTTTTCGCTTTCACATAGCACCTGATTGCTTTAATCGCGAAAATCAATGCTGGGATAGCGAACCCAAGGCCGATTAAGCATATGCCGAGGCTTATAAAAAGAATTTCTGTTGTACCACCAAGCCCGATAACCAAGATAGTTACGTATACAAAATAGAACGCAAATATACACGCTATCATAGCAACGATGCTCAAAATCGTAGCTATAATTGCACCTTTTAAGCCTTCTTTTCTGCTTCCGGCAACAACTTGCCGCTGCGGCTGAAGGTTTATTGCTTCCTCTGCCTCGCACTCTTGGCAAATCGAGGCGGCATCATCGTTTTTTCTTCCAAATTTCGAATTGCACATACCCTTTTATCCTTTAAAAATTTTCGGGTTTTGATACGCTATTGCGTGAAAGCGGCAGTCCGCTCTCGGCCGCCGCTTTCATACATTTCTTTACTTCGCGATTTTTTCCATCATTTCAACGATATCTTGCACCGTTTTCACGTTTTCAACCTCCGTTTCGGGAAGGGTGATGCCGTATTCATCCTCAAGCGCCATCATGAGCTCTACAACGTCGAGAGAATCTGCTCCGAGATCCTTAACAACCTCCGATTCAGGCTTCATGGATTCAACGGGCACGTTGAGCTGCTCGGCGAGCATTTTACAAACTTTTTCAAACATATTTTCCTCCAAAACCGCCGAAAAGCGGCAATTCATTTTTCTTTATTTTACTTTAAATTTTTCCGCTTGTCAATGCTTTTACGGAATTTTATCGAAAGCGTTTTATTGCCACCTTCTGCTCCGCAGAAAGGCGAAAGCTCTCGCACGCTTTGCGCACTGCGCGCCTTCTTGTGGCGCAATCGAGGCTGCCCTCCTCTAAAAAACGCACACCCTCATCATAAAATTTCACGAGTACTTCGGCAACCAGCCAAGCTGCCGCCATGGAAACGTAGTACTGCTCCATTGAACACGTGCGCAGATATGCAAAAATTCGAGGCAAAAATTGCTCATCCAGATAATAATGAAGCAACGTTACCAGAGCATACCGCACAGCGAACTCACTTCCATCCGCAAAAAATCTTTCAATAAAAGGCAAAAACTCTGTACGGTGCTTTGCAATGCAGGGCGCGGTGAAACTATCTACAACTGCCCAATTATCGAGCAAGGAAACGAGGCAATCTACAAACTTTGTGAACGCATCGAAGGGGAGCATGCCCGCAATGAGGCACTTTAAAAGGTTGATCTCGTAATAACGGTTGGAGCAAGCAAGGATCGCTTCAAACTCCCCTTTGCGCGCCTTTGCAATTTTACGGAGCGTGGGCATTCGCACGCCAATAACATTGATTTTCTCATTCTTCAAAAGTCGCTTTATAAAGGTGCGATAGCCTTCATCCGCCTTGGCAAATAGCTCCGCGAGCAATAGCTCCTCATAGCGCATCATTCGTACCTGCCAAAAAATATTTCGTAGAGTGCTGTATGCCATTCCGCCTCTTTGTAACGCGGGTTAGCGGGCGAAGTGGAAGGCATTTTTTTCGTGATCGAGAGAAACTGCGGAAATTGCTTTACCAGCAGTTCATAAGATTTCGTACCGTTACACAGAACGCATTCAATGGGGGCATGTTCGAGAATGGTATGCACGTCCACCACTTCTTCCCGCTTGATCGAAGCATCGGCCGAGCCTACTATCTCACACGAGGCAACCATATCCCAAAGCGCAACTTTATTGCGAAGCAAAAACTCAATCTTTCCCGCAACGGTTGCGGGGATCTCCTCTTGGAAAAAACCGCAGAGCATGCGCCAAAATCGGTTTTGCGGATTTCCATAATAAAAGCCATCTTGCCTGCTCTTCACTGAAGGGAAGCTGCCGAGGACGAGCACGCGGCTGTTTTCATCAAACACGGGCGCAAAGCCCGAATACCTTTCAAAGGCGGATCCCATTTTCGAGATTTCCAACGGTTGCGGAAGACATTTTTTCGAAATCAAGGCTCTGCGAGATCGCCTGCATGACGTCTTCCCGAGAGAGCGCAGAGATGGCTTCCATGCGCTTTTCAAAATCGTATACCTCCCCCGTATAAAGCAAGTGCCTGCCGTAGAGGAGCATCTGCGAGGAGGTATTCTCTTGCGAGAAAATGTTGCCGGATTTGAGCTGCTCCCTTCCGCGCGCAAACTCATCCTGCGAAACGCCCTCTTTCTTGAATGCGTGAATTACCTCGGCAACCGCAGCCGCCGCATCCTGCGCCTTTTGCGGATTGACGCCGGCATACACGGTGAGAAGCCCCGTTTCTGCATAGTGCGAGGTATAAGAATATACGGAATAGGCAAGCCCAAGCTCCTCGCGCACCCGCTTGAAGAGACGGGAACTCATGCCGCCGCCCAATATAGCGTTCATTACCTGAATTGCAGGAAGATTTTCCGCATCACGGCAAACGGAAGGGAAAGCGAACGCAAAGTGCGCCTGCTCGATGGGCTTCTTCTTAAAAAGATTGTCCTTGTGAAGAATTACGCGCTTTTGGCGCACGGGGGAATGAACGTTGGAAAGATTTGCAAAGTACTTTTCCGCAAGCTCCATTGCCTCAGAAACTTCGATATTTCCGGCAAAGGAAACGACGATGTTTTCAGGGCAGTAGCGCTCTTTTTTGTAACGGAAGATGTCCTCTCGCGTGAAACGCTTGATGTTCTCGGCAGGGCCTAAAATATTTCTGCCGTAATTATCCTTTCCGAACGTTGCGCGCGCCAAGAGATCGAGGCAAAGATCCTCAGGGGAATCCTCATCCATATTGATCTCCTCCAAAACGACGCCCTTTTCCCGCTCCATCTCTTCTTCGGGGAAATTCGCATTCAGGAAGAGATCGGCAAGAAGCGCAAATGCCTCACGCGCGTGATCGCTCGTTGCCTTGCTGTAGTAGCAAGTTAGATCCTTTCCGGTGAAGGCATTTACCTGCGCGCCCAGTGCATCGAAAGCATCGGAGAGTTCAAATGCCGTGCGCGTGGGCGTACCCTTGAACTGCATATGCTCGATGAAATGAGAGATGCCATCCTCCGCATCCGTCTCAAAGGCGGCACCCGTGCCCACGAGCACCCCCATCGTGACGGATAAAAGCCCCTCCATGCGCTTAATGATTACGCGCACGCCGCTTTGTAGCTTTTTCGTTTCAATCATAACTGTCCTCTATATGTATATGTTTCTTATCTTTTCCCGTAGGGAGCTTGAAATAAAAAAATTCGTAAATTATTACGCCAGATTTTCACTCACACTAATCGCGCGCAATCCTTGCGATCTATAATACGAAAGAATACGCGGAAGAGCTTTCAGCGTGTGCTCCATGGGATGCATGAGAATAAAATCACCCCCCACCACTCCGCTCGTTGCACGCCGATAGGCATCCGCTTCGTTAAGATCGCGCCAATCGATCGTATCTTTGCTCCAGAGAATGGTTTTCAGCCCCATGTTCTCCGCCGCTTCCACGGTTTCATCGTTATACGCGCCCGAGGGCGGTGCAAACAGCGTAACGGGCCGATCGATCACGAGAGATAAAAATTCTATGCTTGCGGCAATTTCACGCACGTTTCCTTCGTAATCAAGCTTTTCGTGTGCGCGATGGAAATATCCGTGAGAACCGATCTCGTGACCGCGCGCCGCAATTTCACGCACACAATCGGTGTTATCATCTGCCCAGCTTCCGCCAATGAAGAAGGTAGCGGTTGCATCATACTCTTCAAGAACTTCGAGCATGCCGTAAACTTCATTCGTTCCCCAATAGACGTTGATCATGAGTGAAACGCCATCTTCAGACATGCCATGCCGATACACCCTCTCCTCTATGCCTGCAGCAGGTCCTGCCACGGGAAGAAAGCATACCGCCGCCACGGCGATAAGTATGAGTGAAAGGGTGCAATTCGTGAGAATAGCAATTGCGCGCGCAGAGAGCTTTTTCAACAGTTTACCTCAAACATACGGGATTTATCACCCACATTGTATTGCTTGAGGAATGTAATTATGCTTTTTTCGCAAGTGAAATTCGCTTAATTCATTACTTCAGCGTTGCGATCGTCACGCCCGATTCCCCCTCGCCGTATTTGCCGAGGCGGAAACTCTCCACCCTACGGTGTTTTTTGAGCAACGTGTGCACCGCGGCACGAAGTTTTCCTGTGCCCATGCCGTGAACGATACGCACCTCCGTAAAATTTGCAAGCACAGCGCTATCGAGGAATTTTTCCAATTCGGATTCCATTTCCGCCGTCGTCATGCCGATGAGGTTTATTTCGGGGCGTATCTCGCTGCGCGCGGTAAGATCGCGCGTAACAGTAACCTTCTTATCCTCCTTCCCCTTTCTGGAAGATGCAGAGAAAAGATCTTCATATTTCGCCTTCACGCGAATAGCGCCCACCTGAACTTCTGCCACGCTCTTATTTTTATTTACGGAAAGTACTCTACCCTCTGCGTTCATGCTCCCAACGCGCACAAAATCCCCCTCTTTCAGCGTTTGCGGATCAATGGGAACGGCACGGATCGGAGCCTCTTCCTCGGGCATGGTACTCCGTTTCATTGTATTCTTGAGCGTTCTTGCTTGAATTAAATCGCTCTCGGAGATCGTTTCTTTTTCGAATATCTTTTCGATTTTTTCTAATAGCTCCTCGGCTCGTGCCGTGCGCTCGGAAACGATTCTTCGTGCCTCTGCCTTGGAAGCTGTGAGAAATTTTTCTCGCTCACGGCGAAACTTTTCTTCTTCTGCGGCTAGGCTACGGCTACGTGCTTGCCAATCTTTTTTGAGTTGCTCCGTTTCACGGCGGAGCTCCTCCGTCTGCACCCTGCTCTCCTCAGCGGCACGGAGGGTGCGCTCAAAGGCGCGTGCCTCATCGGAAAGGTAAGAGCGTGCCTCCTCGATCGTGCTTTCAGGCAGCCCCAGCCGCGTGCAAATGGCGAGCGCATTGGAAGAACCGGGAGAGCCGATTTTTAAGCGGTAGAGCGGCTTATAATCCTCCGCATTAAATTCCATACTGCCGTTTTCGAGGCCCTCCGTTTCATACGCAAATTCCTTGAGCGCAGAGTAATGCGTTGTAACGATGCCGCGGCAACCCTTTTTTGCAAGGGAAGAGAGAATGGCGCGAGCAAGCGCTTGCCCCTCTTCGGGATCGGTGCCGCCGCCCGGCTCATCGATGAGCACGAAGGAATATTCCTCTGCTTCCTCGAGAATGCGTTTGATGCTAACGATGTGCGAAGAGAATGTAGAGAGGTTTTCCTCTATAGATTGGCTATCACCCACATCGCAATAAACACCTGCAACGGAAAGGCGCGTGCCCTCTTGAGCCGGCACGAAAAGCCCACATGCGGCCATGAGGCAGAAGAGCCCGCACATTTTGAGAGTAACCGTCTTGCCGCCCGTGTTCGCACCGCTGATGAGCAGGAATTTATACTTTTCGCCCACGGCAACCGAAACGGGCACGGCCTTTTTTTGATCGAGCAGTGGATGCCGCCCCTTCACAATATCCACGATCCCCTTTGCGTTGAGCATGGGCTTTACCGCATGCAAACTGTAGCCGTACTCGGCACGCGCGAAAAAAGTATCCGTTTCAGAAACGAGTTTGAGTGAAAGCTCCAGGGCGGCACGAAGCTTTCCGATTCTTCTTGAAAGATCTTTTAAAATTCGCTCCTCTTCCTCTTTTTCATCAATGGTGAGGTCGCGCAGCTCGTTGTTCATCTCAAGCACTTCTTCCGGCTCGATGAATACCGTGGCGCCGCTAGCAGAGCGATCGTGCACGAAACCGCGGATACTGCGGCGATATTCCGCCTTAACGGGAATGACGAAACGATCCCCGCGCATCGTGACGATACACTCCTGCAGAAACTTCTTCTCGTCGCCTGAAAGATACTGCATAAGACGGAGGCGGATACGTTCGCCAAGAAGGCGTTTTTCCCTGCGAATAGAAAAGAGGTGTTCGCTCGCGTTATCGGCAATCGTATCCTCGCTTAAAATTTTATCCCCGATCTCCTGCTCAAGACGGCGATCGTACGTGAGGCGCTCCGCAAGATTGCGGAAGATGACGATGGAATCATCGGCAAGCGCCGTAACGCTATCGTGCAAGACGCGCACCGCGCGCAGCATGCGCGCACAATCCAAAAGTTCTCCACAAGAAAGCGTGGAACCCTTTTCAGCGCGCTCTAAAATATCCCCTCGCGGCGGGAAGTATTCCACCCGGCCCACGCCGAGCGTAAAGAGAAGGTGCGTTGCTTCCTCGGTGGAGGAAAGCAGCGTTTTTGCCTCTAAAAGATCACGCGTGGGCGCAAGGTTGCAAAGTGCCTCCTTGCTTTCATCAAGCACAGCGTACGAGGCCGTCAGAGCTAAAATTTTATCAAGTTCGAGAAGCTGGGCGCTCCGTTTCATAGCATACTCCTCTCCGCGTGCCCCTTCGTTTTATTCCCCAAAGAGGTGCCTGCGGAAGCATCGTAAATTCGGGAGGCGCGGCTATTGCCGCGCTGTAAAATGGCACAGTTATACACCTCGAATCGGCATACCATGCCTGAAAAGCGATATCTCCTGAGCGGAAAAACACGCCCACCTTCATCGGTAAGGCGGTAACTTTGTTTTCGATCGCATTTATTGCACGTGCGCTCAAAGGGACAATAGATGAGATCCATTAGTTTGATATCTCCGTCTGCGAGAACGAAGGCGCCCGAAGCGGAAAGCGCATCTTGCTCCGGCGCGGATATTTCCTTTGAAAGCGCGAAATACTTTGCAACCTCGCGCACACCGGAAACGGCGTACCTATTGGTAAGATTGAAACCCGTGCCCGCAAAAAGGGCAACGCCGTATTTTTCGGCGAGCTTGATTCCGTAATAGCCCTCGCAATAGATGCCATCGAACAGCCCAATCTTTTCGGCAATCACCCTTTCATCCTCTCGCGTGAAAAAGGGCGGCAGATAGAGGTAAACGTTTTTTCTCTCAGGGCGAGTAAGCTTTGCATAATCTTGCGGTTTATAGACGAAGATATCGGGGCTACCTTGCGGCGTTTCAGCGATTTGCGCGGTAAGCTTTCCTTCCTCGATGGTGAGTGAAACATCCCCCTCGCGCAATGGAAGGGGTGGCCGCATCGGGCACAGGTGCTTCACGAGCGCTTCATAGAAGGCACGGCGGAAGGCGTTGAGCGCGGACTTCGGCATAAATGCGCCGCACGTTTCACACTCCACCTCCACTGTAAAGGGAAGGCTGTCCGTCTTTTGGAAGCATGCGTGCAATTCTGCTTCGGTGAGCGGTGCCCTTTCCGCTACTGCAAGCGGCGTATCACCCGCATAGATCATGCCCTCGCATTCCGCCTTGGGAGCTTCTCCTCCAAAAAATTGTAGCTTCACGTGAACGGTACGGGATTTTACGGGCAACAAGGCAAGCGTATTGGAACGTTGCGAGGTAGTGATGCGCACCGCATCCCCCACCTTCAGCTTTTCCTTGGAAGAAAGCACGATTCCTCCCTCTAAAGCTTCTGAAAAAACGGCACCGCCCACTTCCTTTCCATCTCTTAGAATCTTGAACCCATCGCCGCGCTCTGCTGCGTAAGACGTACGGCAAAAGGGCATACCGTGCCTGAAGGAGATCGTTCCGATCTCCTCCCCAATGTGCCCCTGCACCTTTCGCGAGAGAAAACTCTTTGCTTGCCCGAAGGCGAGCCCTTCGGTATAATCGCCACGGTTATAGGTGCGCCGCAACATTGAAAAGGCTTCTTCTGCCGGTGCACCGCCAAGTAACGCGCGATAATATTTTACCGCCGCACCAACGTACTCGGGCCGGCGCATGCGTCCTTCGATTTTAAGAGAAATTACACCGGCCGCCAAAAGCTCTTTCAAGCGTGGAGCCGCCATAAGGTCGGAGGTGGAGAGTGCGTATGCCGCACCCTCATACCCTGCTCGATCGATCGTGTACTGCTTGCGGCAGGGCTGCTTGCATCTGCCGCGGTTTCCACTATTATTCCCGGCAAACGAGGAAAAGTAGCACTGCCCCGAAAATGCGGAGCACAGGGCACCCTGCACGAAGATCTCCGTTTCGATGACCTGAGAAATGGATACCATGTCTGCAATCGGCGTTTCGCGAGCCAGTACCACGCGTGAAAACCCGTATTCTTTGGCAAGCTGAGCGCCATATACATTGCAACAGCCTGCCTGCGTAGAGAGGTGGAGAACGATTTCAGGATAGCGGCGCTTCAGTGCGCGCCCGAGAAAAAGATCTTGCACGAGGATCGCATCGGCGCCCATGTTCCAAACCGCCCGTGCCGATTCAAAAAAAGCATCGAGCTCATCGTCCTTTACGAGCGTATTAAGGGCCACGTACACTTTCGCCTCTAAGAGGTGTGCGAGGCGCAAAATGGATTGAAGCGAATCTACGTCGAAATTCTCCGCACTGCTACGCGCGGAGAATTTTTTTAAACCGAGATATACGGCGTCTGCACCCGAAGTGAGTGCCGCGATTGCCGCCTGCATATCTCCTGCAGGGGCGAGAAGTTCAACCTTCACGTTTCCTCCACGGAGCATTCACTCCATTGCATATTTTTCGATGGCGTAGGCAACGCCGTCCTCTTCAACTGATGGAACGACAGTTGCGAACTCCTTCAATTCTTTCACCGCGTTGGCAACGGCAAATTTTCCGCCTGCCGACGCCACGAGCGGAATATCGTTCTTCTGATCCCCGATTGCGGCAATTTTTTCAACGGGAACTTTATAGTAGTTGGAAAGAAACGCTACCGCCGCCGCCTTCAATTGCCCCTTGGGCATGATCTCCACGAGATATTCAGATGAGCATGTTACGTAATACGTTTCTCCAAAGCGCTTCAAAAGCAATTCCTCAACCTTGGGCTGTTCATCGGCCGAGCACATCACAAGCATCTTCACGATGCGCAAATTCTCCTGAACGACGCGTTCTGATAGGGGCATGTCTGAAAAGTCCCCCTTCACGCGGCACATTGTTTCATACGCCTCTAAAAGTGCGTTCTGGCGGTTTACGAGCATTCGTTCCCCTGCGTAGGCGTGAACGTGCAGATCGTTTTCTTCCATGAAACAGAGAACTTCCAGCGCCTGTTCGCGCGTGAAGGCATCATCTTTTAAGAGCTTCCCGGTTGCGATATCGGCAACTTGCGCCCCTTGAAAGGCGATCACGATACCATCATCCAGCCCGAGATCCTTGAGCCGAGGCCGAATGGAGGCGAGCATCCTTCCCGTGCAAACGGCAAAGATTCCGCCTGCCTCGCGATATGCCGCAATCGCCTCTATGTTGCGGCCGGAAATCGTTCCGTCGGCACGAACGAGCGTGCCATCAAAATCAGAGATAAACAGTTCGTAATTCATAATTCCTCAAAGTACTGCCGAATACGGGCGGCAAGCTCCCTTCCGATCCCCTCCGCCTGCATGAGCTCCTCTTCACCGGCGCGCATAATTTTATCAATGGTGCCGAATTTTTCGAGAAGTGTGGCGCGCTTTTGCTTGCCGATGCCGCCGATCTCATCGAGCACAGAGGCAAGATTGCGTTTGGAGTGGAGGTTGCGGAAATAAGTAATGGCGAAGCGGTGTGCCTCATCGCGAATGCGCTGGAGCATGCGTAGCGCGTAATCGCGCCGCGCCAGGCGAATGGGCTTTTCGCTGTGCATTGTGTAAACCTCTTCCTCCTGCTTTGCGAGAGAAATGAGATCGATATCATCGATTCCCAACTCATCGAAAATCGCTTTCACCGCGGAGAGCTGACCCTTGCCACCATCGATCACGATGAGCTGAGGGCGAGCAAAACGCTCCTCATCTTCGCCGCCCAGTTTACTCAGCCGCCTCTTTAATACCTCTTGCAGGGAAGCAAAATCGTTAGCTCCCTCCACCGATTTGATGCGGAAGCGGCGGTATTCGTACTTATCTGCCTCGCCGTCTGTAAAGACGACCATACTCCCCACTTTATCCACGCCGGATATGTTGGAAATATCGTAGCATTCCATGCGCTTAGGATAGCGTTTGAGGCCAAGCAACGTTTTAAGTCGCTCGCAGGCGCTCACCGTCATATCGTTCTTATGGGCAATCGCCGAAATGGATTTTTCGAGATATTCGGCAGCGTTGCGGGTACCCATGTCTAAAAGTTCCCTTCGGATACCGTATTTTGGGCGCGTGATCTCCACGCCGCGCCCCTCCTTTTTCTTGCAGTATGCGGTAAAAAGCGCGTCGTCAAACGGTTCTTCTAAGATGAGCTCGTGCGGAATGGGTTTATTCGCATAATACTGCGTTAGAAAGCTCGTGAAGGATTCCGCGCGCTCCCCCGCTCCTTCATCCAAGGAAAAGTTGAGGCTCCCTTGCATCACACCCCGCCGCGTTACGAGAAGGGAAATGGCTGCGTATAAGCCGTTGGAGCTATACGCCCAGATATCGGCGTCTACGTCCTTCGGCATAGCGGTAATGCGCCGCTCACCAAGCTTTGCGAGCATACGGATCTTGTTGCGGTAATCGAGGGCAAGCTCGAATTGCTCTTCCTCGGCGAATTTTTGCATCTTCTCCTCGAGAAGGCGTTGCGCCTCCTCATAGTCTCCACCGAAAAAAGCAATCGCTTTTGCCACCTGCTGTGCGTATTCTTCCTTCGTAACGCAGTGCGCACAGGGCGCCAAACACCGCCCAAGGTGGTAATTAAGGCAGGGCTTTTTGGGCTTTTCCGTGATCCCCACGCCGCAAGCACGAACGTTGTAAACCTTAACGGCAACATCCACGATATCTTTGCAGTTCACTCCCCCCATGAAGGGGCCGAAATACCTTCCATCCTTTTTCACACGGCGTGTGATGGAGATGCGGGGAAATTCTTCGCGCGTGTGCACTTTGATGTAGGGATATGTTTTATCATCCTTTAGAAGAATGTTGTATTTGGGCTTGTATTTTTTGATGAGCGTGTTCTCGAGGGCGAGCGCATCCACCTCGCTTGGCGTGACAATATAGGAAAAATCGGCAATACATTCCACCATCGCCTGCACCTTGTAGGGCTTTTCGGAGGAATGAAAATACTGCCGCACACGGTTCTTGAGAACACGCGCCTTGCCAACGTAGATCACCGTGCCTTCCGCATCCAACATGATGTACACGCCGGGCGAATCGGGCAACAGCCTGAGTTTTTCGCGGATAACACTCTCACTCATATCATTATTATACACAACTTGCATAGATTTTTCAAGAGAAATGGGATAATTTCTCTCCTCATTCCTATAAAACCCCGCGAGAAGTGGTGTAACGTAATAGAAGCGCGCGCCGTGCTTTTTGCACGGCGCGCGACAATTTATCAAATGAGTATCGAATGCTCTTTCTTTGCAGTTAGAACCCTAAAAACTCTACACCTTTCAATAATACATCGTTCACGATTTCATCGATGAGCGAATAGAAAATGATCTTTCCGTGGCGATCGGTACATACCATGCCCGCATCCTTGAGAAAGCGGAGCTGGTGCGAAACGGTGGTTTGGTTGATCCCCAAAACGCGCGAGATATCCGTGACGCACATCTCCGAGATAGCGAGTGCAGAGAGAATTTTCAGGCGTGTGCCGTCTGCAAAGATAGAGAAAAAGCGCGTGAGCGAATCTAAGAGCTCACCCTCGGGCACGTAGCCCTCAATGAGCCCCTGCGTGCGGCGATCCAACAACAATGTATCCATACTTCACCTCGTTCTTTTTGTGAAAGTATAGCATATGTTTTCATGCGCATACGGAAAAGGCTTGTCGTATTTGCAGCGATTGCGTCGAATATGAAGCCTTGCCCGTTCTTGCAAAGGTTCGCCGAAAAGTTTTGCATTTACTCGATACCGATCACTTCGTAGCCTGCATCGGTTACCGCCTTCACAAGCGTTTGCGGATCACCTGCCTTTTCCCATAGCACGGTGGCAAGCTTTCCTTCAAGATTGACCTCTGCAACTTTTACTCCTTCAACCGCCTTCAACGCGCTCTCCACGCGCTTTTTGCAGTGCTCGCACATCATACCTTCAATTTTAAGCGTCGTATGCATATCTATATTCCCTTTTTCGTTGATTTTATCTTCTTGGCATACTGTTACGGGAGAGCTTTCCCGGTTACAATCTTCAATTGCGCTTTGCTCCACGCTTTCCTTTCGGTGGATAGGCGGTGCTTTGCGCAGAAAGCGCGTGAGGCGCAGCGCATTCGTTACGACGAACAGCGAGGAAAGACTCATTGCCGCCGCCGCGATCATGGGATTGAGTGCGATTCCCGCAAATGCGAACACGCCTGCCGCGAGAGGAATCCCCACGCAGTTATAGAAGAACGCCCAGAATAGGTTCTCTTTGATGATTCTCAACGTATGCTTTGCAAGCTTGATCGCCTTAGGCAGAGCCCGCAGATCGCCACGCACGAGCACCACATCCGCACTTTCAATGGCAATGTCCGTGCCGTTTCCCATCGCGATTCCCACGTCTGCCTCCTTGAGGGCAGGGGAATCGTTGATACCATCTCCCACCATAGCAACGGCACCGCGTTTTTGCACAAGCGCACGCTCCATGGTGCTTTTCACGATTCGAAATTTATCCTCCGGCAATAGCTCGGCACGTATTTCGGAAAGCCCCGCTTCCTCTGCAACATAGTGTGCACACGCTTTATTATCACCCGTGAGCATAACGGGCCTCATACCAAGGGAATAAAGCTCACGGATAGCGGCTTTGCTCCCCTCTTTGAGAGTATCTGCAAGTGCGAAGATGGCAATAACCCCACCCATGTCTGCAAGGAATAGCACCGTTTTCCCTTCTTGCGTTAGTTTCAAGAAGATTTCACGCTGCTCATCTAAGGGAATTCGGCGTGCCTGCATCATGCGCTCGTTGCCGAGAAAGTAGATGTTACCGTTTACCGTTCCAACAGCGCCTTGACCTACTACGTACTCCACGCTTTCCGCTTCGTATCCCGCTTGACAGTAAGTAGCGATACACTGTGCAAGCGGGTGGTTGAGCTTGCTCTCGAGCGCATATGCAATTTTCTTTGCTTTATCCGCGATTTGAGCGCCTTCGCCGAGATGCTTTCGCTGCGTTGCCGCAACCTTAAAATATACGACTCTGGGCTTCCCTTCCGTGATCGTTGCAGTTTTATCGAGAAGCACTTCCTTGATCGCCGCAGTGCGTTCAAGTGCTTCTGCGGACTTAAACAGCACACCCATGCCCGCGCCGCGCCCCATTGCCGCCATCACGGCAACGGGCGTTGCAAGCCCTAACGCACACGGACAGGAGATCACGAGTACGCTCACCGCGTAGTTGATTGCGCTTGCAAAATTGCCTGTAACGGAAATCCAAACGATAAAAGTGATAAGCGCAAGCAAGACGACAGCGGGCACGAATACCGCAGAAATTTTATCCGCCAGCTTTTGAATGGGCGCCTTGCTTGCCCCTGCCTCACGCACCATGCGAATAACGCCTGCGAGCGTGGTATCCTCGCCCACGTGCAACGCGCGTATCTTAAGATAGCCGCTCACAACAATGGATGCACTCGTAATGCGATTCCCCTCCGCAACCTCCACGGGAAGGCTCTCTCCCGTAACAGCGGAGGTATCAACAAAGGCATGCCCCCCTTCGATGACGCCATCTACCGCAATGCTCTCCCCTTGCTTTACGATCACGAGGTCGCCCACATTCACTTCGGAAATGGGCAAGAGCACCTCTTTTCCTTCTTTCTCTACGGCTACGGTATCGGGTGCGAGCGCCTTCAATTTCTCAATTTCCTGCCCCGTGCGGCGCTTGCTCTTATCTTCCAGCCACTTGCCAAGGCAAACGAGGGTAACGATCATTGCCGCCGATTCAAAATAGAGATTGTGAGAAGTAGGATTGGAGATCGCGAGTACTAAGCTAAAAACGAAGGAAACGGCAGTTCCCAGCGTAACGAGCGTATCCATATTGGGAACGAGCTTCCATGCCGCTTTCACACCGCTCACGAAGAACTCGTAATTGATGACGAGGATTACGAGCGTGATTGCGATCTGAGGACCGATATTCCACCACCCGTGAGGAACAATTGCACTGCTGATCATATGCCCCATTGAAAAATACATCTCCGGAATCAACAAAATTGCGGAAATTAAAAACCGAACGAATAGCGTAAGCCGCTTTTTTCTTTTTTCGGGCGGCTTGTCGTAATCATAAGTACCGTAGCCGAGCGAGGTTACCGCCGCCTTGATCTCGGCATCACTTACGATGCTCTCATCAATTTCCGCCTCCATGCATTCAGCCATAAGCGAAACGTTACACGAGGAAACGCCCTTAAGCTTACTCACGGTGCGCTCGATGCCCGAAGCGCACGCGGCACACGTCATACCGGTAATCATATATTTCTTTTTCATTATGCTTTTCTCCTTCATGGATTTGCAGAGCAACCTTCACTGAAAGCGCTTGAAAAGATCAACGATCTCATCAACAACTGCAACGTTGCCACTTTGAATATTCTCGATGAGACAACTGTGCATATGCGCTTCTAAGACGACTGCGGCAAGGCTTTTCACTGCCTTATCAATTGCGGCGAGCTGAATGAGCACGTCGTCGCAATAGCAATCCTGCTCAATCATCTTCTTTACTCCGCCGAGCTGCCCGATGATTCTATTCAGGCGCGAATTGAGCTTTTGCTTCTCCTCTGCCGTTCTCGCCTTTAATTTATGATGACAGCATTCCGCCATACGAAAACCTCCTATCTCCCCTCGGGGGCTTTTATTATATACCCCTATGGGGTATCTTGTCAATCGTTTTCGTAAATTTTAAGTGTATCGCCCTGCCTTCATCTTCGTTCTGCGCCGCAATATTTATTTCGAAATTTATCGAAATAATATTTTTTAAGTATTTTTTTGTTAAAATATAGCAAAAAACCGCCGATTTCATTCATCGACGGTTTTGATTGCTCTTCCCGAATTTTTTACAAACTATGCCTTTTCAAGAAATTCTTTCCCCACACCGCAGATCGGGCATTCCCAATCATCGGGTAATTCTTCAAGGGAACCCTCGTATTCATAGCCACAGACGGAGCAGACGTACTTCTCTTTTTCTTTGGCAGGCGCTTCTTGCACGAAGGTAGGCGCGTTGGCTGCCGTTTTCCCCTTGAGAACCTCGTGATAGTAGGCGTAAGTCATCGGCTTCCCTTCGCGTAAAAGATCGCAATCGTACACCTCGCCCAAAAATACGGTGTGCGTGACCGCATCCATTTTGGAGATCACCTTGCAGCTAAGGTAGGCAACGCCATCGCCGGGAACGGGCATCTTGCCGCGAACGGCGTATTGCGTTTCTTCAAACTTATCAAAGTTTTCTGAGGTGCGGAAACCGAAGCGGCCGATGAGCTTGGGATCGCTATCCTCCGCAAGCACCGTGATAGCGAAGTGATCGGAATCCACAATGCATTTGTGGGTATAATTTTTTTTATTGATGCTCACAGCAACCGTCATCGGTGAAGAAGTGATCTGCATAGCACTGTTGGCAATACAGCCAACGGGGCGGCCCTCATCCCACGAGGTGCAGATGTAAACGCCGTACGAGAGCTTAAAGAGTGCTTTTTGATTCATGTTACTCCTATAAATTTGTAAAAAAGGCGGACTTATGTCCGCCTCTTTGGTTATGCTTTCTTCTCTTCAGCCTGAGCTACGACTTCCTTTCCGTCGTAAAAGCCGCAGTTCTTGCAAACTCTGTGCGCGACTTTCTGCTCGTGGCAATGCGGGCACTCGACGAGCGTAGCCGCCGTTGCCTTGTAGTTCGCGAACCTCTTTGCGGTTCTGCTCTTCGACTGTTTACGCTTGGGTACTGCCATATTTCCACCTCTTTTCGATTTTTTCCGTTTGATTATTCCCCGTCGGGATCGCCGCAGTTCCCGCAGAGGAGGCGCGAAGGAAGCGCAAATAAGAGCGCATCCCGAAGGAACTCGTTGAGCTTTACGACGTGTTGATAGCCGTACGTCTCGCCATCGCCCTCGGGTGTTTCAAAGAGCGCCTCCACTTCCTCCGTATAGCACTTTTCCGCAGGCTCCAAGCACCGCGAACACGCGCCCTTGAGGGAAAACGTGATGCTCCCTTTCACTTCCACCGAGTTATCCTCGAAGATTTCGTAGCGAAGCTCCGCTTTCACGGGAGAAGAGAACTTGGTATAGGGAATATCGAGGATATCTTCCTCCGGCTCGTACTCAAAAACGAGCGTTCCCACGTAGATTTTCTTCGCCAAAAGGCTCCGCACATCGATATCAGGAATCATTGACTTAAAAAGTATAGGATATTTATATAGGTTTGTCAACCGATTTTTGCGCTTTATTTGTAAATTTGCGAAAAATCAAAGGAGAGCGGCCGTCTCACGTGCGATCACGAGCTCTTCATTCGTGGGAATCACGAGGATACGCACCTTGGAATCCGCTGCAGAGATATCACGGATGGCACCGTTATTCTTTATGGCGTTCTTTTCAGCATCTAATTTAATACCGAAAGCTTCCATATCCGAAACAACGGCAGCGCGAACGGAAGGCGTGTTTTCGCCGATTCCTGCCGTGAAGACGATTGCATCAAGCCCACCGAGCGCCGCCATGTATGCGCCGAGGTACTTTTTGCAGCCATAGCCGAACATATCAAGGGCGAGGCGCGCTCTATCGTTGCCCGCTTCTTTCGCCGCAATGAGATCTCTGAAATCGGAAGAAACGCCCGAGATACCAAGCACACCGCTCTTCTTGTTGAGATAGGTGAGCCCTTCGTTGAGATCCATACCCTTCTTGTTGCAGATGAAGTTGATTGCCGCAACGTCGATATCGCCGCTGCGCGTGCCCATGGGAACGCCTGCAAGCGGCGTGAATCCCATAGAAGTATCGATGCATTTGCCACCCTTCACCGCGGAGATGGAAGAGCCGTTGCCGAGGTGGCAGGTAACAATTTTAAGCTCCTCGGGAGCCTTCCCCAAAAAGCGTGCCGCTTCGCCTGCAACAAACTTGTGCGAGGTGCCGTGCGCGCCGTATCTTCTCACTTTGTATTCCTGATAATCGGCGTAATCAATGGCGTACATGTAAGCATAATCGGGCATGGTAGCGTGGAAGGAGGTATCGAATACCAGCGCCATCTTCTTATTCGGCATAACCGCACGGCAGGCATTCACGCCCAAAATTGCCGCCGGGTTATGGAGTGGTGCAAGCTCTGCGATCTCATCCATGGTAACCATGACCGCGTCGTCTACAAGCGTCGTCTTCTTGAACGCCTCGCCCGAAGCAACCACACGGTGGCCTACAGCATCAATCTCATCCATGGATTTAATGACGCCTGCAGTTTCATCTACGAGCTCCTCAAGCACGAGGGAGATTGCAACGGTATGATTGGGCATCTCCTTTTCAATGACGAATTCTTTACCGTTTGCTTTGTGAATGAGCTTGCCACCGGGAATTCCGATGCGCTCACAACCGCCCTTGGCAAGGACGGATTCGTTCTCCATATCGATAAGTTGGTACTTGAGCGAGGAGCTCCCCGCATTGATAACGAGAATTTTCATGATATCACCTCAAATGTTTTTATTATTACTCTGCCTGAAGCGCCGTAATCGCAACGGCGCAAACGATATCTTCCGATTTGCAACCGCGGGAGAGATCGTTGAGGGGCTTGGCAAAGCCCTGGCAGATGGGACCGATCGCCTGGAAGCCGCCGAGGCGTTCTGCAATTTTATAGCCGATATTACCGGATTGGAGATCGGGGAAGATGAGCACGTTTGCTCTGCCTGCCACTTTGGATCCGGGCGCCTTGAGTGCGGCAACGGAAGGCACCATCGCCGCATCGAACTGCAGCTCTCCTTCAAGAGCAAGCTCGGGCGCTTTCTCTTTTGCGATCTTCGTTGCTTCCTGCACGTTGGTAACGAGATCATGCTTGGCGCTGCCCTTCGTAGAGAAGGAAAGCATTGCAACGCGCGGCTCGAGACCGGCGATTTCCTTCGCGCTCTTCGCAGTTGCGATCGCACAGTCAGCAAGCCCTTCTGCCGTGTATGTGGGGTTGAGGCCGCAATCAGCAAACACCAACATCCCGTCTTCACAGTACTGATTTCCGGACATGGGTGCCACCATTAAGTTGAAGCTGGAAACGGAGCTAACGCCGGGAGCCGTTTTCACGATCTGAAGCCCGGGGCGAAGTGTATTCGCCGTGGAATGGCAGGCGCCCGAAACAAGGCCGTCTACATCACCTGCTTTGAGCATGAGCGCCCCGAAGAAGGTGGCATCCTTAGCCTGAATCTCTGCCTGTTCCTCCGTCATTCCTTTTGCTTTGCGGAGGTTATAAAGGAGCGCCGCATATTCTGCAAGCCTGGGCGAAGTTGCGGGATCTACGATCTCCACGCCCGTAAGATCTATTTCAGGATTGTTTGCCTTGATCTCCTCTTCGTTTCCGAGAAGGACGATCTGTGCTACGCCCTCTTTCACGCAGTCCGCCGCGGCGCGAACAACGCGAGAATCCTCGCCCTCGCAGAGAACGATCTTTTTGTTCCTAGCCGCCGCCTTTGCCTTGATCACATCTACAATTGCCATAATTTACTCCGTAAAACTCTTTATTTTTCCTTGCGTTTCGTGTATAATAACAACGTAAAGGAATATCCTTTTGAATTCTACTCACATTATACACCTTTTACGGGAAATTGTAAAGAACAAGCAGGGATAATTGATGAAAATTTGCGCAGTAATTTGTGAATATAACCCCTTTCACAACGGCCACCGATATCAGCTTGAGGAAATCCGCCGCCTTTCGGGGTGTGATAAGATTTTGTGCATCATGAGCGGAAACTTTACCCAGCGGGGAGATGCCGCCGTTTTCGGGAAGTACACTCGCGCACGCCACGCCGTGATGAGCGGCGCGGACGCCGTGATCGAACTTCCCGCAGCGTTTGCAACGGCTCCTGCCGAACTGTTCGCACGCGGCGCCGTGCATATTCTTGCCTCCATTCCCGCTGTGAAAGTGCTTGCTTTCGGCAGTGAGAGCGGAAACGCAGAAGACTTTCTGCGCGCCGCCCGCGCCATGTTGCACGAAGATAAGGCATTCAGGGCCGCGCTCAAGGCACAGATGAAGGAAGGTACTTCCTATAAGGTGGCACGCATGCAAACGCTTCTTGCGCTCAATTCAGATGTGGATGAAACCCTGCTCACTTCACCCAACAACCTACTTGGCACCGAATATTGCCGCGCTATCTTGGCCGAGAATGCAGACATGGTACCCCTTCCCATTGTGAGAAGAGGCGCAGGATATGCCGATACTTCCATTTTGAAAGATTTCTCCTCTGCAACGGCACTGCGCTCTGTGCTTGGCAAAAACGGCTTTCGGGCAAGGCGGGCGCTCAAGAGAAATCTCCCTGCGCACGTATATGCCGATGCACGCAACTATCGGGCACTTGATTACGAAGTAGCCGCCCTTTGCGCGCTTTTAAGCAACAGCGAAGAAGAAATAGCGCTTACGCCCGATTGCTCGGAGGGGCTTGAAAACAGGATCCGCACGATGGCGCGCACCAATCCCACTTTTTATGGAATGCTTGAGAAGGTTGTTTCCAAGCGCTACACCCGTTCGCGCATCAAGCGCATCGTTATGCAGAACTTCCTTGGAATTCGCTTGAAAGAAGTGAAAAGTTTTCTCTCTGCTCCCCTCTACTGCCATATGCTCGCCGTAAAGAAGGAGGGCGCAGAAGAGTTGCTCTCCGCGCTTGCACAGGGCACGTTCCCACTAATTGCACGAAAAAGTGATTTTTCCCTTCTCAAAAGGGATGCTCTCGCCTGCTTTTTGATGGATTCGCGCGCCAACGATCTCTATAATGCCCTTTCGGGCACGCACACCGGAGATTTTGATACGCAGTTCGTGTAATACAACGCAAAATACAGCAAAGCGCTCTCCACGAAGGAGAGCGCTTTGCTAAGAGAAGTGTATAAAAACTTAAGAAGGAAAAAATAAGCGTAGGTTGCTTGCAGAAAAACTGCCTCAATTTACGCTTTTATTGTATCGCTTCAAAGTGATAAATTTGTGAAGAAGAAATAAAAAGAAATTAAAAAGCACGAATACATTTCACGCAGGGTTGCCGTTGCCTATCTTAAAAATATTTACGCGCGATGGCGTAGGCAATGCGGATCCCATCTGCGGCGGCAGAGGTGATGCCGCCTGCATAGCCACATCCTTCACCGCAGGGGTAGATGCCGGCAAAGTTCACCGCTTCGAAGTTCTCCCCGCGCAAAATGCGCAAGGGCGAGCTTGTGCGCGATTCCACCCCCGTGAGCACCGCATCGTACGCGGCAAAGCCCGAAAGCCTTCCATTCATATCCAAAATTCCTGCTTTGAGGCTCTCAGTAAAGAGCTTTGGAAGGTAGGCTTCCACGGGCGCGAAGGCTGTACCGCGGGCATGGGTAGGGTGAACTTCTCCGAAATAGTAGCTTTCTTTCCCCGCAAGAAAATCACCTACGAGCTGAACGGGCGCTTTATAATCGCATCCGCCGGCACGGAACGCCGCTTGCTCGAGCTTTCTTTGGAAAGCGATGCCGGCCAGCGGATGCTCGCTTTCAAAATCCTCTTTCTTCACCTGCACTACGAGCGCAGAGTTTGCATTTTTACCATCGCGTGCAAAGTAGCTCATGCCGTTGGTAACAACGCCGCCCTCTTCAGAGGCCGAGGGAATTACGACGCCGCCCGGGCACATGCAGAAGGTGAATACTGCGCGCTCTGCCGCATGCGAAACGAGCTTATATTCCGCAGGTGGAAGTGCGGCGTAACTTGCACCGTACTGCGCCTTGCCAATTACCGATTGCAAATGCTCGATGCGCACTCCTACGGCAAACTCCTTTTGTTCAATGTATATGCCCTTTCTAAGTAGTAGCTCAAAGGTATCGCGCGCGCTGTGCCCTACGGCAAGCACCAATGCATCCGCTTCCTCGCGCGTACCGTTGATATACACTGCGGAAAGCTTTCCGTCTTTCACTTCAAAATCGGTGAGCTGCGAAGAAAAGCGAACCTCTCCTCCGTGCTCGGTGATATACCGCCGCATGTTCGCAACGACTTTTTTCAAGTTATCGCTTCCAACGTGCGGTTTGCCGAGGTAGCCAACCTCTTCAGGTGCACCGAAACGCACGAATCCTTCAAGCACCTCGCGATTGAGCGGACTGTTCGTTTGCGTATTCAATTTTCCATCAGAAAACGCGCCGGCGCCCCCTTCGCCGAACTGTACGTTGCTGTGGGGGTTGAGAACACCCGTCCTCTGAAAAGCAAGGATATCCGCTTCGCGCTCCTCCACCGCTTTTCCTCGCTCCACGATAACGGGGCGTATGCCGTGCTTTATAAGGCGCAGGGCGCAAAATAGCCCGGCCGGGCCTGCTCCTGCAATGTAGACCTTGGGCATGGTACCCTTAATTTGTTCGTAAACCGCTTCTACCTTTCGTTCTTCACGATCGGAGCATTCCACAGTGTATACCCACTTGATATCCGCTTTATCGCGTGCATCAAGTGATTTTTTGAGGATCCGAAAATATTTTACGGGAGCGCGCAGCTTCCTCTCGCAGAGCTTTACGAGCGCACGTTCTTTCTCATGCGGGCGAAGGGTAAGATTATGCAACGTCAGCACGAGATTACCCCCTTAGCGGCAAGATAAGCGGAAGTAAACGCCCATTGCAAATTGTATCCGCCGCATTCACCATCTACGTTGAGGATTTCTCCTGCAAAATAGAGGCCCTTGCAAAACGCGCTCTGCAAATTTTCATCCGTCTCTGCAAGGGGGATCCCACCCTTTGTAACCTGTGCCCGCACGAAGCCAAGGTTGCCCGTGATCGGAAGCGGAAAACATTTGATGAGGCGAATGAGTAAAGATCTATCACCGTTTGCTTTTTTATAAAGGAAGCGAGAAAGCCCGTTCGGCAGTACGCAAAGAAGCGTGCGCTCACCTTCTCCGTGCGCAAGAATGCGTGCAAGGCGTGCCTCATCCACATCAGGAAGCAGATCAATTTCCAGCACATCGCCATCACGGCAATATGAGGAGGCACGGAATATTGCATCACCGGAAATTCCGCTTTCGGTGAAAAGCACATCGCCACGCCCTTCATGGAGAAGCTTTCCCTTGCGCAGTACACAAACCCCACCCTCTATGCGGATCCCTTTCAGCCCTCGCACCAGGGTTGGATCGCATTTGAGCTGCACGAGCGCAGGAGTAAGCGGCGTTACGGTATGCCCGAATTTTTCCGCCAAACGGTAGGCAGAGCCATCCGTGCCGTAATTGGGCGCAGCCTTCCCCCCTGCCGCCAGTACAATTGCATCCGCAGACATGCTACCGCCCTCCCACGTCACACGTAGCTTCGAATTCGCAAAAATCTCTTCAACATGAACACCTGTATACACTTCTACGCCCAACCTTTCCAGCTCGAAACGGAAAAGATCGGTAACGGCGGAAGCCTGCCTGGATGCAGGATACACCCTTCCGCGGCTATCCGGAAGGAAAATGCCGCCCATTGATTCGAGGAATTCTACCGTATCGCGGTAACCGAAGCATGCGAGCGCACGGGCGACCTTAGGGAGATCGTCCGAAAAGTAATGCGTTGCATCCACGTGGAGGTTGGTAACATTTCCTTGCCCATTTCCCGTGGCGGAAAGCTTGCGCCCGAGGCGCTCGCCCCCTTCAAGTATAGTAACCTTTTTCCCTGCCCTTGCCAAATGTACGGCGCTGGCGATTCCTGCCGCCCCACCGCCAATCACAATAACTTTTTGCATGTTTTTATCATAACGCAACTAAAAAAATTTGTCAATGGATTGACAGGAGCGTTTTTTTATGTTATACTAAAAAAAAATGGAGATGTGAAGCAATTATGTTTACTAATCTTTTAGCTGATTTTCAGCAGATGTTCGAAGAGAATATGATTCTCTTCATTCTCCTCGCCGTAATTGCCGTGCTCGCCGTTGCACTCGTTATCGCAATGATCGCGCTGCAGGCCAAGGTGCAGAAGAAGAAGGCACAGATCGCCGCTAAGGAAAAGGCCGCCCTTGCAGAAGAAGCCGTAACCGAAGAGCCTGAGGAAGCAGTTGAAGAGGCTGTTGAGGAAGAGGCTACTGAGGAAGCAGCTGAAGAGGCTGTTGAGGAAGAGGCTACTGAGGAAGTAGCTGAAGAGGCTGTTGAGGAAGAGGCTACTGAAGAAGCAGCTGAAGAGGCTGTTGAGGAAGAGGCTACTGAGGAAGCAGCTGAAGAGGCTGTTGAGGAAGAGGCTACTGAGGAAGCAGCTGAAGAGGCTGTTGAGGAAGAGGCTACTGAGGAAG
>JAFWBP010000010.1 GCA_017507045.1 Clostridia bacterium | reverse complement strand
AGCTTGAGTAGCTCGTTACCTGCCAGCGCAAGGGAAAGCGTATCATCCGCTTCCGTAATCGTTACGAGCATGGAGAGATCCAATTGAAGCACGCTTTCAAGCAGTTCGTTTGCTTCTACGTCCGTTTCAGGAATTTCTGCAAACCTTGCTATAAACCCTGCAAGCTCTGCTACGCTCGCTTTTATACGCATGCCCTCTACACTCACGTATACCGCCTCTTCTGCATACACGAGCTCAAGCTTTTTACTTGCTTCTCCGTACGTTACCCAAAGCTCGGCGCTCACCGTGAGCTTTTTCAGATCAATTACTGCTTCTCCTGCAAGAGCAAGCTTTGCCGCTTCGTAGCTTACGCTTGCCGCAAGGTAGCCGCTCTCAATGAGTTCATATACTGCCTCTGCGTAAGGGATGATTGCGATATATTCTTCGGGATCCACCGCTTCCGGCGCTTTGCCCTCTGTGATTTCAACGGTTACGCCCTGTGCTTCGGCGGTGATCGTTCCTTCCTTCGTGAGACAAAGATTTACTTCATCAAGCTCAAAATCAATGCCAAAGGCTTTCATTAGAGCGCTGCCTTTGAGAATTGCCGTGAGCGTTTTCTCACTTTCTCCGAGGGAAATGAATTCGCCAAAGTTGACGGAAAGAAGTTGTTCGATAGCATCAACTTCCCCAACGGGCAACGCATCACCCGCAACGAAAGAGCTGATAAGTGTAACGGCCCTTTCTATATCGGCAGAGAGCTTGATTCCATCGAGCGTGAGGAAAATTACACCCTCGCCGTAGACGATTGTAATTCTCTTGCAAGTGCCTCGGTAGGAAACATCTGCCGTGCCCGAAAGAGCGAGCGTTTTGAGATTAAAATTGAGGTGGGCTGATACGTGCCAATCCTCCCCATCCTCGCCGTAGGTAAGCTGAATTGCAAGGTTTTCCTTGCCTAAAAGATCAACGATACCCTGCACGTAAGGCAGAATTTCAACGTACTGCTTTGGATCATCCGTCCCGTAGGGAGTGCCCGGAGTGACGACGGCAGTTAATCCAAGCACAGAGGCGGTAAGCCGCCCTGCGGATGCGCCGATTGAAACTTCGCCAAGATCGAATTTTACGCCGAGCGCCTCTAAAAGTTCGGTGCCGCGCAGCACGATAAGAAGTTCATTTTCCGCCTCGCTCACCGCAAAATTTTCCGCAAAGGCGGGATCAAGAATCACGTGCACGAGTGATTCGAGATCGAGCGCACATTCACTCTCCGTGGGAATTGCGATATATTCAAGAAGGAACGCGGCAGCTTCCGCAAGATTTACTTTCACCTTCACGCCATCGAGATCGACGTATATATCTCCTTCGAGATGGAAGAAGGAAACGCTCTTTTTTGAGCCGCTCTTCGTTTGCGTTACGGTGAGCGTTCCGCCAACCGAGAATGGTTTAAGGCCGATCTCCAGTGCCGCTTCAAGCGCAAAGGCATCACCCATGTACGCGATCTCCGTGTGGAGAGCTTGCGATTGGAAGAGATCGATGAGATTTTCTGCATAGGGCAGAAGTTCGATGAACGCGCCCTTTTGCGCCTCTTCAAGCGCGGGCGGAATTTCCTCGCCGAAGGCGATCTGACCTTCGATCGGCGTGCCGTTTGCCGTGAGGGAAAGCTCGATGCGATCGAGAGAAGCTTCGTTTTCTTCGTTGAGAAGGAAATAGAAATCGGCGTGCACCGTCGTGCCAAGAAGCGGAAGCTCGCACAGAAGCGAGGCTTGCCCTTCGCCGTATGTAAATACGCCGTTTATGATGGCGGAAAGAAGATCGGCCCCATCTTCCGATTGCGCCTCAACTTCATCGGATGCGGTGAAATCTTCTATAAGCCCGATAAGCTCGTTTAACAAAAGTGCGCCGCGGATACCGCCGTATTCGAGATAGGCGGTGCAGCTTTCCAGCCACAGGTTGATATCGGAAAGCTGCAAACGCAAATCAAGCTGGCCTAAAAGCGCCGTGATATCAAGATTACTTAAATCAAGATCTGTGAGATCGAGCCTCGAGGGATCGATCCAAAGTGCACCGCTTTGCGGAGTATCCCCCATCATGAGATCAAGCTTTAAGGAGGTGGGTTCTTCTAAAAGGCCAAGTGCCATGGAAAGGAGCGCATCCATAGGCGTTGGCTCTTTTACGCCGCCGCCCGTTGCTTTGGAATCTTCGTATGCCTCGAAGTAATCCTGATAGGCATTGGAATGCGCTTTATCGCGCTCGTAGCTATACGTTGTATCGGAAATGGCCGTGCAGGGCGCGGGGATGGGACCGTACATGGCGGCGTACGATTCCTCGATGTGAACGCGCTGCACTTGAAAGGCTTCATCGAATTCGAAAGTTACTTCGATGGATTCAAATTCCAGCGTTTGGGGATCCACAATGCCGCCGCTTGAAAATGCCATTTGGTTGGCATAATAAGAAGTAGCGCCGCGGTTATCCCCGTTTTCATCCTGCCAGATCGCGGGATTGAGTTGGTAGGTGATGGAATAGAGATGATCCTCTGTAAGAGTTACTTCACTAGAACTTAAAACGGTATCGTTACGGATGACGTATACGCTCATCTCATAGGCAGGTAACCCGTTTTCTTTCTTGTAATCGGCAATCGTCATACTGCTGTAGGGATCGCCCGTTTGCCATTCTGTATCGAGCCCGCTCCAAGTAGAGGCGCCGCCCACCGGCTTGCGCCACACGACAAGCCCGAGATCTTCGCTTTTCTCATCGATAAAATAGCAGAATTGATCGGCGCCGTTTATGAGGCTGCTCTTTGTGATGTCCGTTGCGATGAGGTGCCCATCCTCGAACTGACGGTACGATTCCACCTCTTGCGCCACGATGGTATTCACCGTGGAGAACATCTCGCTATACCAATGCTTCTCTTGTTTGATTTGCCAGTTGATGCGGGCAAAAATGCCAACGCGCTTGTTGGCGCCATGTGCATCGAAGTGCGTTTCGGGAGCACTTTCATCATCCACATCATAAAAGGCTTCGGCATTTTCAAGCGAAAAACGCGCGCCCTCCTCCACTTCGTGAATTGCCGAACCGTAACCCAGATCAACGGTAAGCCCCTCCCCTTCCTTTAGGAGAGAAAGCGCCGTGTGGCCGCCGATTGCCAATATTACGAGTGCGGAAAGCGTGGCTATAAACTTCATGACAACGCTCCATGCCATGGAAACTTTTCCCGTTTTTATCTTCTTCGATCCATTCATCACGTTACCCTCTTCGGTTTGACATGATCCGTCATAAACCGAATGACAAGTGTAATAAAAATTTATGACAGTATTCTACCATTTATATGACATTTTGTCAACGAATTGCATATGAAAAAGAGCGCCATGATTTATATTAGAAGTGAAATATAAGCCAAAACAGTAAAAAAACACCCCTTATAGGGGTGTAGTAAATATTTTTGTTAATTTTGAAGTACTTGACTTACTCGCCATCTTTAAAGGAAATATTGAATCAGTTTTCTCCCATCAAGGTTCGGATGAGAGCGTGTTCCACGGGCGGATGCGAGAAGAAATCGCGGCAGGGCGTGCCCTCTACGCCAAAATCTCCCACAATTTTCCCCCCCTTCAAAACAAGGGCGCGGTGAGAAAGAAGGATCGCTTCACGAACGTCGTGCGTGACGAAAACGATCGTCTGCCGCATTTCCTTCCACAGGGAGGCAACCAGTTCCATGAGTAATTTTTTAAGCGCGAGATCCAGAGAGGCGAAGGGCTCATCCATGAGAAGCAGCTCGTGCGGAAAGAGAAAGGCACGGGCTATGGCAGCGCGCTGCTTTTCACCGCCCGAGAGGGTGCCGGGCAACCGATTCTCCTTTCCCTTCAGCCCTACGCGTGCCAGCATTTCGCCGATTTTTCCCCATTCAGCCTTGGGAAGAACGAAGCGAAGATTCCCTTCCACGGTGAGATGCGGCAAAAGCTTCGCTTCTTGAAAGAGATAGGAAACAGATTTCTTTTCATCCAGCGTTCCCTCGTGCTCCGTCATGGCAGAGAGGATGTTGAGCAAAGTCGTTTTTCCGGCGCCGCTCTCGCCAAGCACTGCAGTGATCTCCCCCTCGCGGATTTCAAGGTTGATATCTTCAAGCACAATTTTATTGCCGTAGCGTTTCGTTACGTTTGTAAGCTTCATGTGCGCCACCTCACGAGCAGTTTATAGGCAAGAAAGCATGCGCCCTCCAACACAAAACCAAGCACTACGGCAAGGATGGAGAGTGCGAGAAGGCGGGGCATCTGCACGTAGATCTGCGCTTCTTGCATCAAGCCGCCCAAGCTTCGGAACGTTTGTGCGAGTACTTCACCCGAAATTGTAACTTTTAGCCCCATCGAGAAGATAGAGCCTGCCTGCGCGAGCACCGTGGGAGCAGCGAGAGGCAGGTACATTTTGAACGCCCTACGCGCCGAGGATACCTTGAAGGATCGGGCAAGCTCGCCGTAGCGCGCCGTAACTTCATCGAGGCTTGCAAGCGTTGCCGCATAAAAGGCGGGAAGGAGCACCACCGCTGCTACAATGATCGGCGCAACTGCCGCATTCGTCCATAACAGCAACACCAAAATGATTGCCATCGTGGGCACCGTTCTCAAAACGGAAATGATGGGAGAGAGAAAAGCACGTACCCATGTCCGAAGATTGGCGATCAGTGCGAGCCCTGCGCCCAGCACGAGCGAGGCAAGGAACGCCCAAAGCGTACGCAGGAGCGTGCTGGAAAACGCGCGCCAAAAAGCGGCACTTTGAAAGAGTTGCCCCATGGCGGAAAAGGTATCCCAAAAGGAAGGAAGCAAGTAATCATTCCGCACGATGAAATAGGCGATTATCCACACGGCCCATAAAAATGCGAGGGCTATGAGGGAAAAGAGAGCATTCTTTTTCATAGGGTTAACAATGTTCGTTCTGGTTGAAGATCAATAATAGAATTTATCGGAAACCGTTTTTGTAAACTGAGGGTTTACTGCAATCAGCTCCTCGAGGAAAGCGTTGACGGCTGCCTTGCAAGCGGCACTTGCCGTGAAGCGCACCGAGCAATTTTCAATGACGGAGACCGTGAGATTTGCCGCGTTAAAAGAGGGTGTAAGATCGGGCGAGCGCGCCCCATCCAGCAACGAAAGCACTTCGGCAGGTGCGGCATTCTTTAAATAATTCGCACTTCCTTCAAATTGCGCCATAACTTCTCTGATCGCAGCCGCCTTCACGGAATTTTTTGCAACGAGCACTGCTTGCGGATAACCGCCGGCATGAAGCTCTTGCAAATTTCCACCCAGCTTGAATGCGGGCACGTTCGCAAGTTTCGTGCTTACGGCAGGCTCCGGGCAAAGGTAGTAATCACAGCCGGCGGCAGGCGTTACCGTGCTCGCATCCGCAAAAGCTCGCAGATTCACCTTCTCTGCATTTATAGCAGTATCGTTTCCTAAAATCTGATAGGGAATTCCCTTTTCCATGAGCACCGATTGAAAGGTGAGCCCGGGAACGTTTTGAAGCTGTACTACGCCAACCGTTTTCCCAACGAGCGTGCTCAGATTCGCCTCTGTGAGCATAGGATTCTCCCCTGTTGTAAGAAAGAACATATTGCCGTTCGTAACCGTGCCGAGCATTTTGTAGCTCTCACCCGTGCCCAGCACGTTTGCAGCGATATTCACGGGTAAAACGCAGAAATCCGCCGCAGGGGTTTCACCCGTAACCTGTGCCGTGATGGTACTTGCCGCAACGACGTGAAAATCGTAATCGTAGACCAAATCTGCCTCCGCAGACGAGGCTTCATTGATAAAGCTTGCAAGTGCAAGCGCGGGCGCGCCATCGGGCGCGTAGACGGTGTAAGTAGTGCCGTTTCCCCCCTTTCCGCCGGAGAGGTTGAAGGTACATGCAGATGCGCTCATTGCAACTGCCGCCATTACTGCCGCTACTGTAACGGTAATAAAAACTTTTTTCATAAATAACTCCTTTTTCTTTATCGTTTCGCCCTTTCACGTTTCTTGCTACCCTTTAAATCTTACTGAATAGCGATTTTGCCGCAACGTTCGGTAGGCAACCGAGTTTGCCCGTTAACGCGTTGACGGCCGCGGGCGGCGCATCGAGAACGACGGAGAGCACCGAAACGCCCTTTTCACGGTAAGGAATTCCCATTCTTCCCACAACGTATTCGCCGTAATCGGAGAGCAATGCGTTTACCTTCGCCGCTTGACTGCGATCCTCCACGATCACGGTGAGCACACAAATACGGTGTGCACTTTCTGCCAAGGGCTGTTGAGTGTTTTTGATTTTCATTTCCATAAAAAAACTCCTCTTGCCGCAAGGGCAAAAGGAGATCGCGCCGAAAAAGCGTACCTTCTCATTTTCGCCCTTTGCGGTTAGAATCCCTTTCCGTTCAGGTGCTTTCATTATACCATAAACGCCGGAAAAAAGCAAGCGTTTTCATTGTGCTTTTTGCTTCCCTCGCATCGCTTCATTCCCGAGTTGAAAAAATACTGTTTAAGACGACCGAGGGTTTTCTTCACGCTCTGAAAGAGCGGTGCGCTTTTTACTGTGCCGATAGATTACGATGCCCACCGTTGCCACCACGAGCGTAATGCCGCCCAAAACGGCAAGAAGAATGTAAGCAAGGCGAATGCTGGGAGAAATCGGATCGTAATAAACGTAATCCCTGCCGCCGCTCAAATACGCTTCCTCCGATTCCGTTAGCGTGAAGGATAACTCGCCGATGGGTAGGCAATCCCTGCGGAAAGTATACCGCTCTCCACGCCTTTCGAATTCAAGAGTGCCGGTTGCAAAATAGTAGGGCGTTTCCACGTTGATTTCAATTTCACCGTAACCGGCGGCAAAGCGATCCCAATACTGCCCGGAAGAAAGCAGGAAATCGTATTGAAAACGGTTTTCGTTCACCGTAGGATAGAGCGGCGCCGAAACGGTGTGCGTTACACGTCCGCCGGCAGGAATCGGCACGCTGTATTCATACCATTGCATGAAAGATTCCTCTCTCAATTCTTCTGCCCGCGTATAGGCAAAGTAGCCACCTATCGTACCCTTGGAAAGCATCTGAACGAAGCCGTTGAACCAATCCTTGCGTGAAATTTGAGAGCCCTCTGGATAGTTGCGCATCGCATATTCGGGGAATACCGATTTTACCTCCTGATAGGTGACCGCCCCAAGCTCCAGCTTTTGCGTGGCAAAACGATCCACAAAAACGCCGTAGGAAAGATGATCAATATCCTCGCCGACTACGGTAAGGCAAATTTCACTGCTCCCCTCTTCTACATCAAAGCTTGCCTGCACTCTGCCGTTGACGACGTCTGTTGCCATGCGATCGGAAGACATGACGCGCGTCTTCTTGGGATTGCAATCGAACGTGAGCACAAAAGCAAGATATTTCCGCTCGATCCCCTCCAGAGATTGAGGAGGCAGATTAATGAAAAATTTGTAATCGTGAACGGGAAGATCATCGCCGAAATAAAATTCATCGGTAGGCCTTTCCCCTATCAACTGCATGAGGCTGCTCTCAATATCGAGGTTGCGCGAAAAGTAGCCTGCGTAGCTGTGGCGCAGGGAAGTTTGTATTTCATTTCCATTCAGCTTGATAGAAAACGAGCCACCCATGTCCGAATTAGACCACTCGGTACGATCTGTGCGCGGATATAGCATCTTGAGCGAAATATCCTCGCTCGTGGGGTTGTAAAGCGTGTACTCATTCGTTACGAAGTTATTTGCGGCGTACTCGGTGTAAGCAAAGGCGGAGGGTTGCGGAAAGCTTTTTGCATGTAATGTGAGCACCTGCTTTTCCATGATAACGGCGCTCTCCTCGCAAGGGATCGCCCCTGCCGCTGGAACGCCCTCGTAGTACGGCTCTGCAGCCGCCGCCAAGATGTTCGGTGCCGCAAATATTCCTGCAAGCGCAAGCGAAATCGCGAGCAACAACGCACTGATTTTTCTGCCCATACTACCTCCTTCAGTGCCGCTTGTGGCGGCGCATCTCATCTTGCGTATCATCGGGTGGCGATGGAAATTCCACCCAGAACGTACTTCCCTTCCCTTCTTCGGATTGCACGCCGAACGGGCAATTTTGCACAAGGAGAATGTTTTTTACAATGGATAACCCGAGCCCGGTACCCTGCACGGGGCGCTTGTGCGCCTCTTTAGAGCGGTAATAGCGATCCCAAATGGTGGCAAGTTCCTCCTTGGGGATCCCCTTCCCCGTATCCTCCACTTCAAGACGGGAAAAATTATCTTTGCTCATAAGGCGGATGCGAGTGATTTTATCCGCGCCCGTATAGTTAACGGCGTTGCCGATGAGGTTATATACAACTTGCTCGATGCGCTCACGATCGGCATAAGCATAGAGATCTTCCGCGATCTCCGTTATGATGACGTAGCCTTGCGTTTCCTTGAGGTAATGGAATCTTTCTGCGATGCGATATACAAGCTCGGAGAGATTGAAGGTGGTTGGAGAGTGCGCACCCACGCCGGAACGAATCTTCGAAAGATCCAGAACATCGCCAACTAACGCCGCCAAACGATCGGTTTCATCAATGATGATTTGGACATGGGTATCTCGTTTTTGCTTATCTTCGCCCGATATCTCACGAATCATCGAGGCATAAGCTTTGATCATTGTGAGGGGCGTTTTGAAATCGTGGGAGACGTTTGCAATGAGCTCTTTTTGCATCGCATCCGTTTTTGAGATTTCACGGCGTGCATAATCGAGCGCATCCGAAAGCTCTGCGATTTCGAGGCAGAAATAATCGCGCCGAAGATTGAGATCAAACTTGCCGCGCGCCAACTCCTTCGCCTGCTCGGTGACTTGCGCAACGGGGCGCGTGATGAGCATTGCAACGAATCCGCTCGCCACAAACGCGAGCACAACGGAGAAATACGCCGCTGAAAGCGTGAGGCCGCGTAGCCCGGTTTCGAGAGCGTTGAGCCGCACGAGCGAACTCGAAACGTAGAGGAAGTGCGTTTTGCCGGCAATCACTACGTCCGTGGCATAGGCTATGGAATTGCCCTCACTGATCACGATTTCCGCCGCACCCGGAAGGCGATCTTTCAACGCTTCTGCGATTTCCGGAAAGCTTTCGCTCTCCGTGCCATCTGAAAAGAGGCTTCTGCCGCTCGTATCGAGAAGGTAGGCACGAACATCGTACTCCTCTTCAATCGCGTGCACCTGCCGCCAGAGCTCTGTTGTTACACCCGATTCCGATTCCACCAAAATAGCAGATATCTGCCTGCTAGCCGCACGCATTAGATCTACCGTTTGGCTACGGTATTGCTGACCAACCAAAAGGCTCTGCACTACCATGAAGATGACGACGAGCACGAGCGCGAAAGCGGAAAACGCGAACCACAAAAGAAGGTTCAGGCTTCTGCCTGCCCATATTCTGCGTTGTTTGAGTTTCCTATTCGCCATAGCGCACCCAAGCCCCCATTTCCGAGAAAATTTATGCCTCAAACTTATAACCGAGCCCACGTAGGGTGACGATGAACTTGCGGTATTCTTTCAGATTGCCGCGAAGCATCTTCACGTGCGTATCCACAGTACGGTCGTCGCCGTAGAAATCATACCCCCACACCTTGCTCAACAGCCGCTCACGCGTGAGCGCGACGCCTGTGTTCTGCACAAAATAGAACAGTAGCTCGTATTCCTTAGGAGTAAGCTCTGCCTTTACGCCGTCCACATACACGTTGCGCCCAGTAACATCGATCTTTAACCCCTCAAATTCATAGAGCTCTCCCGATTCATTTTTCGGCTTTCCGCGACGGATAACGGCATGGATGCGCGCCATGACCTCCTTGGGCGAGAAAGGCTTGGTGACGTAATCATCCGAGCCGATTTCAAAGCCAAAAAGCTTATCGTATTCCTCACCTCTTGCTGAGAGCATGATAACGGGAACCTCCGAAAATTTGCGGATCTCTTTCACCGCTGAAAAGCCATCGAGCCGAGGCATCATGATGTCCATCAGGATAGCATCGTATGTATTCGTGCGGCACAGCAGCACCGCCTCCATGCCATCCTGCGCTTCATCTGCTTCGCCGCCCTCGAACTCCACATATTCGCGAAGCACCAGGCGGATCATCTCCTCGTCATCTACGATCAAAATTCTCATACGTTATACTCCTTAAAGCAAATTATAATCCGTCTACTTTATATTCACTTTATCGCGGCGTGAAAAGTGCGTGAAAAATATCTCTCCCTCTTCACAGCTTCTCCCAATCCTATTATAACACATCAAAGGCAGATTGTGCAAGAAAAAAATTACCCAAATAAACGCCTTCAAATTTCAGAACGTTTAAAAGCTATTACGCGGTTTCTGCACGAAAAAAACAAAAAAAGCGCCTTACGGCGCTGAATTAAAATAAACGCAAAGACTTTATCTTTTTTTAAATATCGAAGGAGACAATCGCGACATGGTATCCCCCAATCACGCAAAACGCAAGCGCAATACGGGAACTATGCGATGAATGCGTATAGCTTATTTAGGCGCTGAAGATGCTCGCGCGCGTGATCGCGAAGCGCAGTAATTACCTCGGAAACGGCGGTGTTTTCGAGCTCACCCAGCATGAAGGTAAGTTGCGCGATGAGCGCTTCTTCGAGTCGGATATCTGCTGCCAGCATGGCGGAATATGCTTTTGCATAGTCTACATACGCCGCAGAGTGATAGGAAACGGGATAGGATGGGCAGGCTGTGAACACGGGCGGCGCGCCAAGCTTGGTGATGAGCGCGCCCAAGACCTCGAGATCGCAGAGTTTTTCGCCTGCAATCCGCTCGAGCTCGCATCCCTCATTTACGCACCCGCTTGCGCCCAACTTGATTGCCTGATAAACGTATTGAAGAACAGCTGTGAGTATACCCGCTTTTCCTGCATATGCCGAAGCAACCAGCTTGAGTGCTTTTGCATCCTCTCGAATTTCTTCCGATACACACACCTTCTGCATAGATATCTCCTGAGATTATTTTTTCCATCGTATGCAGGTGTTAAAAAAACTGTTACGCAAAGGAGCCCGCGGCTTACGCTGCGGGCCCCTTCTTTTTTCATCTTCGGCTTATGATTCCGATTCGTAGTAGCAATCAGAAACTTGCGTAGGAGGCATCGTTTCGCCTTCACCGACGTATACGGTGTTGATGACTTTGCCTTCCCTGTTGATTACCTTGTACGCGCCCGTCTTGGGACAGACGTCTCCGCAATTTAATCTCATATTTCACCTCCGATAGTTGCAGTATGCGAAGTGTGCGGAGGATTATGCATGAAAGGGGCGAACAACTGTAAGGCTCCTATACGATTCCCATCGTATTTAACCATAGTGAAAAGAGCGCAAGGAGAAGAAGATACAGCACAAACCATTTATAGTTTACCTTTTTTACGAGGCGCATCATCAACTTGATTGCAAAGTAACCCGAAAGCGCCGCCGCCACAATACCGAACACAATGCCCCAAATTCCTGCCGCACCCATTGCGGTAAGCATTCCGGGCTCATCGATCGCCCCTTTCAGCCCCATCGCTACGCTCCCGAGAATGATGGGGATGCTCATAAGAAAGGAAAAACGTGAAACCTCCTCCGCCCTTCCTCCGGCCAGCGTGCCTGCCGCGATCGTGGAGCCGCTTCTGGAGATTCCGGGAAGAATTGCAACCGCCTGTATTAGCCCCATAGACACCGCCTGACGCCAACCGAGTGGGCTTGGCACAGCCTTTTTGCGCAGTGCTGTAAGTTCGCCGCTAAAAAGCAACAGCGCCGTTACTCCGAAGCAGAGCGCAAGATAAATTGCACCGTAAGTGCCCGTGAAGAGTGAATCGATTGCATCTGCCAAAAACACGCCGGCAAGTCCTGCGGGAACGGTTGCAACGAGGAGCATGATGAGCGGTTTGATGGGACTTTTAAAGAGCGCGGCGATATCCTTGCGAAAGTATAAGGTAACGGCAATTAGCGTTCCGAAATGTAGCATGATGTTGATAAACGTCATGCTGCCGCCCTCGAGCGAATAACCGAGCAGACGCTGAAGGAGCACGAGATGCCCACTAGAAGAAACGGGCAGGAACTCTGTGAGTCCCTGCACCGTGCCAAGTAAAATTGATTTCCAAATTGTTTCCCAAAATTCCATGCCGAATACTTTACTTGTTATTCAGCAGTTCTGCAAAACGCTCCTCGTAAATGGTCGTGCAATCGTCGAGATAAGGGATAATATCTTCCTGCTGCATGTTGTTTGCGAAGCTAGAAACCGTAGTGGATTTGAGAGCTTCGTAGTAGTTGTAGGAGAAAGAGCCTTCCTTCTCAATATCGCCCCAAACGAAATCAAACGCATTTTTGCCTGCCTGCGCCGCATCCTTATAAGAGAACGTGCAGTAGATGATATGCCAACCGTAATCGGAAGGAACGACTGCATAAGAGCCTGCGCCGCTTTTCACCACCTGCTGACCTGCATACTCGAACTCGGGCACGAAATCGGTGGCATAGGGCGAGATCATGTAACCAAGGTAGGAATTGAGACCCGCTGTATCCGTATTATACGCAAACGAGAGCTCGTTTATGATGGAGAACGAAGTGTTTTCCTCAGAACCCGGAAGGAAAATTTCGCTTGCGTTATAATAATTATTATTGAAGAAGTCGATCTTGCCCATCTCATAGATGAACTTTTCATAATTGACTTCGCCCTCTTTCCCATCCGCAGAGCCGGCGGGGAAATAATAATCGCTTTGCGCGTAATACGCCTCGGTAGCGGCTTTTTCCACGTTTACATTCAGCCCGGCAGAAGCGAGATAATTTTTCATCTCACTGAGGAATCCATCAATCGTGATCTTGTTGGGAGTGATCACGTAATCACCGTCTTCCTTTTCTACGGTGCCGTTGAAGGTGTACTTTCCGTAGTAATTCTTGAGCGTTTCATATTGCTTGTTCTCGGCATCAGCCCCTTCAAAGCTGTTCTCAAAGAAGAGCTTATTGCGGTTCGCATCTCCGTTCGTGTAGGCATCGGCAGCGGCAGCGAAGGAGTAATCATCGTGACCGGTAAACCAGGTGGCGCGCTGATCGGTTGCGAGGACGCCGCGAAGAAGCCCTGCGCGTGTAGCGAACTTATTGCCGTAGTTATCGCCAAAGTCGTTAGAGGCTTCGTTGAGCTCCTGCTGCTGAACTGTAGAGAAGGGAAGCAGAATGTTGATCACGTAGCCGTATTCAACGTTGTAGGGAGAGAGCACGAAAGCGGTATCGGAAATTCCGTTGAAAGCGGTTTCGAACAAAGCCTTATCGGTACCGTAGCTCGCTACCTGATCTTGCACGTTTTCCTGATACTGCTCGGTTGCCCACTGCTCGTTGATCGTTTCGGAAACGATCTTCTCGTACTTTTCTGTAAGCTTGTTGAGAAGCGCCTCTTCGTAATTGGTGCGGAGCTGCGTCCAATAATAATTAAGGCTCTCAAAATTGCTCGTGTTTTCACCTTTTTCCAAAATGGAATTTGCACGCAGGTTGGAGAGGAAGCGGTTGTACGCCTTCTTACGCGTAGAACGAGTGGAATCCTCAACCATTTCGTAAGAACCGAGCTGATCGAGGCTCTGCTTGCCCGTGTAGATGCCGTACTTCGCATCGTAATAATCCTCATTCTCGGTTTCAGCGCCGTTGGGAACCGCTCTCACCTCGGAATCAGGCGTGTGATCGTGATTGCCTTCTTCAATGGCGATGATCTCTTTTTCGATGGAATCGATTGAGTTGTTGATGAAGACTTTGAGATCATACTCCGCCTTCTGCTCCTCTTCCTCTTCAAGGAAATAGGCAATTCCCATTGCTTCACGCTGTGCATCACTCGCAGTGGCGGGAACAGCCGCAAGTGCCTGCTTATAGCCGGAGACCGTGTACCTATTGCCCTCAGCATCACCCTGATCTGCGAGGTAGACCATTGCGTATTGAACGGAAACCTGACGGTTAACGAGATAATCCATCATCGAAGAAAAAATTTCAGATGTGGAAAAACCCTGCTCCTGCTGCAAGCTATAGCCACTCGAGATGTATAAAGAGATGAGGTCTTTCTTGACGATGGTCGATTTCGCACTTTCCACGATCTCCTCATAGGCCGCGTAGCGTTCGCCTGCCTCAAACTGTTTGCTCTGCGAAAGATCAACTTCTGCGATGACTTGCGAATAATCCTTGTTGCTGTTGATCGTGGTGAGGGCATCGCACCCGGCGAGCGTTCCGCACGCCATCATCGCAGCCAAAGCAATCGCTACAGCCTTCTTTTTTCTGTTCATACCAAAAAGCTCCTGAGTTGTATGTTTTTCTGATTTTTATCGGAATTTGCGATGGGATTTTTTGCCGAATGCTCTGAATCCGTACCGCCGAAAGCCCACGCGGGCGCGTGCATGAGGGCGCACGCTTCCATTAACTCTCACTATTATAGCGCATTTTACAAAAATGTGCAAATAATTCTCGGTGAAAATCAGCGAAAAGTTGATGCAAATTTCAAAAATCTCGTCATTTGTACCATCGTTTTGCCGCCGTCGCCCATATTTTTGAAGCGAAGGATGGGTGCGCTCGTCATTTCGAGGCTACAGCACGGCGCGTACTTTTCCATTGCGGCGGCGATCCCTGCCTTGGAAAGCGCACGAAGTTCGGTAAATTCGAGTGCACCGCCCTTTGCGCCGACGGAGATCTTTTTCACGCACAGGCGGGAGGCGTAGCTCTTCATGAGCGCGATCACGAGTAGGTTGAGCGTGGGTGGCGGAAGCACTCCGTACTGCTCCTCCATTGAGGTGCATACACGCTTGTAATCGGCAGCGCCGCGAATCTCGGCGATCTGCTTATAACAATCCATGCGCCCTGCGTTCGATTCCACGTAGCTCTCGGGAATGAACGCCGTTGCCTTGATATCAAGATCAACGGTTTCCGAACGCTCTCCCGTAAGCTCCTCTTTAAGGATCTTGGCATACAGCTCATAGCCCACCTTATCCATGTGGCCGTGCTGTTCTGCGCCCAAAACGTTGCCCGCGCCGCGAATCTCAAGATCGCGCATTGCAATGCGGAAGCCGGAACCCAGCTCGGTGAATTGCATGATCGCTTTAAGGCGCTCGGCGGCGTTCGCCGTCATCACCCGTTCGGGTTTGTAGGTGAAATAGGCGTGAGCAAGCCTCGTGCCACGCCCTACTCGCCCACGAAGCTGATATAGCTGAGAGATGCCGAGGCGATCGGAATCAATGGCAATAAGGGTATTCGCATTGGGAAGATCGATGCCGTTTTCAATGATTGTTGTGGTAACGAGCACGTCGTATTCCCCACGGTAGAAGCCGAAAACGTTCTTTTCGAGAGCGGCGCGATCCATTCTGCCGTGGGCGACGGTGACGCGCGCCTCTGGTACAATTTCCGTGAGGCGCTTTGCGAATGCGTGAATGGTTTCCACGCGGTTATAGAGAAGGAATACCTGCCCCCTTCGCGCAATTTCGCGCACACAGGCATCGCGGATGAGCGTTTCAGTCTCTTCGGCAACGTACGTCTGCACGGGAAGCCGAGCGCTTGGAGGCGTTTGAATGGTTGAGATATCGCGAATCCCCGAGAGGGAGAGGTGCAAAGTGCGCGGAATGGGAGTAGCCGTCATGGTGAGGCAATCTACGTTGCGTTTTACGTTTTTGATTTTTTCCTTGTGTTCCACGCCGAAGCGTTGCTCTTCATCTAAAAGAAGGAGACCGAGATCGCGAAATTGCACATCGTTTGAAAGCATACGGTGCGTGCCGACGACGAGATCGATTTTTCCGTTTGCAAGGGCGGCAAGCGTTTCCCGAATCTCACGCTCGGTGCGGAAACGGTTGAGGGCGGCAATCCGTACGCCAAACTCCCCCATTCGCTCTAAAGCAGTGCGATAGTGCTGTTCGGAAAGGACGGTGCTCGGGCACATGAGGGCAACTTGCCGCCCCGCGAGAATGCAAAGGTAAGCGGCGCGAAGCGCTACTTCCGTTTTGCCGAAGCCGACGTCGCCGCACAGCAGGCGATCCATCACCTTCTCAGAGCACATATCCGCTTTTATTTCGGCAATGGATTGAAGCTGATCAGCTGTTTCTTCAAATGGAAACGCCGCCTCGAACTCTTCCATCTCCTCCGTAAATTCGGGAAAGGCATAGCCGCGCTGTTCCTGCCGCTCTGCATAGAGCGCTTTGAGATCGAACGCCATCTTTTTGAGTGAAGCACGAACACGCGCTTTTACGCGCTCAAACTCCCCGCCGCCGATCTTGGAGAGCGTGGGATTGTCTCCGCCCATATATTTTGAGAGGACGTCCATCTGCTCAACGGGGACGTACAACACGTCGCCGCCGCGATATTCGAGTGCAACGTATTCCTTGATTCCGTCCGTCGTTTCAATCTTCTGCGTGCCCGTGATGCGCCCCACGCCGTGCGTTTCGTGCACTGCGTAATCGCCCACCTCAGGAGCAAAAAACAGATCTCCCCGCCTCCGCTTGATGCGCCGCGTATTCGCTGCCTTCGTAAAAAGATCGCTTGTTCCGATCACGGCGAGTTTGCACTCGTGCAAAAGAAATCCACTCGCCAAGGTTTGGGAAAGGGCGGCAACGCCTTTGAATTCGTTGAGTCGTTTCGGTGGTACCATGTACGCGATTCCCTCTTCGGAAAGCGCATCTTCCACCTTTTCGGCACGCTCTGAAGTGCCGCAATAGATGAGCACGCGATACCCCGTTTTTCGCCATGCCTTGATATCGGTGAACAGCTCGGGAAGAGAATTTAAATACCGCCTAGCCGGTGCCGCAGTGAAGTTATAAATCTTCATCGGATTAAAGAACCCGATATTACCTGCAAACGTTTGCAGGGCGAGGCACCTTCGATCGGTGAACGATTGCAAGCGCTCTTGAGGAACGTATTGCCCAAGCGAGAAGGGCATCGCCTCCCCACCCTCTGTAAGGAGCTTATGGCGCTGTGTATGCTCAGAGTATAGCCCCTCGAGCTTATCGCGAATGAGCTTGCATTCATCGAATATTACGAGCGTTTCGCGCGGTAAAAGCTCGAAAACGTTCGCCGCATTTTTCAGAAGCGGCAGAATAAAATCATTTTGACAGCCGCAGGCAAGCACGTCGCCGGCGATCGTCTGCATGCGCGAATATGCCTCTGCGCTCTTCGCGCGCTTAAGTTCCGCATCAAGGAAGTCGCGCACGTGTTCCTCTTCCCCTTCCGCGAGGACAACGTCTGCCGCACCTACAATATCAATGGCAGGAATTAAAGGGTAGCGCTCGGCGGTTACTTCATCGTACGGCTTAATTGCCTCCACCTCGTCGCCAAAAAAATCGATGCGCACGGGGTGCTCGCTGTTTATGGGGAAAATATCAAGAATATCTCCGCGAACGGAAAATGCGCCCTTGCCATCTACCGTGTATTCGCGCGTGTAGCCTGCCCTTACGAGCGCTTCCACAAGCGCGCGCATATCTGCTTCGCCGCCCACTTCCAGGTGAAACACGGGAACGCGCCTCGGCACGAGCTGAACGAGCGCTTCAATATCCGCAACGAGAACTTCCGCGCCGCACTCCCACTCCCACAGCGCCGTGAGGCGGCGGAAGAGCGCCTCCTTTGAGCCTGCTTTGCGGTATGTGAGAACTTCATCCTTAGCCGCAAGCAGCGCAACGCGCTTGCCTGAGAGCGTGGCGATCGCATCCCGTGCACGCTGCGCACTGAGTGCATCTGCGGCAACGTAAAGAGCCCGCCCTTCGGCGAGCGCACAGATGAGATATTTCTGGGGATCGGAAACGCCGAACGCCGCAACGGGAACTCCGTTGTGGAGATCGGCGCCGAGCATCGGATATTCTCCGCCCAATTGTTCAAACGAGAAAAAGCCTTTCATCCGTTATACTTCGTCATCACAAGATCGAATCTCTCCCCCGCCGCGAGCGCAATTGCCGCTTCTGCAGCGCGCTTGCTTGCCAAAGTAAAGAGCTCGTAATCCTCTTTTTTTATCTCGGAAAGCACGTAGTTCATGATGGGAATATTCACTGCCTCATCACGAATGCCGATGCGGATCCGCGCAAATTCATTTGCTCCGATCTCTGCAATCACGGAACGCATTCCGTTGTGCGTTCCTGCGCTTCCAGAAGGACGAATGCGGACATGCCCCTTAGGAATATCGTAATCATCGTAGATAACGACGAGCTCGGAAGGCGTGATCTTATACTTTTTCATGAGCTGTTTCACTGCCCTTCCGGAATTATTCATATAGGTAAGCGGGCGGGCGACGATCACCTTTTCGCCTGCAATGAACGCTTCGGCAACGCTTGCTTCGCATTCCTTCTTTTTGAATTTTGTATGCAACGTTTCCGCGGCATCCCCTGCCGCAAGAAAGCCCATATTGTGAAAGGTTTTCGCATATTTTTCCTCGGGATTACCAAGGCCTACGATGAGGTACATAACGATTTCTCCTTCGGAGTTGAATTGCTTTGCGCTACAATTCTCACATCTGTATTTTGCAATCTCAAATTATTAAAAAACCGCCCGCGAGCGGCTTTTGCGTTTCAAGCGGGCGGCATTTGTATTTAATCGTAAATCTTGCTCATCGGCTTATCGAGATATACGTTCTCAATTGCCGAGGCGAAGATATCCGCAACCGTGAGAATTTTAAATTTCGGAAGTTTCTTCTCGGGCGGAAGCTGAATGGTATCGAGCATAACGAGCTCATCAATGGGCGATTTTGCAAGCCTCTCCACTGCAGGCCCGGAGAGCACTGCGTGCGTGCAACATGCCTTGATCTCCGTGGCGCCGGCATCTTTTAATGCCTGCGCACCTTGGCAAATGGTGCCGGCGGTATCAATCATATCGTCTACAAGCAGGCACTTCTTTCCCGCCACGTTTCCGATGATGTTCATAACCTCCATCACGTTCGCGCGGGGGCGGCGTTTATCGATGATCGCCATCGGGCAGCCGAGGCGCTCTGCCACCTTACGCGAACGCCCCACCGAGCCAACATCGGGAGAGACGACGATGGTATCTTCATCGATCTTATCCGCAAAGTACTTATAGAGCGTGGGACCGCCGAGAAGGTCGTCCACAGGAATATTGAAAAAACCTTGAATCTGTGCCGCGTGCAGATCCATAGTAAGAACGCGGTCAGCGCCGGCGCTCGTGATCAGATCTGCAATGAGCTTTGCCGTGATCGGATCGCGCGAGCGAGCCTTCCGATCCTGCCGCGCGTAGCCAAAGTAAGGCACGACGGCGGTGATTCTGCCTGCCGATGCGCGCTTTGCCGCATCGATCATGATGAGCAGCTCCATGAGATTATCGTTGACGGGGGTAGACGTCGATTGAATGATGAAGAGATCGCGACCTCTCACCGTTTCGCAGATGTGGATAGACGTCTCGCCGTCGGAGAATTTCGTTACCTCGACATCGCCGAGTCCCGTGTTGAGCTTTGCCGCGATTGTCCGCGCCAAAGGCAGATTGGAGTTGCCGGCAAACAATTTGATTTCGTTTCCGTGAGTTATCAACTTCCCTTCCTCCGATGTAATTTTCTTGCGCTTTTCCGCGCAACTATATTGTAAGGGTTTTCCAAAAAATAGTCAATCGTTTCGCGGAAAATTTTCCGCGAATTAAATTTCATTTAAGGCGTGTTGCTTTTACAAGCCCTTAGAGAGCAGGCTTGAGCTTTGCTACGCCCGTTTCTACCGCTGCCTTTGCAACTGCCTTTGCAACTGCCTCGTGCGCCTTGAGATCGTAGGCATACGGCAAAATATAATCGGGGTTGAGTTCTTCATCCGCAACGCAAGCAGCAATCGCCTTGGAAGCGGCAAGCATCATCTCGAAGTTGATATCGGTAGCACGCACGTCGAGCGCACCGCGGAAGAGGCCGGGGAACACGAGTACGTTGTTAATCTGGTTAGGCTTCTCAGAAGAACCCGTTCCCACAACCGCAGCGCCTGCCTCAATGGCGTCTTCACGCGCAATTTCCGGCGTGGGGTTAGCACAGGTGAACACGATGGGGCTTTCCGCCATCGAGCGAATCATCTCTTTCGTAACGCAATTTGCAACGGAAACTCCAACGAATACGTCCGCCCCCTTCATTGCATCTTGCAGCTTACCGCGGACATGCCTACGGTTGGTGAGCTTGGCGATCTCCTTTTTTGCGGCGTTAAGGGATTCATCGCCCTCGCAGATAACGCCCTTACTATCGCACAGCGTAACGTTCTTTACGCCGAGCTTTAAGAGGAACTTCGCGATGGCGATTCCGGCAGCTCCTGCGCCGTTGATCACGACTTCGAGATCCTCTACCTTCTTATCAACAAGGCGAAGCGCATTGAGAAGTGCCGCCGCCGTGACGACTGCCGTGCCATGCTGATCATCGTGGAAAACGGGAATATCCAGCTCTTCTTTGAGGCGCTTTTCAATTTCAAAGCAGCGCGGTGCTGAAATATCCTCGAGGTTGATCCCGCCGAAGGAGCCAGCAAGCAGTTTGATGGTGCGAATGATCTCCTCCGCATCCTTAGAACGGATGCAAAGTGGAATCGCATCCACGCCACCGAACGCCTTGAAGAGCGCGCACTTGCCCTCCATTACAGGCATTCCTGCCTCAGGGCCGATATCGCCAAGCCCCAAAACGGCGGTACCATCCGTGATTACGGGCACCGTGTTCCAGCGGCGTGTGAGCTCAAAACTCTTATCGATATCCTTGTGAATGGCAAGGCAAGGTTCTGCAACACCCGGTGTGTAGGCGAGCGAAAGCTTCTCGCGGCTATCAACTTCCACACGGGGAACAACTTCGATCTTCCCCTGCCACTTTCCGTGCAGTTTGAGCGATTCTTCTCTGTAGTTCATATGTAAACTCCTAAAAGGATTTTTTAATTGATGTATCTCTCCAGACGCACCGCAAGAATCGCGGCGAGGAAAAGTTTTACGGCGTCCGGAATGAGGTACGGCACCACGCAAAGCGAGAGCGCATGCAAAAACGTGCATTCGTACACGACCATAAACCAAACGGTACCGAAAACGTAACAGACGGAAATCCCAGCTACCATGCCCGCGCATAGCATGCACGTGCGCGCCCATTTGTTCCGAACAGGAATGCATTTTAAGAGTGCGGGAACAAGCACTAAAAAGAAAAATCCGAGGATATAGCCGCCCGTCGCGCCGAAGATCGCAGCCGCTCCGGCCTTGAATTGCGAGAACACGGGAATACCGATAAGCCCCATAAAAACATAGATGGCAACTGCGGCAATGCCACGCTTCCAGCCCAAAAAGGCGCCGATAAAACAAACGGCGAACGTTTGCAACGTTACAGCGATTGTACCGATCGGGATGGATATCCAAGCACAGACGGTGATGAGCGCAACGGCGAGCCCAACATATGCAAGCTCCCGAGCAGGAGCGTTTCTCCGATTCTCTGTGTTCATGACGTTATTTTAACCGCCTGCCCATACGAACTTTAAAGCACGCACAGGCTTCGGCAGTTTTTCAAATTAAATACTTCTTCAGATCTTCCGCGCGATCGCACTTCTCCCAAGGAAATTCGGGGAAGCCGAAGTGCCCGTAGGCGGCCGTTTTTGAATAGATGGGGCGGCGAAGATCAAGCGTTTTTATGATCGCCGCAGGGCGGAGATCGAATTCCTTTTTCACGATATCGGCAATTGCATCATCAGGAAGCCTTCCCGTGCCGAAGGTATCAATGAAAACGGATACGGGGCGAGCAACGCCGATTGCATATGCAACTTCAAGCTCCACTTCATCGCAGATGCCTGCCGCAACGAGATTCTTGCAGACATAGCGCGCCATATATGCGGCGCTGCGATCGACCTTAGTGGGATCTTTCCCTGAAAAAGCCCCGCCGCCGTGGGCGCACCTGCCGCCGTAGGTATCTACGACGATCTTCCTGCCCGTGAGCCCGGAATCCCCTTCCGGCCCACCGATGACGAAGTTGCCCGTGGGATTGATATAATACTTCGTATTTTCATCGAGAAGCGATTCGGGGATCACTTCCTTTACCACGAGCTTTTTCACATCTGCATGAATGCGCTCCTGCGGAACTCCCTCCTCGTGTTGCGTGGAGACAACGACTGCATCAATGCGAACGGGCGTTTTGCCCTCGTATTCAACGGTTACCTGCGTTTTTCCATCGGGACGGAGATAGGAAAGTTCGCCCGATTTGCGAAGATCGGTAAGCCGCTTTGCAAGCTTATGCGCAAGAACGACGGGAAGCGGCATGAGCTGCTTCGTTTCGCGGCAGGCGTAGCCGAACATCATGCCCTGATCGCCTGCACCGAGGGAATCGAATTCATCCCCTCCTGCCTTTCTCTCCTGTGACGCATCCACCCCGAGCGCGATATCAGCAGATTGACCGTGCACGCGCTCGATAACGTTGCACTTTTCCGCGGCAAAACCACCCTCTGTGTAGCCAATCTCTTTGATGACACGGCGGGCAATTTCAGCATAGTTTACATCGGCATTTGCACGCACCTCGCCCGTGATGAACAGGGTATCGTAAGCTGCACAGCACTCGATGGCAGAACGCGCATTCGCATCCTGCTCCAAGAGTGCATCCAAAATGCCATCAGAAATCTTATCGCAAACCTTATCGGGATGGCCTTCCGTTACGCTTTCGCTTGTAAAAAAATGTTTCATGATCATTACACTTTCATTCGAACTTCGTAGTTTGGGAACTTTTCCATTATAATAAAGCCGCGGAAAAAAGTCAAACGATTCGTTGCAATTTCAGCGGTTTTATGGTATAATTTACATATGCATTGTACGCTTTGTCCCCTTCAATGCGGGGCGGATAGAAAAACCGCGGCAGGGCGGTGCGGCGTGAAAGGGCTGACGGTTGCAAAATACTACCTCCACCCCTTTGAAGAGCCGCCCATCTGCCATACAAACGGAAGCGGCGCCGTATTCTTCGGCGGCTGCTCCCTTCGCTGTGTATTTTGCCAGAACTACGAAGTTTCGCGTGCGGAACGTGGAAGAGAAGTTTCTCCGCATGAACTTTCACGCATTTTTGAAGAGCTTGAAGCGCGCGGAGCAGACTGTTTAGACCTCGTTACCTGTGACCATGTCTCAAACCTTGTACTCGAAGCGCTCTCTATCTATCGACCGAAGGTGCCCGTTGTTTATAATTCGAGCGGTTATTGTAGGGTTGAAGCACTCCGTGAAATCGAGCCGTTTATCGACGTATGGCTGCCCGATTTGAAGTTTGCCTCTTCAGAGCTTTCTGCGCGTTATACAGGGCGCAGGGACTATTTTGAGGTTGCCGCCGAAGCTATTCGGTTCATGGCGAAAAAGCCCCTTCTGCGGGGCGGAAACGGTGAACTGCGCTCGGGGATCTTGGTGCGGCATTTGGTGCTTCCCGCTTGCACCTCCGATTCGCGTAAGGTGCTGGACTTTTTGCATGAAACGCTGCCTGAAGGCGCGCCGATCTCCATCATGCGGCAGTATACACCGCTGGGTGATATTGCAAATTTTCCGGAGCTCAACCGCAAGGTTACTGCACGGGAATACGGCCGCGTGGTAGACTATGCCTATGCGCTCGGGTTTTCCGAGATCTACACGCAAGAAAAAGAGAGTGCTTCGAAAGTGTTCGTGCCAAAGTGGGAGTGGTAGCCCACCGAAAGCAAGCCGACCGCGTACTGTAAATCCCCTTTCTTATTCATTCAACCAACGGTCTTTCAATTTTACTAATTTTTTTGCAATTTTTCCGGCATCGGAGGGCGAGGCGCTCTTGAGCTGCTCCTCCAGGCGGCGTACGGCTGCGAGCTGCCGATCTTCTCTATTCATAAATTTAGTTTGTTTCGCGAGGTAAAAAATATGCTCGTTCAACTCGATAACGTCACCTTCGGATACGATGGCTCCCCCACCATTGAGGGCGCCGTTTGCACGATCAACGAGGGTGAGCGCATCGGCTTCGTAGGTGGCAACGGCGAGGGAAAAACGACCGTTTTAAGACTCATACTCGGCGAGCTGATCCCCGATGAGGGAAGTGTGTTTCGCAAGAGCGGCATTCGCATCGGTTACCTTGCGCAAACGGGCGGCTTTCAATCCGATTCCACCGTGTACGGTGCGATGAAGGAGGTGTTTCGCGAAGATGAGGCGCTGATTTCCCACCTCGGAAATGTACAAAGAGAACTTGCAAGTGCCGCACCGGAGAAGATGAACGCACTTTCCGCGCGCATTGAAAGCCTCAATAAAAGAATAGCGGCGCGCGATAGTTATAATTATGAAGTGCGCATCAAAACGGTGCTCGGAGGCATGGGTTTTGAGCGCGTTTACAACCAAAACGTGGATACCATGTCTGGAGGAGAGCGCACAAAGCTCAAATTATGCCGGCTTCTTTTGGAAGAGCCGGATCTTCTCATTCTCGATGAGCCTACGAACCATCTCGATCTCAAAACACTCTTTTGGCTGGAGGAATACCTCACCTCCTACAAGGGTGCGATCCTCGTCGTTTCCCACGATCGCTACTTTTTGGATCGCCTCACCTCACGCACCCTTGAGCTTGAGCACAGAAAACTTTCTTCGTATAAAGGCAACTACTCGAAGTATAAGATTTTAAAAGCGGAGCGTTACAAGGAAGAGCTGCGCGCCTATGAAAAACAGCAAGAAGAGATTGCGAAGTTGCAAACGTACGTGGATAAGAATATCGTTCGTGCCACAACGGCAAAGAGCGCTCTATCGCGTGTGAATAAATTGGAACGCATGGAGCTGTTTGAGCCTCCTACGCCGCCTGCTAAGCCACCGCGTTTTTTCTTCGAAACGGAAGAAAAACCTTACGAACGTGTGCTCGAAGCGCTTCACTTCGATCTCAAAGTTGACGAAAAAGCCCTCCTTAAAGATGCTTCAATAAAGGTGATGCGCGGCGAGAAGTGTGCGTTGGTGGGCGATAACGGCACGGGCAAGAGTACACTGTTGAAATTTTTGCTCTCAGGCGATAAAAAGGTTGCCTTCGGACGACTCGTGAAGACGGCGTATTACGATCAGGAGAACGCCGATCTCGATCCTGAAGAGCGCACGCTCGATGCCTTCTGGGGACAGCACGTGGGACTTTCTCAAACGGACGCGCGAAAGATCTTAGCACAGGCAGGGCTTTTTTCCGAGGATATCGATAAAGCGGTAAAGGAGCTTTCGGGCGGCATGCGCGCAAAGCTTGAGCTCGCTATTTTAGAGGCGAGAAAAGGGAATTTTTTAATTCTCGATGAGCCTACCAACCACCTCGATCTGGCGGCGCGCGAATCGCTTGAAGAGGCGCTGATCGCTTTCGATGGAACGCTCCTTTTCGTTTCGCACGATCGGCGCTTTATTGAACAGATCGCAACGGCGATTTTCGCCATTGAAGATGGCAAGCTCACGTACTTTAAAGGCAGCTATGCGGAGTACCTTTCGGCGCGGAAGGCAACATCTCCCCCACCCATGCCCGCAGTTAAGGAGAAGAAAACGGATGGGTACCGCAGTAAAGAAGAACGTGCGCGAGAAGCACGGGCAAGAAACCGCATCCGCGAGATCGAGCTTCGACTGGAAACCGTGGAGGCCGAGGAAGCAGAACTTAATGAGGCCCTCATAACATACGCTTCCGATTACGTGAAGGTGCGCGAAATCACCGCACGGCTTGCGACCCTGCAACGCGAAAGTGAAACCCTCTATGATGAATACGAAAAACTGATATAATGCGCTCCCGTGCGCAAGAAAAAATCCGACCGTCTCGGCCGGATTTTCTTATTTCGTTGAATTTTCACAATGAGCCGATGCGGCCTCCCTTTTTGCCCTTTCGCGGGCGCGCATCTCCGTGAAGAAAGTAGTGAGCACCTCGGCACATTCCGCCTCCATCACGCCCCCCGTAACCTCAACCGTGTGATTGAGAAGATTTGCGTTTGCAAGCTCGCTCGTAAGGCTTCTTCCCTTCTGCTCGTACGCACCGAAGTAAACGCGCTCGATGCGGGAATTGAGGATCGCGCCCATGCACATGGGGCATGGCTCGAGAGTGACGTATAGCTCCGCTTTCTCCAAGCGCCAAGAGGCGAGTTTTTTGCACGCACGATCAATGGCACGAATTTCAGCGTGTTGGGTTGCCATCTGCAATTTCGTGCGCAAATTGTAGCCGCGGCCGATAATTTTTCCATCAACGACGACTACCGCACCGATAGGGACCTCCCCCATCTCTTTTGCTTTTTTCGCAAGGCGGAGCGCCTCGCGCATGAATTTGAGTTGCATTGTTCCCTCAATACGAATTTTATTACTCGTGCCTCGCGCTTATGCCAGCCGAAAAGGCAAATGCACGGCGAAGGCCTTACTTTTGTGAAGCGTTCATAAGGTCGGCGAGAGCATCGAGCGTGCGGCGTAATAGCGCTGGAAGTGATGCGCGTCCAATTGGATGTGCAAGCAAATCGGAGCCGACCTCCACCGTGAAAGCAGGAATTTTAAGTTTCTCAATGCACCAATCCTTATACCCACCGACAGAATTTTTTACCGATTTGAGCGGATATCCCGTACTTTGAGAAAGTACCTGTGCAAGCAGCTTATCACGCACTCTGCGCCGAAGCGGTTGATGAAACTCCCAATAGATCTCCTCACCTTTCGTGTGCCAACTCACCGTAAAATTGGGCAGGATCTCCAACGTGAAATCGCGAAGAGCGCGCGTTTCCGGCTCTGAAAAAGGAGCAGGGCCGATATAATTTTCGCCAGCAGGATGCTTGAGATTCCACGCACCCATACCCCAACGCGCATCGAAATTTACATTGAGATCAACGGCGTTTATATTTGCCTTCCAGAGTGAAAAATTATCATCTTTGTTGATTTCAAGAAGCGCCTTTTGCCGCTCTTTCGGTGCAATACACAGCCCGATTTCTGATAAAAGTGCGCCATCAGGATTGATAAGAGGGAGCACCCATACCCCACCACATACCACACTTCTTCGGACATGGTATAAGGCAATTAGCCCTGTTATCCATTCGCGGCCGTGTATGGCATATTGCGAAATGCATTGTGGCCCTTGCATGGAACCGATGTGGAACGCGTAGAGATTGCGCCCTTCGCGGCTTCTTCCGATAATGCGCTTTGCTCCCTGATAACGCTCGTAAAATGAGGCAACTTCTTCATAGACGTTCATTCTACTATCGTATGCAAAAAGCAAATAAAAAGAGCAGCGCCTTTTATTTATGATATTCGGAGCCCGTGTTGATCATAAAGGCACGGTAAAGTTGTTCAAGAAGAATAACGCGAAACATTTGGTGCGGAAACGTCATTTCCGAAAAGGAACAAAGTGCGTTTGCACGCGCCTTCACCGCAGGAGCGAGCCCGCACGAGGAGCCGATTACAAACGTGATCTCCAAGCCTGCATCGAAGAGCCGCTTGATTTCGGCGGCGAACGCTTCCGAAGAGGAGCGTTTCCCTTCAACGGCAAGCGCGATCACGTATCCGCTTAGAGTTTTAAGAATTTCTTCTGCCTCAGCGGCGGGGTTCGCTTTCTCGGGAAGTTCCCTTACGGTAAGCCTACAAAAGCGTGAAAGCCGCTTTTCATACTCAGCACAAGCCTCCCGCCAATAGCGCTCCTTGAGTTTGCCCACGCAGATTACGTTGATCTTGATCATAGTGCAAACCCCTGAATGAGCACGGCAACCCACTCCACGGCGCAGATGGCAATGCCAACGCCTGCGGCAAGAAAGAATTTTTTGCCACCTCTTACCCCACCAACCTCTGCGTTTCGGTTATCCCAGAAGATCAGATAAGTAAGCACGGTGATAAGCACTACGCCTGCAATCGCATAGATATACGGCTTTGCCACCGTGGGAAAATCTGCCACACCGCAAGCAAAGAGCACAATCACCGCGGCATTGTTAAGAAAATGTGCGAGCATCGTGGGAAATACGCTGCCGCTACGAACTGCGAGGAGCGCGTAACAGGCGCCGCAAGCAAATTGATAGATCGTCTGCTCGGGGTTTCCGTGGAAGAGTGCGAAGAGTGCGCCCGAAATGAGCACGGTGGCAGCAGTTCCCCAGCCCTCTTGCCGCATCACACCCACTTGAATTCCGCGAAAAACGGTTTCCTCGAAGATTGCAGGGAGCACGGCTATTACGAAGAGTGCGGGTACAATATACCACCCACTCACCTCCGGAAGGTGAGAGGCCGCACCGCTCGTGTAGCCCATCCACTCAAAGATTCCGATGAAAAGGTTGTTCAACTCGGAGAGCGAGAAAAGCCCGAAAGAAAGTGATACGGCGAGCACGAAGTATTTCCAATTCGCCTTATGATAGACCTTGCGCACCGGCATACCGCTTCTTCGAAAGAAGACGAAAGCGGAAGCTGCAAAGCAAATCTGTGGAAGGAGGTAAGCGGTGTAGCGGTATGCGTTGGTGGCTGCGTATTCCTTTCCCGCGAACGCTTGAAAAAGCATAACGACGACGAAGGAAAGCAGAACGGGCAATATTGCCGCAAGCGAAAAGTTGATTCCCGCCTCCGTTTGAAGGCTTCTTACGGCTGTTTCTTTATTCTTCGGTTGCATACCGATATTATACAAGAAATTTCCGAAAAGTTCAAACGAATGACTTGCGTTTTCGCAAAAATGTTTTTATAATAATGTAGAACCCTACCCGTCGCTCGCTTTGCGTACACGGTAGGCGATCTCCCTAATGAAAGGTAACTCTATGCGAATACTTGATACGAAAGAAATCGAAAATTGCGTATACCGCTTGGCAAGGCAGGCCGGGCTTAGGCTCACCGATTCCTGCCGCACGGCGCTAAAAGAAGCGGAGCTTCTCGAAGGGGGCGCGGCGCGATTTGCCCTCTCCACCGTGCTGGAAAATGAAAGGATCGCACAGAGAGAAGGTATGCCCGTCTGCCAGGATACGGGCATGAGCTGCGTGATCCTTGAGCTTGGACAAGAGGTATCTCTTTCGGGCATGCCTATTGCAGACGCTGTGAATGAGGGCGTGCGGCGCGCTTATGAGGATGGGAATTTCCGAAAGAGCATCTGCGATCCCTTAACGCGAGTGAACACCGGCGATAATACGCCTGCGCATCTCCACATAGATATTGTGGAAGGCGATAATGTTTTCGTAACCTTCCTTCCAAAGGGGTTTGGAAGCGAAAATATGTCTCGCTTGAATATGCTTACTCCAGCCGAAGGCGTGGAAGGCATTGTGAACACGATCGTGGAAACGGTAAAAATCGCAGGCTCGCGCCCCTGCCCGCCCATCGTTGTTGGCGTGGGCATTGGCGGTTCCTTCGATGGCTGCGCCCTGCTCGCCAAAAAAGCGCTTACGCGTGAGATCGGCAGCAGCAATGCGCGCGCGGACGTAGCCGCCATCGAACGGGAAGCACTCGAAAAGATCAATGCACTCGGCATTGGCGCACAGGGCTTTGGCGGTAAAGTGACTGCCCTCTCCGTGCTTTGCGAGATCGCACCCACTCACATTGCAGGCCTGCCCGTTGCCGTGAATATTCAGTGCTACTGCGTGCGCTGTGAAAAGGAGGTGCTTTGATGAAAAAGATCACGCTTCCTATGACGAAAGAGCAACTTAAAGCGCTGCAAGCAGGCGATTCCGTGCTCCTCTCCGGCACGATCTACACCGCCCGCGATTGTGCGCACCGGCGCATTTTTGAATTGCTTGATGCGGGCATGGTGCCTCCGTTTACGCTGGAAGGCGCGTTTATTTACTATGCAGGCCCCTGCCCTGCGCCGCAAGGAAAGGCCACGGGAAGCTGCGGCCCCACTACTTCTGCGCGCATGAACGCCTTCGCACCGCGCCTTTTAGATTTGGGCCTTGGCGGCATGATCGGTAAAGGTGAGATGAATGAGGCCGTGCGCGCTGCGCTCGTGAAAAACGGTGGCGTGTACTTTGCGGCAATCGGCGGTGCAGGCGCATTTTACGCAAACGCCGTGAAAAGAAGCGAGCTGGTTGCCTTTCCCGATCTTTTGAGCGAAGCCATCTATAAGTTCGAGGTGGAGGACTTCCCCCTCGTTGTGGCAATGGATAGCCACGGAACGAGCATTTATTGAAAAACTTTTCCATAAAGTGAGCGGTTCTTCACCGCAGATAAAACATTCAAACATGAAAAAACGCACCCAATTGGGTGCGTTTTTATTCTATGAAGCAGGGTACTTGAATCTGCGTTTTTTTAATTCATCGAGATAGTGCGCGGCATAATACTTCGCCATAGGAAGATTTTGTTCCGAAAAGTTACCGCACTCGATTGGCGTTGCCCCCGGGATCTCTCCCTCATAATGCACAATAAACTCACACATAGCACGCACGAGTTCGTAAATATCCACGCTTTCAAGCCTTCCGAACAGTACGAGATAAAAACCCGTGCGGCACCCCATTGGCCCAAAGTAAACGATATCTTCCCTTTTTGCCGAATTTCTCAGAAAGGTTGCCCCGAGATGCTCGAGCGTGTGAATGGCGGGCATATCCATAACCGGCTCGCGGTTGGGAGAAGTGAAGCGGAGATCGAACGTTGTGACGGTAGTAAGCAGTTTTTTATCCCGCCGCGATACATAAAGCCCGGGTAGAAGCTTCGTGTGATCGATGCGGAAGCTCTCAATCTTTTGCATCTTCCTTCTCCTTTTCAAGCTCCTCCGGCGGCACGATGGTGAGATATTCTCGCTCTTCCGGCATGAGGAATTCTACCCCATCCGTATGGAAACCGTTGCCGCGCACTTCGGAGACTTCGGAAATCGTCATGAACGCGTTGGGATCGATTTTTTGTATCTCAGCTTTGAGAGGAACGAGTTGACGGGGCGAGATAACGGTGAGCAACATGTGGCAATCTTCTTTGAGATAACCTGTCTGCCCGTAGAGCACCGTAACGCCACGGCTGATTTTGTTGAGAATAATATCGCGAATTTCGAGATAGTGGTTGCTGATGATCTTCACTTGCGTGCGGCGCATGCCGATGGGCGATATTTTGGCGATGACGACGGAGTGGAGAACATTGATGCCGATACCGTAGATCACTGCGTTGAGGCCAACTTCCGGAGCTGTAAATTGCAGAAAGATGATAACAGTATCGAGGACTGTGAGAGTGGTGGAAACGGGCGTTCCAAAAAAGCGTTGCAAGAGGAGCGCGGGGATATCCGTTCCGCCCGTGGAAGCACCCACGCGAATGACGAAGCTGATACCAAGCCCGAAGAGGACCCCTCCGCAAATCGCCGCAACAACGGGGTTTCCCATCTCTCCCGCCACGCCGATGGGCGCTCCGTTCGCTTCTACGTAGAGATCGTTTATATACGTAAAAAAGGCAACGAAAGTGGGATACAGCAACGTTCCTGCAAACGTTGACGCGGCAAACTTTTTCCCCAAGATGAGCGCGCCCACAACAAAGAGCGCGATATTTACGGCATAAACGGTGATGGAAACTACCCACTCACGCCATACCACGGATTCTGAGATAAGGTTTCTCACGAAAATACCGATACCCGTAGTTCCGCCCATGGTAAACCCATTCGGAATGATAAAAAGCACCGCGCCTGCCGCTGTGATGGCGTTGCCCGCGATAATAATGAGGCTATTCAACAAAAAGCGCATAACTTGCCGCTTCGTTGGTTTCTTAATGGTAAACTTGCCGAGTTTCATGCCCTAACCGCCCCTTTTAAAGGGGCTCTCCTGCACGATATTATAACATGCCCGCGCTACGTTTGCAAGAGATTTCAAAGGGATTTTCTTATGCAAATGAATTATCTTTATTACCTTTTTGCGGAATGAAAAACGGCGCCGCACAAGGCGGCGCCGCATAAAGCTTATTCAATACAGCCACAGCCGCAGCCGTTCGTAACGTTGAAGGGGTAGAGCGCGTACTGACGGGCGTAATACGCATCGAAGCACTGATTATCGCACGCCGTGAATGCCGCAAGATCTGCGTTGCTTCCACAGCCATGGTGGCCGCCGTGGCCGCCTCTATCGTGGCCCTCTCCGCCTCTGCCTTCACGATCGCCGCCTCTGCCTTCACGATCGCCGCCTCTGCCTTCGCGATCACCGCCTCTGCCTTCACGATCACCGCCTCTGCCTTCACGATCACCGCCTCTGCCGTGGCATCCCCAGCCATCGCCGTTGCCGCTTCTGCCGTTATTCCAATGGCAACCGCAGTTTTCATTTACCGCATGAACGGCGTTCGCCGCATTAACGCCCGTTACGAACCCACCGGTGAAGGTGTTCCATTCGTTGTTTTCCCAACCGTTGTTACAGCCACAGCCGTTGCGGCCGCCGCAATTGCACCAAGGATCGGTGGAGAAGAGATTATTGATAGCATCTGCAAGCCCGCCAAAAAGCGTGCAGCCGCAGTTGTTGCAGCCGCAGTTGTTGCAGCCGCAGTTGTTCCCATTTCTACCGTTTCCGCCACGGAAATTTCCGTTATTATACATAATTATGCCTCCGAAGTAAAATTCGGCATACTGCCGACATTCCATTTTATGCTTCGGCGCTGTGTAGCGTTCACGAGAGGCACACAAGCGGTTTTTCAAAAAAACTTCGCCCTTTTTGCCACATTTTTGAAAATTTTTTTTGTTATAATATTGACATTTTCAATTTGTTCATGTATAATAACAGATAAAAAACGTGGAGGTAACTTATGAAGCGCTTTTTTATCTTCTTCTTTGCCATACTTTCAGCTTTGATGGGGATTTTGCTACTCACGGCGTGCGCACCCGCAGAGCACGTTCACACCTGGAGCAAATGGCAAATTCATCAACAGCCAACCTGCACGGAAAAGGGCGTGCGCGATCGATCCTGCGAATGCGGCGAGGTGCAGTACGGTGAAATTGCGGCAAACGGCCACTCGGCGGAAAGCTACGAATCGGATGGGATGCGCCATTGGAGCAAATGCTTTTTCTGCCACATAACGCTCGATGAGGGCGAATGCCGCTATACGGCCGCCGCCCTGAACAGTGCTATCGCTATAAAGAAGAACTATGCCTGCGCCGTGTGCGGAATTGATTCCATTTATAGCGGCACCTTTTTCTTTAGGGAAAACCCCGATGGAGAAAGCTATGAGATTTTATTACATTCCCTCTGCACGCAGGCGAACATCGTGATTCCGGAAACTTTCAACGGAAAACCCGTGACGCATGTGGGGAACTTTGGCAGTTATCCCACCTCGTACCTCAGAAGCATAAAATTCCCGAAAACGATCGTTTCCGTTTCAGATGGTTTTAATGGATGCTCGCGCCTTGAAAGCGTGGAGCTGAACGAAGGGCTTGAAAGCATCGGTGAATATGTTTTTCAGATGTGCTATTCCTTGAACGAAATCATCATTCCAGATAGCGTTACGGAGATTGGCGCACATGCATTTCAAGGTTGTCGTTCTCTTCAAAAGCTTACGCTCCCTCCTCGCTTGACGCGCATAGAGGACGCCACTTTTGCTAACTGCCCTGCACTGACAGAAATTACTATACCAAAAATGATAACGTATATCGGCGATCATGCGTTCTCAAACTGCGAGCAGCTGAGAATAATTCCCTTCTCGGAAACGGTAGAATTTATCGGTGAAGCAGCTTTTTTGAATTGTGCGACACTTACTGAAATAACCCTGCCGAAAACGATGACGGAGATAAAAAGGCGCCTACTTGAAGGATGCACCAGCCTAAAAAGCATCGATCTCCCTCCGCACCTCGAGCGTTTGGATGAAGATGCCTTTAAAGGATGTACTGCCCTATGGGAGGTTACCGTTCCAAAATCTCTCGATGAAACGCTTGCCTTTATCGGGCAAGGCCCCTTTGAAAATACCCCTTGGCTTACGAATCAGCCCAATGGGCTTTTCTACCTTGGAAAGCATTTGCTCAAATATACCGGCACCATGCCCGCGGGAACGTTCGTGAAAGATATTCGCCCCGATACTATAAGCATCGTGGGCTCGGCATTTAGCAATTGCACCGGGCTCACGGGGATCATTATTCCCGAAAGCGTGAAATTGATTGGATCTAATGCGTTTAGCAATTGCACCGGGCTCACGGGGATCATTATTCCCGAAAGCGTGCAATTAATTGGATCTTCTGCGTTTCATAATTGTACTGCGTTAACGGAAGTCAACATTCCCAAGAATTTAGAATTGATTGAATCTTATGCGTTCTTCTTATGCAAGAATTTAAAGAGCGTTATCGTGCCCTCCTCCGTGAAAACGCTCCGCTCCTACGCTTTTGAAGAGAGCGTTACCATTTACACCGATGCGCCCTCTCTGCCTGCCGAATGGTTTACCTTGGCCTCGGGCGCGAGTGATGCGGTTTTAAACAAAACTTTCGTAGGCTGCACACTTTCGGAGGATAACAGCTACGTTGTTGCGTTTGCACGGGAGAATATAAAGAGCATTCTCGGCTCCCACGCCACCGTGAACGCCCCTCAGCGCGCGGGCTACACCTTTGGCGGCTGGGCAACCGAGGAAGGAAGCACGGTGGCGGCGTACACCTCGGAAACGGTTCTCTCCGCCCCCTTTGGCACCAAGCTCTACGCAATTTGGATAAAAAACTGATTGGAAATTGTCGAACAAAAATTTTTTAAAATTTAAAACTTTTGTTTGACAAGCTCAGTTTTTTGATATATAATAAAAATATAAAAAATTTTTTGGAGATATCTTATGAACACTATGAAAAAGTCATTTCTGGCAATGCTTACGGCGCTTTTGCTCCTCGCGCTCTTTTTGGGCGGAGCGGCAATGCCGCATGTGCAGGCAAGCGCGGCAAACAATTCCGCCGCCACGCAAACTGATAAGAAATGTTATTATTTCCATGATACGGTTACAACTACATATAGCGACAGCGATCTAAACTCTTATTATGCAACTGAAAACATCGAACTTATTGCGTTTAGCGATGTAAGAATCTTCAGAGAGAAGGTTAATACCCTTATAAGCGAAGCCCCCTACAACGCAGATATCTATTTTGAGTTTAAAGATTTCCCTCCCGTGGATGTAGATATGGATGAAAGCTTTGCATACTTAAAAGACGTCTTGGGTGCGCGGATTATGGTTATCTCCCACTATAATGAGGCGTTTTGGAACTATACAGGTTTTTTGCAATACGTAGATATTCACGTTTGCCTTGATTATTTTTACGATTTCATGAATGATACTTTCTTCCTCGAAGTGGGAAGCGACCTTGGCGGAACGTTTGTAATCGATAGTTTCTTTTTGCAATTCATGACCGTAAATGACATATATAATTATTTTGTACTGTACTCTAATTATTTTGTAAGTGGTGTATGGAGTGGAATGGCTATTGAATTAGGAAACGGTTACTTCTGGGAATACCGCCCATCAAATAATTTATATAGTGACCCGTTTTATTTTCTTATAGAGACCCCTTCCAATCAAGCAATGGGAGAAGCGGTACAGGATGTGATTTTGAGCGGTTATTCTTATTACATTTTTGAGTTCTCAACTACGCCTGGAAACGGTAATTTGTTATGCTTTTGGAATAGTGACTTGAGAGCTCTTTGGTTAAGCAATATTTTAGAAGCTTTCGCTTCGGGTGAAGATTTATCTTGCTTTAACACAGAAAGCAATCAGGACGTTATTACTGCGAAACCTTACTGCACCTAAGGAGCTGATATGAAACGCTTTTCTATTCTTCTATTTTCCGTGCTCGCGGCGGCGATGGGGGTTTTGCTGCTCACGGCGTGCGAGCCGGAAGCGCACCTGCATAACTGGAGCGAATGGCAAACTTATGAAAAGGCTACCTGCACGGAAGCGGGCGTAAGCGCACGCTACTGCGATTGCGGCGAGGTGAACTACGGCGAAATAAACCCGAGCGGGCACAAGCCTTCGGGCGAATTCCATTCAGATGGCTTGCGGCATTGGAGCGATTGCACCGTGTGCGAAGAAATTTGCGAGGAAGCTGAATGCTCGTATGCCCCCACTTCCGGCTCTAATATTTATTCTAAAGAATATGCCTGCAAGGTGTGCAGCACGCTTTCTGCCTATAGCGGAAAATTTAAGTTTATAGGCGATAGCGAGAGCTATGCTATCTATAGCTCCACATTTCAAGAAGATGATTTGGTGATCCCCGAATCCTTCAACGGAAAGCCCGTTACCTCTATTGGCAACTTCCACGGTACATTTAAAACGGTAAAACTTCCAAAAACAATCGTTACGATAGATAGCTTCTCAAACACCACTTCTTTGGAAAGGGTGGAGCTGAATGAGGGCTTGAAAAGCATTGGAGACCGTGCATTTTTCGGTTGCACCGCCCTCAAGGAGATCACCCTTCCCGAAACAGTTACTTCGATTGGCGAAGCGGCGTTTCAAGGATGCACTTCGCTTAAAGAGATCACGGTTCCCGAAAAGGTTACGGCGATTGGCGAAGCGGCTTTTTCTGGCTGCACTTCGCTTCAAAGGGCGAAGCTCCCCTCTCGGCTGCAGCGCATAGAAGCCGACACCTTCTATAAATGTAGTGCGCTTGCCGAAATCAACTTCCCCGAAACGCTAACCTTCATCGGAGATAGCGCATTCTACGAATGCCTGCGCCTGGAAAACCTTTCGCTGCCGGCAAAGCTGGAAAGTATAGGCATGACTGCTTTTAGCAATTGCACTGCCCTCTATGAGGTTACCGTTCCCCAATCTCTGGATGAAACGCTTGCCTTTGTTGGAAACAGGCCGTTTGATAACACACCGTGGCTCTCCCATCAACCGAAAGGGCTTTTCTACCTTGGAAAGCATTTGATCAAATATAACGGCACCATGCCCGCGGGAACGTTCGTGAAGGATATTCGCCAAGATACTATAAGCATCGTGGGCGGCGCGTTTAACAATTGCACCGGGCTTACGGGGATAATTTTCCCCATGAGCGTGCAAAGAATTGGGCAATATGCTTTTCAGTACTGCGAAGATCTCAAAAGCATCATTGTGCCTTCTACGGTGAAAAGAATTGAGGTCAACGCCTTTTTTCCTTATAACGACATAACGGTTTATACCGATGCCCCCACCAGGCCCAATGAATGGTATGTAACGCAGGACGATACTCAGGCTTCTTATTACCCCACAACCTTGTTTAACTGTACGCTTTCGGAGGATAAGAGCTACGTGATTTCGTTTGATCGCGAAGCGAAAAGTACTATCGGCTCTGTTGTTCCGGTTGATCCGCACCGCCAAGGCTACACCTTTGGCGGCTGGGCAACTGAGGAAGGAAGCACGGTGGCGGCGTACACCTCAGAAACGGTGCTCACCGCCCCCATCGGCACCAAGCTCTACGCAATTTGGATCGAGGATGAAATTTTATAACATTGCAACTTCTTGGCATGAAAAAAGGCTTCCCGATCGGGAAGCCTTTTTGTTACTTCGCGTATTCTACGCTTCTGAATTCTCGTATTACGTTTACCTTGATCTGCCCGGGGTATTCGAGCTCGCTCTCGATCTTCTTCGCAATATCCTTAGCGAGGAACATCGCCTTCGCATCGTCTACCTGTTCAGGCCTTACGATTACGCGCACCTCTCTACCTGCCTGAATTGCATAGCTCTTTTCCACGCCCTTGAAGCCGGCGGCAATTTCTTCGAGCTTTTCAAGCCTCTTCACGTAGTTGCTACCCGTTTCTCTGCGAGCGCCGGGGCGCGCACCGGAAATTGCATCCGCCGCCTGAATGAGTACCGCTTCAATCGTTTTGGGCTCTACATCGCCGTGATGCGCCATGATGGCGTTCACGATCATCGGGTTTTCCTTATACTTCTTGGCAAGATCGGCACCGAGCTGAATGTGCGTTCCCTCCTGCTCGTGATCAACGGCTTTACCGATATCGTGCAAAAGGCCGGCGCGCTTTGCAAAGTTTACGTCCAACCCCAGCTCCTGCGCCATAAGGCCGGCAAGCTGAGCAACCTCGATGGAGTGCTTATAGACGTTTTGACCGTAGCTCGTGCGGAACTTGAGCCGCCCGATCAGCTTGATGATTTCAGGGTGAAGGCCGAAGATGCCTACATCGAACATGGCGTTCTCACCGGCGGCTTTGATCTGCTGCTCGAGATCCTTCGTTACTTTTTCAACCGTCTCTTCGATTCTTGCCGGGTGAATTCTGCCATCGGCAATGAGCTTTTCAAGGGTGAGGCGGGCAATTTCCCTTCTCACGGGATCGAAGCCGGAGAGAATAACAACTTCGGGGGTATCATCAATGATAAGCTCGATGCCCGTTGCATTCTCGATGGCGCGGATGTTTCTGCCCTCTCTGCCGATGATGCGCGCCTTCATATCGTCGTTGGGCAGGGGGACGACGGAAACCGTCGTTTCCGAGGCGTGATCGGCGGCACAGCGCTGAATGGCAAGAGAGATCACGTTCTTGGCGTTGAGCTCCGCTTCATCCTTCGCCTGCTGCTCGAGATTTCTCACCTCTATCGCCAAATCTCTTCTCGTTTCATCGAGAATTTCGGCGGTGAGTTGCTTTTTCGCCTCTTCTTTTGTGAGCTGAGCGATGCGCTCAAGCTCAGCCGTCATGAGTTCGTGCTGATGAGAAACCTGCTCTTGGATCTTTTGCACATCCGCCGTTTTCTTCTCGAGGTTTTTTCTTTGATCTTCGAGGGATTGCTCCTTGCGCGAAATTTCCGTTTCGCGCTTTTCAAGCTGATCCTCCTGGCGGTTAAGCCGCGCTTCCACGCGCTGTTGCTCGGCGCGTTTTTCTTTCATTTCTTGATCGAATTCGTTGCGCCGCTTGAGATCCTGCTCCTTCGATTCTAAAATTGCTTCCTTTCTTAACTGCTTGCACTCCGATTCTGCGTTTTTGAGCATCTCTTCCACGCGCTTCGAAGTTTCATCGAGTTTCTTTTCTGCTTTCTTTTTGGAAACCTGTTTCAGAATAATCCATGCCAATGCGCCGCCGACAATCAGCCCAACGATGGGCAGAATGATTAATAGCACGGTAGACATGGGATCAACAAGGAGCAGGCTGAAAATGGTGTTCATTGTTACAGCCTCCTGATTGAAATTTTTCGACTCTATCCTGTTAAGCCCAATATTTTGGGCATACTTCGGCATTGTCGTGATAATTATACAATATCTAGTTGATATTTGTCAACCGCTTGATTGAAATTCGGTAAAATTTTTTCTCTTATGAAGCTCCTGTAAAATTATTTACTCTTTTCCTATGAAAATGCACCGCGCCGCTTGACAAACTGCCCCGTCTGTTATAAGATAATGATGAGTATTATAGCAATTTCGGCAGCACCATGTCCGTATTTGCCGAAAAAACAAATCTTTTTGAAGGATTCGCATGATCGAAATTCGCAACGTAAAAAAAGAATACAGAAGCGGCGAGAAAAGCTTCTTCGCGCTCAACGGCGTTAGCCTTGAAATCGGCGAGGGTGAGTTCGTTGCCATCACGGGAAAATCGGGTAGTGGCAAGAGCACTCTTCTCAACATGATCGGCACGCTCGATACCGTTACAGAAGGCAATATTTTCGTGGACGGGCAGGATATCGCCCATTTTACAGGCAAACAGATTGCCGAATTCCGCAATCGCACCGTTGGTTTCGTATTTCAGAGTTTCTATCTTGAACCAAGCTACACGGTGTACGATAACGTGGAGCTTCCCCTCGTTCTATCCGGAAGTGTGGGCAAGAAAAACCGAGAACGGGTGGAGGGTGCGCTTAAGGCAGTGAATCTTTCCGAAAAGATTACCGAAAAGGCGCGTAACCTCTCGGGCGGCGAACAGCAACGCGTGGCTATTGCGCGCGCGATCGTGAATAATCCTGCTTACATTCTTGCAGATGAGCCATGCGGCAACCTCGATTCCGCCAACAGCGAAAACATTATGCGCATTCTCAAAGAGCTACACGCCGCCGGAAAAACGATCGTTATGGTTACGCACGATCCCGAGGACGCGCAAAAGGCGGAGCGCATTGTTACGATGTCGGATGGGAAAGTTGCAAACGATACGAAGAGAATGCTTGATGAAATTGAAGCAAAATCGGCGTAATCTTCCCTTTGCCCGCGTATTTTCTGGCAAGCAAGAGCTACAGCATCACGATAGAAGTTGATTGGAAAAAATACATGAAACGGATTTTACGACTCATCGCCCTCGAGGCTTCATTTTTAAAAAGGACGATCACGCTTATCGGCATTATTCTGATCGCCTTCGTGGCGGCGTTGCTTTCCGTTATCTCCGTGCTGATCGACGTGCCGGACGGCATGTATTCAGGGTTAGATGAATACGCGAATATCTTCGTCTGCTCTGTAGACGGGGTCTCCACCGCCTTTTCAGCTGATTGCGGCGGCACTCCACTCTACGGAAAAAAAATTGGGCTCACCGAATATGCCACTCTTACGGGAGCTACGGCATCTTTGAATACGAATCCCCCACCCATGTCTGGAAAGGAAGATGAAAAAGAGGAATCAGATTCCGGGTTCAGTTTGAAGCGAAGCGGCTGTGCCGTGAATCTCAATGAGGCGGAAGCACTCTTTTCTCTTTACAACGAGGCACTCAATAAGAACGTGCTTCTTGGCTCTGCCGAGGCACGTTGGCCTTCCACCGCCGGTGAAATTGTGCTTTCAAGCGATATTGCACTTTTCCTCGGCTTACGCGTGGGCGAAACGCTTACGATCGGGCCCGATCTTACCCATGCCGATCCCGAGGAGCCCGAAGCACCGGATCTTGAAAATTTGCCCACGTACGCGTTCACCGTTGTGGGCACTTACGATCCGAATAAAATCGTTGATACGATCAAACAGCTCCCGCTCGAGTGCGTGCTCCCGTACGCAGATTTCTACCTCGCGCTTGATCCTGAAATGACGGTGAGTTCGCTCACCTTCTCCTTTCCCGATACGAAAACCTTGCACGATACTTATCGCAGGCTCGAGGCTTCGGGTTACGGCGTAGAGCTTTCCGCGCTTGCCGAGCGGCAGTTTAACAATATCGCCCTTGCGGAGGCGTTCTTCGGCGCCGTTTCGGGCGTGCTCGGCGCGATGGTGCTCTTTATTCTCTATTCGCTCATTGCCATCTTCTATCGCCAACGCAAACAGCAGATCTGCCGCCTCAAGCTCTTGGGGGCTACGAGCGGCACGGTCGCCTGGATCTATTGCTCAATTGCAGTGCTGCTCGTTGTGATCTCCGTTGCCATCGGCACTGCGTTTTCGATGCTCTTTAACGTGTACTTCATGAATCTGTGTGCGCAGCTTTTTGATAAGTTCAGCTCAAACTTCGTATCGCACTTCCGCCCCATCATTCCGTTCTGGCTGTTTTTGATCTTAACTGCGTTCACACTTACACTCTTTTTCATCGTAAATCGCAAGGTGAAGAATGCGGATATCGCGCAGGAGGTGCGCCATGAGTAACTTGAAACGGCTCGTTGCGCTCGCCTGGAAAAACGTGAAAACATACGCGTGGATGAACGTGAAGATGTGCTTCACGTTCGCTTGCCTTGCCTTCCTCGTGTGCCTTTTCACCGTGTATAACTTCGCGCTCAACGAGCGGCGAGAAGAGCTTATCCGCGGCTCCGTTTCAGCAAATTACGCGTATTGCGAATCGGAAATCGGCGCTGAACTTTCAGACATGGGTGCCACCATTGCTTCCGAAAACACAATTCTTGCCTATGATTACAGCGAAGCGACCGCTTCTTTATATGGCAAAGGGAGCAAAATTATTACATCCTCTTTTGTGACACTTCAAGTAAGCGGCACAACGTTTAACGCATACGAAGATGAAAGCCTGGGCGCATACGCAGCTGAAGGTGAAACCTTTTTTCACGAGTACGATCTCATCGAGCTGAAACAGAACTTTCGCCTCGAGAGCTTCCTTTCGGCAGGTAACATGCCCGTTTCAAAAAATGAGCTCCTTATTGGAGAGCCGGTGCTCAACGCTTACGGCTTGAAAGCGGAGGATGTACTCGGCAAGGAGATCACGGCTTCCCTTAAAAACTTGCTTCCATTCGGCAATCCGCGCACCCTCTTCACCGCGCGCGTTACAGGCATTATCTGCGAGGAATATTATTCCCTCATGGGGCACGATCTTCTCGGACTCCGCCCTGCCTTGCTCTTCCACGCAGAAAGCGACCTTTTTGCGGCGAATGCGGTGGAATACTTCCTCTATCACCTTGAGAATTGGCCGGAAGAGGATACGGCGGTAGCTTGGCAGGAACATTTTGCAAATTTCGATTATGTTGGCGCAAGCCTCGTGGATTGGATCGATTCCCTCAACAATGTTCAGGTACTCGCCTCCAACCTCTATATTATCATTGGCTCTTCCCTGCTCGTGGGGTTGGTGCTCACGATCTTTTTGATGATCGATAAATATATCAAAGTTTTTTCCCGCTCAGGCGGAATTTTGCTCACCCACGGAATGCGGCGCGGACATCTCTACATTCTGCTCCTTATACAGCTTCTCATTCTGTGCCTAATCGCGATCCCCATCGCGTTGGTGCTCACCGCCGCGGGGTATTCCATTATCAATTTCCTCGTGGAGTGGGCAACGCACGTGAGTATGGGGCTCTCCATCGCTCGCATTCTTGGAATGCTCGCCATTGGCATTGCCTCCGTAGTGGCAATCGCTCTTCTCTTCTTTGTATACGCCGCCCTCTTTAAGCTCCGCCGCCGCACGGTGAAAGAATTTTTAACGGTGGAAATTGATTAAACTTAAAATTCAAAAAGGCACCTTCCCGGGTGCCTTTTTTATTTCGGTTTTGATTACATTGGAGTGAATGACACAACAAAGGGCTACCTTAAACGCTTCACTGTGCATTCCGTAAACGAAAGCAATATCCCTTTTGCATTACAAAGCATACTATAATAATACGACATGACCGGCGAGGTTTTTATGGATAATTACTATTACAGCAACTGCTTTCACGGCTGCTATCAAAAGGATGCGTGTAGGTGTTCAGAAAATCAATCGTTTTATCATACTCCGTGTGTAGTATGCCCAAAAGCAAGGCCATGCCCTCCGGGACCTCGCGGCCCGATCGGTCCAATTGGGCCAACCGGGCCTGCAGGCGCAACGGGCGCAACAGGGCCTGTAGGTGCAACGGGAGCAACAGGGCCGCAGGGTATTCAAGGTGAAATCGGCCCCACAGGTACAACAGGGCCTACAGGTATAATGGGGCCTGTAGGAGCAACGGGTGCAACAGGGCCGCAGGGTATTCAAGGTGAAATCGGTCCCACCGGAGCAATCGGCCCCATAGGTACAACAGGGCCTACAGGTACAACAGGGCCAGCAGGAGCAACGGGGCCTGCAGGCGTAACGGGTACAACAGGGCCGCAGGGTATTCAAGGTGAAATCGGCCCCACCGGAGCGATCGGCCCTGCAGGTGCAACGGGAGCAACGGGCGCCACGGGGCTGACTGGTGCAACGGGCGCAACAGGAGCCACGGGACCGACTGGTACAACGGGCGCCACGGGGCCAGCCGGTCCTGCCGGAATTTTGAGTTTTGCCGATTTTTATGCTCTGATGCCGCCTGATAATGCCGCTACGGTTGCCCCCGGAACCGACGTAAGTTTCCCACAAGATGGGCCGAACAGCGGCGCAAATATCGTTCGGCTGGGCGCGGATTCCTTTGAATTGGGCCCTATCGGGACGTATCAAGTACTGTTTCAGGTAAGCATTACGGAAGCGGGGCAACTTCTTCTCACCTTAAACGGAGCAGATCTTCCTTATACGGTAGTAGGCAGAGCAACGGGTACTTCACAAATTATTGGTATGGCTTTGGTGGAAACTACAACCGTTAACTCCGTGTTAACCGTTCGCAATCCCGCAGGATCGGCGGCCGCTTTAATGATCACCCCGTTAGCGGGAGGAGTTCGCCCCGTTTCGGCACATTTGGTGATCATACAAATTCAATAACCATTCGCAAAATAAAAATCCGAACCAAATAAAACACGGTTCGGATTTTTATTTGGTGGAGCTAACGAGATTCGAACTCGTGACCTCTTGAATGCCATTCAAGCGCGCTACCAACTGCGCCATAACCCCATTGATGCAATTTTGATAGATTTATTATACTTGAATTTTTGATGCTTGTCAACGCATTTCCGTTGCATTTATAAAATTTTGCGGCAAGCATTTACAGGAAAGCCGCCCCAGCCTTACGGGCAGGAGCGGCCTTAATATTCGCATTATAAACTTTCTGCTTCGCGAATCCAAAGTGCCGCCGAAGCATCGGAGGGCATGTTCCAATCGCCGCGGGGCGATAAGCTCACCGAGCCGATTTTTACGCCATCCGGTACGCAATTGCGCTTGAATTGCTGGGTAAAGAAGCGTTTATAGAAGCTTACGAGCCACTTTTTGAGCGTAGCGCGATCGTACGCTTCTGTAAACGCTCTCTGCGCAAGATAGAAGGTTTTTGCAGGGCTATCGCCTCGGCGCAGGAAGTGATAGAGATAGAAATCATGCAACTCGTAGGGGCCGATCACATCCTCCGTCTTTTGCACGATTTCTCCCGCTTCATCGGGCGGAAGCAGCTCGGGGGAAATTTCCGTTGATAGGATACTTCCAAGCACCTTTTTTACGTTACCGCCAAGGCGATTTGCTTCCGATTGAACGAGATGCTTTACAAGCGTTTTGGGCACAGAGGAATTGACTGCATACATGCTCATGTGATCGCCGTTATAGGTGCACCATCCGAGCGCGAGTTCGGAAAGATCGCCCGTGCCGATCACGAGGCCATTCTTCTCGTTAGCAACATCCATTAAAACCATCGTACGATAGCGCGCCTGCGCGTTCTCATAAGTCACGTTTCGATTCTCGAGATTGTGCCCGATATCCTTGAAGTGCGATAAAACGGTATCGGAAATAGGCACCGTTTTCGAGGTAACTCCAAGCTCTTCCATAAGAGTGAGCGCGTTGGATTTGGTCTTTTTCGTGGTTCCGAATCCGGGCATGGTATAGGCTAAAATGCTCTTACGGTCTTTTTGAATGAGATCGAAGGCGCGGCAGGAAACGAGGAGCGCGAGCGTGCTATCCAGCCCTCCCGAAACACCTAAAACTGCAGTTTGGGCGTTCGTATGCTGCAAGCGCCTTGCGAGCGCATGCGCCTGCATGTTTAAAATGAGCTCTGCGCGCGCATGCAATTCGTCCTCTTCGTGGGGCACGAACGGCGTGGGATCAACCTTGCGGATCGTGAGTTCGCGATCGGTAATAAATGGAAAATTCACCAAATGGCCGGTTTCTTCGTGCTCAGCCGCTAAAGCTTTCGCTCTGCGCTCAAAGAGAAGGAATCCTACGTCGATTTCCGCCTCGCAAACCTCACTTGAAAAGGGTTTGGATTCTGCTAAGCAGGTGCCGTTTTCATAGATCATGCTGTTGCCGGAAAAGATAGCGTCTGCGGCAGATTCCCCCTTTCCTGCTTCGCAGTATATATAGGCACTCTCATTTCTGCCCGATCGTGCTGCAAGAAGGCTACGGAGGTATTCACGCTTTCCTACCCCTTCGCTACTGGCCGAAAGATTAACGATAATTGCCGCACGGCTTAACTCGTAGCGCGTAGGAAGTGAGGCAGGCGCCCCTGCGCCGATTTCTGCGGAAACGAGAACTTCCGGATGCCTTTCATCCTGAAAGAGCATGCTTGCCGAAATCGGAGCGGATGCCTTTTCCCAGAGGTTTACGTATCCCTCCTGAATGAAGCCGTGCGCAAAATTGCGCTCATAGATATCTTTCAACGGCTCTATCTTCGGTATAAAACCGTGCACTTTGCCATTTGAAATTGCCGCGGCGCAGTTGTAAAGCTTGCCCTGATAGCGAAGCGGCAAGCCTACGAACACGAGCATGGTATGCCCCTGCGTTGCCTCCACCACTGTTTTAAGCGCGGAAAGAGAGCCACCGATCAGCACATCTTGCAAGAAGAGATCCCCACAGGTGTAGCCGCTAAGAGAAAGCTCGGGAAACACGAGAACTTCCGTTCCCACCTCCGCTTGCGCTTTGATGATCTCGATAATTTTTTGCGCGTTATAATGGGGATCAGCCACCTTGAGTTCGGGGCTGGCTGCCGCCACCTTTACAAATTGATATTTCATGATTTTTAGAAAGATATGCTGATGAGCAGCCTTTATTTTTCTTCGCTACCGGCAATCTCATCGTAAGGCGCACCCTTTGCCGCCGCCCGTACTTTCGCGATGATCTCTTCCATGAGCTCGGGATTATCTTTTAGGAACTGGCGCATCTTCTCTCTGCCGTTTGCAACCTTGCTATCGTTATAGCTATACCACGCGCCGCTCTTTTTAATGATATCATATTGAAGGCCGAGATCCATAACACAGCCCTCCTGCGAAACGCCTTCGCCGTACATGATATCGAACTCTGCCTGACGGAAGGGAGGCGCGAGCTTATTCTTTACGATCTTGGCGCGCGTACGGTTGCCGGAGGGGCCATCGGTATCCTTTAAGATATCCGTCTTGCGCACGTCGATACGGATGGAAGCATAGAACTTGAGTGCTTTTCCGCCCGGGGTAACCTCGGGGTTTCCGAACATTACGCCCACCTTTTCACGGAGCTGGTTGATGAAAATGACACACGTTTTACTCTTGTTGACGATCGCGGTAAGCTTTCTGAGTGCTTGCGACATGAGGCGCGCCTGCAGGCCAACGTGCGAATCGCCCATATCGCCCTCGATTTCTGCCTTGGGCGTGAGCGCCGCAACTGAATCGACTACGATAATATCCACGGCAGAGGAGCGAACCAAAGCATCTACGATATCGAGCGCCTGCTCACCCGTATCGGGCTGCGAAACGTAGAGCTCATCGAGATTCACACCAAGCTTTTTTGCATATACGGGATCAAGCGCGTGCTCTGCATCCACGAACGCCGCAATACCGCCCAGCTTCTGCGTTTCAGCAACGGCGTGGAGAGCGACCGTTGTTTTACCGGAGGATTCGGGGCCGTAGATCTCGATCATTCTGCCGCGAGGGAATCCACCGATGCCGAGCGCCAGATCGAGGGAAAGGCAACCGGAAGGAATCACTTCGATATCGCTGTTTCCGGCGCTTGCACCAAGCTTCATAATGGCGCCCTTGCCGTATTCCTTTTCGATTTGCGCGAGGACCTGTTGTAATGCTTTGAGTTTTTCTTCGTTCATATGTTTCTCCTTAAAGGTTTTTACCGATTAATTTTTTTATTTCAATTCCTTATATGCGAGGAAAAGCGCGAGGTTTACGGCGGTTTCTATGATCGTTTCACGATCGCCCGAGAGGATACAGGGATATACTTTCACCTGTTCTTTCGTGCCTACGGCGATATAGCACGTTCCTGCCGGATGCCCCTTTTCATCGGGATCGGGGCCGGCTACGCCCGTTGTGGTAAGGGCAAGATCGCAGCTTCCGCTCGAGAGCAGGCCAACTGCCATTTCGTAAGCCGTTTCTTCTGAAACGGTTCCCCGCTGTTGGATGGTGAAGGCCGTTACGCCAAGCCTCGACTGCTTTGCATTTTCATGATAGGTATTCAACCCTTCAAAATATACGGCGCTTGCTCCGGGCACGCGCACGAGCGCTCTCCCAACGCCACCGCCCGTGAAAGACTCTGCAACGGAAATTTTGCACCTACGGATCTTGAGCGCTTCTACGAGGCGCTGTGCAACCGAAACGTCTTCCAATGCATAGAGATATTCTTTCAGCTCGTCGGCAAGGATACGCGTAGCTTCATCCACTATAAATTTCGGCGTGGTTTGATCATAAATGATCTCGATGCGCGCCTCTCCGTATTTTTCCGTGGCGTGTATGATAAGCCCCGGCGCGGCCGCCTGCGCTCTCTCCATTGCCGCAACGCGATGCTCACGGGGGGCGCCTACCATACATAATACAACACGGAAAAAGGTTTGCTTTCGCCACCTGTTAATTCGGGGAATTAAACGCTCCTTCACCAAATTCGCACCATCCATGCCCGTGGAGAGCACCCCATAGAAGCAGTTTGCAGTTTCCAAAAAATCTTCCTCGGCAAAGTGTGCGCCGGCGGAAATTTCCACCGCTTTTTTTACCTCCGGAAGGAGCATTCCCTCGGCAATTACAAACACGCCCTCATGATGCATGGCAAGGCGAGTGATTGTTGCAGTGAGCGCAGAGGGCGCATCGTAGGGCAACAAAACGAGTTCTTCTAAAAACACACCGCCCGATAAAAGCGCATCCGTCACACACGGATAATCTACAATGGAAAGCGGACTGCGCTTATTAAAAAGTATTATTGCAGCGAATTTCACTGATTTCCCCCGTTTCGTCCTTAAGGACTTGTCTGTTTTTCACGATATAGTTAACTCCCGAAAGGACGGTTAGAAGCGTTGCGATCGCAAGAAGAGCAAGGCCGATATAGCAGGGATAGGCAGCATACGCCACTGCGCTTTCTAAATCGATCAGCTGCATGCCAACGAGAAGCACTGCGATGGCGAAATCCTGCGTTGCCGTTTTATATTTACCAAGCTTATCGGCGGCAAGCACCACTCTGCGATCGGCCGCGATGATGCGAAACCCGCTTACGATGAGCTCGCGCGCCAAAATGAGTGCAACGCAGATTCCTGTGAAAATGATGCACCATACCCCCTGCGCATCGAAAAGGGCGGGGCGCGTGAGCATGACGATGAACGCCGTGGCTACGAGTACTTTATCGGCAATGGGATCGAGAAACTTTCCCATGTTCGTGACGAGGTTGCGGCTTCTTGCAATGTAGCCATCGAGAAAATCGGTTGCTGCCGCAATTAAAAAGATTGCAGCCGCTACGACGTAATGATACGGCACGGCCTCCAGATAGAAAAAGAGAACGAACACGGGAATCATAAAGATGCGCGTTAAAGTAATTTTGTTGGGTAAATTCATAGTATTTTCCTCTCGGTTTATCAATTAAAAAGCGATCGCCTTTCCGTATAAATCGTATGTATCTGCGCGCTCTATGCGAACACGGTACCGCCTTCCTTCCTCTGCCTTTTCTGCAGTGAAGAAAACTGCGCCATCAATTTCGTATGCTTGAAAGTAGGCTCTTCCGATGAAACAGCTCTTTTCGTAATCAATTCCGTCGCAGATCACTTCCAATGTTTTTCCAACGTAGCACCTGAGCTTTTCAGCGGAAATTGCCGCCTGCTTTTTATAGAGCGCCTTCACGCGCTTTTTCTTAATGGCCGCAGGAATCTGCCCTTTCAACTTATAGGCAGGCGTATCCGGTTCGCGCGAGTAGGCAAAAAAGCCGCAGTTCTCAAGCTGCGCCTCTTCGAGAAAGGCAAGAAGCGCAACGTGCTCCTCTTCCGTTTCCGTAGGAAAGCCCGCGATAAAAGTGGTGCGAATGGCGATTTCTGGAATTTCGCGCCGCAGTTTTTCGAAAAGAGCGAGAATTTGCGCTTTTTTGGATCTGCGCCCCATGAGCTTTAATACGCGATCTTCCGAATGCTGCAACGGAATATCGAGATATTTTATTACCTTGGGATTGCGCTTTACCTCCGCAATGAGTGCATCCGTAATCACTTCCGGATAACAGTATAGCAGACGAATATGACAAATATTGTCAAGTTCAGAAATTTTTTGTATGAGTTCTATTAATTTATTTTCGCCAACGTCCTCGCCGTAGCGCGTGGTATCTTGGGCTACGAGCACGAGCTCATCCGTTTCCCCGAGCGCCTTTGCCTCCGCGAGAAGCTCCTCCATGGGATAGGAAATATACTTGCCGCGAATTTTGGGGATGAGGCAATAGGTGCAATGATTAAAGCAACCATCGGCTATTTTGAGGTATTTAAGGTGGGGCACGGTTGAAACGTAGCGCTCGGAAAGCGCACCAGTACCTCTTCCTACGGCGTTGATCCTTCCTTCCTTATAGGAGCGCTCGAGAGCGGGAAAGAGCTCGCTTGCATCCTTCACGCCGAGAAATACGTCCGCTTCCGTGAGGGCGGGAAAGAGCTCGCCAATGTACTTTTCGGGAAGGCACCCCGTGACGACGATCTTCTCAAGCTTACCGCTTTTATAGGCGTTACCTTCCAAAACCGTAGCAATAGATTCCTCACGTGCGGCGTTCAAAAAAGCACAGGTGTTCACGATGAGCACTTCTGCCTCGGCGAGATCGCCCGTTATAAAGCAGCCGTGCCGCTTGATTTCGCCCAAGAGACGCTCACCGTCTACACGGTTTTTATCGCACCCCAAAGAGATCATGCCGAACGTTTTTTTCAGCATCCTTCTTCTCCCCCGTACTTCGCTTCAAATTCTTCTTTGGTAAGAAGCACGCTACGTGCCTTCGCCTTCCCATCGAACGGGGAAATATAACCCATAGATTCCATCCATTCGATGATCTTCCCGGCATGATTATACCCCACGCTGCATTTGCGCTGAATAAGGGAAATGGAGGCTTGACCGAGCTCTACAACGATGCCGAGCGCCTTCACATACACCTGCGCAACACCGCCCGCGCCGTCATCCGCAAAGGAAGCGGGGCCGCTACTGCCGCCCGATTCGGAGCCGCCTGACTTATTAATGTAATCGGAAACGTCATCGTCGTAATACGCCTCGTTATTCGCTTTAATATCGGAAACGATCGCCATTACTTCATCGGGATCGATATATGCGCCTTGCACGCGTTTGGTGCCGCGCATGCCCTCCGAGGTATAGAGCATATCTCCATTCCCCAAAAGGTTTTCAGCACCCTTTTCATCGAGAATGGTGCGGGAATCGACCTCTTGAATGGTGCGGAATGCAATTCGTGTGGGAAGGTTGCCCTTGATGACGCCCGTGATGACATCTACAGAGGGGCGCTGCGTTGCAATAACGAGGTGAATGCCCGCCGCACGCGCCTTTTGCGTAAGCCGCTGGATGCGCTCTTCGATTTCCTTTTTGGCAACCATCATGAAATCAGCAAGCTCATCGAATACGATAACGATCTTGCACAACTTCTCTTCATCCTCGGTGAGGTTTTTATTGTAATCATCAATATCCTGAACGTTAGTTCCGCTCTTCGTTTTCTGCTCAAATACGCTATAGCGGCGCTCCATTTCTTTAATTGCCCAATTGAGCGCGGAAACGGCTTTCTGCGGCTCGTTGATGATCTCGTTGATCATGAGGTGGGGCAAGCCTTCGTATACGGCGAACCCAACCTTCTTCGGATCGATGAGAATGAGGCGCATATCCTCGGGAGCGTACTTTGCTATGAGAGAAACGAGAAGTGCATTCAGGCAGACGGATTTTCCCGATCCCGTAGAACCGGCAACGAGCAGGTGCTTCATCTTAACGATGTTGCCGCACACGTTTCTGCCTTCGATATCCTGCCCCATTCCGAACATGAGCGCATTCGGCTTGGCGCGCACGTAATCCTCTGCAAAGAGCACGGAACGAAGCCCAACCGTTGCACGATTAGCATTGGGCACTTCAATGGAAATAGCGCCGGTTTCATAGTTTACGTACATCTGCACGCCGTCACTTGCACTCAAGCGCATGGCGATGTTCTGTTCGTATTTGAGCACGCTTCCGACGGTGATATTTTTGGGAATATCAAAATCGTAACGGGTGACCGCCGAACCGCACGTGACTTTAACGATCTCTGCCTCCACACGGAAGTTGCGCAAGGTATCGATGATAATATCCGAATTGCGCAGGATCTCCTCTTGCGAAACAGAGGCGCGATCATCATACTGTCGAAGCAGAGCGAGGTTGGGCTTTTGATACTTCTTCCAAACGTGCTTCTTGGGCTTGGGTGCCTCCTGCGCGGTCGAAACACGAGAAATTGCACGAGGGATCTCCAAGCGCGAAGGCGTTTCCTGCGGAGGCTGGGGCTCAAGAGGTTTGCTGATTTCGGGCTCGATAATTCCCCGCAATCCCCTTCCGCTGCGCGTTTCATCAGGGATCGGCAAATCCTCGGCATCATCATCAAAGAGCTCTGCCGCCGAATTTTCCTGCAGCTCGGCGAATGCACTCGCGCTTTTATTTTCATAGTCCTCCGTGGGATAACGGCTTTCGCGCGGCTCGCTGAAAAGGCGATCGGAAGCGCGCTCGGCAGTATCGCGGCCAAAGAGCGGCTGCTGTTCCTCACGGGTAGGCACGTCGTACAAACGCGAAGCAGGCTCTACGGGAGACTCAGGCTGCACGGGCGGTGTAATAGGCTCTTCAATGTCGTTTACGTTGGGTGCGGAGGAGAAATCTGTAGGAACGTCATATGTATAACCGTGCACCTCCTCAGGCTCCAAAGGAGCACGATAGGAAGGCGTTTGGGGATAGTTGAAGGAATCCTCCTTTGCGGAATATTCACGCGGCGTGGAGGAAATGCGCTTGGGCATCGGCGGACGGGATTGTTCTGCCGCAGAGGAAAAGCTTCCTGCATAGCTATTCGAGGCAGGCGTGGCGCTTCCCAAATCACGCGCGGGCGTGGCACTCGCCGCATCACGCGCGGGCGCGGTAGCCGGAGAGGCGGGGCGCACGGTGCTGCTACGCGGTCTGGCATTGAAAGCGGAGTTACTATCGAAGATGAGATTGTTTCGATAGCTATCCTTGGGGCTTCCGCCGAAAAGTACATCGTGGCTGCGCTGCCTGGGATCGTAAAGATGCTCTACGGGAGCGCTTTCAGGCACAAAATAACTCTCTTCATGTTGTGGGATTTGATGAGCGGCCACATCGTACGCAGGCATGGGTGCCCTCTCCGATGTGGGAAGATCTTCAAAAGATACGCTTTCGGGCGCTTCTTTTTCCATCTTTGCCCGATCGGATTCACGTGCCCTTTTGCGGCGTGTATACCGAATGATATTGCCCGTTACCGGCGCGTGGAGCACGAAAAGCGCAAACGCAGCAAGCGTTACGAAGGCAAAGAGCACGTAGGCTCCTGCCGCGGAGAGCAGCAAGCGGATGGGATAGCAAATAAGCCCGAAGAGGATTCCTCCGCCCGTGCCACCCATAGCACCCTCGGTTGCCGCCGCCCAGCAACCGGCAAGGTATCCGCCGAATTCCTCAGCGAAGAAGCGCTCCGCCGTAGCGATATGTACGATGAAAAACACGCTTACAAGAAGGAAAACGCTACGCGAAATCCAACCGGGAGGGAGAATGCTTTTGCCAATGATAAGCCGAAAAGCGGCGTAGATGAGTAGCAAAAAGAGCGGATAGATAAAGAATCCGCCAAAACCTATAAAAAATGCCGTTATGGCGAGCCCGATATCACCGAATACGATGGGGCCTGTGATGGTAATGAAAAGGCATACAACGCTAAAAAGAAGAAGCGTCATGCCAACCGTCTCTCTTGTGAGAATAGAGGTTTTCTCCCTATCTTGTTGTTTATTTCCGCGGCCAAATCCGTTCACGCATTACCTCCGTTTCCCCGCTTGAGGAAACCGCTATTATTTCATTTTACAGTATAGCATTTTCTCGGAAATATTTCAACGGTATTGCGGAAAATTTTTTTGATTTTCATATATTTTGTGTACGCGTGCGTAGAGCGTACGAAACGGAAAGGCCTCCGCGCTCTAAAGCGGCGGAGGCCCGTGTGGCAAAAGATTTTTAAACCATACTCTCGAGAATGAGCTTATCGGCAACGAGTGCAATAAATTCGCTGTTCGTAGGCTTTTCTGAACCGATGTAAACGCGTGCACCGAAGATGGCGTTCACGGCGTCTACCCTACCGCGATTCCAAGCGACCTCGATCGCATGGCGAATGGCGCGCTCAACCTTGCTGGCGGAAGTGCCGAACTTCTCGCCGATGATCGGATACAGCCCCTTCGTAACGTTATTGATGATGCGCGGATCGTTTACCGCCATCTTGATCCCCTCGCGAAGATATCCGTATCCCTTGATGTGAGGCGGAATACCAATGGAGATAAAGATGCCGGAAATGCGCTCATCAAGAGAGCCAGCACGGCGGCGCTCGAATTTTTCTGCCTTGGGCGTACCCTCTTGCAGAATTTCCGCAACACGCTCTTCCACGAGCGCAGCAGAGACGGGCTTCATAAGGTAGTACCGCGCGCCAAGGGCAATCGTGCGGCTGATAATTTTATCATCGGAAAAATTCCCCGTTACGATGAAATCTGCCTTGCGCCCGTGCGCACGCGCCTCTTCCATGACGGTGAACCCATCGCACGTTTTTAAAAGCAAACTCATCACAACAACCTTAGGCGAATGCTTTTCGAGGAGCTTGAGTCCCTCCGCCCCATCACCCGTGACGGCACAGACATCGTACCCCTCGTGCGAAAAGTGTGCGGAAAGCTCGTTTGCAAATGCCTCGTTGCTTTCGAGAATTAGAATGCGTTTCATAATTTTTACCTCTCTTTTTGGGATGTAGACGTATTATAAAACACAATTTCAGATTTGTAAAGTCATTTTTGTACAAAATTCAAAAAATATTTTACAAAATTCATCGAATTTCGTACAAAATTGTCGAAGCGACAAAATCCGCCTATCTTCTTTGCAAACCTTTCGCATATCGAGAAGGAAAGTTATTACGGAATTTTTTTCAAAATAAAAGTCTCTTCCAAAAGCAACCAAGGAAGAGACTTCGTATTATGCCGGTTAACCGTTAATAATATCTGCGTATTCATCAAACGTAACGTTCTTATCAAACGTTTTCGTTCCGTTGATCACGATAATGCGATTTGCAACGGTGTTCATAAGCTCTTGATCGTGCGAGGTGAGAAGCATACAGCCCTTAAAGGCGGTGAGCCCGTTATTGAGCGACGTGATGGATTCGAGATCGAGGTGGTTCGTTGGCTCATCGAGAATGAGGAAATTGCCGCCTTCGAGCATCATCTTCGCGAGCATACACCGCACCTTTTCGCCACCGGAGAGCACTTTTGCCTCTTTGAGCGCCTCTTCGCCCGAAAAGAGCATACGCCCGAGCCACCCGCGCAGGTATTCCTCGTAATGATCCTTTGAAAACTGCGAGAGCCACTGCACGAGGGATAGATCGCACCCCTCGAAGAACTCGCCGTTATCAAGAGGAAAGTAAGTTGTGTTGATCGTCTTCCCCCACTTCACCGTGCCGGCATCCGGTTCCACTTTGCCCGTAAGGATATCATAGAGCATGGTAACCGCCGTCGATTTATCGGAAAGGATACCGATCTTATCTCCCTTTTGTACCGTAAAGGAAACGTTTTCGAAGTATCCTTCCTTGGTGAGATTTTCAACGGCAAGAATATCGTGGCCGATTTCCCGCTCAAATTTAAAATCAATGAAGGGATATTTGCGAAGAGAGGGCTTAAAATCGGAAATGGTGAGCTTTTCGAGCTCTTTCTTTCGCGAAGTAGCTTGGCGGGATTTCGAAGCGTTTGCTGCAAAGCGCGCGATGAATTCCTTGAGCTCGGCGGCACGCTGCTCTGCCTTCTTGTTGGCATCGCGCTGTTGACGGGCGAGGAGCTGGGAAGTTTGATACCAAAAATCGTAATTACCAAGGTATAAGTTGATCTTTCCAAAGTCTACGTCGCAGATGTGCGTGCAAACTCTGTTGAGGAAGTGGCGGTTGTGCGAAACGATAATGATCGTATTCTCAAAATCCATGAGATAGTTCTCAAGCCAACGCGCCGTTTTGAGATCGAGGTTGTTCGTAGGCTCATCGAGAAGGAGCACATCAGGATTACCGAAGAGCGCCTGCGCGAGGAGCACCTTCACCTTTTGCTTCGCATCAAGCTCGCCCATCGTAATATAGTGATACTCTGCGGGAATATCCAACTCGTTGAGAAGCATCTGCGCCTCGCTCTCCGCCTCCCAGCCGCCAAGCTCTGCAAACTCGCTCTCAAGCTCGGAAGCACGCACACCGTCTTCCTCGGAGAAATCGGCATGTGCATAGAGCGCATCCTTTTCATCCATGATCTCAACGAGCCGCTTATGCCCGAGCATAACCGTTCTAAGCACCGTTTCGAAATCGTATTTATTCTGATTCTGCGCGAGTACGCTCATGCGCTCGTGTTTATCGAGGGTAACATCCCCTTTGTTGGGCTCAATTTCGCCGGAAAGCACCTTGAGAAAGGTGCTCTTTCCGGCGCCGTTTGCGCCGATGATGCCGTAACAATTTCCCTTGGCGAACTTTAAGTTTACGTCCTCAAAAAGCTTTTTGCTGCCGTATTGAAGGCTCACGCCGTTAACATGTAACATCTTAACTCCTGCTTTGCCGCCAAAGATATCCCGCACCCAGCACTCCTTTTAAAGGGATTCATCTGCATAGCAGATGGCTTCGGCGCTTCTTTTAAATGCGGCGAATAATATGTTCGAGGGCAATTATACCATATTCCCAAAATTTGCGCAAACGAAACGGCGGGCAAAAAAGAATTTCCGCAATAAAAACTCTTCCCCGTACGTCACCCCGCCATCGCCTATGGCCGCCATCGCCTTTGAAATGAAGGTGCAAACTCGGGTATACCCCTTTTAAGCGCTATCTTATGGATAATCACGGGCATGGTAGCCGCCTAAGCGGCGCGAATGCCTATTTTACTGCCATAAAATAGAAAAATATCATGCTTATAAAAAATCTATCTAACGGATAATTGCGGACATGGTAGCCACCTAATTTGCCTTCCCCGTATTTTCGTGTGGCAAATATCATGCGATTGAAACGCTCCGTTAAGCGAAAAAGAAATAGTGGACATTAAAAACATTTTTAAAAAGAAGCTCCGGCATTTTGCCGAAGCTTAATTTAAAATCTACAAAAAAATATTCACTTGATTCTGACCTTTGCAAGCTGCAAAAATGCGTAGGAAGCGGCAATCCCAATGAGAAGCAGCAGAGCTGCGGCCAGCCAGTACCAGAGCGATGCAAGGTGCGGAGAGGTTCGAAGTACGGGCACATAAACGGCGGCAACGGAGCCAATGATAAAACCCAGAATCGCATAGTGCGTACCTTGTGGGTAGCGCCGCAAAAGGTACTTCATGAGGGTAGAGATGAGGAAAAAGCCTATAATCATTCCGCAAAGCATGACAAAAATGACAAAGATACTTTCCAGCGGCATCGTACCAAAGAGGATTAATTCGGTAATAAGAGTGACGATGGGCGTGTAGTAGCCGAAGATGAGCAGGATCATCGAGCCTGAAATCCCCGGCACTACGAGGGCGCAGGAAGCGATCAACCCCACGAAAAAGAGGGCCGCATAGCCACCGAAATCAAGGTGATATAAAAACCCTTCCGTTTTCACGGCCGTTGGCAAAAATACGAGGGAAGAAGCAATTACAAGCGCGATGAAGAATAGAAAGATCCGCTTGGGGGTTGCTTTTCCTGCCGCCTGCTTGAGGGGCGGAAATCCGCCAATCGCGAGCCCAACGAAGAGCGAAACGGTTGGTAGCGGGAAAAAAGCCATTCCCCATTGAATGGGAAAAATGAGCGCCGCGATGCCAACGAACAACCCGAGCGCGATAGGCAAAAGAGTTATTATGCTCTTTTTGAAATGCTTAAAGATATCGGCAATTGCCCCAACGAGCTTTTCGTATATCCCTAAAATAGCCGCAACCGAACCGCCTGAAAAACCGGGAATAATGAATGCTATGCCAATTAACGCACCCTTTAAAATATCCGATATCAGCTCCGTCACGCGCCGACTGCGTGCCGCTTCCATCGCCGCTGATTGCTCCACTGTTCTATTACCTTGCTCCATACAATGCCTCAAAACACCTATATATCAGTATATTACTTTGGAGCAAAAAATAACCGAAAATTCGCGTAAAATTATTTATTTTTTATTTCGAATTTTATCGAAATAATTAATTTTCTGCGTTTTTTGTTGAAAAAATACCAATTTTTCGACTGTTTCATTTGAACGTAATCGAATCTTCGAGCAGAGCGAGCGGCTTTGAGGCAAACAGATTTCCCATCAATTTCTGCGGTTTTCGCTGAGAATAAACGATTTTGCGTTTTTTGGGATTCTATCCCGAATTTTCCATTCGAATTGCCTTAAAAAACGTTACGCACTCGGTTGCATTGCAACCGAGTGCGCATTCCTCTCTTCTATTAAGCTATTCAATATTCGCAAAAACAAAAGTCGCCTTGCTTATACGATTCCTTGCGCCATCATCGCTTCGGCAACCTTCATAAAGCCTGCAATATTCGCACCGGAAACGTAATCGCCCTCCACGCCGTATTCCTTTGCGGCGTTATCCATGTTGTGGTAAATGTTGATCATAATGTTCTTGAGCTTGGCATCAACCTCTTCGAACGTCCAGTACATTCTGCCGCTCGATTGTGCCATCTCAAGCGCGCTCGTTGCAACGCCGCCTGCATTTGCCGCCTTTGCCGGAAGGAACACGATTCCCGCCGCCTGGAACACAGCGATGCCTTCAAGCGTCGTAGGCATATTCGCACCCTCGCCCACGTACTTCACACCGTTCTCCACAAGAATCTTTGCGGAAGCCTCGTCGATCTCGTTTTGCGTTGCGCAAGGAAGCGCAAGGTCGCAAGGAACTGTCCAAATGCCCTTGCAGCCTTCGTGATACTCCGCTCCCTCTACACGGTTTACATATTCCTTAATTCGTGCGCGTTCCACCTCTTTGATCTGCTTAACGACGGCAATATCAATGCCGTTCTTATCGTAGATGTAGCCGTTGCTATCATACATCGCAACCACCTTTGCGCCAAGCTCCTGCGCTTTTACGCACGCATAGATGGCAACGTTTCCAGCACCGGAGATCACAACCGTTTTGCCTGTGAGGCTATCCCCTCTGCACTTCATTGCTTCTTCTACCATATACACGAGGCCGTAGCCGGTTGCCTGCTTGCGCGCAAGGCTTCCACCGTAGGTGAGCCCTCTGCCCGTGAGAACGCCAACGTGCTCATTACGAAGGCGCTTGTATTGCCCGAAGAGGTAGCCGATTTCTCTGGCTCCCACGCCGATATCGCCCGCAGGAACATCGGTATCCTGCCCGATGTGGCGCTGGAGCTCCGTCATGAAACTCTGGCAGAAGTTCATGATCTCGTTATCTGATTTGCCCTTGGGATCAAAATCGGAACCGCCTTTGCCTCCGCCGATGGGAAGACCGGTGAGGCTGTTCTTTAAGATCTGCTCAAGGCCAAGGAATTTGATGATGGAAAGATTAACGGAGGGATGGAACCTCAGCCCACCCTTATAGGGGCCGATTGCACTGTTAAATTGAACGCGATAGCCCTTATTCACCCGTACCATGCCCGCATCATCCACCCACGGAACGCGAAACATGACGGTACGCTCTGGCTCTGTGAAGCGTTCCAAAAGTGCCGCTTTTTCATACTCGGGATGGCGCTCTATTACAGGCCTTAAACCGTTCAAAATCTCCGTTGCCGCCTGATGAAATTCCGGCTCGTTAGGATTCTTTTTCTTGATCTCCTCAATCACTCTATCTACGTAATTCATACTTACTCTCCTTACTTCCGCACCCATGCGGTTTCTATTTACGCAAACCATTATAACAGATTTTTTTCTCTTTGGCAAATAAGAGATAAAAATTTAGGTATAAGAAATACTTATAGCTATCATAAGCAGAGCTTATACCATACTAAAACGATAGGGTTTAAAAATCAAAGCAAAAATGCTTGCCTTTTTTCAGAGAATGATGTAAGATAGTAATGGCTTAAGCTGCCATATGGCATACCGTATAAGCACAATTAAATATTCGTTCTCATAGTTAAACGGATATAACGGAGCCCTCCTAAGGCTTAGTTCGGGGTTCGATTCCCTGTGGGAACGCCAAAAAACCACAGCATTTTGTGGTTTTTTTCTTTGTATTTGAGTCTCCTTTAGTATATAAAAACTATTGACTTTTTAATAGTTATTTGTTACAATAAATATAACCATAAAGAGTGCGTTAGGGACAGCCCCTTTGATCGCACAGCAACCTACTTAAAAAGCAAGGTGCTAAAGGCTGAATGATGGGTTTTATGTTTTTTTGTTTGTACTAAACCCATCTAACGATGGGTTTTTCTTTTGCCTCTTTATGAAATTACTTTTTAGGAGGCATTATTTATGCAAAATTACAAGGAAGTATGTGGCGACAAAGAGTGTGTTTGGTTCGAAATAGAACCAAGCGAAGGAAAAAAGTTCTTAAAATGGGCTAAAGTATTAGGTTGTGTGTGGCTTAGTGGTGAAGAAATTAACCCCGAAAAAGGTGCGGATTTCTGTCATTTTTCTATACATAATGATGGGAAGTTGGCTAATATTGCTATGTCTGTTTGGTTTGCAAAGCATCCCAAATTTGAAAACATAGATAGATATGTATTTAACGAATATATAAAAGATAAAAAAATTAGTCCTCAATCATATATGGTAGTTAGTCCATTACAGTAATTATTCCAAGGAGAACAAGTATTATGCGAAATACACACAATCACGATGAGTATAATAAATACAAAAGTACAACCGACGGCTCTAATAATGATAGTGGTTCTGGAGGTGGTTTTGGTGGTCCGGGCTGTGGCGGTTGGATTGTTATTGGTATTGTAGTCTTCTTTTTGATATCCTTTATATCCAATGGTGCAAGCGGGGAAGCAATAGAAACCTTATTGGCTTTGGGCTTGATTGCTTATTGGTTATTTAAATCCCTATAATGGATAATTATCAAGATAAAAAATTGATTTTTACTATCGCAAGCATAAAAAGCCGGGATTGAATATCCCGACTTTGCATTTTATTGATTTAATTTGGTTAGCGATTTTCCTCCTACTTCAACCGTCTTGTACGCGAAAACAATCCGATGCTTGACAAAACGTTTACGTTCGCGTATAATAAAGGTGGAAATATCACCGCAAAGCGTGAATATGCTTATACCACGGGCACGCCCTCTGTTCTGTTGAATGAATACGAGTACGGATACGAGAATACCTACAGCGATCTTCTAACCTATTTGAAAATAAACGGTGTGCAGCAGGACCTCTTCTACGATCAAATGGCGCACCCGTTGGAACACAACGGCAATCCCCTATCTTGGGCAATGGGCAAGCTTGCAACGTACGGTACAACTGCTTTTAATTACTCATATGATAACACGCGCTTGTACAAAGGCACGGATTATGAAACAGTACTCT
>JAFWBP010000009.1 GCA_017507045.1 Clostridia bacterium | reverse complement strand
CGCCCTGAGGGCCCTGCTCGCCTTGGGGACCTTGCTCGCCCTGAGGGCCTTGCTCACCCTGAGGACCCTGCTCGCCTTGGGGACCTTGCTCGCCCTGAGGGCCTTGCTCACCCTGAGGACCCTGCTCGCCTTGAGGACCCTGCTCGCCTTGAGGCCCCTGTTCGCCCTGAATTCCTTGTTCTCCTTGGGGGCCTTGCTCACCTTGGATTCCTTGTTCTCCTTGGGGACCTTGCTCACCTTGAGGACCTTGTTCTCCCTGAGGGCCTTGCTCACCCTGAGGGCCCTGCTCGCCTTGGATTCCTTGCTCACCCTGAGGACCTTGCTCGCCCTGAGGGCCTTGCTCACCCTGAGGGCCCTGCTCGCCTTGGATTCCTTGCTCACCCTGAGGACCTTGCTCGCCCTGAGGGCCTTGCTCGCCTTGAGGGCCTTGCTCGCCTTGAGGACCTTGCTCACCTTGGGGACCTTGTTCGCCTTGGGGGCCCTGCTCACCTTGGATACCCTGTTCTCCTTGAGGTCCTTGAATTCCCTGCTCACCCTGAGGGCCCTGTTCGCCCTGAGGACCTTGCTCGCCTTGAGGACCCTGTTCACCCTGGATTCCTTGTTCACCTTGGGGACCCTGTTCACCTTGGGGGCCCTGCTCACCTTGGATACCCTGTTCTCCTTGAGGTCCTTGAATTCCCTGCTCACCCTGAGGGCCCTGCTCGCCCTGAGGGCCTTGCTCACCCTGAAGACCCTGCTCACCCTGGGGACCCTGCTCACCCTGGGGACCCTGCTCACCTTGGGGACCCTGCTCACCTTGGGGACCCTGCTCACCTTGGAGACCTTGTTCTCCTTGAGGTCCTTGAATTCCCTGTTCGCCCTGAGGACCTTGTTCGCCCTGAGGACCTTGTTCGCCCTGAGGACCTTGTTCGCCCTGGTCGCCTTTGTCCCCCTTTTCGCCCTGGGGGCCCTGCTCGCCCCGATCACCTTTAGGGCCTGTAGCAGCAATTCCCGTATCGGCATCGCCAATCCACCAATTTCCGTTTTCTCCAATGTAAGGCGTTAGACCATCCGCACCGTCTTTTCCGTCTGCACCGTCTTTTCCATCCGCGCCATCTTTACCGTTCGTTCCATCAACTCCGCGGATAGGGCCGCAATTGAATTGCTCTCCGTTGGAAAGCTCAATGATGAGGTTTCCCGCACCATCTATGTATACAATTGAAATACCAACGCCGTCTTTACCGTCTGCACCGTCTTTACCGTCTGCACCACGAACTGTGCCACAGTTAAGTTCCTCGCCATCCGAAAGGCGGATAACGAGTTCGCCCCTCTCATTTAAATGGACGCCATCGATGCCTACCATGTCGGCATTGCTACTCTGTAAAAGCGCGGTAAACTCTTCAAGCGTACCCATAAAACCGTGCTCTTGCGCCGCTCCATAGATATGCTCGATGGTGAGCGGCTCTTTGACAGAAGCTCCTTTCGGCATGAATATCGAATAGAACACGTGCAACGTTGAGAAAATCGCAATCAACACGATGATTGCTATTCCTATGATCGATGTTCCAATGGTTCTTTTGTGCATAAAAAGTTCCTCCTATTTTGAATTATTATAGCGAATGTGCTTGGAATGTCAATCATTATTTAGACGCTTCAACAAAAAAATCTTATTCTTAGCGCTCATTGTTTGCAAAACGGTATAGAAGGGAGAGAAGCAGTCAAAAAAAACCACGCGGTGAGCAAAAAAACGCCCCGTTACATACAATGATAGCGGAGCAAGCTCACGAAGGAGAAGGGTATGACGGTGAAACGCGGAGAACTGTATTATGCTGACCTTAGCCCCGTAGTGGGCAGCGAACAGGGTGGAATTCGGCCTGTGCTCGTGGTACAAAACGATACGGGTAATAAGTACTCCCCTACCGTGATTGCTGCCGCAGTGACGAGCAAAATCCATAAAGCGAGGCTGCCGACGCACATTGAGCTACCACAAGCTTTTGGGCTGCAAAAGGATTCGGTTATCCTCTTGGAGCAGATCCGCACCATTGATAAAAAGAGATTGATGTCGCGCATTGGGGAGCTTCCTGCCACTACCATGTCTAAGGTAAACCGCGCGATTTTAATTTCTCTTGGATTTGGAGAAGCGGGAATAAATTAAATAAAGAGGCGCCGCGAGCAAATTCTGCTCGCGGCGCCTCTTTCTTCCGTAAAATTAACCGATCTTTTATTCCGAATCCTGTGCATCAAGGATCTCGGAAATCTTTTTGATGAGCTCGGATTTCCCGTCGCCCGTTAGGCCTGAGGCGGAAAGCACGTTACCCATGCCCAAACCGTAGGCATTCGCTACGGCACGGAGGCGCTCCTTTTGCTTCATGCGAGAAAGTTTATCACTCTTCGTGGCGATCACCGTAAACGGGATGATGTGATAGTTTAAAAACGCTACCATCTGAAGATCATCCTGCGAAGGATCGCGGCGGATATCGGTGAGGAGAAAGACGTGTGCAAGATCTTCCTTGCGCGCGAAAAATGCATCGAGCGTACGCCCCCATTTCTCCTTTTCTTCCTTGGAGACTGCCGCATAGCCATAGCCGGGCAGATCGGCAAGCACAAAGGCGCCGAAATCGAAATAGTTGACGAGGCGGGTTCTGCCGGGCGCAGAGCTTGTTTTTGCAAGCCGCTTCTGGTTGGCAAGCAGGTTGATGAGCGTGCTTTTGCCCGAATTGGATTTCCCGCAGATCGCGATCATGGGTTTTGTGGGTGTGATGAACTGCGAGGCGTGCGCCGCGCTGGTGATGAATGTTGCACCGTTAATTTGCATGTTGAATTCCTGAAACCGCGTTTGCGAATACTTGATCCACTTCGCTCACACAGATAAAATTTAGATTTTTCCTAATTTCCTCGGGGATATCCTCGAGGTCCTTTCTGTTTTCTTCGGGAATGATGACATCGCGAATGCCGATGCGGGAGGCAGCAAGCGCCTTTTCCTTGATCCCACCGATAGGCAGCACTTTGCCGCGAAGAGTGATTTCCCCCGTCATGGCAATATCGCGCCGAACGGGAAGCCCCGTGAACGCGGAGAGGATTGCCGTTGCCATCGTGATACCGGCGGAAGGCCCATCCTTGGGCGTGGCGCCCTCGGGAACGTGAATGTGCACGTCCTTCTTCTCAAAGTCCGCCCCATCAATGCCATACTTTTCGGCATGGGAGCGGATATAGCTGATAGCGGCACGCGCAGATTCTTTCATGACATCGCCCAGCTTGCCCGTGAGCAAAACCTCTCCCTTACCCTGCATCGCGGATACCTCGATTGTGAGCGTGGTGCCGCCGACCGCCGTCCAAGCAAGGCCCGTAGCCATGCCCACTTCATCTTGCTCAAGCAAATCGCCATCGCGAAGAAAACGCTTTGCGCCAAGAAAATCCTCCAGGTTGGCTTCGGTGACGTTGACGGCTTCTTCCTCGCCCTTGGCAATACGCACAGCCGCCTTTCTGCATACAGCGGCAACGGTGCGCTCCAACGTTCTCACGCCCGCCTCCATCGTGTAGCCATCGATGATTGCAGAAAGTGCGCCGCTTGTGATTTGGAGTTGCGCCTCGTTAAGCCCGTTTTCCTTGCGCTTTTTGGGCACGAGATAGCGCCGCGCGATTTCCTCTTTTTCCTGTGGGGTATAACCGGTGAGTTCGATAATTTCCATGCGGTCCCTTAAGGGCATGGGTATGGTATCGAGCGTGTTCGCCGTTGCAATGAACATGACCTTTGAAAGATCGTAGGCGACCTCGAGATAGCGATCGCGGAAGGTGGAATTCTGCTCGGGATCGAGCACCTCTAAAAGAGCGCTCGAGGGATCGCCGCGAAGATCTGAGGAGATCTTATCCACCTCATCGAGCAAAAAAACGGGGTTGATCGCGCCTGCATTCTTCATTTCATAGAGGATGCGCCCGGGCATAGCGCCGATATAGGTACGCCGATGGCCGCGGATCTCTGCCTCATCCTTGAGCCCACCGAGGCTCATGCGTACGAACTTTCTGCCAAGGGAGCGCGCGATCGATTTCGCAACGCTCGTTTTTCCAACGCCGGGCGGCCCTACAAGGCATAAAATGGGCGCTTTGAGTTCGCCCGTGAGTTTAAGAACTGCGAGGTATTCTATTACGCGCTCCTTGATCTTTTCTAAGCCGTAGTGATCCTCTTCAAGCACCTTTTCCACGTCAATGAGGGATACCGTGTCTGCGGTCTCCTCTTTCCAAGGAAGATCTAAAAGCCAATCGGCATAGTTGCGAAGAACGGTATATTCGGGAGAAGAGGAAGGCATTCTCTCCATGCGAACAAGCTCAGCAAGCGCCTTTTCCTCCACATCGGAGGGGAGCCCTTTCGCGAGCAGCTTCTCTCGGAGCTTTTCCGTTTCTTCCGCATCTTCACCAAGCTCGCTGTGGATCGCTTTGATTTGCTCTCGCAGGAAATATTCTTTCTGCGCTTTATCAATGGATTTGCGTACGTCCGCCGCGATCTTCCGCTCAAGCTTTGCGATTTCGATTTCCGCCGAAAGCGCCTCTTCGAACAAACGAAGGCGCGCTATAACATCCTCCTCCTGCAAAAGGAGCTGTTTAGCCTCCCCCTTGAGGCGAAGATAGTGCGAACTGATATTGACGAAGCTATCCGCCTCGGAAACGCGTGCAAGCGCCTGCTCGAGATCGCGGTACGTTTTATTATCCGACGCCGTGATCTCATGCACTAAATCGCGCACGGTGCGGAAATGCGCCTCCTCAAGAATGGCATCCCCATGGATGGGCGGCATGGCATCGGTAACGGCGTAGATATAGCCGCTCTCCGTAGAAAAACCGCGCGCACGGGCACGGTAAAGCCCTTCCGCAACGATACGCACACGATCGCCGGGAAGACGCGTTTTTTGGCGGATCACAGCAACTGTGCCAACGGTAGCGAGATCATCTGTTTCCGGAAGATCCTTATCAACGAGCTGACGGGTAAGAAATACGTAGGAATCGTTAAAGACTGCTCGCTCCAGCGCCGCAAGTGAAACGCCGCGCCCAATATCGAAGCCAACCGTCGTGTTCGGAAAGACGACCTGTGTGCGCATGGGAATGACGGATAAAATTTTTGTGGAGATCATTTCTGCCATATGTATGCTTAGCCTCTATAATAGTCTGTCTATTATATCACACTTTTTACACGCTTTCAAACGTTTTTGAGGGAATTTTTGAAACACAGTGCGCTTCACTTGCCTTAATCTTGGGAAAATATTTTTTTCCGCGAGCACACTCGGCTCGAGGAGCCAAAGAGGTATCTCAAAACAATATTATTTCGATATTCATCGAATAAAACGATTTTTGATATGTTTTTCCTAAATTTTTGCATTTTCTTTGGAAATTATTATTTCGATAATTGTCGAAATAATAATTATGGCTTATAAAAATTATCGGGGATCCATTTCGAATCCCCGTTGAATATTTTTTTCGCCGTATTAATTGTATCGCTGAACGGCGTACTGCGCCGCGCCGTAGATGCCGGCATCGTTTCCAAGCGTTGCCTGTACGAGCGCCAAGGGCGCATAGGAGGCAGGCGCATAGATATGCCGCAGAACAAACCGACGTAGCGGTTTCAAGAGATTCTCTCCTTCGTTGGATACACCGCCGCCCAAGATAATCACCTGCGGACGCAAGAGGTTGACTACGTTTACGATCCCCTCACCAAGGCTTGCCACGTATTCGCGGACAACTCTTTTCGCAACCCGATCCCCCTGCTGCGCAGCAGAGAATGCCGTTTTCCCGGAAACATCCTCCAAACGCGAAGAAAGCTTCCACATGAGAGAATCGGCGTTCTTTTGCATTGCGCGCTTTGTTTCGCGCATGAGCGCAGTTGCCGAAGCGTAGCACTCGAGGCAGCCGCGCCTTCCGCAGGTGCATTGCACGCCGCCCTTGCGAATGACCGTGTGGCCCAGCTCGGCACCTGCCGAACGGTAGCCCTCAATAAGCTTGCCTCCTATCACAATGCCGCCGCCCACACCTGTGCCGAGCGTGATCATCACGCTATCTGCATACTTCTTGCCGCTGCCATAGTACGCCTCGCCGAGCGCCGCCGCATTGGCATCGTTGGTGACGTACACGGGTAACCCAATCTCCTTTGCAACGAGCTCGGCAAGCGGAACGTTTGCCCAGCCGAAATTCGACCAATTGACGACGGTGCCGCTTTCGCTATTGATCACGCCGGGAGACCCAATTCCGATCGCCAGCACATCTGCCTTTGCAATCGCACATTCGCAGATGAGCTCCTCGGCAAGCGCCGCGAGCTTTTTCGCCGTGCTGTTTGCACCGTCATTTGCGTTCGTTTCAGCACGCATGATTCTGTGAAGGGAGCCATCTTCACCGATGAGCCCTGCCTTGGCGCTCATGCCGCCGAGATCGATACCGATATAATATTTATCCAACTTGTTTGCCATCAAAGATACTTTTTTACGCAGGCGAGCGCTGCCGCGATAACGGCATCCATATCGTAATAACGATACTCTGCAAGCCTGCCGCCGAGAATGAGATTTTCCTCTTTGGCGGCCAAATCGAAATACTCCTTCGCGAGCATGGTATTGCGATCGTCGTTCACAGGGTAATAAGGCTCAGCACCTTCCTTCCACGTTTCGGGGTATTCGTAAGAGACGACGGTTTTTTCCTGCGTGCCGAATTCGAAGTGCTTATGCTCGATAGCGCGCGTATAGGGCACCTCGCGCGCCGTGTAGTTGACGACGGCTACGCCTTGATAGTTTTGTGTATCATATACCTTCGTTTCAAAACGGAGGCTGCGGTACTCGAGCTTGCCGAGGCAATAATTGAAATAGCGATCGATCGGCCCGGTATACACCACGCTTTCCGCCTGCGCCATAAGCTCTTCCTTGCGATCGAAGAAATCGCAACCGAGCAGAATATCGCTGCCCTCGAGAAGCTTTTCGATCATGGGCGTGTAGCCGCCGATAGGGATGCCCTGATAGGGATCGTTGAAATAGTTGTTATCGTAAGTAAAGCGGACGGGGACGCGCTTTAAGATGAAAGCGGGAAGCTCCTTGGCATCTCTGCCCCACTGCTTTTCGGTGTAGCCCTTGATGAGCTTTCTGTAGATATCCTCACCCACGCTAAAGAGCGCCTGCTCCTCAACGTTCTGCGGATCGGTGATGCCCGCCGCCTTCACCTGCTCGGCAATCTTCGCCTTTGCCTCTTCGGGAGTGAACACACCCCACAGGCGGGAAAAGGTGTTCATGTTGAAAGGCAGGTTGTACGTTTCATCGTGATAGCGTGCAACGGGCGAATTTACGTAATGATTGAATTCGGCGAAGCGGTTAACGTACTCCCAGATCTCCTTGCGCTTGGTGTGGAAGATATGCGCGCCATAAACGTGCACGCACACATCCTCTTGCTTCTCGGTGTAGATATTGCCGCCAACGTGGCTGCGCTTTTCCACAACGAGGCACTTCTTGCCTGCCGCAGTTGCCTCATGGGCGAACACGGCCCCGAACAGACCTGCACCGATAATTAAAAAATCGTACTTTTTCATTTCGTTCACGCAACTGTTTTCGGAAAAACAGCTTGCTACGCGTGCGATCGCCGCGGATGGGCCGAACGGCTTGCGTTCTCTCCGCTAAATGGCACGCCTCTCCTTTGATTTATTTTTTACTTTGCGCTTCCTGTACGGAATGCGCGCTATTTTTAACCTAATTTCACACGCTTGCACAACACCTTATAGCCGAATACGAGGAGCTTGCCGCGCAGCTTCCAGGGAAGCAGCGTTGCAAACACCGCGTAGGTGCGGTATTTGAGCTTACGGTAGAGTTTCGGATCTCTCTCCTTGATGTGGCGCCACATCTCCTTGTACGCCGCGCGCCGCTCGGGGCTATCCTCCGCGCAGATGAACAGAAGCGTGGTGCAAAGGTAATTCCCAATGGCGTGGAACATGTACTTTTTAAGCCCTTTCTTCTGGGCGCAGATATCATCGTACGACCATGCATCCGTCATAGCGAGCATCACGCGGATCTGCATCTCGTAACGCTTGACCATGTTGACGATATTCACCGATTGATCGGCACGCCCGATGAAATAGCGGTAGAAATCGATATCAAGATAATAGACCGACTTCGTGAAGGGCAGCGGATTGTAGGAGAAGATATCGTCTACGTAGAAGGTGTGCTCGGGAAGCTCCAGCTTGCACTGCTCGCGGAGCACATCCGTGCGATAAACAAGCGCGTGCATGAGCAGCATCGAGGAATAGCGGAAGGGATTCACCTTCGTCCAATCGTTGAACTGCTCGGGCGTGAAGTTCTTGCGGTATCCGCTTACGTAGCTCGTGTTATCGGCAACGTGCTCATAGACGTAGTTCACGATGTAAAGATCGGGAGAAGCCGACTCTTCAACGTGCTTTTTGATCGCTGCAAGAAGCTTTGCATACGCCTCACCGTTTACCCAATCATCGGAATCGACGACCTTGTAATAAAGCCCCTGCGCGATCTTAAGCCCGGCATTTACGCCCGATCCATGTCCGCCATTCGGCTTATCAATCACGCGTACGATGCTCGGATACGCTTCCGCATATTCGTTTGCAATGGCAAGCGTTTCATCCTTCGAACCATCGTTTACGATTACGATCTCCACATCCTCCCCTCCGGGAAGAAGGCTATCAACGCAGTTGCGCATGTACGCCGCGGAATTGTAACACGGCACCGTAAAGGTTATGTATTTCATAATTTACCACCTCATGTAATAGATTCAAATTTTAGATTTTTCATAGGGTATCATTCGTTTCTTGTTACGGCCCCCTTTTTCTTGCGAAGAAGCATACCCAGCCCCTTGAAGAAGCGGCCGTTGAATATCGTGATGAGCCCCTCCATCGTTCTTCTGGAGAAATGCAGAAACTTTGCCAGTCCGCGCATTGGCTGATGGGTAGCCATGCGCATCTCGTTTACCTTCGCCGCATTGCCTCGCAATTTATAGTAGCCGACAGCAAGCTTGCAAACAGCCCAAGAGAACAGTCTACCCGCCCAACCCTTTGCATACTTCAAATCTTCCACGGTTGTATTCTCGTGAACGCGGCGGCGCTTTTTGCCCATCTCTTCCGGCTCCGGTTCGTACCCAAGGAGCGCATAGAACTCGTCGTCCGGTACGTTTTTCACGTTGCCACTTGCATACGTAGGATACTTTTGAAGCTCATAAGCAGGTACCGTGCCCGCGATCTCCACCCTCGCTGTGAGGCGAATATCCTCAGAGGACGCGGCGGCGGAAACGTTATATTCGCCGCCCTCCACCTGCCAGCTCTTGGTGGCAACGTCGTAGTATGCAAACGTACGCTCGCTGAAGGTTACAGCCACGCGCTTGCTCTCGCCCGGGTTGAGGCTGATGCGCGCAAAGCCTTTAAGCTCGCGTGCAGGGCGAACGAGCCTGCTCTTGGGCAGAGATATATAGAACTGCACGATCTCATCACCGTAGAACGCACCCGTGTTGGTAACGGTAACTTCAGCGCCATTCCGGCTCGCCTTAAGATTGGAATACTCGAACGAGGTATAGCTTTTGCCGTATCCAAAAGGATATTTCGGTTTCACAGCCGCCGTTGTAAAATAGCGGTATCCTACGAACAATCCCTCCCGATACTCCACGCAATCAATTCCGCCGGGGAAATAGCTTGGATCGGAAGTCGGTTCATCCTCATAATCGTTTACCCAGCTCTCCGCCAATTTCCCGGAGGGATTGACGTTGCCGTATAATACGTCTGCCACGGCAAGCGCACCTGCCTGACCGGAAAGGCCTACGTAGAGAAGCGCAGAGGCGCCTTCTGCCCAATCCGTTTGCACAACGGAACCGCAGGATAGAACGACGACGACCTTTTTGCCCGCTGCGATGAGCGCGCGGCAAAGCTCCGCCTGATTTTTCGGGATGCGAATATGCTCACGGTCAACGCCCTCTGCCTCGGAAAGCTCATCGAGCCCTGCAAAGAAGAGCACGATTTCCGCTTCTTCCGCTACGGTGAGCGCCTCTTGAAAGAGCGCTTCATCCTGCCTTCCGTAGCGATCAAACCCTTGAGCGCGCGCAATAACGTTTGCCGAAAGCCCTTCGAGCGCATATTCCACCGTGAGGCCCTTTTCGGGATCTTTGGAAGGATTCACAATCGATGAGCCTGCGCCCTGGTAGCGCGGCGAGAATGCAAAATCGCCGATGAGCGCAACTTTTCTCTCTTTCGCGAGAGGGAGCACGCCGTCGTTTTCCAAAAGAACGATAGATTTTGCCGCAGCCTCGCGGGCAAGCGTATGGTTTTCTTCGAGGAGCGCCGCACGCTCTTCTTCGTTGTAAGTGCGTTTTTTATCGCTGAATTCGATGAGCTCGAGAATGCGCTCAATGCTCTCATCAATAAGGCTTTCCTCTATCTCTTTTGCAAGGGCGGCCTTGTAGATATCGTCTGCGCCGTATTTGCAAAAGGGCATTTCGAGGTCGTTCCCGCATTTTAGCCCCTCAACGCGGCTGTTACAACCTGCCCAATCGGTGACGACGACGCCCGTATACCCCCATTCCTCACGCAAAATCTCGTGAAGAAGGTGAAAGTTCTCGTTGGTATAAACACCGTTGAGCTGATTGTAGGAGCTCATGACCGCGTTCACATTCCCCTCCTTGATCGCGATCTCGAAGCCGGTGAGATAGATCTCGCGCAGCGTTCGCTCATCTACGATGGAGTTAGAAGTCATTCTGCGGTATTCGCGATTATTTGCAGCAAAATGCTTTACGCAGGCGTTAACGTTTTCCGACTGTGTGCCGCGTACGTACGCAGCCGCCATCTTGCCTGTAAGGAAAGGATCTTCGGAAAAATATTCAAAGTTGCGCCCACAGAGTGGGCTACGCTTGATGTTGAGTCCGGGACCAAGCAGCATATCCACGCCGATGGACGCGGCTTCTTTTCCCAATGCCTTGCCCACCTTCTCACCGAGCGCTTCATCCCAGCTGCACGCCATGATGGAGGAGGTAGGAAAACAGGTGGAGGGTATGCTTGGATGAAGCCCTAAATGATCCTCCGCTTCCGATTGCTTGCGAAGTCCGTGAGGGCCGTCTGAAAGGTACATGTCGCGAATACCGTGGTTGGGAAGTGCGCGCGTTTTATAAAAAGCGCCGCCCGTGAGAAGATCCGCCTTATCGCGAAGCACCATGTTTGCGATGATTGCTTTTTTATCCATTATACAGTTTTCCGCACAGTTCTATTCGGCTGTATTTTACGATTATTTCGTGTTTTGTGTAGGCATACCGCAACGCGCGCCCTTCGGCTTTTCGTTAACCCTGCTTTTTATAGACGGGTAGTAGCATACGCGTCTGCTTTTTGTATTCAGCAAAACCCTCCTTGCGGGATTGGCGCCCATCGGCAAGGGGAATGCTCACGAAAAGGAAGAGGCAAGTGTTTGCCACGGCGCCTGCGAGAAGCCACCAATAGGTGGGCATTACGCAAACTGCCGCAAGCCCCACGCCCCACCACATGAGAATTTCGCCCAGATAATTGGGATGGCGAGAGTATATCCACAAGCCGTTGCGGATAAATCCGCCACCGCCGCGTTTGCGGAAGGCGTGCATCTGGAAATCTGCAGTGCCCTGCAAAAGCACGGCAAGAAGAGATACGATGAAAAATACAATACTCCCTGCGTTCCATGCAGGCGCATAGTAGAACGCAAACGCCGCAGGAAGCGTGCAAAGGTACACAACGAGCGTGGGAACCAAATGGATGCCGAGGAAGTTGACGAAAGGATAAAAGGCGCCCGTTTTTTCCTTCAGCATGGTATACCGCCAATCCTGCCAGGCAAGGCCGTGGAAGGTATACGCCCAGTTCGCTGTGAGCCGAACGCCCCAGATACAAACGGCGATAAGAGGCAGAATTGCGGACACGGTAGGCGGATACGCGATGGCATAGCCCACGAGGATGACGATGGGCTGAACGCTCCAATAGGGATCGTAAACGGAAGCGTTAGAAAAAATAAGGCTGAAAATAAAAGTGGCGACAGTTGCCGCAATATCTGCAATGAGCAGGCTCAGCCAAAACGGCAATGGCAAGAGAAGATGGATGGCAACGCCTACTGCCGCGGCAAATATGTAAACAAGCGTGATGATAAGAAACCCAAACGTTCTGCTTTCTTTTACGTTCATTTTCTGCACCTCATCCCTATTATACTATAAACGCTGAACATAAAGCAAGTGCCAAAGCAAAAAATGTGACAAAATTTTATTTTTTCGTGCAAATTCCCTTCTTATACGCACCTCTTTCGGGGAATATTATAAGGCAAAGAGGTAATATCATGCAAATTTCAACGCTTATTTCAAAGCCTGTGCTCTCGCCGGGCGGTGATGCGTACGGCTACGTAACGGACGTGCGCTTTGCCCGCGGCTACCAAAAAATTTCCTGTCTCGTTTGCGCAGACGTAGAGGAAGAAGAGTTTTACGTTCCCCTGCGTGCCGTACTCTTTTTCGGCGACGCCGTAATCGTAAGCAGGAGCAGAATCGCCACGCCTACGGGATTATTTTCCCCGATTGGAAAATGCGCCTACACGCATACGGGGGAAGCGCTTGGAAACGTTTCCGACGTTATTCTCGAGGAGGACGCGGAAAGCACGATCGTGATTTCAGATGGAAAAACACAAACCGTTACACGTGTTTCATGTGCCTCTATCAGAGAGAACGCCGTACTCTATCCGGATGCATTTTCTAAAGCGCAAGCAAAGGGAAAGGCGAAGAACGGCACGCAGGCTCCCGCACTGAAAACGGAGCGAAAAAAGCAAAAAGAGAACTGTGTTCCGAAGGTGGCGGAAGGCAATATAAATGCGCCCAAAGAAGCCAAAGCGGCGATTCTCAACCGAACCAACCTTTTGGGGCGGCACGTGCGCCGCAGTGTATACGATGGAAGAGGCACCCCCATCGCCGTTGCCGGCGAATGCGTAACCCCGGCGATCTTGAGCGCCGCAAGGCGTGCAGGCCGCCTTCTCGAGCTCACCGTGAATACCCTCACAGATTCCCCGATAATTATTTCGAAATAAATCGAAATATACTCATATTGGGCACAAATTTTGATAATTTTTACTGCTATTTACAAAAAAACCGCCGTATTTCGAAATACATCGAAATACGGCGGTATTGTGTTTGTTTATATTTTATACTTTGCCGAAAGCTTAATGATGGAAGCGAGACAATCGTTAAGGATACCCATCTCCTCTTCGGTAAGCCTTCTTATGCTACAGCTCTTTAAGGTGCGGAAAATAACGTCTGTTTCCAATCGGTCTGCCGCGGCAAGTGAAAAGCATCTCAGCCTTGCAAGAAGTTCCTGCGCGTGCGAGAGGCGCATTCCGCACTCTTCTGCGCTGTATAGGCGCTCTTCTTCCTCATATCGGCATACCCTCGGAGAAGCCGTTGCGATTGCCGGCCCTGCACAAAGCCGCATTTTGAATGCACGCTCGGCGCGGATCTCCCTTTCCCCGCGCGCTAGCTTCAGGCTTGGAATATAAAGAAGAAGGCGCAAAAGCGCGGCGTAAACAAAATAGAGCGATGCAAAAAGTAAAGCTGCTTTCGTCCCCTTTGCCGCAACGAGCGCAGTTGTCGCTGCGCCAACCGTAATAGCGACGAACGGATACGAACTTCTCCCACCGAAAAGAGTGATTGCAAGCGCGTAAACGAGAAGCGCCGCAGGAATGCAAATGCAAGGAACCCAATCGGGTACTCCGCCCAAAGCATGAAAGATGCCGCCGAAAATATTCATACGAAAACCCCCGTATGAGGTTTATCCGGATTGCACTGTTGGATAAGCGTAAGTTTCGTCGAGTTTTTGCGATTTTCGTCAGATTTCAAGCTCTGAAATACGTGCAATATTTACGATACGCACCCGCACGAACGATTCCGCGCATTCCATGACCTTCGCGACCGTTTTTTTATAGAGTTTCATCTGAATCGCGTACTTGCGGCGGATCTCACAATCGGAAAGCGAAGAAAATTTGTAATCCACGACGGTGTAGCGCCCTTCGCCCTCCTCGATGAGAAGATCGATTGCACCTTGAAATACGATTTCATCTTGCGCGGCAGTTTGACCATACGCTTCTGCGAACTCGCAGGCCGGGAATTTCACGAGGAAACGCTGTTCACGCCACGTCTTTTTCCCCTCCAATCCGCTGAATACAGGCATTGCGAGAATGGATTTGAGCCGCTCAATATCCAAAAGAGCGATCTGCTTATCGCTGAGAAGCTGCTCTTTTTGCATGCGGCAAAGCTCTTCTTCCGCATCTTCACCGAATCTCACGTGCTCCAAAAAGGCGTGATATGCTACGCCCGTTTCAGCGGTAAACGCCCCACCCGTATCTGAAACCTCGGCCTCGATTTCAGACATGGTATGCTCTTCTTCCATGCCTTTGCTTTCATACACAGAGTTTCGGATTTTTTTCATGAGCCCCGTTGCGGAATCTTTAACGGGCACGAGCGTGCTTGCAAAATAGGGGTACGGCGTACCTGCGTGCACGATCTTTTTCACAATGGCGTCATCCGCAACGTAATCAAGCGCGCGCTTTTCTTTGCGCTCCCTTACTTCTTCCTCGAAAGGTGCGCTCGAAGGAAGGCGCATGCGCGGCACGAAATCGGAAAGGCGCTTTGCATCGTCGGGCGCATAAAAACGTGCCTCTTCTTCCTCGCTCTCGGGGCATTCCCAACCGTCTTCAAAGATCATATGCAACCGGCAATAGGCACGCGTCATGGCAACGTAGAGCAGGTTGCGCTCCCCCTCCAGGGCTTCGCGCCTTGCAAAAAGTGCCGCCGCCCTGCGAATAACGGTATCTTGATAGACCTTACGCTCGAGATCGAAATAACGGGGAGCGATATGGAAAGCGTTCGTCCACCGAACCTCATCAATTTCCGGATTGAAGATCGTGGCGTTCCTGGTAAAATCGCCATCCAGCTCAACAAGAATGACGACGGGGAACTCCAGCCCCTTTGCGGAATGCATCGTGATCACGTGCACGGCGTTCTCCCCGCCCGCTTCCGAAAATTCCACGTTGTATTCGGAATCCTTAAGTCTGCGCAAAAATTCGTGCACGGTGTTGCAGCCCGTGCTTTCCGTAACGAATCGCCGCACGCGCGCAAGGCGGCTTTTGCTTGCACCCTTGGCGGCAATCTGTGCCTCCAGCCCCTCTGCGAGCAGAAGCATGATCATCTCGGATGCCGTGCGTACCTGAGCAAGCGCACGGTAACGGGCGGAAAACTCGAAGAAGCGCTCCAGTTTTTTGCAGAGCGGATCGTTCCCCTCGCGGTAGCCTTGTACGTACGCCCTGCATGCCGCGCGAAAAGAAAGGCCATGCCGACGAAGCGTTTTTTCCACCTTCAGGCGAATACGCGCGAGTTCGGCATCGGTGAAACCGCCGATTACCGAAAGCATGGCGGAAGCCATGGGAATATCCTGCTCCGCGTTATCGAGATAGGAGAGCCAATCAATGAGAAGCCGTACTTCAAAGAAATCGCAAACATTCACCTCTGCCGAGGTGGTAACGGGGATTCCTCTCTCGGAAAGCGCACGCACGATGGGCCCTGCCGATTTCGTATTCTTTCTTACGAGCACCGCGATATCGCCGTAGCGCACTGGGCGAAATCCACCCTTTACGGACATGCCCTGCTCATCTACCGTCTTTATATCAACATCGAACCACTTTTTGCCCCATCCCTCCTTTTTCCCGCACTCCGCCTCTACAATGGAAGCGACCTTGCGCGCGATAGCATTTTCGGCAGGATTTGCCGCCGCCTCACGCACAGAATATACGGTTCGTTCCACGCTTTTCTCTTTCTCTTTCGGGAGGTTGTGAACGTGCACTTCACCATGATAGTTGTGGTAGAGGGCGCCTCCCGCCATGGGTACATAACCTTCAAGCGCAGCGGAAAACACGGCGTTCGTGGCATTGAGAATGGCGTTCGCGGAGCGAAAGTTTTCATTGAGCTCCAAGCTGTTTCCTTCCCTTTTAAACTCTTCCACTTTTTTCGTGAAATATTTGGAATTGCTGCCGCGGAACCCGTAGATCGCCTGCTTTTTATCGCCGACGAGAAATACATCCTCTCGCGCTATTTCCAAGAGAATGCGCTCTTGCATGGGGTTGACATCCTGATATTCATCTACGAAAACGAATTTATATTTCGCGTGAATGGAATCCTTTACCTCAGACATGCCTATCAGCTTTAACGCGTATTGCTCTAAATCACCGTAATCGAGCACGCCAGCCTCACGCTTTACGGCGGTGAAATTATCATCGTAGGCACAGGTGAGCGCGGCAAGTGTACGCGCCTGCTCCTTTGCGCTCATATGGCGCGCAAGCTCTGCCTCGTGCGTATCAAATTCCTTGATGCTCTTAAAGATACTGCTCTTGAGGCGGGTGGCAAGCTCTTGAAGCACAGAAAGAAGCTCTGCCGTTTCAGGCGCCATCTTTGCACTTTTTCTCGGCTTTTTGAAGGAGTGTGAGGCGCAAACTTCCCGCATGGCAAAGATATCGGAAGCTGAGCTTAGCGCGTTTGCCACATCCCAAATAGCGCCGTAATATTCACGCGCACTTTCAGGCGCGCCCGAAACCTTTTCACGCAAACCTTCAAGCTGAACCAAAAAGCGCCTTGCGCGGCGGCGATACTCTTCTGCAAGCATCACACAGGCCTGATCGAAGAGATCCTCTTCTCCTGCCGCGACCTTCTCAAGCGTGGAACGGTAATCGGGCTCGATGCGCGCCGCGGTATGTATGTGCCGCACCATCTTGCGAAGGTGCGCATCCTTTTTCTTGCGGAAATAGACGGCGAGCAGGCGGGAAAATCCCTCCTCGCCCTTCCCGTAGGCCTCCTCAAACGTTAAATCCATGGCGCGTTGAGAAAGCACCTTGCCTTCTGCGTCGTCAGTGCCCACGATGCGAAAAGCGGGATCGAGATTTAATAGATAGAAATAGGTGCGAATGAGGCGCCCACAGAAGGCATGAATGGTGCTGATATCGGCAAGCGGCAGAGCACGCAACCCATTGCGCAGATTCTCGCGTGCCGTGCTATCCGCCCCCCCTATTTGTTCAAGAAGGTCTTTTCGAATGCGATCGCGCATTTGTGCCGCCGCCTTGTTCGTAAAAGTGACGGCAAGCATATTCTCTACCTTCGCCTCGCCGCTTGCAACGAGCTGAATATAGCGCTTTACCATAACGCGCGTTTTTCCGCTTCCGGCGGAGGCGGAAACGATCGTTTTGCCACGCGCGGCAATTGCTTTTGCTTGATCAACCGTCTCTTTCATGCTTCATCCTCCTTGCCCTTTGCTTTTCTCACGATCTGCACCACTTCACCGCACTTGAGCGTTTTTTCGCTTCGCGGCTCCGCCGTGAATCCGCACATGCCTTTCAGCTTACAGAAGCTGCAGGCATCGCCGTATGGCGAGGGCGAGATATTGCCCGCGCGCATCTCGCGCTCTGCGCCCTCTGAAACGAGTAAAGCGTAATCGAGAAAATCTTCAAAATCTTCACGCGGGAGCCCTTTCTCACCGCCGTTTTCAAAGATCTCACTCTTTTTGGGGCGCGCCGTATCCAGCCCCAAAACGACCTCTTCGTCACTGCAATAAAAGCCTCGCATGCGGAATTTATCCTCACCATCCTTAGCGAAATTATCCGCCGCATGGAAGTAGAACGCCCCGGCCGCTCTGTTCCCCACGGAAGCGGCGCGAAGATACAGCTCGAGCTGGAGGCGATTGCCCGTGTAATAGGCGGCAACATCGTGCTCGATCCTGCCCGTTTTATAATCTATAATGCGAACGAGATCGCCGCTCTCATCCACACGATCCGTTTTACCTTTCAATTTGAGCGCAGGAAGGGATATTTCCGTTTCCGCCGCTCGCACGCGGTAGGCAGAACCTCTCAATTGGCGGTACGCCACCGCCGTAACGGAAACAGCTTCTTCGATCAGGCGCGCACCGGTATATTTACCTGCATCAGTATCTACAATTGCCGCAAAACGCGCTTCTTTTAAGAGCGCTTCTGCAGTAATTTGCGCAGCCGCCTTGCACGCCTCTTCGCTCTCACAATCGTTGAAATTTTTTGCCGTGCGCTCTAAAACTGTGTGCACGAAAAGCCCGGCATCGTTGGAGCCAATCACAGAACGCTCCTCACGCTCCTGCGTGCGAAGCGCACGCATCGCAAAGCTTTTGTAGGGGCATGAGAAATAATCTTCGAGCAGGGTGGGAGAAATATCGCGGCGGAACCATAGCTCGCCAGCTTCCAATGTTTCCGCCTTATCGCGGAGGGCGCGCAGATCTTCAGGATCGGTTGCCTGCCAATCTTCTCGCACGGGATAGCGCAATACATAACGGATGGAGGAATAGCGCGAGATAAGCTCTCGCGCACGGGCAGAGCTGTTTTCCGCCTCAAATTCATCCGCGTGGCGGAAAAAGGAAAGCAGCGCGGGAGCAAATTCGCCGCAATCGTAGGGGAACACATCGGGCATGGGTGCCACCTGAAAGGCGCGCTCCACATCGTAGAAGATCTCACTCTTCACCGCTTCCGCACCGCCCTTGCTTAAAGGGCAGCTCAAAAACAGGTCTTCACGGAAAGCGCAGAGGTTGAGGGCGAGCGCCTCGCGCGCGCGTGCGTTGACAACGGCGATCTCAGGATCGATTTGCACCTGCAGATCGGTAAGGCGTTTGATCTCGCTATCCGTGATAACGGCTGTATCCTGCGAAATGCGAGGGAGCGCATCGGTAAGGCCCGCGCAAAAGAGGATATCGGCGCAATAGATCTTGCTATCGGTGATATCCCCAACAAACACGGCATCCGCATGCTGTGGAAGAATCGCCACGGTGAGAGCTTCAAGTCCGCTTTTTAGAAGCGCCGCAAATTCGCGCGCTTTGAAAACCTCATCGCCAACGATCTCCTCCATCTCTTTGAGCACACCCTCAAGTGGCGTGATATCGAGAAAGGCTTTTTCCTCTTCCGGTATCATTTTTTTAAGCTCTTCCGTGACATGCTCCCCCTCTACGAGCTCCCACAGCTTTCGAATCGCTGCAGCATACGAAACGCCCGTAGCCTCTGTGGGGAAGAGTTTTAAAATTGCTTGCATGCGCTCTGCGCACTTGAGAAGCGCCGCTCGGTCGCCGTAGGCATCGCCCAGCTCCTCCTCGCTCTTGATCGGTTTGCGCACGCCACCGCGAAAGGCTGCGTAACGCAGAAGATAATTGCGGTAATCATCGCTTGAGCCGAAATAGGCGGAGGAAGCAACGTCATCCGCCTCGCTCGGAAAAGCACCGTCTCCTGCCGCCAAAATTGCAGAAAGGGCAAAGGCACAGAAGGGATGCTCCGAGAAGGGGCGCTTGACATCGGCATAGTAAGGAATACGGTGCGCCGTGAAGGCCTTCTTCACGGCAAGAAAATATTCGTTGCCCCCAACGAGAACGGCGATATCTTGATAGCGCTTTCCCTCTGCGGTGAATTTGCGAATGAGTGCTGCGATCGTGCTCATTTCTTCCGCCTCGTCTTCCGGAGTGAAGATTCGGACATGGTTAGCCTTAACGCGCTCTACCGCCACAGATGAGAAAAGTGCTTTCTGCATACGGAGCGCCTCGCCGGAGAACGAAGAAGCCGTTTGCATGTGCTTTATCTCGCCGCATTCCTCAGCTACCTTTCTAAAATTGCACGATGCCTCTTTGGTATAGAATTCCTTGTCCCCCGAGAGGAAGATCCCCGTTACACTGCGTGCGCCCTCAATCGCTGCACGCACCCCTTCCCGCGCCTGACGCGTGAAGGAGGGAAAGGCAAAAAAGATTACGTTGGTTTCCCCAAGCGCCTCTTTGATAGCCCGGGGAAGCAACGCAAGATAGCCGTTTTCATCGAGAAGCCCACGCTCTTTGAGGAAGTTTTGATAATGCCCGAGCAGGAAGGAAAGATCGCTTAGCTTACGCGCAAGCACGCCTTGCTCCTTATCAGCGCAGCGCGTAAGCAGTTCTTCCGTAACGCAGGAGGCGGAAAGCTGGGCGATCGTTTCGTACACCGCCTGCGCGGCGCTCCTTTTAAAGCATCCGAGCGATTCTTTGTATCCGGCAAGAAGCGATGCAATCGCCATAACGGAGCCTTGCTTGGAGATCGTGCGCCGCTCGGCCTTTTCCGTACGGCTCAAAAAACGACGGAAGGTGGAAACTTCCGTGAGCATCGTTCCTCCGCGCAAGGAGAGGATCGCACGTTCGGCAAGAAGGGTGAGGCGATCCTCGCAGAATACGAGAGTGCGCTCCTTTCGCGCTTCGTTTTCCGCGATCTCTTCACAAAGTTTTATGAGCGCGTCGTCAAGCGTGGGCGCGTCGAAAATTTTCGTCATGCTGATCCCTATCCGTAATTTTTTTCTCTATTATATCATAATGCAAAAAAAATTCCTCACATTTGAGCAATTTATTTTTACAAACGGCAATTTTTGTGTTATAATAGCGGTAACGTTTCCAAATTAGGAGAAAGTATGAAGCTCAAAAAGATCGCAGGCGCTGCCCTTCTCTTGGCCCCCTGCCTGTTTTTGGCGGCTTGTGCCTCCACGGCAAAGCTCCCTATCACCGCGAATTGGTATGCAAATACCGGCAACGCAAACCTCACCGGCACCGCGGAAAAGCTCGTTTACGACGTATCGTTCGAAGCAGAGGAAGCAGATGGCTTCAGCGCGGAATATGCGGGCACATATACCACAGAGCTCGTGGCGGAAAATATCACTTACGCAGAAGGCAATCCTCTCGGCTACCGCTACCGCACCGAACTTTCGCTAACCGGAAGATTTACGGTGAACGGCACGGCCGGTGCGGAATTCACCGATACCGTCATCTCCGAGGTTTATTTCCTTGCCGCCGCCTCCGATCTGCGCCCCATTCGCAGTGAACGCGAGGTGCGCTACAATGCACCCAACCCGGAGGCAACCACCGCAAACGAGGCGAGCGTATTGAGCCGCTTCCGCTATAAGGTAAGCTATAACGCCGATCTCACACGCGCAGAGTATTCCTTTGATAATCTGCAAACTGCAACTGATGATGCGGACATGCCTACCACCTATCGCATCAGCAAAGATGCAACCTTCCTCGATGACGCTCAAATTTTCTTTGCGCTCAGAGGGTTGGATTATAGCAGAGCTTATACTTTTAATACTTTTAACCCCGTAATGCAAAAGGTGGCTTCCGTAACTTCTACGGCGCCCTCTCCCTTACCCGAATATAAGGCAACCTTCTCCATGAAAGTGGGCGAGAATGAAGCTACCGTGGCGGAGAGAACGATGAGCGCTGTTTCCCTCTCGATCGCCTACGACGGAGATCGAAGCGGCCGCTCGCAAGAACTCACTTATGCGGCGTGCGTGAATTCGGGTGCAAACACCTATCGCAACGTTCTTCTTTCCGCAAAATCCGTTCCCTACAATGCCCTCGGCACCTTCCGCCTCACCCTCAAGGAAGCGATCTTTAATAATAAATAAGGCGCTCCCCTTTTTAACGCACAGTTTCATGTAATTTAAGCGCCCCCGCCGAATCGGCGGGGGCGCTGATTTTTTCATAGCCTTTATTTTTCATATACTTCGCGCTTGAGGATGCCGATATAGGGAAGATTGCGGTAGCGCTCATCGTAATCGAGCCCGTAGCCGATGACGAATTCATTCTCGATATCAAAGCAATTATAATCCGGCTCGATATCGTATTCTCTTCTCTCCTTTTTATTGAGAAGGGTGACGATGATAACGGAATTTGCACCCCGATCGTAAAGAAGCGCTTTCAAATTAGCAAGGGTAAAGCCGCTATCGATGATATCCTCCACGATGATGACATCGCGCCCGGCAACACTCTTATCGAGATCCTTCTTGATATTGAGCTTGCCCGAGGAAACTGCGCCCGATCCGTAGGATGAAACCGCCATAAAATCAAGCTCTACGGGGCAAGAAAGGTGCCGAATAAAATCGGCATAGAAGATGATGCTCCCCTTTAGAATTCCTACAACGAGGGGGCGCTTTTCCGCATAGCGTACATCCACCTCTTTTGCAACCTCCTCAACGCGGGCGCACAGCGCCTCCTCCGTAAGCATGATGCGTTCGCAATCCTTGTGCATTTTTTATTCCTCCGTATAATTTGATTTCTTTTTTCACCCAATGTGGGCCGATCCTTCCCCAACGGGGAGCTTTTAGAAATTGTTGTGAATATATCCCACACGCGCGGTGCTATTTGTAACTTTTACCTTATCCGAAATTTCCACGCCTATCACGGCGAGCACCTCGCTCCCGTTTGCAATCAGCGGAAGTTTTCTGCCTAAGCGCGCAGCGATCTTTCTATCGGATAAGAACTTTTTAAGCGTCTTATTCGGGGCACGGTATGGGGTAAATACATCCCCCTCCCTTCTCGCTCGCACAACGCAGCCTTCGGGGAAGGCATCGAGATCAACGCGGAGCGCCCCGTTTTCTTCCTTCGATGAAACGGAGAAAGCAAAGGATCCCACCGAATAAACGCCTTCGCCTATGAACGGAGCTTCCTTTTCGGAAACTGAATCACATCCGTAAAACACGATGTGTTCGCGATCGCGAATCGCCTCCACACCGTTTGGCAGAGAGGCTTTTTTTCCGCTTTGCAGGCTGCGCAGGCGGGCAACCTCTTCAAGATTGGCACCCGTATAATCCCTTTGCGCGCCCAACGCTTTCATGCACGCAAGGCAAGCGCGCAGAAAAAGCGGTTCGGGCAATTCAACAGGCACGCACGCCTCACCGTTTTTTTGCACGATCCGGGATGCGGCAAGCTCTTGCAAATATGCATCGTCCGCCGCCGTAAGTGCGGCAAAGCGCGCGATATGCAAGGACGCGCGATCGGAGATGCTTTCAAGCGCGGGAATTACGGTGCGGCGGATCTTGTTGCGAGCATAAGCCTCGTTTTCGTTCGTTGAATCCTCGACATGGTATAGCCCATTTTCCTCTGCATACTTCGTAAGCTCTTCACGCGAGGTAGCTAAAAGCGGGCGCACGATCCCCTCTCTTTGCGTGATCGCGCGCATACCTGCAGCCGACGTGCCGCGTGCAAGACGAAAGAGCACCGTTTCAGCGACGTCATTAAGATGATGCGCCGTTGCTACGACGTCTGCCCTGCCTTCCGCGATTATTTTCTCAAAAGCGGCGTAGCGCACGCGGCGCGCCGTTTCCTCGATCCCTTGGCTGTATTCTAAGGAAAGCGCAGGCACGTTCGCACGCTCCACGAAAAGCGGAATCTGCCAATCTCTGCAGAGAGCTTCACAGAACGTAAGGTCGCGGAGAGATTCCTCCCCGCGAATGCCGTGCTCCACGTGCAACGCGAGGAGCGCGATATCATACGCGTGCGCGATCGAATGAAAGGCATGTAGCAGGCATACCGAATCCAACCCGCCCGAAAGCGCTATGCATACCTTCATACCGCGATATTGTTCCGCATCGAACAGTTTCATCTCCTTCAGTATATCACGTTTCTTCTGTAATTGCAAGGGCTTAGAAAAAAATAGTAGAAAGAGGCGCTGAAATTCCTGCATATGTTTTATGAATAATCTTTCATTTATGCAATAAAATATTCGTAATTTAGGGAATTATACAATGCCCCTATGAATATTTTATAGAAGCGTGAAAAAAGCGTTGACAAAATTTTTTTAAAGAGTTATTATGACGATACGGTAATGAAAATTATTCAGGAGAAGAAATATGAAAAAACTATTATCCGTTTTAATTTGCGGAATACTGGCCGCAGCCTCACTTTTCACCTTTTCCGCATGCAACGGCAACACGGCAAAGCTTGAAGTGAAGAACATTGAACTCACTAGCGAAACGTACGCTTTTGCCATCGCAAAAGGCAACACTGCGCTGAAAAACAGCATCAACGGGATTCTTGATGATCTGAACGAAACGGGCGAACTTGCCACGATAATTGATTCCTTCTTCACCGGAGAAGCTGATTTTGAGTACACCAACCCTGCTGAACCCAATGCTTCCAATAAAGCAAATTACTTTATCGTAGGCACGAACGCGTACTTCCCTCCCTTCGAAATGTATAACGGTGCCAAGCTTACCGGCGTTGATATGAAGCTCGCTTCCATAATTGCGCAAGAGCTCGGAAAAACGCTTTACATTAAGGATATGGAATTCGATTCGCTTATCCCCGCAGTGCAAAACGGTGAAGTTGATGTTGCAATGGCCGGCATGACGGTTACCGAAAAGCGTTTGGAATCGGTTGATTTTGCAAACGGCTACTATACTTCGGCTCAGGTCGTCACCGTTTTGGAAAGCGATACCACCTTCGATAACTGCACCACCGTTGCAGACGTTGAAAACATTCTCAAGGCACAGAATACCAACTTTAAGGTAGGCACGCAAAAAGGCACCACCGGTTACATGTATTCCGCTGGCGATGCTGATTTCGGTTACGATGGATTTAGCAATCTTCAAACCAAGGCTTACGATACCGGCGCACTTGCAATGCAAGATCTGAAAAACGGAAAGATCAACGCTGTTATTTTGGATAAACAACCCTCTTTGATGATCACCGCTTCTATGAATAAATAATATGTGGAACACGTTTATTGAAAAATTTATAATTGAAGAAGGGTATAAACTTACTCTTACAGGCCTATCAAACACTGCTTTAATCGCAGTGTTTGGTTTACTTATAGGTTTTTTGCTCGGCACCGTGATTGCAATCGTAAAGCTCGTTCCCGTAAAGAACATATTTGTTACCGTTCTGAAAAAGATCTGCGATGGATACGTTGCCGTGTTCAGAGGAACGCCGATCGTCGTGCAATTGCTGCTTTTGCACTTTGCGGTATTCCCTGCCCTCGGGTTGCTTCTTGAAGACGTAGTGGAAGCAAGTATAATTTTCGGGCTGAATTCCGCGGCGTATATTTCGGAAATTATGCGAGGCGGCATCAACTCGGTTGATAAAGGTCAGATGGAAGCGGGCAGAAGTTTGGGTTTCGGATACACGAGAACCATGATCAAGATCGTAATTCCACAAGCTTTCAAAAACATATTGCCCACGCTCGGCAACGAATTCATTTCGCTTATTAAAGAAACTTCTGTTTTGAGCTTGATTGCCGTAACCGATCTTACCAAATCCTTCAAGGCGATTGCAGAATCTACGTACGAATATTTTATTCCCTACATCATGCTGGCGATTTGTTATTTCGTAATCGTATACCTCATCTCGTTACTCGTGAAATTTATGGAAAGGAGGTTCAACACGGATGCAAGAAAATAAAATCACCGCAGATTCAACAGTGATCACCATAAAAGATCTTTATAAAAGCTTTGGCAGGTTGGAAGTTTTAAAGGGTGTTAATCTTGAAATCAAAAAGGGTGAAAAGGTTGTGGTGATCGGCCCCTCCGGCTCCGGGAAATCCACCATGCTCAGGTGCTTGAACCTTTTGGAAGAGCCCACCTGCGGCGAGGTTTGGTTTCATGAAAATTTACTCACACCCGTAGATCCCTATCTTCATTCAGATCTGATCGAACGATCAAACACCTTTCAAAAGATGTTGTGCGAAAGGCTTGCGCAAGGCGAAGAGGAGCATGAAGCGTTAAGAGATCAGATCGCTTTTGAAATAAAGGAAAAATCCTTGCTGAAAAAGCACGAAGGGAAAGCGTTCAAAAAAGCTATAAAAGAACTTTATTCTACGTACACTCTCAATATTAACAAAGCACGTGCAAAGATCGGTATGGTGTTTCAACACTTTAATCTGTTCAATAACCTTACTGTTTTGCAAAACCTTACCGTTGCCCCTATCCAATTAAAGCTTAAAACCAAAGAGCAGGCAAATGAAAAGGCTTTTGCGCTGTTGAAGAGGATCGGTTTGGAGGATAAAGCCAACGCTTACCCCTCCACCCTCTCGGGCGGGCAAAAACAAAGAATTGCAATTATCCGTGCACTTGCCATGGAGCCGGAAGTGATGCTGTTCGATGAACCCACTTCGGCGTTGGATCCCGAAATGGTGGGCGAAGTTTTAGAGCTCATGAAGGATCTTGCCGACGAAGGCATGACGATGGTCGTAGTCACCCACGAAATGGGCTTCGCAAAAGAAGTTGCATCGCGAATCATTTTTATGAATGATGGATTGATTCAGGAAGAGAACGATCCCGAAAATTTCTTTGAAAACCCCAAAAACGAACGGCTCAAGGAATTTTTATCGAAGGTATTAAAATAATTTAAACGGTCACGAATTCGTGACCGTTTGTTCGTGACCAGATAAAAACACCTTAACCAAGTAATAAGAAAATTTTATAAGAACGCTGATTTCCCCGCTATGCGAATGTTGCTCACGAAGCATCATCAAATGGTCGCGGAGAAAAGAGGAAAAGAGGCTGAAAAAATCATACTTAAGTATACTGGCTGAAACCTATCCCATAATAATAGGCGACCTATGATTTTTCATAGATCGCCCATTTTAGTTCTATACGTTTGCTTAAAGGAAAAGAGCAAGACGAATCTATCGTAATGTTACGAGAGTGTTCAACTTGTTCTAATCTAGTGAGAGCCCTAACCAACCTAAATCGAATCTTTTGTTGTGCTCGACAAATTGGAATATTTATTCTTCTTTCTCAAAAATCAAATCCATTTCTTGGGTGTGTCCTGTTCCTCGCTGTTTCGTAGGGATTACATCCAACATATCTCCATCCGTTTAGGGCTCTTTTCTTTATAATTGAACGATAATCCTCGATCCTATAAACATTACCAACCTTGAGCAACGCGGAGCCTCGGCAGGGCGTCGTCGTTATCGCTCCTCGCGATCCTTCACCATTCCCGTACGGGTAACCAAAAAGCAAAAAACCTAAACCGAACTATGTTCGTTTTAGGTTTTTGCTGGTGACCCGTACGGGAATCGAACCCATGTTACCACCGTGAAAGGGTGATGTCTTAACCGCTTGACCAACGGGCCTTATTGATTTTTTTGATTCCCTTATGTACGGGAATACTTCGCGCTTTGCGCTCGTGCCGCCGAAACGGACTTCTTCGTTTTTTACTTGCCCACTGCTCGGCGTTCGCCCCCATGTTACCACCGTGAAAGGGTGATGAGCGGCCGCTTGACCAACGGGCCTTATTATCTATCTATAAAATCGGCAAAAGCCGCTCTTCTCATGGTAGCGATGAGTGGATTCGAACCGCTGACCTATCGGGTATGAACCGATCGCTCTAACCAGCTAAGCTACATCGCCATTTTGGTTGCGGGGGCCGGATTCGAACCTGCGACCTCCGGGTTATGAGCCCGACGAGCTACCTGGCTGCTCTACCCCGCGGTAAAAACTCGGCTTGCACCGAATAGCTTATTTATTTTAACGGAATACGCCTTGTTTGTCAACTGATTTTGCACGAAAAATTAAATTATTTTCTATTCATTTCTTCTATTAATGGAAAGCCCGATTGCAATGCAATCGGGCTGTATGATTTTTTATGGAAATGTTTCGCCTTGGCAATCGCCTCCACGCAACACGTCACGGTGAAATTTTTCTCGTTTTCGCGAAAAACAATAAAGCTGTTACTTCGTGCCGAAGAGGCGGTCGCCGGCATCACCGAGCCCGGGCAGGATGTAGCAGTGCTCGTTGAGCCCCCGATCGAGCGTGGATACGTAAACGGGAACATCGGGATACGCCTCAGCTACAGCTTTCACACCCTCTGGCGCCGCGATAATCGCCATAAACTTGATCTTTTTGCATCCCCTCTTCTTGAGCGCAGCGAGTGCATCGCAGGCAGACCCCCCCGTTGCAAGCATCGGATCGACGAGGAACACCGTTTTGTTCTCGATGCCCTCGGGAAGCTTGCAATAGTACTCGTGCGGCTCCATCGTTTCCTCATCGCGATACATGCCGATATGCCCAACGCGCGCCGTGGGGAACACCTTATGCACACCGTTGACCATACCCAGTCCAGCCCGCAAAATGGGAACGATGGCGATACTCTCTTCGGGTACGCGATACTGCGTTACCTTTTCGAGGGGAGTTTCCACTTCCACGGGAACGAGCTCCACGTCGCGCATGGATTCGTACGTCATGATGGTGGTGATCTCCTCGATAAGCTCGCGGAATTCCTTCATGCCCGTGTTTTTATCGCGCAGAATGGAAACCTTATGCTTGATCAAGGGATGATCGAAAATAAAGACGTTTGGATATTCTTTCATAATTATTCCTCTGAGGGCTCTGTTTCCGGCTGCGCCTCTTCTAACGGTTCTGCCTCAGGAGCCTCATTTTCAGGCTCGCAATCTTCTGCAATAGCCGCCTCTTCAGACACGGGTGCCTCGCATTCTGCCACAACTGCCTCTTCTTTTTTCCACTTCACGTTCACGAGCACGTTCGTGAGGATACCGAGAATGAGTGCGCTTGCAACCTCGGTTACGATAACCTGACCGAAGCCAAGGCTCATGCCGCCGACGCCTGCAATCAAAATGACGGATACGACGAAGAGATTACGATTATCGCCCAGATCAACCTTTTGGATCATCTTCAAACCGGAAACCGCGATGAAACCGTAAAGCGCCACGCACACGCCACCCATTACGCAGGAAGGAATTGTGGAAAGGAAGATAACGAAGGGAGCTACGAAGGAAGCAACGATCGCCATGATCGCGGTTGCCAAAATCGTAACGACGGATGCGTTGCCGGAAATCGCCACGCAACCGACCGATTCACCGTACGTTGTGTTGGGGCAGCCACCGAAAAGAGCACCTGCAACCGAGCCAACGCCATCGCCTAAGAGGGTGCGCGTAAGGCCGGGATCTTCCAAAAGATCACTCTCAATTATCGAAGAGATATTCTTGTGATCAGCAAGGTGCTCGGCAAAGACGACGAACGCCACGGGAATGTAGGCAACTGCGATCGTGCCGATGTAAGCACCGATATTTGCATCGCCGTAATCGCCGCTGAAAGCATGCAAGAATGCGAAATCGGGATACCAAGCGGAAGCATCGCTGAGCGCTGCAAACTTGCTGAAATCGATGATACGAAGCGCTTCGGCGCCCTCAATATAGCTGAATGCCGTGAAGATGGAGGCAACAACGTAACCGGCAAGAATACCGATGATGAAAGGAATCATCTTCATCATCTTTTTGCCGAAGACGGAGCAGACGATCGTAGTTCCAAGGGTGATGAGCGCGCAGATCAGGCACAGGATGCCGTGCAGATCCATTACATAAGCGCCGGCGGCGGAATCGAAGGCAGAGCTTACGGCATCGCCCACAGCGTTGCCCGCAAGGGAAAGCCCGATAATGGCAACCGTAGGGCCAATAACAACTGCCGGCATAATCTTATCGATCCACTTCGTGCCCGCAAATTTCACAACTACGGCGATGATCACGTATACCAAGCCCGCGAATAAGGCGCCGATAAGCAAACCAAGATAGCCGAGAGAGGCCGTTGTGGCACCGGCGAAAGCAGCCGCCATAGAGCCGAGGAATGCGAACGAGCTGCCAAGGAACACGGGGCTCTTGAACTTCGTGAAGAAGAGATAGACGATCGTTCCCACGCCTGCTCCGAAGAGCGCCGCGGATTGCGACATCCCGTTTCCGATGATTGCAGGAACTGCAATCGTTGCCGCGAGAATCGCAAGGAGTTGCTGAAGGGCAAACATAAGCGTTTGAGGAAGCTTCGGTTTGTCCTTTACACCGTAGGTGAGTTTCATTGGTAGTTACCTTCCTTAATTTATTTTTCACGGCAGCCGCCGCGCGTTTCATAAATCATCTGCACCAAAGCGGATCGCTCGTAAAAATCAACGCCGCTTTTACAACCTGCAATCATCATACCACACTTTTCTTGCAAATACAAGGGGGCTGGGAAAATTCCGGGAAAATTTTTTCCTTATAGGAAAAGGCGCGCAGCTCGCATAGCTTTGCGCGCCTTTCTTTATTTGGAATACCCAATGAGATCTTTAATAACTTCTCCTGCAATGATGAGCCCTGCCGCCGCGGGCACGAACGAGGTGCTTCCCGGAATATCCCTGCGCCCTACGATTCTTTGCTCTGCCTGAGAAATACCGAAATCTACGCCAACTTCTTCCTGGCGCACGGGTTGCTCGGTGGAGAAAAGAACTCTGAGGTGTGCAATTCCGCGCTTTTTCAGCTCTCTGCGCATGATGCGCGCAAGTGGGCAGACGGAAGTTTTCGAGATATCCGCAATTTGTAGCTTGGTGGGATCGAGCTTGTTGCCTGTTCCCATGCAACTGATAAGCGGCACGTTTTCTGCCCTTGCGGCCTCGGCAAGCGCCAGCTTTGCAGACATGGTATCCACTGCGTCGATCACGTAGTCGTAGGCGGCGAAATTGAATTCGTGTGCTTTTTCAGGCAAAAAGAACGTTTTATGCACTGCTACCTTGCAGGCAGGATTGATTTCTGCTATACGCTCCGCCGCTACTTCTACCTTGTATCTGCCAAGCGTTTGATGTGTGGCAAGGAGCTGGCGATTGAGGTTGGTAAGGCAGATCTTATCGTCGTCGATAAGATCCAGGGCACCCACGCCTGCACGGGCGAGCGCCTCTACGCTGTAACTGCCCACACCGCCGATGCCAAACACCGCTACGCGCGCCGAAAACAGCTTTTCCATACCTTCCTTGCCAAAGAGTTGTTCCGTACGGGAAAATTGGTTCAACATAGTTCCTTTTTCACCTCGGCGCGATGCGCCGTACAGGTAGCATTTATAAAATATCTTGCATTACCGGCTCGTAGAACAGCCGTTCGATATCATCTTCCTCCGCAAAGGGAAGAAGCCACATGAGCTTGCATGTTGTTGCTTCGAGCGTCATACTGCGTGCTTCGAACACCCTGCCGAGTGCGCGGAGCTTCTGCCCTACTTCGTATTTATCGAGCGCGCTCCCCTCCCTTTCTACCTGCGTTGTAAAAACGACTGTTTTCCCCATCTGCAGGAAGCATTCCAGGCGCTCCTCCCAACCGCCGTACGCGGGAAGACCGCCCATGCCGAACGATTCGATAACGAGCGCACTGCAATTCGTATCGAGATAATCGAAAATATCCGCTTTCAGCCCCGGAATAAATTTGAGAACAAACACGCTATCATCGAGCGCGCGGTAAAACTTGGGGCCCTGTGGCTTCGGCTCCCGAATGTAATAGAACGGTTTTCCCTCTCGCACGGTGGCAATATTGGGAAAATCAATGCTCGTGAAAGCGTTATAGCTGCGCGTTCTCGTCTTTTTTGCGCGTGTGCCCAAAATGACGTTGCCATCGAATACGACGTGTACACCCGAAGAGCCCTCGTCCGCGCAATAAGAAAAAGCATCGGCGAGGTTCTTGCGCGCATCGGTATCGCGCAGGTACACCGATTTCTGCGAGCCTGTGAGCACGATGGGCTTGGGGCTATCCTGAACGAGATAGGAAAGCGCGGCGGCGGTGTACGCCATCGTATCGGTGCCGTGCGTGATCACGAAACCATCAAATTTTTCGTATTGCTCCTCGATGATGCGCGCGATCTCCAGCCAGTGGGCAGGCGTAACGTTCGTGCTATCCAAATTGAAGAGCTGCACCGTTTCCACGCTGGCAACCTCTGCGATTTCAGGCACGTAGGAAAGAAGCTCCTTCGGGGAAATGGAAGGAGCCAGGCCAGACATGGTGGGCTTGGATGCGATCGTCCCGCCCGTTGCAATGAGAAGAATCGTTTTCATAATATGTATTTTAAAAGGCGGATGTGGAACGCAAAAATATTATGCCCCGTACTGCTTGCGATAAGCCTTCATGGCAGTAAGATATTCCTTACCGGGAATTACGCCCTCTTCGATTGCGGCGATAATATCCTCCATGGTTACGATGGAATGCACCTTCACGCCGAATTCCTCGTAGGCCTGCTGAACGGCGGATTTCTCACCCGTACCCCTTTCCTGACGATCGACGGAGATGATCATATCGGAAACGGTAACCTCCGCTTCTCCATAAAGCTTGGGCAGAATTTCACGAAGCGCCTTGCCGGAGGTCATTACATCCTCTATGAGGCAAACGCGATCGCCTGCTTTGAGCGGCTCACCCACGAACATGCCCCCCTCGCCGTGATCCTTTGCTTCCTTACGATCGAAGCAGAAGCCAAGATCTACGCCGTGGTTTTTGGCAAGAGCAACGGCAGTAGCAACGGCAAGCGGAATGCCCTTATAGGCGGGGCCTACGAGCGTTTTTGCATCTACATTGTTTGCAAGAAAGCACTCTGCGTAATACTCGCCGAGCTGCATGATTTGAGAACCGATGCGATACTTGCCCGAGTTGATGAAATAGGGCGCAAGCCGCCCGCTCTTTAACGTGAACTCCCCAAAGAGAAGCACTTGGTTTTCTAGCATGAATTGAATAAAGCGCTGTTTGTATGTCATGAAAAACTCCTTTCGTATTTTTTACGATCAGTTGAGCTTGAGCGTGTTCGTAAGCTCGGAAACCTTTTCTACGCCGTGGCGATCGCACCACGCAGAAATGCCTTGAATGATCTTCGGGCAAGCGAGCGTATCAGTAAAGTTCTGCGTGCCCACCTGAACGGCGCTGGCGCCTGCCATGAGGAACTCAATCGCATCCTCTGCACAAGTGATGCCACCCATGCCGATTACGGGAATTGTAACTGCGTGGCTTGCTTCGTAAACCATTCTCACGGCTATCGGCTTTACGCCTGCGCCCGAAACGCCGCCCGTGTTATTGGCGATGATCGGCTTTCTTCGCTCGATATCAATTGCCATGCCCGTTAATGTATTGATGAGGGAAATGCAATCCGCACCGCCCTCCTCAGCGGCTCTTGCATTTGCCGCAATACTCTCCACGTTGGGCGAAAGCTTCACGATGAGCGGTGTTTTTTTAAGCGCAGACTTTGCGACATGGGTGACCTCTTTCACGTCGCACGCGCGAATTCCAAACGCCATGCCGCCCGAGCGCACGTTGGGGCAGGAGATATTCAACTCAATGAAATCCACGAGCCCATCGAGCCGCGCGCAGATACCTGCGTAATCCTCAAGCGTTCTTCCCGCAACGTTTGCAACGACGCGCGTTTTCGATTTCAACCAAGCAAGATCATGCTCAATAAACGCCTCGACACCGGGGTTTTGCAGGCCCACGGCGTTGAGAATTACGCCTCGGCTCTCCGCAATGCGAGGCACGGGATTTCCGAGGCGCGGCTCTAAGGTGAGCCCCTTTGTGGCAACGCCGCCCAAAACGGATATATCGTAAATCCCATCAAATTCCCTGCCGAATCCAAACGTACCCGAGGCGGGGATGACAGGGTTTTTCAGCTCTACCCCACAGATATTAACTCTTAAATCAGCCATAGCTTTGTTCCTTTTTCCTTTACGCCGTTGTGCGCGCACGAATGCGCCACGCATTCTTATAGCTCAACTTCACCTATCTCAAATACCGGTCCGTCTTTGCAAACGCGGGCATTGGTGCCGCCTGTGCGGTCACACACGCAAACGAGGCAGGCGCCGATACCACAGCCCATGCGCTCTTCCAAGGAGACGAACGTGGGAATATCCCTTCCCTGCATAGCCGCCTTTAAGGCGCGAAGCATGGGGGTGGGGCCGCAGGAGAGCACCACGTCCGGGCGTACTTCATTGACCTCCTTCATGAACGCCTGCACGGCGTTACCGTGAAAGCCGAGGCTACCATCATCCGTGCAAAGAGTGAGACTCTTGCCACGCTGCATTTCATATTCCATGCAGACGGCCTCTTTATTTCTAAATCCCATGTAGGCAAATATCTCTTTCTCGCCGGCGAAGGCGCGAATTGCGGAGATGAGTGGAAAGATTCCCACGCCGCCGCCTACGATGGCAACCTTCTTTTCTTCGGGCTTTACGAAGAATCCGTTGCCGAGCGGAAGAAGCACAGAGAGCTTTTCGCCCTTCGTGTAGTTCGTGGCAAGCGATTTCGTGCCGCCGCCTTTTAACTGATAACAAACGGTGAAGCGCTTCCTCTCCGCCTTGCAAATGGCAATGGGGCGGCGGAGCGGATAGCCTGCCACGCCAAGCATACAGAACTGCCCGGGACGAACGGAGATCTCCTCTTCGGTTGCAAAGGTAAGAGAATAGATGTTTTCCGCAATCTGAACGTTCTCAAGAACGGTTGCCGTAACCTCACGCATGGATTTCCCCCAAAACGGAAAGAAGATCTTCCTTCATCGCAAGCGCCGCTTCGCGTGCCGCTTCGTAGTAAGTGCCGCCGCGCTTTTTGTAGGCGCAAAGAATTCCGCGGGAGTTGTTGACGATACCGCCCAATCCGCGCGCATCGAAACAGTTTTTCAGCATTTCAGCATTGGCACCCTGCGCACCGTAGCCGGGGATGAGGAAGAAGGTGTGAGGCAGGCGCTCGCGCAAAATCCTCGCCTCTTCGGGATACGTTGCGCCAACAACGGCTCCAACGCGCGAATAGCCGTATTCCCCACAGGTTCCCTCGCCCCATTTTTCAACCATATCGCCCATGCACTCGTAAACGGTGCGCCCATCCTCAAGCTTTAAATTCTGTAGCTCGCCCGAGGAGGGATTGCTCGTTTTCACGAGAACGAAAATTCCACGATCATTTGCGTTGCACTGCTCAACAAAGGGCACGATGCCATCCGATCCCAAATAGCCGTTTACGGTGAGGAAATCGGAAGAAAAAGCTTCCACCGCGCGCGGCTCGCCCTCCGGCTGAGGAATCGCCGCCTTCCCTAAAAACGCCTTGGCGTAGCGAGAGGCAGTAGCACCGATATCGTTGCGCTTGGCGTCTGCGATCACGATAAGCCCCTTGCGCTTTGCATAGCGGCAGGTGGATTCGAATGCTCTAAGCCCGCTCGCACCCAGTTCTTCATAATAGGCGATTTGTACTTTCACCGCAGGAACGATATCCGCCACGGCGTCGATAATGTTTTTATTGAATTCGATGATCGCGTTCGCTGCCGTATACGAGCCCCGTACCATGCCCGAGATCATGCTTTCGGGAAGATATTCAAGAGCGGTATCCAGCCCCACGCAAGTAGGGTTCTGCTTTTCAATAATGGCATCAATCAATTTATCTGTAATCATGTTGCGCTCCTTACTTTTATGCCGCTTTTATGCGTTAATTTTGATATTTTATTTCGCCATTCACCAAGGTATACTTCACTTTTCCATAAACCTTTCTTCCAGCAAACGGCGTATTCTTGCCCTTCGAAGCGAACTCATTGGGATCGATTACCCATTCCTCGTTTAGATCAACGATTGCAAGATCCGCAGGCGCGCCCACTTTGATCTCGCCTCCTTCGAGGTTCAAGATCTGAGCAGGCGCGGCACTCATCTTTTGCGCAAGTGCTTCGAGTGTGAGTGCGCCACCCTTTACGAGTTGCGTATAGGAGAGTGCAAAGGAGGTTTCTAAACCGCTGATCCCGAAGGCGGCGAAGTTATATTCCACGTTCTTATCATCTGCATGGTGGGGCGCGTGGTCGGTGACGATGCAATCGAGCGTGCCATCTTTCAGCCCCTCAATGATCGCAAGGCGATCGCGCTCCTCTCTGATGGGCGGATTGACCTTCGTATTCGTATCGAAATCCTTGATGATTTCATCGGTGAGTGTGAAATAGTGAGGGCACGTTTCAGCCGTGACTTGCACGCCGCGCGCCTTCGCCTCGCGGATGAGCTGTACGCCGCTATACGTGGAAACGTGGCAGATGTGCACGGGCACACCCAAGCTCTCGGCAAGGCAAAGCTCGCGTGCGATGACGATATCCTCCGCCGCACGAACGGATCCCTTCAACCCGGTGAGCGTGGAATAATATCCTTCGTGCACCACGCCGCCATCCACGAGACTTGCATCTTCGCAGTGGCAGAGGCATTTGAGCCCGAAATCGGCAGCGTAGAGCATGGCGTTCGCCATGAGCTTCGTATTTACAACTGTTTTACCATCTTCAGAGATTGCTACGGCGCCTGCCGCTTTCATTCCGCCGATCGCGGCGAGGTTCTCCCCCTTCTGCCCCTCGGTGATGGCGCCGATGGGATGGATCTTGCAGAGGTTTACCTCTTTTTCGCGCGCCTTGATATAGCTGACGACGATCTTATTATCAATCACGGGTTTGGTGTTTGGCATACAGCAAACTTGCGTAAATCCACCCTTGACCGCAGACATGGCACCCGTTTCGATCGTCTCCTTCTTTTCAAATCCCGGCTCGCGCAGATGCACGTGCATATCGATAAGCCCTGGGAAAACGGTAAGATTTTGGCATTCGAGAACGCTCTCGGCACTTCCCTTCCCTTTGCCCGCGGGAGAAATTTCTGCTATTCTCCCATCTGCAATTCTTATATCGCATTTCTTTACGCCGTCCTTTAATACGACGTTTGCAGCGCGCAATATCATTGGCAATCCCCCTCCGTGAGTAATTTCAGCATCGCCATACGAACGGCAACGCCCGAGAGCACCTGATCTTCAATTTTGCTTGAATCCCCATCTATGAGCGAAGAGGTGAGCTCCACGCCGCGGTTGACGGGGCCTGGATGCATGACGAGCGCGCCCGGCTTTGCATACTTCATCACTTCTTCATTCACACCGTAGTATTTTGCGTATTCGCCAAGGGAAGGGAAGTTCCCCGCCTTCTGGCGCTCCAGCTGAATGCGAAGCCCCATAACGACGTCCGCCCCCTCCACGGCTTCCTCACGAGAAGAGCAGATCTTCGCGCCCATCTGATCGAGCCCCACGGGCATCAGAGTTTTGGGCGCGTACATGGTAACTTCGGCGCCCAGCTTTTTGAGGCCGTAGAGATTGCTCTTTGCAACGCGCGAATGGCGGATATCGCCGAGGATCGCCACCTTGCGCCCCTTGATCGTGCCGAGATGCTCCTTCATCGTGAGCATATCGAGAAGTGCTTGCGAGGGATGTTCGTTCATGCCGTCGCCTGCGTTAATAACGTGCGCCCGCACCGTATCTGCAAGCAGCTTCGGCGCACCGCCCACGGGGTGGCGGATCACGATCACGTCGCACCGCATGGCATCGAGCGTTTTACCCGTATCGATAAGCGTCTCCCCTTTTTGCACCGAGGAGGTGGCAACAGAAAGATTGACGACGTGCGCCCCCAAATACTTTGCCGCAAGCTCGAAGGAGCAACGGGTGCGCGTGGAATTTTCATAGAAAAGCGTAGTCACCGATTTGCCTGCAAGATCGGGGAGCGTTTTCTTCCCCTCCTTGAGCAAGCCCTTCATCGTTAAGCCAAGGGAGAGAATCTCTTCAATCTCCCCCGCCTCAAGCCCGTATAGCCCGAGGATATCCTTTTGCCTCATGTTTCCTCCTAACGTGTTTCTGAGGGGACACCTCAGACATGGTTATAGTTTCCGCTTTCAAATTGATACTGAAAGGATTATATTCTTTGCAGAAAAAAAGGTCCTGCGGCGAAGCCGCAAGACCGGATCGAACTCGTTCCTTGCTAAAAAGTGCGTAGTCTTATCGGCATTCGCGTTAACGCTCGATAACTCTTCAACAGATATTATACCATAGGCGCAAAGAGATGTAAAGCGTTTCACGCGATTTCGGTGAGGGAAAATTTCGTTTTATCGCAGGAAGTGAGAAAGTATTCAATTCCCGCCTTCTCGCACCTCAAGGGGAAGTACCCCGCGCCGTGCAGATGCCCGAACACAACTTTATCCGCACCGTTCTCCTCAAAGAGTTCGGTGAAGAGTGTATCTTCTTTTTTTACGCCCATGGGCGGGAAGTGAATGAGCACGATGAGCGTATCCCCTTCCTCGCGCACCTTTTTCACTTGGCGGAAAGCAAGCTTGAAGCGCTCCGCCTCACGCAGGTAAAGCGCCATATCATGCTCGGTGAAATCGGCACTGCCCGGGGAAATCCAGCCGCGTGATCCGGCGATGATAAATTTTCCAAGCTTCACACAATCGTTCTGCAAAAAATGAAAGCGCGGCGGCGCCTTATCGCGCAGGCGCGTGATCGCACTCCACCAATAATCGTGATTGCCGCGCACGAACACCTTTTCACCGGGGAGATCCACAAGGCTATTCAAATCGAACATGCCCTCTTCGAGCTTCATGCCCCAAGAGGTATCGCCGCCGATGAGAACGATATCTTCCTCCGCAACCTTTTCCTGCCAATCACGCTTAATTTTTTCGAAGTGCCCCTCCCAATCCGGACCGAATACGTTCATCGGTTTATCCGCCATTCCCGAGAGGTGCAGATCGCTGATCGCGTACACCTTCATAACGGTTTGAGTATAACACAATTTCCCGAGAAAGGCAAGCAAAATTGGCAATTACGACTTTTATCGCAATCGAAATCGCTTGACATCTTCCCCTCCCTCGTTTATAATGATGGTAGTTTGCGGGAATCGCCTAGCGGTATGGCGGCAGCTTCCCAAGCTGCTTCTGGCGGGTTCGACTCCCGTTTCCCGCTCCAATGAAAAACCACGGCACGAACAACTGCCGTGGTTTTTTATATGAGGGAAGCGGGAGCACGAGCGTTCCGCTATCATTTGATTAAAACAGCGAACTTATAACGCGAAGTACTGCCTTAATTTCCCGCTCCAACAAAAAAAGAACTTTTGTCTACCAAAAGTTCTTTTTTTGTTTATTCATTGCGAAAGCAATGGCATATCATCAGACCTTTGGTCTGGATATCATCGCCACAGGCGTATATCATCAACCGAAGGTTGTATTCCTTTCGCAATGCGGAATTGATGATATACAAGGCTTATGCCTTGATTTATTTGCTAAAGTATGATATAATAAACTCCACCGATAAATAAGAATTTATAGAACTTTGAAGGAGAATATTAAATGAAGTTCCGCAGAAATATCAAAGAGGAAAAATTATTTCGTTGGGTTGCAATAGGTGGAATTGTATTGATTGTAATGCTTCTTATTGCTTATTTCATAACACGTAATGCGGATTTATTTGATTTGATTGTTCCTGCACTCTTTGTTCCACCCCTTTTCTTTTTTATGAGCTACATGCTGAAAAAGAGCTTTGTTGAATTTAAAGAAAACCAAATTATTTTTGTGAATGGAAACGGACGGGATTTTAAAATAAATATATCAGATATTGAAGCATTACTTATTCCATCGCCTAAAGCGTTGAAAAACAAATTCAAGGATAATTCGATTGTTATTGTAAGACAGGAAATTAAAAATATTATTTCCTATAGCATGGAAATTGAAAAATACATAAAAGAAAATATTAAAGTTGACATTGTTTATTACGATGATTATCGTCAAGCTATAAAATAATCATACTTTTCGCTGTTCTTACCTACATTTATACACCTTTTTACTGCTCTTTCGCAGAAAAAAAGCACACATTTGTCTACCAAAACAATGTGTGCTTTTTTCAACTAAATCCGTCCTTGCGGAAATCCCACTTGCGTGGGATGAAATCACTTCGTGATGAAATCCGACTTCGTCGGGATAGGAAAGACGAATTCATTTCATCCAAGCTTGCTCGGCTTCCATCGTGGCAGCGCCACGATTTTCATTGACTATTTTTGAAAATTATGATACAATAAGCGAAAGAGGTAATCACTGCGGATTTTGTCGCCAAGCTACAGATTTCTCAAAGAATGCTATGAAACGGAATATTGGATTAAAATGCTCAAAAGGCAAATACCATTTCGGAAGAAACTGCAAAAAGTGTATTTCACGATTGCGGCTCTTTCCGCAGAATGTTGATTGCCTCCATTAACACGGTGAAGGAGAAAGCAAAATGAAACGATTTTCATTGTTTTTGCTTACAATTATCTTCTTATTAAGCATGACCGCTTGTAGCGGCTATAATGGAATTATGCGAGAACATCTTAGCAATGAAGATAATTATCATGAAATTGAGGCAACGTTTTGCTCATATGAAGCAGTCGGCGACCGAATTTATCTGTATGTTTCGGCTGAGGACAAATCAGCTTTTGATTCTTCCGAAGCGAATAGCGAAGAAATCAGATTGGAATTAGTGGGCGATACCTGCGATATTCTTGGCGAATTTCTTGTAAAAGAAGAAATACGCGAGGGTGGTAGAATTACTGTAAAATGCTCAACTTGGATTTATATGGATTCTATGTTCTATTATGTTGCAGAAATAAAAACTCACGATAAAACTCTTTTATCATTTGATGACGGATTGAAAAATATCATTAAGTACATGGAGAATAATAAATCCTTGTTTTGATTCCTTGACATCAATCGGTCTTTATAAAACGGTATTACGCACCTTTTTTGCGTTTTTACCTATACCTACGCACCGTTTGCGAATTCTTTCGCAATGAAAAGCCACGGCATGAACAACTGCCGTGGTTTTTTTGGCTACACATGATAAAATTTAAAAAACCTATTGCAAAAAAAACTTCATGTGCTATAATGAGGTTAGATAGGAGGTGAATTATGAAAAGAATCAATTGTTTTTTGATTGCCCTTGTAATTGGCATCATGGTGGCGTTTGGCGCTGTAGCCTGCACACCGAAGCCGCCGGAAGTTGAGGCCGGTTGTTATTCCCTATCGAGAGCTTACGAGCTGGGAATTTTAACAAAAGCCGATTTACAAACGATTGCTTTCTACAATAGCGGACGCGGTGAATATGAGGAAACTTTAGATCCTCAAATTGCAACCGCTATAAAAGAAATGGAGGCGGCAAGTTTGCGCAATAGAGAAAATCACCCAATTCCCGAAGCTACTGCAGATGATTTTACGATTGAAAAATACTTAGGCACCTATTCCGGCTGTTATGTTCTTGCAATGGACAATATATTTACTGCCTATCCGGCAAACGGGAATAGCTATTCTGTTGCTGGAGTTGAATTTCACACGCTCTATTATTACATCGGAGTTTGGAAAGTAGATCTGCCGCAGCCGGAAGAAGCTTTTTCTTCCTTGCAACAAGCCTATGATAACGGCTGGCTCACCAAGGATGATTTGATGGAAATCGCATATTACCACAACGGAAATATTGCGTACCCCGAAGCCTTAGATGAAAGAATTGAAAGATCGATCAAAGAAACGGCAGCTAATAATTTAAGAAATCAAAAACCCAGCCCCGTAACGGATGCAAAAGCAGATGATTTTAATATCATTGAATTTTGCGGTGCCTATCAAAATGCTTACGCGATCATTATCGAATACAAACATGCTCTAAGGCCTGCCGTAATCATAGATGAATGGATTGAAGTTGAAGGCGTTCGGTTCCATTATCGGAGAATTGAAAGAATTCAAATTTGGAAAGATATTGGATAATGAACGAAAGAAAAAGGAGCGGACATCCGCTCCTTTTATATTTATTCGCCTTATCTTATTAAGGTGAAATAACTGCTGTTGGAATACGATATCGCAATCGTTTTGAGTGAATTGTTACGCGAGACGGTGAGCGCTAAAATATCTCCGCGACGCACCTCGAAGAGCAGGTTTTCAAGCATGTATGCGCGCCTAAGCTCCACCGTGCGCGTGTATGCCGTGCCGCCGCGCGAAGAGCGAAGGGATGCCGAAACGAGCGTATCCCCTTCTCTCAGCCCCATGCTACGCGCAAGGCCGCTAACTTCGGAAACGACTGTTTTCTCTTCGATATAGAATTTTCCAGTTTCACTATCGAAGGCAGCATGGCTATCCCACACCTCAATCGTGATATCAAGATTCGCCACTGCGGCGCCGCGGCTGCCCGGAGTTGCCGCGCAGGTATCTATAATGTTCTGCGCAAGTGAAAGTGCGAGATTGGATGGAATGGCAAATCCAAATCCCTCCACATCCTCATCATCACTTCCTGCGTTAACGATACCGATGAGCTCGCCTGCACCGTTGAAAAGTCCGCCGCCCGAATTGCCCTCGTTGATCGCCGCATCGGTGCGGATCTCCAGTAACATTAAGATCTCTTTTTCGGCGGAATCGTAAACGTTGATATATTCCGCTTCTACCGATACGATGCCCTCCGTTACGGACATGCCATCCCCTAAGGGGTTTCCTATGGCGTAAACCCGTTCTCCAACGGTGACGGAATCGGAGTTGGCCGCAACCACCTCTTCGGCATAAACCGCGTGCGTTGCCGTTTCGCGAAGGATGGGGCTTCCAACCACTTTGAGCACGGCGATATCGTATTCCATGGCACCGCCGAGGTAGGTTGCCTCTATGGCACTCATTGTAGATTCTCCGCCGTACAGAAAGAGCGTTATCTCATCGCTAATGTGCGCAACTCTCTCATGCCCCGCGCTCTCGTGATTATAGATGACGTGATAGTTGGTAACGATGAGCGCATCACCTCTCGCCTTATCGAGGGAGTATATTACGCCCGAACCCATTTGCACAATATTCGTCATCGTTAAAATCCCCGGGGGCGCGAAGGTTGCGAAAATCGTAACAACGGAGCGAAGCGCACTCTGCACGTACGCGTCATTTCCACTTTCAACGCCCAGCTCCTTCAGGAATTCAAAGTACGTACCCTCAAAGCTTCCATCCGCCACTGCCTCATCATAAGCGCGGCGAAGGGGGGATGAGGCGGGCGCATCAAGCCCGGCAAGCCAGCTCTCGCGAGAGCCCTCTTCTCCGCGCGTGACGGCGGCCTCAAATGGAAAGCTATCATCTACGCTCGTGAGTTGCCAGCAGGCGCAAAGCGAAAACATTATTGCAATGAGAAGCACTGCAATTATGGGTAAGGCGATTTTCTTCTTCATAGAAACCTCTAAGGCGATGTGTGCCTTTTCCCATATTATATCATCTTTGTGAAGAGTTTGCAACTGATTCATGAAAACGATGAAAAATTCCCAGAAAGCTCGGTGAAAGGCCCCCTCTTCAACGGAAAAGAACGGGAAGCATTATGCTTTCCGTTCCATTTGCATTTAAAGATCATCTGCATCCTGAATGGGTTTTTCGTATTCGTCTTCCGAATATATGCCCGTGTAGCTGCCGAGCGGATCTTCTTCTGAGCGCATATCCGCGCCCTTTTTTAAGGTTTTTTTACGGCTCATTACGAACAGCCCTTTTCGTTGTTCGCATTCCCGCTCTTCGCATTTTTCGCACCCTTCGTATTTGCGTTATTCTGTGCGTTCTGCGTATTCTGCTTGTTGTTCGTCTTGTTCGTGGTTTTCTTCATAAATTCTCCTTTTTGAAGGGAAGATGCAATTCAACTTCACCCTGCGATGCACCGCACAAGGGGCAGATCTTCCAAGCCTCTTTTGACGTGTGCATATAGCCGCATTCACTGCATATCCACAGCATCGGACGCTCTGCTTTGTAGAGGGAGCCATCCTTGAACGCCTCGTATAGATATTCGAAGATGATACGGTGATTTGCCTCCACCTTCGCTACTTGTTCGAATTTGAGCGCGATTTGCCCAAACCCCTCTTCTCTTGCAATTCTTCCGAAATTGGGATAAATGCTTTCTGCTTCATCCTTTTCATCGAATGCCGCAAAACGCAGATTTTCTTCTAACGTGCCAGCATGAAAGGGATAGCCTGCATCAATATGAATATTATCCCGGCTGCCTGCATTCTGCAAGATCGCCTCGAAGAATACTCTCGCATGATGCGTTTCGTTTTTTGCAATCGTGCGAACGGTATCTGCGAGAACTTCATAGCCTTGCTTCATAGCCGCTTTTGCCGTGAGTTGATACCGCATGCCTGCCTGACACTCTCCTGCGAAAGCTCGCGCTAAGTTGTAAAACGTCTGCGTATTGGTAAATTCCATGCCAATTCCTCCCTACGCCGTTACTTTGTGCGGCTTTTATAAAATCTATGCTGGGAATTTATGGAGAAAGCGCATGGTGATAAACCCCGATATATGAAACAACACGGCTTTTACAGCCGTGTTGTACGTTATTTTTCGAATGCATCTTTGCCGTAGAGGGCGTTGAGATGATCGGAATATTTCTTCGCCATTTCAAACTGCTTGAGCTCCTGCCCTGCGGCAAGCTCTGAAAGTGCTCGCCTTTGCTCGCGCGAAAGGCGGGTGGGAACTTCTACGAAAGCTCTCAAATAAAGGTTGCCCGTACCGTTTCTCGATTTGATTCCCTTGCCGCGAATCGTGAACATGGTACCCGTCTGCGTGCCCTCGGGAATGGTATACTCCATGGTATCATCGAGCGTGGGCACGTTCACCGTGCCACCGAGTGCCGCTGTATGGAAGGGGATGGGAAGATCGATGTAAAGATCCATGTTCTTGCGCTGGAAAATCTTATGCGGCTCAACGCGGAAGACGACGATGAGATCGCCTGCATCTCCCCCCTCCGGGCTCGCCTGGCCAAGCCCACGCTTGCGGAAGTAGGAATTGGTGTCGGCACCGGCAGGAATATCGAGCGTAACTGTTGTTTCGCGGCGAAGGAAACCTTTGCCTCTGCATTCAGGGCATTTATCCGTTACGATCTTTCCTCTACCCTTGCATTCCGGACATGCCCCCACGCGAACCGTTCTGCCGAACATCGTTTCCTGTGAAAATCGTACCTGCCCCTTTCCGCCGCACTTCGAACAGCTTTTGAAAGCTGTGCCGCCCTTCGCACCCGTGCCACCACACGCCTTGCATGGCTCGTTGCGGAAATACGTAACATCTTTCCTGCAACCTTTTGCGGCATCCATAAATGAAAGCGTCATCGTGAGCTCAACATCATCACCGCGCGTATCGCGCTGAACGGAGGCTCCTCCGCCGAAGCCCTGGAAGATGGAATCGAAGATATCTCCGAATCCGCCGAACCCTCCGAATCCGCCGCCCATGCCTCCGGGGCCACCCATGCCCGGATGCGCCTGCTCGTAATCGTATGCGGCACGCTTTTGCTTATCGGAAAGCACCTCGTTCGCTTCGTTGATCTCTTTGAATTTCTCTGCGGCGAGCGGATCGTTCGGGTGAAGATCGGGGTGATATTCCTTGACGAGCTTTTTATACGCCGCCTTGATCTCAGCCTCGCTCGCATCCTTCTTCACGCCGAGAATTTCGTAATAACTTTTCTTTTCTGGCATAATGTTTCCTTAATATAACCGAACACCCCCTTCGGCACTTTGTGCAACTTTCTCCCTAAGCGAAGGCGGAAAGGATTTGGCTCGCCATCCATCATGAAGAAGCTGCCCCGCACGGGCTGAAGGGGTGTTTTGATTTTCTACAGATTATTTACTGATGAAATTCGTCGTCTGCGGAGGGGTTCTCTGCGCCGGCTTGCGAGGCATTCTGATAGAGCTTCGCGATAACGGGCTGAATGCGCTTTTGAAGTTCATCAAACGCTGCGTTATATTTCTCCTCGTCATCCGCTTCGAGATCTTTCTTCGCTTCGTCAACAGCAGATTGCAAAGTTGCCTTATCCTCTTCAGAAAGCTTATCATCGCTATCCTTCATCGTTTGCTCCACGGAGAAGATGAGGCCATCGAGCTTGTTTCTCGCTTCTACCTTCTGCTTTCTCTTCTTATCCTCCTCAGCGTACTGCTCGGCATCCTTTACCGCCTTGTTGATCTCATCCTCGGAGAGATTGGTGGAAGAGGTGATCGTGATATCGGTGCACTTGCCGGTACCGAGATCATTCGCTTCTACGTGCACGATGCCGTTGGCATCCACGTCGAAGGTGACCTCAATCTGCGGAATGCCGCGGGGCGCAGGCGCAATGCCCGTGAGCATGAAGCGGCCCATCGTTTTATTATCGCGGCAGAATTCGCGTTCGCCCTGCAAAATGTGAATCTCAACGCTCGTTTGATTATCCGCCGCCGTGGAGAATACCTGGCTCTTCTTCACGGGAATGGTGGTGTTGCGATCAATGAGACGGGTGAATACGCCGCCCAGCGTTTCGATACCGAGGGAGAGGGGCATAACATCGAGAAGAAGCACATCCTTCACTTCACCCGTTAAAACACCGCCCTGAATTGCCGCGCCTACTGCAACGCACTCATCGGGGTTGATGCCCTTGAAAGGCTCTTTGCCGGTGATCTCCTTCACCTTTGCAACTACGGCAGGAACACGCGTGGAACCGCCAACGAGGATGACCTTATCAATATCGCGATAGGAAAGACCCGCATCCTTCATTGCAAGGCGCATGGGCTCAGCCGTCTTTTCCACGAGGTCGGCAATGAGCGCTTCAAACTTCTGACGGGTAACATCGAGCTCGAGGTGCGCGGGGCCTGCCTCCGTCATGGAAATGAAGGGAAGGGAAACGGAAGTGGAGTTCATGCCCGAAAGCTCGATCTTCGCCTTCTCTGCCGCCTCTTTCAGGCGCTGCATCGCCATCTTATCCTTGGAAAGATCCACGCCATGGCTCTTTTTGAACTCATCCACCATATAATCCATGAGTCTCTTATCGAAATCATCACCGCCAAGCATATTGTTGCCGTTGGTGGCAAGTACTTCGAACACGCCGTCCGAAATCTCCAGAATGGATACGTCAAAGGTGCCGCCACCGAGGTCGTAGATCATGACCTTGCTGTTCTCCTTCTCCTTATCGAGCCCATAGGAAAGCGCCGCCGCCGTAGGCTCGTTGATGATACGGAGTACGTTGAGGCCTGCGATCTTACCGGCATCCTTGGTTGCCTGGCGCTGTGCATCGGTGAAGTATGCAGGGCAGGTGATTACGGCATCCGTCACCTTGCCGCCGAGGTATGCTTCCGCATCCGCCTTGAGCTTGGAAAGGATCATTGCGGAAAGCTCCTGCGGGGAATAGTTCTTTTCATCGATCTTTACTTTGTAATCGGAACCCATCTTGCGCTTGATGGAGATGATCGTTTTATCGGGGTTGGCAACCGCTTGGCGCTTTGCCACCTGGCCTACAACGCGGGAACCATCCTTTTGGAAAGCAACAACGGAGGGCGTGGTTCTTGCACCCTCTGCGTTCGCGATGACGACGGGTTCGCCACCTTCCATAACTGCAACGCACGAATTCGTCGTGCCTAAATCAATACCGATAACTTTTGCCATTTTCTATGTTCTCCTTGAAATGTTTTTTATATTTTGCCCAATCTCACGCCGTTATACCGCGTGCATTTGGGATCGTTATTTCACTACGATAACTTGCGCGTACCTGAGCACCTTGCCGCTCTGCTCATAGCCCTTTTGATAGACCTGCTTCACAGTGCCGCTCTCTTCGCCCTCGGTGGCGTCCACCGCCATGATCGCCTCGCACTTCTCGGCATCGAAGGGCTCCCCCGTGGGATCAATCACGGTGATCTTTTCTTCTTCGAGAATCTTTTCAAACGCCTTCGTTACGAGCTCGATGCCCTTTCTCGTAGCTTCGTCTGCATAAGCGGCGAGCGCCCGATCGAGGTTATCAGCAATGGGAAAGAGCTTGGAAACAACGTCCGCCCTGCCCTCCTGGTAGCGTTGCGCCGCCTGATTGGCAGTCCGCCTTCTGTAATTCTCGTACTCGGCGGTTACCGCATACCACTTGCGCTTAAAATCCTCCGCGAGTGCCTCGGCCTTGGCAAGCTCTTCTTCGGGCTGTATTGCCTCTACGCTTTCCGTAACCTCCTCCGTAACTGCTTCGGAGATCTCCTGTTCATTCATTTCTTCCACACCGTTACCTGTGCCTTATTGTTTTGACACCTTACATATAATGTTAAAAACAAATTTCTAAACGCATTTTTCAAAAAAAATCAAAAATTTTCCGAAAAATCCTTGACATATTTATAAAAAGAGGGCGATTCCTTGAAATCGGGCTTACAATTGTGAAAAAAAGGGGCGATTTTCAATATGTTTTTGTCATAAATGACTTCGCGCCCCCAAAACGTATGGTATAATTATTATGCGGCGGGTATGAGAGAGGTGACTTATGTCGTTTTTTCAAATCGTGAGCGCATTCCGGCTCTATAAAGCCGATGTACTCCTGCTCGCACTGGGAGTGACGTTTTTAACGTCGCTCCTCAAAAATACGGTCATGAAGACGTTCGATAAAAAGGTGTTCGTCTTCCTCCCCTTCGGAATCGGGCTCATCGTGTTTGCGGTGTATCGTGCCATCGCAACCGCGAGCCTTGCGCCGATCGGGGCTGATTTTACTGCTACGCTTGAGGGCGGTTTTGGGTGCGGCTGCGCCGCAACACTCTATTACATCGTATACGAGCACTTCCTTCGCGGGAAACTGGCGGTAAATCCCCTCCTCCCCCTTCTCGAGTTCGTGCCCGAAGAAAAGCGGGAAGAGGCGGCAAAGGCGCTTTACACCGGCGCCAAAGATCTTCCGAAGGAGGAAATGGTTGCGTTCTTCAGGGAAAACCTGAATACGTATGCAGAGCCACCCATGTCCGAAGAAGAACTCTCGGCAACTGCTGAAATCCTTTCGGAATTCCTCGCTTCGCTATTAAAAAAGTGACCGTACTTTCCCCTGCCCTGCGGCAATGCCGCAGGGCAGGTTTTTTACAAGTTACACGCGGCACGCCGGGGGCCTCTCTTGGGAGCGGCTTTTGAAAGCGGTTTGCTGCCTCGCTGAATAAAAACTTTCTGCCTCTTCATACTTCTTTTATGAAAAATATTACGGGCGAGCTTATAAAGACGAAAGACGCCCTCAAAAAGCTCCTCCCCTCGGAGGATATTTTAACATTCGATTTCATCTCCGAAAAGGGCATGCAGTTCTGCGTCGTGTTCGCAGATCCCATCACTGATAAGGAGCTTCTTGGCGAACAGGTAGTGCGCGCCCTTCTCGATTACGATGGAAAGCCCACCGCAGCAGAGGTTGGGGCAAAGCTCACCTCTCCCGAAATGAAAACGGAAACGGCACTTGATATTCTCGCGCTGGAGATCCTCTCGGGCAATCCCGTGCTACTGTTTGCGGGCATGGATGCGGCAATTATTGTAGGAACGAAAAAAGTGTTCACACGCGCCATTGCAGAACCTTCTACCGACGTTGCCGTGAAAGGCCCCCGTGAAGGCTTCATTGAGGACGTGAAAACAAATACTTCACTCGTTCGACGCCGCTTCAAAACGGGCGAACTCAAGATCGAATTTCTCGAAGTCGGGCGGCGCTCAAAAACAGCGGTAGCCCTATGCTATCTCGAAGGCACTTCCACCGAGCAGGTAGTGAAAGAGGTTCGCAAAAAAATCAACGATATAGATATCGATATCATACCCGATTCTTCCTATCTTACACACTTTCTCTCTTCTCGCCCCTATTCCCTCGTGAAGCAGGTGGGAACGACGGAAAAGCCGGATATCTTCTGCGCCAAACTCGCGGAAGGAAGAGTTGGGCTCATTGTAGATGGCTCCCCTATCGCGCTCACGGTGCCCTATCTGCTCGTGGAGGACTTCCAATCGAGCGAGGATTACTTCGTGCCAACCTACCGCGCCACCTTTACGCGGGTTCTTCGGCTCTTTGCTCTGCTCGTGGCAATTTATTTACCTGCCTTTTACGTTGCCGCTCAGCTATTTAAGCTGCAGCTCTTTCCCGTGAAGCTGCTCCTCACGATTTCCGGCGCCATTCGCGATCTGCCATTTACGCCTTCTCTTGAAATGCTTCTCGTGCTCTTGGTGTTGGAAATTCTAAACGAGGCTTCCATCCGCATGCCCAAATACGTGGGCATGGCACTCAGCGTGGTGGGCGCGCTCGTGCTGGGTGAGACGGCAGTTTCTGCAGGCTTCGTTTCCACGCCTGCGATCATCATCATCGCATTTTCCGGCATCGGGCTATACGCCGTACCAAACCTCATCGAACAGACGAGTGTTGTACGCCTTGCAATGCTGCTCGTAGCAGGAAGCGTGGGAACTTACGGCATCATCCTCGCAACGGGGTTCATGATCTTGTATCTCGTGACGACGGATAACTTCGGTGCGCCGCTCGTTGCACCGTTCTCCCCCGTGGTAGGAAGAGATCTGCGCGATTCCATCGTGAAATACAATTTGGGCTCACTGCAAAAACGCCCTAAATCGCTGAAAAGCCCGAATAAAAGGAGGCTCAAATGAAAAGGATTTCCAGCCGTCAGCTCTATTTTTTTCTCGCGTGCATTGCGCCAGTGGGGAAGCTCTTGTTCCTTCCCACGCAACTTGCAAACAGCGCGCGAAACGACTTGCTTTTTCCTATGCTCGCAAGCTATCTCGTGCAGGCCGGCGCCATCTTCTGCGTGCTTCTGCTTGCCAAGCGAAAGATGAATCTTTATGAATTGCTTGAAAATACCTTTGGAGGAATTGCGGCGAAGATCCTCATCTCTATCTTTGCACTTTTCCTTTTTTATGCAACGCTCGTTCCTCTTCTCGAACAGCGCCTCTTCGTGCAGAATGTGTTCTACGATACGCTACCTTCGCTCATTGTTTTTGCGCCCTATTATATCTTTGCGGCGTACGTTATTTCCAAACCCCTCTCATCCCATGGCAGGGTGTGGGATATTCTTGCGCCCTTATCCGTTTTCGGGTTTTTGGGAATTCTCGTTCTCTCAGTGGGATCTGCCGATTTCGGCGCACTGCTTCCCATAGGCGCAGGTGGCATTCGGGGATTTTTAAGGGGTACCATGTCCGCAACGAACTGGTTCTTTGATGCATCGATCGCACTCACACTGCTCGGAAAATTCGATTACGGCAAAGGGATGGCGTGGAAGGGCGCGCTCTTTTATCTTGCAGGCGGAGTGGGCGTGCTTACCTTCCTCGCCACTTTCTACGGCATCTTTCAGGAGACGGCACTCCACCAGCTCTTTGCGTTCTCGCAAACCTCCCAGTACTTTTCGGGGGTTACCGTTTTGGGAAGGATCGATTATCTGTTTATCTTTGCGCTTGCCCTCGTGATGGCCTTCTATTGCATTTTGCCAGCACAAGCGGGAGTGGATTGCCTCTTGCAGGCATACGGCAAGCCGCGCTATCTTCCCACCGTTTTTTCCGTGCTCGTAACGGGAACACTGTTCATCATCTCGCTCACGCTCGATTACCGCTTCAGCGAGGTGCTTGAAGTGATCTCGGGTACCATGTTTTGGATCTTTCCCATTTTCACCGTGATGCTACCCATTCTATGCCTGCTTCTGAGGAGGAAACGCCGTGAAAAAGCATAAATTTTTAAAGACGATACCCATGAAGCTTTACCTCATTCTTGCGGTATTTATTATCTTTTATTTCTTTTTCAACGACTTCGGCCTTGTGGATATTCAAAAGACGGCGGTAATTCTTGCCGTAGGCATTGATAAGACGGATAACGGATACTCCGTGACCACGGAAATCGCCGTGCCCAAAGGGAGCGACCGCAAGATGGGCGGCACATCTTCTTTGGAAATCGTGGGGGAGGGAAAAAACGTTTCTGCCTGCATTTCAGATATCTTTTCTAAAACGAGTTGGGTTCCGAAATTCGTATTCTGCGATCTCATCGTGATCGGCGAAAGAGCGGCAAAGGAGGATGTATTCTCCTATCTCAATTACTTCATTCGCAATAAATATATGCCCGAATCGTGCAATCTGGCGGTGTGTGAGGGAACAGCACAAGAGATCATCTCATCGCAGAGTGCCATTGATGATACTTCCTCACTTGCCATTGGCAAACTTTTTTCCGATGCATCGGTGAAATCGGGCATGGTTATGCCCAACACGCTCAAAGATTTTACGATCGGATATTTCGGTCCTTCGAAAAGCAGCTATCTCCCCTACTTGAGAAGCACACCGCAAAAGGGCTCTCACACCCACGGAGGATCGGGCGGATCAAATTCCTCAAGCGGTGGATCGGGCGGAAATCAGGTAGAAGAACAAGCATATAGCGCAGAAGAAACAGCTCTCTTTTCCGAGGGCAGAATGGTGGGCCTTTTGCCGCACGAGCTTACCTTCGCCTTCAGCCTGTTAAAGGGAAACGTGCACGCAGGGAACTTCAACGCAAAGGAGGACGATGCAGATGCAACGCTCACGATCCTTGAAGACGAAGGAGGCGTTGAGCTGGATATGAAGAAGCAAAAAGTGACCTTATCCCTCGATCTGCATGCGAGGCTTTGCTGCAAATCCGTAACCTCGGAAGTGGAGGAGATCGCAAGCGAGGAAGCTTCAGATGAAGCACTCGAAAGTGCGGAGAAGCTCTTGAGGGCCGATATTGAAAAGCTTTGGAATACCTGCAAAGAGGCAGATTGCGATCTCTTCAATTTAAGGCGATCCCTTTATCGATCTTCCCACAAAAAATATGAGGAATGGAAGGACGACCTCATTGATTCTTTGGAAGTGGAGATCAAAACGAACGTAAACCGGTGAATGGAAAAGTTTTTGCCGCAACATTCGACAATCACAGACGAATTCCCTGCAAACAAGCAGGGATTTTTCTTTTATAATTGGTGCGAAATCCTATCATAATGTGGGGAATTTATGAAGAAACTAAGCAGCTCCTTTTCCTATCTTGCCGTACTCCAATATCTTGCGCTTGCGGCCTGCATGATGCTCTTAAACTTCGTGCTGCCGGGGAATGAACCAATCTCATTCGCGCTCTACTATGCGGTGCTTGCGTGCAGATTCAACCCCTTTGCCGCAAGCGCAGGCTATCTTCTTGCCTCTGCCGGCGCCCTCTCGCTTACGGCAACTCTTTCGGCCGCTATTCAGGCTGCTTGTTTTTTGTTCATTACCGCCATCTACACGAGGCTGGGCCGCACGATGAAATATGAGCGCGTTGCCTATGCAATTTTGTTGCAGTTGCCCTTTATTTTTCTCTTCCCGCTTGAAGGGTACGCGATCTTTCCCTTTGCACCCACCCTGCAAAAGCTTCTGATCGGCGGCTTTATCGTGCTGCTTTCCATACTTTTTGAAGGGGGCATGTCTGCATTGATGGAGCGCGCGTTCCGCACCCGCCTCAGCGCAGGCGAGCTCACGGAAATCGCTCTCATGTGGCTGTTTTTGGGCATGGGTGCCATCTATGCGCTCGGAGTCCATGCTTTTTACGTTGCCGCGCTCTCCGCACTGCTCCTTGCCGCCGTGCTAATAAAAAGCACCGCGGCAGTTCCTTTTGCGATTGTGCTTTCACTGCCGCTCGCAATTTTCACACACTCTGCGATAGCCATTGCAGAGTTTGCGATATACGCCTCCATCGCCCTATTATTCTTGCCCTACGGAAAAGCGGTTTCCTCTCTTTCCACCTTTATCGCATTTGCGGCCGCAATGTATTTTGAGGGATTATATGAGAACGCAGCGATTGATATTCTGCTCACCTTGCTTGCGTGCGCGATCCCCGTGGCCATTGTGCTCATCCTCCCCGAGAAGCTCTTGCGCCGTGCAAACAAGAGCCTCGTATTCTATCGTGCGCGCAACTTGCCACGCCTTGCCGTTAACCGTGCGCGCCGAGCCGTTGGGGAACAGCTCTACGAGGTTTCCGCCCTCTTTCGCGAAATTGAAAACTCCTTCCAAACGGTGGATACTCCTGATGACTCGGCAAAGCAGATACGCGGAAAGCTCACCGATGCTCTCTGTACGCACTGCCCCAACCTACGATCGTGTGAAGAGCACCGCCTCTATGATAATCTCGATAAGCTCATAGCCGTGGGCAAGGCAAAAGGCAAGGCAAACTTCATTGATCTTCCAAGCGAGCTTTCCGCCAGATGTAGCAACACTTCAGGGCTGCTTTTTGTCCTTAATAAGCAGCTTGCCGATTATACCCACTTGGCGCTGCAACTTGATTGCGCCCGCGAGGGGCGGCGGCTTCTTGCAAAGCAAGCACACGGCGTGAGCGAAATTTTAAAAGAAATTGCCCTCGAACAGAGCGCGGAATACGTGTTCTCCGATGAAGAGCACGTTCTTGCCAATGCGCTTGCGCGAGAAGGTATTATAAGCACGGAAATCTTCCTCTACGGTGAAGGAGAGCACTTCACCGCAACCCTTACGCTCGAAGAGGGAGTGCGCGCAAAGAAGCTCTTGCGCATTGCAAGCGAGGCGCTCGGCGTTTCCCTCGCCCTCTCCGAAAAGATCCCGCTCACCGTAGAGCGCGCCTGCTTCGTGCTCAGGCGCAAGCCCACCTTCGATGCCGCTTTCGGCATTGCCTCGAACCCCAAGGCGGGTGAGCTTGCAAGCGGGGATACGCATTCCGTTCTCAAAATCGATGAACGACGCTTTATCGTAGCCCTTTCCGACGGCATGGGTAGCGGCGAGGAGGCGCGCCGCATCTCCGATCGCACTCTCTCACTGCTTGAAAGCTTCTATAAAGCGAAGATGCCTTCCGAAACGGTGCTCTCTACCGTGAACAGCCTCGTGGCGTTTTCCTCGGAGGAGACCTTCTCCTGCCTCGATCTCGCCGCAGTCAACCTCGATACGGGAATTGCAGACGTTGTGAAGATCGGCTCTCCCCCGGGCTTCGTGCTCTCAGGTGAAACGTTGCAGGTGTTGGAGGGCGAATCCCTTCCCATTGGCGCGTTGGAAGCAATTCATCCTACCTGCCTGCGCGTGGAATTGAAAGCGGATGATTTCCTTATCTTCATGAGCGACGGTATCACGGCGGCGTTCGGTTCACCCTCGGAGCTATGTTCCTATCTCTCGCGCCTGCATCCGCTGAATCCGCAATCGCTTGCCGAGGAGATACTAAAATCCGCGCTCCGACGCTATCAAGGTAAAGCGGAAGACGATATGACGGTACTGGCCGTAAAGCTCACAAAGAGCGCTTAAGCAAACACCTTTCATTCCTGACGACGCTTTTTATTTCGAATGGACATACTGAACAAAGCCGAAAAATCTGCAGCTTCTCGGCATACAAAAAGCGGCCGGAGCTTTCGCTCTGGCCGCCTTTTGCGTTTTAGCGGAAAACTTTAATTAGTCGTCCTTGCCGGGAAGCATAGCAACCTGTGCAGGAGCCGCAGGAGCTGCTGCAGGCGTGATCGTAGCGCTCTGCGCGGTGATACGCACACCCCAGAAGTTGAACGCACCGCCCGTTACCGTGGCCTCCGTTCTCGTGAGAACGATGCTGTTTGCACCTGCTTTGAGGTTCACATAGCCGCAGAAGGTGTAGTAGTTGGAAGGGCTGTTATCCGTGCCTTCGGTGGTTTGAAGCTTAACGGCGGAAACATCTACTGCGGTGCCGTTTACTGCAAGGGTGAAGAGGCTGCCCATCATAACTTCG
>JAFWBP010000008.1 GCA_017507045.1 Clostridia bacterium | reverse complement strand
CGAAGTTATGATGGGCAGCCTCTTCACCCTTGCAGTAAACGGCACCGCAGTAGATGTTTCCGCCGTTAAGCTTCAAACCACCGAAGGCACGGATAACAGCCCTTCCAACTACTACACCTTCTGCGGCTATGTGAACCTCAATGCAGGTGCAAACAGCATCGTTCTCACGAGAACGGATGCCACGGTATCGGGCGGTGCGTTCAACTTCTGGGGTATGCGTATCACCGCGCAGAGCGCTACGATCACGCCTGCAGCAGCTCCTGCAGCTCCTGCACAGGTTGCTATGCTTCCCGGCAAGGACGACTAATTAAAGTTTTCCGCTAAAACGCAAAAAGGCGGCCAGAGCGAAAGCTCCGGCCGCTTTCTTTATTCAGCGAAGCACGCTTTTTTTCCGAAGGGGTATTGACTTTTTTTCTATAAAATGCTATAATGTTATTTGTGAAAAGTCGGGGAATTTCCTCGGCGCAACCGATAGGAGGTAAATTTAGTATGAACGGAACTGTAAAATGGTTCAACGACGGAAAAGGTTACGGCTTTATTTCCAACGACGAGGGCGGTGAGGACGTGTTCGTGCATTTCTCCGCTATTCAAACGGAGGGCTTCCGCACGCTCAAGGAGGGCCAGAAGGTTACGTTTGAAACGGAGCCCGATCCTAAGGATGCCGGCAAGCTTCGCGCCATCAACGTAGTTCCCGTGTAATTGAGCGTACGCCCAAAGGGAAAGCACTTGATCGCATTTCACATGGCGATCGCGTGAAAAAAGAAAAAACAGAACTTGGATGATCCGAGTTCTTTTTTTATGCAAAAGTACCGTAAAGAGGGGGAGAGTTGCGCGCGGTTTGTTCGCGCAGGCAAGGAATTCACAAAATTTTAGGGCAAAACATATGCTAAAGTATGTTTTTCGAAGAAAGTGCCGAAAATCGGGGCTACTATTTCATCGGAATCGGAGGCGTAAGCATGAGCGCGCTCGCCGAATTGCTCTTTTGGCGCGGCTATTCCGTTCGCGGCAGCGATGCGGCGGAAAATAGCTTCACACGCCGTCTCGCTTCAATAGGGGTTCACGTGCACATCGGGGAGAGCGAAGAGATTTCGGAAGACACCGTTGTATACACCGGCGCCGTTGAAGATGGGCATCCGCAACTGATTGCGGCAAGGCGGGCGGGAAAACGCCTCCTGCCGCGCGCAGAATTTTTGGGGAGGATCGCGGAGGAATTTCCGCGCGTACTCTCGGTTGCAGGTTGCCACGGCAAAACGACGACTACTTGCATGCTTGCGCATATCTTTCACGCATCGGGCGCATCCTTTACCTCGCATATCGGCGGTGAAGATCTTGCGCTCGGCAACCTCTGCGCAACGGGCGGGGAGACCTTCATCACCGAAGCTTGCGAATTTAAGCGCAGTTTCCTCGCCCTCAAAAGCAGTGTTGCCGTAATACTCAATTGCGATCGCGATCACACCGATTGCTACCCGAGCGAAACGGAACTGTTTTCCGCTTACCGTGCGTTTGCGGCGAAGGCAGAGAAAGTCATCGTTAATGCAGATGACGTGCGCGCCCGCGAGATTGCACACGAACTCGATTTTGGGCTGTATGCAGGGCGTATCCGCGCCGAAAAGCTGCGTGCGGCAGGGGAACGCTACTCCTTCACGGTTTCGGAGGATGGCCTTTCTGTGGTGCGCATCCGCCTTGCCGTTGTGGGGCGCGTGCACGTTCTCAACGCGCTCGCAGCGTATGCGGCGGCACGCCTTTGCGGCTTTTCACCAGAGGAGATCAAGCGCGGACTTGAACAGTTTACGGGTGTAAAACGGCGTTTTGAACACATCGGAACGCTGAGCGGCGTACCCGTCGTTTGCGATTACGCTCACCACCCGCGTGAGATTGCGTCCGCCGTGGATACCGCTGAGCGACTGTGCACGGGAAGTGTGCGCCTTGTTTTTCAGCCGCACACATTTACCCGCACGCGCGATCTGCTTACGGATTTCGTTTCCGTTTTAAAGCGCCTCGAATCGCCCGTGATCTACCGCACCTATTCAGCTCGTGAGAAATTCGATTACGCCGGTAGCAGCGTGCACCTCGTGAGCAAGATTCCCGAGGCGGTGTACGTGCAAAGCGCACGGCAGCTCAAAGCGCGCCTATGCGAGAAGCTTGAAAAGGACGATCTCATCCTCATTCTCGGCGCCGGCAATATTTATGAGATCGCAAAGTCCATCGTGGAGAAATAACCGTTTTTCATCGTCCCCATCTGAAAGGAGGGGACATTTTTTGTAAATAGAAAAAGTTTCCCGTTTTCACAAAAAAAAACGCATTAGCTATTGAAAATCGAGGTAAAATGTAGTATAATAGGAAAGGCTTGGGGTATCATGCCACTAAGCCGCATAAGCCTTAGCTTTTTCGGGACGGAATCAAATATTGAAGAACGATCATTACACCGATTTTCCGCTTCACCTCTATCACGAGGGGAAGAACGATCGCATCTACGAGCTGTTCGGCGCGCACAAAGAAAAGCGCGGCGGCGCGGTGGGGTACGTTTTCCGCGTGTGGGCACCGCGTGCAAAGAGCGTTTCCATCGTTGGGGATTTCAACGGCTGGGATGATAGCACGCACATCATGCAGCGCATGATAGACGGCGAATCCTTCGAGCTGTTCATCGAAGGGTTGAAAGAGTACGATATTTATAAATACTGCATCACCACGCATGATGGCAGAAAGCTCATGAAGGCAGATCCTGTGGGCTTCCACACGGAAACGCCGCCTGAAACGGCCTCCAAGCTCTACGATTTAGAGGGTTACAAGTGGGGGGATGCCGCCTACCGAAAGAAGCAGGAATCAGTTAATCATTTCACGCTTCCCATGAATATCTACGAGGTGAACCTCCTCTCCTGGAAGCGCCACGAGGATGATTCCTTCCTCACCTACCGCGAGCTTGCCACCGAGCTTGTGAATTACGTAAAGGAAATGGGCTACACGCACGTGGAGTTCATGCCCATCACGGAGTATCCCTTCGAGGGTTCGTGGGGGTATCAGGTTACGGGTTATTTTGCCGCTACCTCCCGCCTTGGCACGCCCAAGGATTTCATGTACCTCGTTGATAGCTTCCATAAAGCCGGAATCTCCGTAATTCTTGATTGGGTGCCGGCGCACTTCCCCAAGGATGCGCTTGGGCTTTACGAGTTCGATGGTCAACCCCTCTACGAGAGCAGCCAGTGGGATCGCATGGAACACGAAACGTGGGGAACGCGCCGCTTCGATTTCGGCAGGAACGAGGTGCGCTCCTTCCTCACTTCAAGCGCCTGCTTCTTCTTCGATAAATTTCACGTGGATGGGCTTCGGGTGGATGCCGTAGCCTCCATGCTCTACCTTGATTACGATAAGCGCCCCGGCGAGTGGGTGCCCAATATCTACGGCGAAAATAAGAATTTAGAGGCGATCGCCTTTTTGAGAAGGCTCAACGAGGCGGTGTTCTTGCGCTTCCCGCACGCGCTCATGATCGCCGAAGAATCCACGGCATGGAGCATGATCACGAAGCCCGTTTCCGTGGGTGGGCTTGGCTTTAACTTTAAATGGAATATGGGCTGGATGAACGATATCCTCTCCTATATGAGCCTCGATCCCATTTACCGCATGCATCATCATAACAAGCTCACCTTCTCTATGGTGTACGCCTTCTCCGAGAACTACGTGCTTCCCATCTCGCACGATGAGGTTGTGCACGGCAAGTGTTCGCTCATAGGGAAGATGCCGGGAACGTACGAAGAGAAGTTCGCAGGCGTGCGCGCCTTCCTTGGCTATATGATGGCGCACCCCGGCAAAAAGCTCAACTTCATGGGCTACGAGTTCGGTCAGTTCAAGGAGTGGGCGTATAAAGAGGGGCTTGAGTTCTTCTTACGCGATCGCTACGAGATGCACCGCAAGCTTACAAAGTACGTGAAGGCGATCAACGAGTTCTATAAATCAACGCCCGCGTTCTACGAGATCGAGGATAGCTGGGCCGGCTTCGAATGGCTCGCGCCCGATGATGCCGATTGCAATATCGTTTCCTTTATTCGCAGAGATCGGGGCGGGAACGAAGTAATATGTCTCACATGCTATTCAGGCTCCGATGTGATCAACTATCTGCTCGGCGTGAACGAAAAGGGCAAATATAAGATAATTTTCTGTTCCGACGATAAGAAATACGGCGGCGATGGAAAGCTCGCGCACAAAACTTATACGGCGGTAAATGAGCCAAGCCACGGAAAGCAGTATTCGCTTCGCCTCACCGTTCCCAAGCATTCGACGATTTATCTCGTGAAGATTCCGGAATAATCGGTTCTCAATCGTGGCCGAATGAAATAACGTAATAAAAACCTGAAAACAGGGGGGAATATAATGCTCAGAAAGAAAGAATGTGTTGCCATGCTTTTGGCGGGCGGACAGGGCTCTCGGCTCTATGCGCTCACGAATAACATTGCAAAACCTGCGGTTGCCTTCGGCGCGAAGTACCGTATTATCGACTTCCCGCTCTCCAACTGCATCAACTCGGGGATTGATACCGTGGGCGTGCTCACGCAGTACGAGCCCCTTGAGCTCAACGAATACATCGGTAACGGTCAGCCGTGGGATCTCGACCGCGCCTTTGGCGGCGTGCATATCCTCTCGCCCTACCAGGCAAAGAAGAAACAATCCTGGTTTGAGGGCACGGCAAACGCTATTTACCAGAACATGCACTTCATGAAGAAGTACAATCCCGATTACGTGCTCATTCTCTCGGGCGATCACATTTACAAGATGGATTACGCCGCGATGCTCCGCGCCCACAAAGCAACGGGGGCAGATTGCACGATTGCGGCAATTGAAGTTCCCATGAAGGAAGCGCCTCGCTTTGGTATTCTCAACACCAATGCAGATGGCACCATCTACGAATTTGAAGAAAAACCGAAGGTTCCCAAGAGCAATCTCGCCTCGATGGGCATCTATATCTTCACTGCAGAAAAGCTCTTCAAGTACTTGGAAGAGGATGAGGCGAACCCCAACTCCTCCAAGGATTTCGGCAAGGATATCCTTCCCACCATGCTTGCCGCAGGGGAGAAGATGTTCTCCTACCGCTTCAAGGGCTATTGGAAGGACGTTGGAACGATCTCTTCTCTTTGGGAATCGAATATGGATCTTTTGGGCGCCGATCCCGCCTTCGACGTAAGCTCCAACGATTGGAAGATACACTCCCGCAATCCGCTTGCGCCGCCCGAATACGTGGGTGAGAAAGCGGTGATTGAAAACGCGCTCGTTGCGCTCGGCTGTGAGATCGAAGGTACGGTGCAAAACTCCGTGCTTGCCTCCAACGTTATTGTAGAAGAGGGCGCCGTGGTGCGCGATTCCGTGATTATGGCAGGAACCGTGGTAAAGGCAGGCGCCGTTGTAGATTACTCGATCATTGATGAGAACGTTACCATCGAAAAGGGCGCAACCGTTGGTGAGCCTAAAGCGAAGGGCGTTGGAATTGCCGTGCTCGGAAGGGGCATCACCGTTGCTGAAGGAGCCTCCGTTGCGGGCGGCAAGATTTTGGATAAGGATTACAAGGGGGAATAAAAAATGGCACGTTCTACCGTAGGCGTTATTTTTTCCAACATTCACGACGAAAATATCCCTGAGATATCCAGTCACCGCACGATGGCATCCGTACCCTTCGGGGGCAGATACCGCCTCATTGACTTTGCGCTTTCGAATATGGTCAATTCCGGCATTACGACGGTGGGTATCGTAACGAAAAACAACTATCAATCGCTCATCGATCACCTCGGCAGCGGTAAGGATTGGGATCTCGCCAGAAAGGATGGCGGCATCATTCTGCTTCCGCCCTATTCCAACGAAACGGATAAGCCGTATTCCACCCGCCTCGAGGCGCTCATGGGCATCACGAGCTTCTTGCGCCACAGGAACGAGGATTACGTCGTTATTTCCGATTGCGATGGCATCGCGCACATGAATATCGGCGACATCGTGAACTACCACGAGGAGAAGGGCGCTGATATCACGATGGTCTACCACGAGGAGAAGGAGCCCAGCGAATCCAGCTACTTTATCACCCTCCAGCCCGATCAAGAGGGCAGGATCACGGGGCTTAAGATCAACCCGAGCGATCTCAAAAAGGGCAAGAAATACAACCTTTACATCAATATTATGATCATGAGCCGTGAGTTCCTGATCAACACCATTCAAAGCGCCGTGCAGAGGGGATTTTCCAGCTTCGGCAGAGATATTCTCGCCAAGAAGGTGAACACCCTCAAGATCTACGGCTACGAATTCAAGGGCTACTACGCTGCGGTGGATTCCCTTCAGGATTACTACAAGCACAGCATGGAGCTTTTGAATAAGCCCGTACGCGAGGAGCTGTTCGGTGCCCGTGATATCTACACAAAGGTACGTGACAGTGCACCCTCCAAGTATCTTACGGGAGCAGTTGTGAAGGATTCCCTCATTTCCGATGGCTGCGTGATCGAAGGAACGGTAGAGAATTGCATTCTCTTCCGCGGCGTAAAGATTGGAAAGGGTACGCAGGTGAAGAACTGCGTTCTCATGCAGGATACTGTGATCGGCGAAAACGTGAAGCTCGAGAGCGTGATCACCGATAAGAACGTAGTCATTCGCGATCGCCGCACGCTTGCCGGCTGTGCGGAGCTTCCGTACTTTGTATCGAAGGGGCGCATGCTGTAATCGCTTGCGTAGCGAAGCCTGCAAAAAAGAAATTCGAGGGTTTGCGCCCACAAGGAGATTTTCATGGCAACAACGAAAACGGTAAAAAAATCCGCAAAAAAGAAGGTGGCAGCGCCCATCGAAGTTGTGGAAACGCCCGTATCCCAAGAGGAGTGCAAAACGTGCGAAATCGCCGTTGAACCGAAAAAGAAGTACCTTTTCGTGGCTTCCGAGGCCGCACCCTTTATCGCAACGGGCGGCCTTGCCGAAGTGATCGGCTCCCTCTCTAAGGCGTTGGCTACAGATGAAAGCTACGATGTTCGCGTGATCATTCCGCTCTATCAGGATATCCGCAAGGAATACCGCAAGGAGTTCCGCTTCATCGGCAATATTTTCGTTCCGCTCTCTTGGAGAAACCAGTATTGCGGCATCTTTGAGTATAAAGCGAATAACGTAACATACTATTTCGTAGATAACGAATATTATTTCAAGCGACCCGGGTGCTACGGCTACTACGACGACGGCGAACGCTTCGCCTTCTTCTGCCGTGGCGTAATGGAAATTCTCAACTTTATCGGTTTCTATCCGGATGTTCTGCATTGCCACGATTGGCAGGCGGCACTTGCGGCGCTCTATCTCAAAACGAGCTATTGCCAACGCCCCGAGTATCAGTTCATTCGCGCCGTATTCACCATTCACAACATCGAATATCAGGGCAAGTATTCGCTCGATGTGCTCGAAGATCTGTTTGGCATCTCGTATAGCTATAAGAATCTTGTGGAGTACGATCGTTGCATCAACCTCATGAAGGGTGCGATCGAGTGTTGCGAGGCGTTCTCTACCGTTTCTCCTTCCTACTCGGAGGAGATCAAAACGCCTTTCTATTCGCACGGTCTCGATCAAATCATTCGCCGCAACGAAAGCAAGCTAACGGGCATTCTCAACGGCATTGATCCCGATTATTATAACCCTGCAACGGATAAGGCGCTCTTTCAAAATTACAATGCCTCCGATGTAAGCGGCAAGGCGGTGTGCAAAGAGGAATTGCAGAAGATGCTCGGCCTGCCCGTAAAGGCAGAAACGCCCATCATTGCAATGATCTCCCGCCTCGTTTCCCACAAGGGGCTTGATCTCGTGAAGGAAGTGATCGAGCAGGTTTTGAGAAACGATGTGCAATTCGTCCTTCTCGGCACGGGAGATTCCGAATACGAGAACTACTTTGCAGATCTGGCGCGCCGCTATCAGGGGAAAGCCGTTTCGGTGATCACCTTCAATTCCGATCTTTCTCGCAAGATCTATTCGGGTGCCGATCTCTTCCTCATGCCTTCCAAGAGCGAACCTTGCGGGCTTTCGCAGATGATTGCATCGCGTTACGGCACGGTTGCCATCGTGCGCGAAACGGGTGGGCTTCGCGATAGCATCAAGCCGTACGGCGCAGGCGGAAACGGCTTCACCTTCCGAGAATACAATGCCTATGATATGCTGTACGTCATCAACGAGGCGCTGAGCGTGTACCGTAGCGGCGCGTGGGCAAACCTCGTGAAGAAAGCAATGGAAACCGATTTCACTTGGTCCGCCTCCGCTAAAAACTACGAAGAGCTCTATGAGCGCGCAATGAAGTAAAAAGGGGTACGGAAAAAGCCGAGCGTTAACCCGTTCGGTACAAATGAACAAACATTTTCGGCATTTCTCTCCATCGGGGAGAAATGTCCGCATGTATACGAACTTTTTGGAGAAAATAACAAAAAATGGAAACAAAACTCACGGAACAGGCTGCAGAACGCCTCATAGCAGGCAAACTCTCGCGCTATTTCGGCGTAACGCCCAAGGAGGCTACGCGCGAACAGATTTATAAGGCCGTCGTTTTGAGCGTGCGCGATATCATGCTCGAAAAGCGCCAGCGCTACCACGTAAAGGTGAAGAAGGCGCGTGCAAAGCGCGTTTACTACCTCTGCATGGAATTTTTGATGGGGCGTTCGCTCAAAAACAGCGTGTATAATCTCGGCATCGGAAAGGCGCTTTCGGGTGCGCTCAAATCGTATAAGCTCACGCTCGAGGATCTTTACGAGGAAGAGCCCGATGCAGGGCTTGGAAATGGGGGACTCGGACGCCTCGCCGCCTGTTTCTTGGATGGGCTTGCCACCCAGAACTATCCCGCTATGGGCTTTTCCATCTGCTATCAGTACGGCCTCTTCAAGCAGAAGATCATAGACGGTTGGCAGATCGAGTTGCCCGATGTGTGGCTTCCCGGCGGAGAGGCGTGGCTGAATCAGCGCAGCGATATGCACTTCACCGTCCGTTTCGATGGCAACGTGGAAGAGATCTGGACGGATCACGGCATTGAGATCGTGTACCACAACGCGAAAGAGATCGAGGCGGTTGCCTACGATATGATGGTTGCGGGCGCAAATTCCGAAGCAGTCAGCGTGCTCCGCCTGTGGCGCTCCCGCGCACTGCAAACCTTCGATATGCAGGCGTTCTCGCAGGGGAACTACGAGGCCGTCATGCGCGACGATAGTGATGCGCAGCTCATCTCCAAGGTGCTCTATCCCTCCGATAACCACAGCGAGGGAAAATCGCTCCGCCTTCAGCAGCAGTATTTCTTGGTTTCAGCCTCGCTGCAGTGCATCGTTTCCGATCACAAGCGCCGCTACGGCTCGCTCGACCTTTTGCCGGAGATGGCGGCCATTCACATCAACGATACGCATCCTGCGCTCGCCATTCCCGAGCTCATGCGTATTCTCATGGATGAGAACTGCTACGATTGGGATACTGCGTGGAAGATTACCACCGCCACCTGTGCATACACCAATCACACGGTACTTGCCGAGGCGCTCGAAACGTGGGATGAAGGGCTCATTGCGCGCAAAATTCCCCGTATTTACAACATTCTCAAGGAGATCAACCGCCGCTTCTGTGAGGATCTTTGGAACCGCTATCCCGGCAACTGGGGTAAGATCTCGCATATGGCGATCCTCGCGCACAACACGGTGCGCATGGCGAATCTCTGCGTGCACGGCTCGCACTCCGTAAACGGCGTTTCCTCATTGCACAGCGATATCATTAAGGATAGCATTTTCCGCGATTTCTACGAATATACGCCGGAGAAGTTCACGAACGTTACCAACGGTATTGCACACAGACGCTGGCTCAACCAATCTAACCCCGAGCTGTGCGCTCTCCTCGATGAGTGCATCGGCGCAGGCTACGCAAAGGATGCAAGCCTTTTGGAGGGGTTCAAAAAGTTTGCAGATGATAGGGGAGTGCTTGCCCGCCTCGATGAAATAAAGCGCATCAAAAAAGAGCAGTTTGCAACGTACGCAAAGAAGGCGCAGGGGATCATCATTGATCCGAACACCGTGTTCGATGTGCAGGCAAAGCGTATGCACGAATATAAGCGCCAGCTCCTCAACGTGCTGCACATCATCGGCGATTATAACGCACTCAGAGAGAATCCCGATCTCGATATTCTGCCCAAAACGTACATCTTCGGTGCGAAAGCTGCCGCCGGTTACGAAATGGCAAAGCAGATCATGAAGCTCATCTGCTTCCTCGCCGAGGATATCAAAAAGAACCCCAAGATCAACGAAAAGCTCAACGTCGTGTATATGGAGAACTATAACGTAACGATGTCTGAAATGCTTATGCCGGCATCCGAGATCTCCGAGCAGATCTCCCTTGCAGGGAAGGAAGCGAGCGGCACGGGTAATATGAAGTTCATGATCAACGGCGCGCTCACGATCGGCACATTAGACGGTGCAAACGTTGAAATGGCAGAGCACGTGGGCGAAGATAATATCTTTATCTTCGGACTCAAGGCGGAAGAAGTTGCCGAGATCTGGAACCGCGGCTATAATTCGAGCGAATATTATAATCAGAATCCCAACATTCGCAAGATCATCGAATCGCTTATCGTCGGCTTCAACGGCTGTTCGTTTGCCGAGATCGCAAACTATCTGCTTCGCAGCGGCCGCATTGCCGATCCCTACATGTGCCTTGCCGATTACGAATCGTACGCGCGCACGCAGGAGGCGCTCTCCACGCTGTACCGCACCGATAAGCAGGCATGGAACAGGAAATCGCTCATGAATATCGCTTCCGCGGGATACTTTGCCGCCGATCGCAGCATTCGCGATTACGCAGCGAATATCTGGAATCTCAAGCCCGTAAAGTAACATGAATTTCTATTTCGATCCACTCGACGAGCGGTGCAGATCGCAGCGCGGCGCGATCGCCCGCGGAAGCGAGATCACCTTTCGCTTATACTGCTACGAAAGCGGAGAAGGCAACTTCTCCGCTGAAGCATGTTCACTCGTCTTTTACACGGATGAGGGTGAAACCCACACCTTTCCGATGCAAAAAACAGGCGATTGCTTTTCTCTCACGCTTCGCTTTCACGAAGTAGGGCTGTTTTTCTATTACTTTACCTTGGAGAACGGCACATGCCTCGGGCGGGGAAGATTGCGTCGCGCCGAAATTTGCAAAAAACCGGAGAGCTGGCAGGTTACCGTATTCGATGAAGCGTTTACCACGCCTGAATGGTTCAAGGGCGGCGTGATGTATCAAATTTTCCCCGATCGCTTTGCAAAAGAGGGCGATTACCCGATCGCACCGCACAAAATTTTAAGGAGCGATTGGGGCGGCCAGCCCACCTTTCGCCCCAACCAATTCGGAAAAGTGCTCAATAACGATTTCTTCGGCGGAAACCTAAACGGGATATGCTCCAAGCTCGAATATCTTGCAGAGCTATCGGTAAGTACCATCTATCTCAATCCCATCTTCGAGGCATATTCCAACCACCGCTACGATACGGGCGATTACATGAAGATAGACGCTTTGCTCGGCACGGAGGAGGATTTCTCGGCGCTATGCAAAGAAGGGGCTAAAAAAGGCATACGCATCGTGTTAGACGGCGTGTTCAACCACACCGGCGAGGATAGCAGATATTTCAATAAGTACGGCCGCTACGAAAGCCTCGGTGCCTATCAATCGAAAAATTCCCCGTATTCCAATTGGTATACCTTCCGCAGTTTTCCCGATTCCTACGAAAGCTGGTGGGGAATAGAAACCCTTCCTGCCATCAACGAGCAGGAGCCTTCCTATCAGGAATTCATTTTCGGCGAAAACGGCGTGCTCAAAACGTGGCTCGGCCGCGGTGCAAGCGGCTATCGGCTGGATGTAGCCGATGAACTCCCCGGCTCCTTTTTACAAGGCTTGCGCGCTGCCGTGAAGGAGAAAAACCCCGAAGCGCTCATTATCGGCGAAGTTTGGGAAGATGCTTCCAATAAAATTTCCTACGAGGTACGCAGGCAGTATCTGCAGGGTTACGAACTCGATTCTGTGATGAACTATCCGCTCAAGGATGCGATCATCAACTTCGTGAGAACGGGCAGCACCGCGCAGCTATTGGAAACGATTGCTATGCTCCTTGATAACTATCCGAAGGCGGTAGTGGATTGCCTTATGAACAGCCTCTCCACGCACGATACTCCGCGTATTCTCACTGTGCTCGGCGGAAAAGAGCTTGCAACCAAAGAGGAAATGTCTATCGAGAAAATGTCGGAAGAAGAGCGTGCTCTGGCGAAAACAAAGCTGCGCATGGCAGCCACCTTGCAATACACGTTGCCGGGCGTTCCCTGCCTTTTTTACGGCGATGAGGTTGGTGTTGAAGGGTATATGGATCCGTTCTGCCGTGCCTGCTTCCCTTGGAACGATATTGATGAATCGTTGCGCGCCTTTTTCGTAAGGCTGGGAGAGATCCGCACAAAAATCGTACCGGAAGTTTTTAAGGATGGCGATTACCGCCAGCTTTTTGCCGATGCCGCCTGCCTTGTATTCGAGCGCAGAAAGAAATCGCAGACCGCCGTAATTTGGTGCAACAATTCTTCGGTAACCTATACCTTAAAAGCGGAAGGAACTTATTTCGAGTTGATTGGCAAAAAAACGCTGAAAGCGCCGTTCACGCTACCCGCGTATTCTTACGGAATTTTAATAAAACAATAATACTATGCCACACATAATAGCTATGTGTGGCATAGTAATTTTTAACCGTTCGTACACGGGCAATTACACGAGCAATTTCTCATCGGAAATCGAATTTCAAGAAATTTTCTTCCAACAAACATCAGAATACGATGAGCGGAAATCGGAGAGCATAAAAATATCGGAAATTGCAGAATTTCTCCAAAAACAGCGGAAAAAAGCGTATTTGACCCCCTTTTTATCCATAACTATTCGTAAAAGCGGTGTTTTGCGAATAGTTAGATATATCCCCTGCGTGCTAAATTCCCGATATTCTCCAAAATATTTCCCCTACAACTCTTCGTAAAATTGACATTTTTCCCATTTCGTGTTATAATCGTTTTGCTATGAAAAAGAACGGCGATTACTATCAAGAACGGAATATTCGCAATCTCGATAAGATCTACGAGCTTACGGATGAGTTGCCCTATTTCTGCGAGGATTATTTCCGCGGCGTAGAGCAACGCACGAGCACGCTCACGCGCCTTAATTATGCGTACGATCTTCGCATCTTCTTCGATTTCCTCTTAAAGAAGAAATTCAGAAAGCTGGAGAGCGCTCACGATATCACGCTGGAGCATCTCGAGGAAGTTTCGGATACCGATATCGAGATATTCCTCTCCTATCTCTCCCATTACCGATTCGGTGAAAAGAGCCTTTCCTGCGATGAGCGTGCCAAGGCGCGCAAGCTCTCAACGGTGCGTTCCCTCTTTAAGTATTTTTTCAACAAAGGGCTTATTTCCGTGAACAACACGGCAAAGGTTTCCACGCCCAAGCTGCACGAAAAAGAGATCGTTCGCTTGGAGCGCGATGAAGTTTCCGAGCTTCTCGATACGGCGGAGCTTGGCAAAGGCATCTCTCGCCATATGGAAGGCTATCACGCACGCACGAAGATTCGCGATTGCGCCATTCTTACCCTCTTTCTCGGCACGGGAATTCGTATTTCCGAGCTCGTTGGGCTCAATTACGATAGCATTGATTTTTCGGCAAACTCTTTTATCGTAACCCGTAAGGGTGGGAATAAGGCGATTCTCTATTTTTCAGAGGAAGTTGCCGCCGCGCTGGAGGCGTATATCGAGCAGAAAAAAGGCGATCCGCGCGTGCCCTCTTTTGAAAAAGAACCTGCCCTCTTTCTTTCCATGCAGTATAAGCGCATTACGGTGCGCGCGGTGGAGAATCTCGTAAAAAAGTACGCTTCCATCGTTACTCCCTTAAAGCACATCACCCCCCACAAACTTCGCTCCACTTACGGCACGGCGCTATACCGCGAAACGGGCGATATCTACATCGTTGCCGACGTTTTGGGCCATCGCGACGTGAACACCACGCGCAAGCACTACGCCGCCATCACCGAAGATAACCGCAAATCGGTTGCGAGCCGCGTAAAGCTGCACGATTCGGAGGAAGAAGAATGATGGAAGAAGCAATCGTGGAGCGCGTATACGTCATTCAGCCCGTGTTCGGCCCGGAGGCGAAAATCTTGCACGAGGAGATCGTTGCCCTCATCGAGAGTGCAGGCGCAAGCTACGCAGGCACGATCTATCAAAATATCCGTGAGATCAACCCCGCCACCTTTATCGGCGAAGGGAAGCTGCAAGAGCTGAAAGAGCGCCTTGAAGGGTTAGAGGTAACCGTTCTCTTCAACGGCGAGCTCTCCCCTTCTCAAACGCTGAATATTTCAGCCGCGCTTGAAAATCGCAAAGTTATCGATCGCACCACCCTCATTCTCGATATCTTTGCCCTGCGCGCCGAGAGCAGCGAGGGAAAATTGCAGGTGGAGCTGGCACAGTATCAATATATTTATCCCCGCCTTAAAGGCAAGGGTGCGGCGCTCTCCCGCCTCGGTGGCGGAATCGGCACACGCGGCCCGGGTGAAAGCCAACTCGAAACCGATCGCCGTCACATTCGCGCACGCATCCACGCACTCGAACAAAAGCTCGAGGAAACGAAAAAACGCCGCGCCATGCAGGTGCAACGCAGAAAAAAGGATCGCGTAAAAACGGTCGCTCTCGTCGGCTACACGAATACGGGAAAATCCACCCTTCTCAACGCGATGACGGGTGCAGACGTCTTCGTAAAAAACGCCCTCTTCGCCACGCTCGATCCCACCGCACGCGCCTTCGAAATCGAAGGAGTGCCCTTTCTCATGGTGGATACCGTCGGCTTTTTGCAATCTTTGCCGCACAATCTCATCGAAGCGTTTAAATCCACACTTGAAAGCGCTTTGAATTGCGATCTCGCGCTCATCGTGTGCGACGCCGCAGGCGAATACGAATTGCAAATGAAAACCACGCTCGATACCTTAAAAGAGCTTGGGTTCGATTCCCCCTATCTCATTGTGATGAACAAGTGCGATATCGCAGGAGGCGTGCGTATTCCAAAGGATGCCGTTGCCATTTCGGCAAAGGGCGGCACAGGGCTTGAAACGCTGAAAACGCGCATCTTCGAGGCGATGCAGAATGAATTCGTTCGCGCTACCCTCTTCGTGCATTATCGTGATATGGCAGAGTACGGCGCGATTAGAAATCTTCTCACCGAGCAGAACGTAACCTATACAGACGACGGCGCACGCATCACGGCAATCATTCCCACGATTTACCGAGAGAAATTCGTGCGCTTTCAGCATACGCGCCTTTCATAATTCGCAAAGATCCTGAATATAAAAAGAATGCCCGACCGTTTTTCGGCCGGGATTAATTTTTTCAAGTTATATTTTACGCAAAAGAGATGAACCGCGTTACTGCACTTATGCGTTCGCATCCTCCGGATCGGTAATGATTTGATCGATCTTGATCGTGGCGTAATCCTTCACCTCAAGGCATTTGCCGCAATTATCGCACACCTTCGCGGGATCGAGATCGCACACCTCGCACTCGAGGCATCCGTCGCACTCTTTATTATCATCTAAAACGCATATTTTGATTTCCATATCCTTATTATAAGGTAGAATCGAAAAAAAATCAAGCAAAAAGCAATTTTTTTTCTAAAATATAGAAACAAAAGTTTACAAGGTTCTACAAAATATGTTATAATACGACAGGAGGTGCGTTATGCTCAGCACGAATAGGCTCTTGGAAGTACTCGATTATATCAAACAGTACATGGAGGATAACGGCTATCCTCCTACGGTGCGCGATATGTGCAACGATCTTGATATTAAATCGACGGCAACGGCATATAGCTATATCAACCGTCTCAGGGATATGGGCTATCTGGAAAAGGCAGATAAGAAAAAGCGCGCCGTCGTGATTAAGCGCGAGAGCGTTACCCATATTCCCCTCGTGGGAACGGTTACGGCAGGCTACCCCATTCTTGCTGCACACAATTTCGAGGGGTATTACCCAATCCCTTCCGGTGAATTTCGCGGCGAAGATCTCTTCATGCTCCGCGTGAAGGGTGATAGTATGATTGAGGCAGGCATCTTCAACGGTGATAAAATCATCGTAAAAAAGCAGGAAACTGCGAACAACGGCGATATCGTCGTTGCCCTCTTCACGCCCGATAGCCGCGTGCAGGGCGCAACCGTAAAACGCTATTTCCGCAAAGGCGATAAGGTGATCCTTCACCCCGAAAACTCCGCCCTCTCCGATTACGTTCTCGATTCGGATAGCGAGGCGATGATCATCGGCAAAGTTGTCGGCCTTATACGAACACTGTAAGCTTATAACGAAGCGCCCGCTAAATGCGGGCGCTTTGCATTATAAATTTTTCAGATAAAAGATTTCCTCTTGCGTGAGGCGGCGCACCTCGGCGCGATCAAGCCCCGAAAGCGTGAGCTCGCCTATTTTTATGCGCTTTAAGAAGGCAACTTCTTTTCCCACCGCCGCAAACATCTTGCGGATCTCACGGTTCTTGCCCTCTGTGAGAACGACGTGCAATTTCGTATACTTTTTATCCGTTTCAACAACGTTAACCTTGCACTTCTTCGTGATAACGCCCTTTTCAATCTCCACGCCTGCGCGGAGGCGGTTGAGCTGCACGGGCGTTATTGCTCCTTCCACACGCACGAGATAAGTTTTGGGAATCTCGCTCTGCGGTGCGGTGAGGCGGTATGCAAGCTCGCCGTCGTTGGTGAGAATGAGAAGGCCTTCCGTGTTATAATCCAGCCTACCTACGGGAAACACCTTCCCTGCATTTTCGGGAAGGAAATCCATCACGGTTTTGCGCGGTGTTTCCGTTCGCTCGTCGCGCACGGTGCAAACGCAGCCCTTCGGCTTATACAAGAGATAGTATTCGTATTTCACCTTATGGGAAAGAATTTTTCCATCGAGCATCACGGTATCGCTCAGCTCAACGTTGGTGCCCGGTGTGGCTAATTTTCCGTTTACGGTTACCCTTCCCTCTGCAACGATCTCATCGGCGCCCCTTCTCGAGGCAATGCCCTGTTCCGCAAGAAATTTGTTGATACGCATATATTAGTATGTCTGGCAGAGTACTCTGCTCTCCTTTCGTATTTCGCTTGATCACGTGCCATTCAACCGTTTAGCGCACGATCACTTATATCATATACAAATTTTGCGAAAAAAGCAAGTTATTTTCAAGATAAATCGAAAGCCTTCCTGCAACTTCACCTTTTGCTTGCGGCGAAAAGCCGTTGAGCTCGGCGTGGATTTCCACTTTTTCAAGCTCCTCTTTCGTGAGCGGATATGAAAAGGCGTACTTGATCTCCAGCCGTTCGTATGGCATGGAAGGATTAACGAGCGGAATCATCTGATAGGCGGCGTACGCACCGTTTAAAAGCTCACTTGTGCGCTCGTACGTCTGCGGGCAATTCAAAAGAACGGTAACGAGCTTCATGCCGTTTCTCTCAGCGCAGGTTACGAGGCAACGCCCCGCCGCGGTTGTAAAACCCGTTTTTACGCCGATCGCGCCCTCGTATTGCCACAGCATCTTGTTCTTATTTTTCCAGCCGCGTGCCTCGTAGTATTTGCATGAAACGATCTCCTCAAACGTTTCGTTTTGCATGGCGTAGGCGGAAACGAGCGCCAGATCGCGCGCCGTTGTATAGTGCCCGTTGTTTGGAAGTCCGTGCGGATTTGTAAATCCGCTGTGTTCCGCCCCCATTTCGTTCGCGCGCTTTACCATTTCGGCGGCAAAAGCACGCACACTCCCGCTGTGATGGAGGGCAAGTGCTACGGCGCAATCGTTGCCCGAGCGCAACATAAGCCCGTAAAGAAGATCTCGCACGGTGTAGGCTTCCCCCGCCTTCAAATATACGCTTGAGCCCTCCGTGCCTTCCGCTTCCCGAGGAATCTTCACAGTTTCATCGAGATCGCAATCCTCAATCACAATGATTGCCGTGAGAATCTTCGTCGTGCTTGCCATGGGAAGGCGTGTATCTGCGTTCCGTGCATGCAAAAAGCGCCGCGAGGATACCTCAACTACACATTCTGCCCCGCCCTGCGTTGCCGCCGAAGCCTTGAAATTTTCACCGGAAAACGGCGCAACGCCTGCAAAAACCGCGAGAAGCAGCAAAACGAAGCAAATAAAGCGCCCAAGCTGTGGGAAACGGTAGAAGAGCTGAGCTCGGAAGCGCCCGTTACTGTGCATCTTCTTCCTTCTTCACGAATTTCCCAAAGAGTTCGCCTGCCTTTTCAATGAGCCCATCCAAAGGATCACTCGTCACCTTCACAACGCGGCATTCGTTGCCGTCATCAATCAAAAACCCGATCGGTTTGATGTTCACAACGGTGCCTGCACCGCCTGCAAACGGGAAAGTTTCATCCTCTTTCACCGCTTTCACCTCGCCGTATTCTCCACCTCCCGAGAGATAGCCCATCGTCACCTTCGTGAAGGGAATGATCTGTGCTCCGCTCGCGGAAAACACAGGATTTCCGATTACGGTGTTCACGTCCACAAGTTTCACGAGTTGTTCCGCCGTGCGTTCCATAATGCCGTCAACTTTTTGTTTCTTATCCAATTTAATAATGCCTCCAATGATTTTTTTGTGAATGCGAGCGTTAAAACGAGTCCGTTGAAAATTGTGATCACTTCCACGGAAACCTTCAGGCAGTTATGATCGGCGAGCACTGTTCCGTTTTTGAGAGAAAGAAAGGGATGCCGCGTTCTGAGCACAGAAAACGCTGCTCCGCCTGCCGATTGCAGTGCCGCCGCAATCATGATTCCGTAAATGCTTTCCGCTCCGCCCGTCTCCACGATGTGATGAAGCTTATAGAGCTGGAAACCATCTGTGATCTCAAAATATTTGCGCGTATCGTCACGCATTTTGATGAAATCAACGATTACGGCGAACTTTTTGGTGAGATGAATGGCAACGCCCTCTTTTCTCACCTCGCCGTAGCCGCCGAAAACGCGAAGCCCGAAAACGCTCAGGGCGAACCACGCTCTGTTCTTTGGCACGTCAACGTAGATATCCATGCCCACGAAGATCGGAAAGAAAAATAAAACCATTCCGAGAAAGAACGACCAAATAAAAAATTCGCCCATATCAACAATATGAGCGAATGAAATATTCTTTATGCAATTGATAGAGCATCGGCTTATTCGCACGCTTTCTCTTTCGGGAAGTTTTTTACGAAATCTTCACGATATCTGTATCATCCAATCCCTTGAGGAAATCGGGGATTTCGTAGCCGCCTTCAACCACTTCTTCCTTTTGCGGCTGCTTCTTCGCCTTTTCGGTGGGCGCCTGCGGCTCACTGCCCAGCGTACTCGAGCTATCCGCATCGATGTTCTCCCACTCACCGCGCGCGTAAAGATAGCTATCGCGCTCATCATCGGGGCGAGCGATCGCCGCCATGAGCTGATCGTAATCGGGAAGATCCTCGAGAGAATTCAGCTTAAAGCGCTTCAAAAATTCGTCCGTTGTTGCAAAGAGCACGGGGTGGCCAATGGCATCCTTTCTGCCGCAGGGGTAGATGAGCCCGAGATCTACGAGCGCATTCACGCCGTAATCACTGCTCACGCCGCGTAGCATTTCGATTTCCGTACGCGTGATGGGCTGCTTGTAGGCGATAATCGCCGCACATTCCAAAATGGTGCGTGTAAGCTCCTTCTCGCGAATGGGATTGAGCACGGCGGCAATCGAATCTTTATATACGGGGTTGGAAGCAAGTTGCGCTTTTTTATTGAATTCAAGCAGCTGAATACCGCCCTCCACGGTGTAGCGCTCCTTGAGCACGGTGAGCGCATCCTTCACTTTATTCTCCGAAACGCCAAGCTTTTCCGAAATATCCTTAATAGCAACCGCTTTTCCCGAGGCAAAGAGCACCGCCTCGATGATATTCACTAAATTTTCCATCATTCCCCTCCTTATTCATATTCGTCAATCTGCTGTTCCACCCAATGATGGGGCGATTCAGGGTTGAAAGCGATCGTAATTTGCCCAAACAGTTCCGCTTGGCGCACATGCAGGTATTGGTGTTTTAATAGCTCCAAGAGCGCCTGGAAGGTCGTCACGATTTCCGATTTCGTGAAATCCTTCGTAAACAGCTCTTCAAAGCGCACCTCCTCGTGATTTTCAAAGACTTCAAGAATGAAAAGGATCTTCTGGCGAACGGTGTATTCATCGCGCGGAATCTCACGAATCTCTCCTTCCTCGAGCGCATTCTCGCGTTTTACGAGCAGAGCAGACATCGCGCGCACGAGCCCATCTAAGGTGAGGTTTTCGAGGGAGAACACCGTTTTCGTTTCGCCAACATCCTTATCCGGTTCCTTGAAGTAGTAGCCGATCGTTTCCAGCTCTTTGAGCTTTTGCATCTCCTCTTTGATGAGCCGGTACTCTTCGAGGGCGCGAATGAGCTGTGCCTTATCGTCTTCGATGTCGCCGTCGTAATAATCCTCCATCTCGTCGATGCTGGGCACGAGCGATTGCGCCTTGATCTTGATGATCGTTGCCGCGATATTGAGATATTCGGTTACCTTGTCCACATCGAGATAAGGCAAGCCCTTCATATAATCGAGGAACTGCTCAGTGACCTGCGAAACGAAGATATCCTTGATCTCGATCTCTTCGCGGTTGATGAGATGCAAAAGAAGATCGAGCGGACCTTCGAAGTTGCCAAGCACCGTTGTATAATCAACGTTTGAATCGAACTTTTCCGCCATGGAGCGGAATTTATCATCGGGGCGAGCCTTCTCATCAGCGCCGCGCGCGCGATCGCGCCGAGCGGCTAGCTCTCGCTCGAAATCATCAAGAGCCCCGTCTTGGCCGTCAGTTACAACGGCTTCGCCTGCATTTTCCAATGCCTCTGCGGCAAAATCCTCCGCCGCGCCGCCCTCATCGGCAACGCTCAAAACGCCGTCGTCTCCAATGACGATGGCGTCCTCGCCCAGTTCGGCAAGAAAATCGTCGTCCGAAGGGAGATCTTCGGTGATGACGACCTCTTCATCCAGCTCCTTTGTCAAATCAATTACCATGGCAAAAGCCCCCAAAGCTTGGTGATCGGCCAGCCGAGAATGTTCACGGCAAACTCCATGATCCAGCCGAGAATATCGAAATACGCAAACTGCGAAACCCCCATGCGAACGAAGGCATCGCAGATAAAGCTTTCAAAAATGAGCCCCAAGAGAATCCACTGCCCGTAATCCCGTAAGAAACGGAAGATCTTTCCCCTCCGCTTATTGAAGGCATCTACGATGCGGAAGCCATCGAGCGGAAAGAGCGGCAGCAAATTGAAAGCGGCAAAGCTCAGGCTATATGCAAACAGCCGGTAGGTAAACTCCAGCGAAATATCCGTTACGAAAGGAATATAGCCCGTGTGGGCAAAAAGCATCATAACGAGCAGAAAGAGCGGGTAAAAGAGAAACGCCGTGAGATAGTTCAGGGCGATCCCCGCGCTTGCCGTTAAAAACAGCCCGGTGCGGTATTTTTTAAAGTTGTAGGGGTTGATGGGCACAGGTTTCGCCCAGCCAAAGCCCACGAGCGTGAAGGCAAGCAGCCCGAAGAGATCGAAATGCTTCATCGGGTTGAGTGTGAGGCGCCCATTCCACTTGGCTGTGGGATCTCCGCATTTGTATGCAACGAGGGCGTGGGCAAATTCGTGGAGGGTGAGAACAACGGCCACCGCGAGAAAGCTCGCCACCAGCGTTACGATATATTCCGCCATAGCAGTATCCATACTATTCCATTATATAACAATCGAAGATAAAAAGCAAGAAGAAAAGCGGATATTTTGTAAAAATTCCGCTTTTCTAAACAAGATATTGTGTATTAGCCGCCCTTCGCCCCACTTATGGCTCCGTAAAGCATAGGAGAAAGAGGCGGAAGTTTATTTTAAATAATCGGGCATCACGTCGTTGCGAATAAGATCCTCGTACGTTTGAGGCCTTACGATGTACTCCGCTTTTCCGCCCTTTACGAGCACGGCGGGCGGAATGAGATTGCGGTTATAATTGCTCGCCATAGAGAAGTTGTAAGCGCCCGTGGAAAGCACGGCAACGATATCGCCGATCTCCGCCTTGGGAAGATTCATATTCACGCCCAAAAGATCGCCGCTCTCACAGCACTTGCCTGCAAGCGAAACGAGCTCAACAGGCGCTTCGCTCGCGCGATTTGCAAGAAGCGCCGTATATTTGGATTCATAGAGCGCAAAGCGCGGATTATCAAACATACCACCGTCTACGGCAACGTACTTTCTCAGCCCGGGGATCTCCTTCACCGCACCCACCGTGTAGAGGGTGATACCTGCTTCGCCGATAATCGAACGCCCCGGCTCGAGCAATATGAAGGGGCGCTTCAAGCCATGCGCCGCGCACTCCCCTTTCACCGTTTCAATGAGTGCGTGAAGATAGGCTCGGTATCCGGAAACGGGGATTCTCGCATCTTCATCGGTATACCAAATGCCAAAGCCCCCGCCCATATTGAGCTCTTCACAGATAAAGCCGAGCTTTTTCTTCATTTCGGCGATGAAGTTCATATTCTTTTTTACGGCGAGCACGAAGGATTCCTTCTCAAAGATCTGCGAACCGATGTGGCAGTGATAGCCGCGAAGGTTTAAATGCCCTTTTGAAAGAACGTACTTCGTAATCTCCTCAGCCGCGCCGCTCGCAACGGAAAAGCCGAATTTGCTATCGGGTGTAGCCGTCTGCACGTAGGCGTGTGTGTGCGCCTCTACGCCGGGGTTGATGCGGATGAGCACGTTTTGCACGATTCCGCGCCTTTTCGCCTCTTCTTCAATGCGGTCTGCTTCAGAATAGGCGTCTACCACGATGCAGGAAATTCCGGCATCCAGGGCTTCGGAAAGCTCGTAGGGCAACTTATTGTTGCCGTGCATATAGATTTTATCTGCAGGGAAACCGGCTTTTAAGGCGGTGTACAGCTCGCCGCCCGAAACAACGTCTATGCCGATTCCTTCCTCATGTGCGATTGCGTACATTGCCGTGCAGGAGAACGCCTTGGATGCGTAGAGCACGAGCCCGTTGCCCTCGTATTCCTCTATGATCGTATCACGGTAAACGGACATCATATCGCGAATGTGCTTCTCATCGAATACATAGAGCGGTGTGCCAAACTTTTTCACAAGTTCAATGCAATCCGCGCCGCCGATTTCGAGATGCCCTTTTTCGTTTACTTTTAATGTTTCTCTCTCGTTGAAGTTTATCATGGCGTAATTATAACACAAAAAATGCCGTTAGGTCAAGAAAAAGCGTGGCAAACTGCTCGAAAAGGAGCAATTATGCCACGCATAGTACTATGCTAAATCGCAATTATTGCCAATTGTGCAAGGTTTCACGGAAGGCATCCCACCAACTCATGTGCGTTGCGCTCTCTAAAGCAACGAGCGCACACCTTCCGATCTCCACGCCGCCCGAATAAAGCACCGCTTCGCCAACCGCATCTCCTACGCCAATCGGCGCTTTTAAATCACCGTTGATAGAAATGGTAACGGAAAACTCCCCCTTCTCGCCGCGCCGCAAAAACGCTTTTAAGTGTTTTTCGGGTGCAACGGCAATTTCTTTTTCTTTACTTCCCCGAACGAACGCCTTTTCCTCAATAGGCTTTCCCGCTTCAAGCAGAATCTGCGTTTCGTAGCAATTGAAGCAGTAATCAAGCATCGCGGAGATCCCCGAAAAGCGCGATGCAGAGCTATCTGCACCGATCACAACGGCAATCAACCGCATCTCTCCCCGCTTTGCCGTTGCCGCAAGGCAAAAGCCTGCCTCGCTCGTGAAGCCCGTTTTGCCGCCGTCGCAACCCGAATAAGTGCGAATAAGCTTGTTGGTATTCGTGATCTGCGTCGTTCTCCCATCGGGGTGCGCGAAGTCCTCCAGCCAAATTTTGGAATATTCGTAGTATTTTTCATGGGAAAGCATTTCACGCAGCATGATTGCTACATCCTTCGCGCACGAATATTGCGGCTCTTTGGGAAGCCCCGTGCAGTTGGCAAAAAGCGTATTTTCCGCACCAAGCTCCTTTGCGCGCTCATTCATGCGAGAAACGAACGCCGCCTCGCTCCCCGAAATCCGCTCTGCAAGCGCAACGCACGAATCGTTTGCCGAGCACACCGCCACCGTTTTCATAAGCTCATCGGCGGAATAAGAAAGACCCGTTTCCAAAAATACCTGCGAGCCACCCATTCCGGAAGCGTTTGCGCTCACCGTGATCATCTCCTCATAGGAAAGATTTCCGCTTTCCACCGCTTCGAAAGAAAGTAGAAGCGTCATGATCTTACACATACTCGCTATGGGCAGGCGCTTCGTCTCCTGCCGTGCGTACACCACCGCACCGCTATCGCAATCGCAAAGATACGCGGCCTTGCCTACTGATGTAACCTCTTCAGCACCCGTATACAGCCGCGTGTTGCCTGCGGAAAATAACGTTGAAACCGCCATTACGGCGATCATCGTACCGATTAATAATTTTTTCATAATCGCAGTTTGCGCGTTTTTTTGTGGATTATACCACCGCACCGATCGGGTGAAAAATGGCAAACAGAAGCACCGCCTCAAAAAGACAAACGGCGGCGATCAGCATAAAAAAGGCAAAAAAATCCAGCCCCAGCTCGCAAAAATCGCGGCGACAAAAACAAAATTCACGCGCCCGATTGCAGGATACGGCAGTTGCACCAATAAGAATTACATCAACGAGAAGGTGGATTGGCAGATAAAAAGTAAGCGCAACGAGCACGCCTGTAACGCGATAGACGGTAAAAAGAATCGTTAGGCTCCCGCCAAAAGCATAAGCGCGGTATAAAAGCACCACGGGGGGCACGGCAAGCCCTGCAAAATGCACGCCTGCAAGCAATACGAGAGCAAGAAGAAGCGCGTTACCGCACGTTCGCTCAAAAAAAATAAGAAAAACGCTTCGATCTGAAAAGCATACTTCCCCCAAAAAGCGCGCCGTGAGGTTGAGATGATATTCGTAGACGGTGGGCGTTTTTATGAATAGGATGCCGAGCAGAATGCCGAGTAAAAAGAGCACACCAAACAAAAGGAGCGTGCGCCGCTTTTCCAATATGAAAAAGCACCGCTCCCGAAAAAAGGTATTCATACCCCATGATATGAACAAATTTTGCCGAATATACAAAAACACCCCTTCGGCGGGGTATTTTCATACGCTATACGAAAAAGTGTTTATTCCGCTTCCTCTTCGAGTGCCTCCAAGAGAAAACTTACGGGGCGGAAACCATCGTTACAGGAAAGCATGGCAGATTTTTTATTCTTCATCCAACCATCGTAAAAGTTCTCTCCGCCGTGCGAAAGCGCCAGCACGAAGGGTGAGAGCGTATCCCACGCGCTATTGCAAAAACCGCTCGGCTTATTCCAGCCGTTTGCAACAAACACCTGCCCTTCTTCCAGATCGCAAGCATGTTCGATGGGATTTTCGTACTTTTCGATGAGATCGGCATAGTGCGCCTTTCGCATCACGGTGATTCTTACCTTCTTCATATTCGCCCTTCCGCTTTTTTTACCATTATATCACACGGACTTTTTCCGCGCAAGGGAAAACGAAGCTTTTTTATTCCTTGATCATATTCTCAATGCCGATCCCGTAGCCGCGCGTGGGATCGTTCAAAAATACGTGCGTCACCGCGCCGATAAGCTTTCCGTTTTGCAGGATGGGGCTTCCGCTCATTCCTTGCACGATGCCACCCGTTTCACTGATGAGCCGCTCGTCGGTCACTTTAATCACAAAGTTCTTGTTCTCCTTGTTTCCGGCATCCACCTTCGCAATTTGAATTTCGTATTGTTGGGGGCAAACGCCGTCTACCGTAGAATAGATCACAGCCTTGCCGATGGTAGCCTCCGAGAGTGGCGCTATATCCACAAGCTCGCAGTGTGAGAAATCGTACGCCTTGCGGAAGGTACCGTATAACCCCGTAGCACACACTTTATCTGCCTTACCGATGGCGGAATCGTTCATAAATAGCCCGCGAAGCTCCCCTGCCTTTCCGCGAATGCCCTTGTTTACGCCAATCACGCTGCAAAGATAAACCTGCGGATCGGAAATACCGAGCGAATTTTTATTTTCGTCGCACACGTCGTGCCCGAGCGCCCCGAAGCGGTACGTGCGCTGATTGATAAAGGTTACGGTGCCGATACCCGCTACGGTATCGCGAATGAGAACGCCGATCTTATACTTTCCCGATTTTTTATCCTTCACGGGCGTGAGCTTCACCTCTGCAGTGTCACCCTTCCGCTTAACGGTAAGCGTAACCTCCTTTCCGCCACTCCGATTGAGTGCGGCGTTTAGATCGGCAATCGTTTTCACGGTAATACCCTCCACGGCTACGATCGTATCTCCGATTTTAATGCCTGCATCCTCGGCAGGGCGGCATAATCCTTCATCCGTGGCAACTTCGGAGAGCCCTATGATCTCCGTTCCCTGCGCAGAGAGCATGAAGCCTGCCGTCATGCCTCCGATATAGTATTTGTCCGCCTCCGCATATGCGGTAAGATGAGCGCCGTTTCCTACAAAAAACAAAAACGCCGCAAGCGCGGCGGCAAGAAAAAATTTCAGCTTACGCATGCTGACCTCCGTTTGCTGAAGTTAATTTGCGTAAGCCGAAAATTTCTATTCAGTTTTACCGAAGGCTATTTCAGGGAGTTTTTGTAAGCAAACGCCTCCTCCAAAAGTTCCTTGGCGTGCGCGCGAACATGCGCGCTATCCCCGCCAACAAGGCGCGCAATCTCACAGAGCTGCTCATCTTTTTCGAGCGCACGGATGCGCGTATACGTATTGCCGCCCTCCACCTGCTTTGCAATGAGGAATGAGCGATCGGCAAAGGAAGCGATCTGCGCAAGGTGCGTTACAGCGAGAAGTTGCACGTGCTTTGCGATCTTTGCAAATTTTTCCGCCACCACACGCGCCGTTTTTCCGCCGATCCCGGCATCTATCTCATCGAATACGTAGGTGCCTATGCCGCCTGCCGCGGAGAGCTGTGCCTTCACCGCCAGCATGAAACGGCTCATTTCGCCGCCGCTTATGATTTTACCAAGCTCCTTCAATGGCTCGCCGGCATTTGCGGAGAAGAGGAATCGAATGCCCCCCAGCCCCTCCGCGTTTGCTTTGGAAACATCCTCTTTTTCGTAGGGATCGAATTGCACTTCAAAGCGAGCCGAGGGACTATTCAGTGTTTTCAATTCCTCAACGACGCGCCCGCAAAAGCCTTCTGCCGCGCGTTTGCGCTCCTTTGTAAGGGAAAGGCACGCCTCGTACAGCTTATCCTCCACTTTTACAAGTTGAGAAGAAAGCTTTTCGTAACGCTCGCCGCTATCTGCAAGAAGTTCGTATTCCTCCTCGGCGCGCTCTGCGAATGCAAGCATCGCTTTCACGTCGCCGCCGTACTTTTTGCCGAGAGCTTTCAGTTCGTCGAGGCGGTTTTCCACGCGCTCGAAATCACGCTCATCGATATCCAATTCTTCCATGAGAGAATCCACCGTATCAGCAACATCCCTCAACTCTTCCGCTGCCGCTTGCAAGCGTTCGGCAAGCGATTCACACTGCCCTTCGTATTTGGAAACGCTGTTGAGCGCGCGCTGGGCACTGCGCACGGCATCCGCTCCGCCACCGTCTGCAAGAAGAAAATCCCTCGCCGCAGAGAGCCCGCTCAAAATCCGCTCCGCGTGCTGATAGCGCGTGCGAAGCGCCTTGAGCTCCTCCTCTTCCCCCTCCTTGAGGTTGGCGTGGGAGATCTCTTCGATCTGAAATTTGAGAATATCCATTCTGCGGCTGCGTTCGCCTTCATCGCCACCGAGAATTTTTAGCTCCTCTATGATTTCTCTGCGCTTTGAAAGAAGTTCTTTCACATTCTTTTTTGCACTGGCAACACCTTCTCCTGCCACTCCATCGAGCAAGCGGAGCTGATTGCTCTCCTTCAAAAGGAAGAAGTGCTCGCTTTGGCCGTGCACGTCTACAAGAAGCGCCGTAACGCGGCGAAGCATCGCAGCGGTCACCGGGCAACCGTTGAGTTTAATTGCGCCCTTTCCCTCCGCCGTTAGCTTGCGCGAAACGATAAGCGTATCTTCCGCTTCAATATCGTATTCCTGCAAAAGCGCCTGCACGCCTTCGGGCGCAGTAAATTCGGCGCGCACGAAGCACGCCTCCTGGCCTGAGCGAACCATTCCCTTATCCGCCTTAGCGCCGAGTACGAAATCAATGGAATCGAGAATGACCGATTTCCCCGAACCCGTTTCGCCTGTAAGCACGTTCAACCCCTCGGAAAATTCCAGTTCGGCACTGTCGATAAGGGCTACGTTTTGGATGAAGAGCCGCTTGAGCATATTATCCCTTTACGATCGTTGCAAGCTTGTTGCATACAGATTGCGCGTTTGCCGCGTTTTCGCAGATGATAAGCACGGTATCATCGCCGGAGATGGTTCCCACGATTTCGCGGTAACTGAGCCGATCGATCACAACGCCGGCGTTCGAGCCGTTTCCGTTGAGCGTTCTCACCACAATGAGATTGCCCACGGGTATGATCTCCTCCACGCAGGTGATAAAGAGCGCGCGCATTTTCTCAGTGAGGCCGCCCTCATCCTCGCGCACGGAGGTATAGCGAAAACGCTTGTGCGTTCCCTTCACTTTAAATAGATGCAGCTCTTTAATATCGCGCGAGACGGTTGCCTGCGTAACGCTGAAATTGCAGGCGGCAAGCTCCTCGCGAAGCTGTTCCTGCGTTTCCACTTCCTTTGCGGAAATGATCTCGAGAATTTTGTTATGACGTGCATTTCTAAGCATGGCAGTATTCCTTATTAGTTAATCTTTTGCGAAAGACGAGCAAAGAAGCCGTGTTCGTTTCGCGTGAGCAGCACGGCACTCAAGGCAGATTTTTTTACGGTGAGCTTATCCGCTTCTCCCACGACGCCCAAAAAGTCCCCATCACCGTACGCCATCAGCGCGTCGTCGGCAGAAAGGGAAAGAGTGAGCTCGCTCGTATCGGGGAAGACGATCGGCCTACTCCTCAGCGAAAAAGCACATACAGGCGTGAGCAAAAATGTTTCACAATCCGGCATCATAATGCAGCCGCCTGCTGAGAGTGAATATGCCGTGGAGCCCGTGGGAGTTGCCACAATCAGCCCGTCGCACGCGTAATCACCGGCGGGGGTACCATCCACTGCAACAGTGATCTTCTCCACGCGGTTGTGGCTTTCGGGGGAAATGCCGCGAAGAAGCGCCAACTCATTGAGGCAGACGTGCGTTTTTCCGCACAAAGTCGTTTCGAGCATCGACCGCCGCATACGCGGGCACGCTTCGTTCAGAGCCAGCGCTACAGCCTGCTCGCGCTCCTCTTTCTCAAATTCGGTGAGAAAGCCAATGCGCCCGTAATTTACGCCAAAGAGCGGAATGCCTAAAGGCGCCGCGGCCTTAGCTGCTTTGAGCACGGTTCCGTCTCCACCGAGAACGATGAGGCGGTCGCACCCCCAAATTTGCTCGGGCGCACTGAAAAAGACGGCGCTTCCGCCCCCTTTTTCGATCTCCGCCGCGTACTGCTCAACGATTTCACGTGCGACTTGATTTTCGTTGTAAAAGATGCCGATTTGCATACTATCAAATATTATACATTAATCTTTGCATAATTGCAAGTGTTTTTTATAATTTGTCCACCCAATTTTCATAAAAGTTCTCAGCGCGTGCAAGAAATTCCCGTTCGCTGAGCGGCGTAGCGCCCTTTTTCAAAAAAACGACGTATTCAATATTCTTTTTTGGAAAGATAGGTGCGTTTATCACGTTTTGCGGAGAAAGCCCCATTTCAGCGGCAAAGGAATAAAATTGCGCGAGAAGATTTCTATGGTAGGCTTTGGGCAGAATACCACTCTTTCCCAACCCCTTTCCGCCACATTCAAATTGCGGTTTGAAGAGCACGAACGCGCGCCCTTCTTCGGGAAGTATGCTATGAATTGCAGGAAGCACGAGGCGCAGAGAAATAAAACTCAAATCGCTCACAACCCCGCCGATGCGCTCGGGAAAGCTCTCTCGGGTGAGGTAGCGTGCGTTCGTTTTATCCATGATCGTTACGCGGCTATCGCTTGCAATGCGCGCATCAAGAAGGCTCTCGCCCACGTCCACACAAAAAACCTTGCTTGCGCCTCTTCGCAATAGGCAATCGGTAAAACCGCCGGTGGAGGCGCCGAGATCGGCAAAGGTTTCTCCTTCTACGCTTTCATGAAACACGTCAAGAGCGCGATCGAGCTTTCTTCCACCCCCTGAAACGAAATCTTCACCTTCTAAAACGGTGAAAACGTCGCAATCACTAACTTCGTCGCTTGGGGATAGTGGCCTTCCGCCGCGAAGAATTCTTCCGGCAGAAAGCGCCTCTTTCGCTTTGGTGCGCGAACCGAATTTCTCTGCAAAAAACTTATCCGCGCGCATGGAGTTCCCTCAGGCAATCAAAAATTTCATCGGGATCCAGCCCATACTTTTTGGCAAGAGAAGGGATTTCACCGTGCGGTATAAAAGTGTCGCGATAGCCAAAAGAGATCACGGTGCTTTCGCTTTCACGCATCAGCCGTGCAATTCCATCGCCCAGCCCCCCTGAAAGCACGTTGTCCTCAAGCGTAACGATATATTTCTCCTTTCTACCCGTAACGAACTGCGTATCAAGCGGCTTAATAAAGCGTGCATTTACGAGTGTAAAGGAAAAGCCCTCCGCCTGCGCCCGTTTAAGCACTTCATGGGCAATACGCACGCAAGTTTCTCCCGCCGCGTAAACGATTATGTCTGACGTAGTACTATGTAAAATATCAAATTTACCTATTTCAATGGGGCAAATCTCCCCTTCTTCGCCCATTCGGGGATATCGTATGGCAAGTGGCGAGGAAAATTCCGCGCTCATGCGCACCATTGCGCGCAGTTCCCCGATATCTTTGGGCACGGCAACAGTGAGGTTGGGAATAAGCGAAAGATAGGAAAGATCAAAGATTCCCTGATGCGTTTCTCCATCGGGGCCGGTGATCCCGGCGCGGTCAATCAGGAATGTAACGGGCAGGTTTTGCCCACACACATCGTGAATGATCTCATCAAAGGCGCGCTGCAAAAAGGTGGAATAGATAGCGTAATACGGCTTCATCCCCCCTGCTGCGAGCGCGGCGGCAAGCACGCAGGCGTGTTCCTCACAGATCCCCACGTCGAAGGCGCGATCGGGATAGCTTTCAAAGAAGGATCGAAGCCCTAAACTATCCGTCATCGCGGCGGTAACGGCGGCAATACGGCGATCCTGCGCGGCAAGTGCTGAAAGCTCTTCGCCGAGCGCGGCGGCATACTCCTTTTGGCTTGCTGGCTTAGGACTGAAGCCGTGCGTTTCAGTGGGTGCATTTTCGCTGAATGGGTATCCCTGCCCCTTTTTCGTGGCAACGTGCAGAAGAACGCTTCCCTTTTCAAGCAAGCTCTTTGCCTCCTCCAGCGCAGGTAAAAGCTCTTCGAAATCATTTCCGTTCACAACGCCTCGATAGGTAAGCCCAAACCGCTCGAAGAGCTTGGCATCCGCAAGCGTTTTTTCCGTTTTGAGCTTTTCAAGCACGTCGTGCGTACAGCCCACCGTAGGCGAGATGGACATTCCGTTATCGTTGAGCACGATGAGCACGTTTGTGTTGAGTACCCCAAGGCTATTGAGCGCCTCGTAAATGAGCCCGTTCTGAAAAGAACCGTCGCCGATGAGGGCGATCACGGAAAACTTCTCGTTTTGAAGATCACGCGCCTTGGCAATTCCGAGCGCTGCGGAAATCGCCGTGCCTGCATGCCCCGTGCCGTAGCAATCGTATTCGCTTTCTTCGCGCTTTGGGAAGCCGGAGATGCCACCCTCTTTTCTCAGCGTGTGAAAAAGCGGTGCTCTTCCGGAGAGCAGTTTGTGCGTATAGCACTGATGACCAACATCGAAAATGAGCTTATCCTCAGGAAATTCGAATACGCGGTGAAGCGCAACCGTCAGCTCCACCGTGCCGAGGTTAGAAGAAAGGTGCCCGCCGCACGCAGAAACGGTGCGGAATATCTCCTCCCTGAGCGCATCCGAAAGCGCTTTAAGTTGTGCTATGGAAGCGTTCTTCACTTCCGAACGGGTGAAATTTCTCATATCATTATAAAGGAAAAGGCTTACCCGAAGGCTCGCCGTTCGTTCAATGCTTGCGATTTCTCACGAAATCAACGAGATATTCGTGGAAAGTGGTGTCCGCACCGATTTTTTTCAAAATATTTTTGCAATCTTCCGCCCACGCATCCGCCATTTTTTCGGCGCCTTCGATGCCGTAAATCTGCGTTGCAGTTAGCTTATCGCAATCCTCGCCGCTTTTTGCATCGAGTATATCGTCAGTAAGCTGAAAGAGCATGCCGAGTTTTTCGCCAAAGTGGAGGAATTCTTCCTTGAAACAATTTGCAAGCGTTGCTGCCATCGCGCAGGGTGCTGCAATCATATCGCTCGTCTTGCGGCGATAAATTGCAAGAAGCTCCTCTTCGCTAAATTTTTCGGGTTGTTTTTCGCAGAACAGCTCAAAAGATTGCCCTGCCACCATTCCCAAAACGCCTGCGGCACGGGAGAGTATTTCTCCTGCGGCGAGATGCCGTTTGCTGCGCGTTGCTTCTTTGAGAAGCAGGTGAAAGCCAAGTGATAAGAGCCCGTCTCCCGCCAAAATCGCATTGGCTTCGCCGAACATTTTATGGTTGGAGGGCTTTCCGCGGCGAAGATCATCGTTATCCATGGCAGGAAGATCGTCGTGAATGAGGGAATAAGTATGAATACACTCGATCGCCGTGGCGAGCGCAATCTCCTCCTCCCAGGCATAGCCGAATGTATCGAGCGTTGCAAGAAAGAGTACGGGGCGTACCCGCTTTCCTCCGGCTTCGAGAGAGTACCGCATACTTTCGGCGAGCATTTCTGGGGCTCCTTCCGTCTCCCTCTCAAAAACTATGCCCAGCGCGCGCTCGAAGTACGCCCGAAACAGCTCATATTTCGTATGGAAGTTCATTGCCGGCGCTCCGCCGCCTGCACGGTGTTATTGAGCAGCATGGCAATCGTCATCGGCCCCACGCCACCCGGCACGGGCGTTATGAAGGAAGCTTTATCTTTCACTGCTTCAAAATCAACATCGCCGCACAGTTTCCCCTCTTTGCGGTTGATGCCTACGTCGATTACGACAGCCCCCTCCTTCACCATTTCGGCGGTAACGAACTTGGGTTTTCCGATTGCGGCTACGAGAATATCCGCCTCTTTGCAGATCTCGCTTAAGTTTTCCGTTTTTGAATGGCAAACGGTAACCGTTGCATCTGCATTGAGCAGAAGAAGTGCCATAGGCCGGCCCACGATGTTGCTTCTGCCGAGAACGACGGCGCGCTTCCCGCTCACGGGAACTTGATATCGCTTCAAAAGCTCTATCACGCCGAGCGGCGTGCAGGCAACCGTTGCCACACCGTTGAGCGCAAGCGCACCGATATTTTCTTTCGAGAAGCCATCTACATCCTTTTCGGCGGGAATCTTTGCAAGGATCGCATCCGCATTTAAATGACGCGGAAGCGGAAGCTGCACGAGGATACCATCCACTTCTTCGTTCGTTGCAAGCGATAAGATGAGCGCTTCTGCCTCTTCTTGCGTAGCTTGGGTGGGAAGCGCATAGGAAAAGGAGCGAATGCCTGCATCCTCACACGCTTTCACCTTGTTGCGAACGTACACCTCAGAGGCAGGATCTTCGCCGATAAGCACTACGGCAAGCCCCACCTTTCTGTGATATTTTTCTTCGAACGCGCCGGCGCGCACTTTCAGTTCCGCGCGGATCTCTGCCGCCGTTTTCTTGCCGTCAATAATAGTCATTCGTTGATGATTCCTCCGAGTACGCCGTTTACGAAGTCCGCAGATTTCTCAGTGGAAAATTTACGGGCAAGCGCCGCCGCCTCGGAAACGGAGACGACGGGCGGAATATCATCGAAAAATTTAATCTCGGCAAGCGCAATTAGAAGGATCGCCTTATCCGCGGTGTATATGCGGTATTCGGCAAAACGCGTAATTTGTGCGGCAATTACAGCGGTAAGCTCTTCTTGCCGCTCTTCCACGAGAGCAAGAAGGCGCTCTGCGAACACTTTCTCATCTTCTTTGAGTTTTGCTTGATTGTAGAGGCTCGTGCGGGCACCTTTTGCAAGATCACCGCCGAGAAGGCGGGAATATACTACCTTAAACGCCGCCTCTCTCGCATCGCTTCTCATATGTTCTCCTTATGCAAGCGCCCCTTCCCGAAGCGGGAAAGGGTGCCGTTTTTAAGCGTTTTTGTGCTCTTCCGCCTCTTCGTGCGCATCATTTGCTTGCTCATGCGGCTCCGATTCGGAAAAGACCACGTTCTGAATGTGAACGTCCACCTGCGCGATCTTGTATTTCGTCATCGATTCAACCATCTGTTTGATCGTCTGCTGAATGCGATACGCAAGCTCCGGCGCCTTGAAGTTGGAATGCGCGATTACAGAAATATCAACGAACACGCCCTCTTTTTCAAAGCTGACCTTGATGCCCTTACTCTTGGAAGGAATAAGCTCGATGCCTTCCGTTTCCTTGAGGCTCAACACAACGATACCGCTCACGATATCGGAATTATAAGTGATTTTACCCTTCTGACCGGTGGGGTTATAGCGGATACTTGCCATAATATACTCCTTATACAGGTTAATTATAGCACATATATTCCGAATTTACAACAGTTTTATCTCAACTTTCTGCGTAAACAGGCATAATTATGATATTTCCGTTGCGGATGTTATATTCCGTTTCGATTGCATAGAAAACTTTGGTAACCGTTTCCGTTGTAAGCTCACTAGAATTAATAAACACGTTGATATTACCGCGCTCGCCGATAACAACGCCTGCATCGCTAAAACCGAGCGCTTTAATAATGGATTCGAGCACAAGCTCATCCTCCATAATTTCCACAATCTCTTGTTTTTGAGCTACTGCTTCGGCGTACTCCGCGCTATCCGTTGCATAGGCAGAGATGATGCTATCGAGCTGAATGAGCTCTTCGCTGCGCTTGGATTCCCGTTCCGCGCGAAAGGAGGTGAAGTAGTTCACCTGTACGCTTGCACCTCCGCCCACTGCAGAGCCCTGCGTTCCTGCGAGCACAAAGTTGAAGATGGCGGTTACTGCAAGCAGCAGAACAAGGGTAGACATGAGTGCGATTTTCTTAGTGTTAGACATAATTTATCTCCTTATAAAAGATTACCGATAAAAATTTCTATGCTGCCGGGAATATGAGAACGGATTTCTTTTCCATACCCAAAGCGCCCGCGGTAATTTCTAAAATTCTGTTACGCAGGAGGATCCCATCCTCTCCTTCAAAGATGATTACTGCGCTCACTGCGCGGCCGCCCTCTTCGCTGATCATCACCGTTGCGCTATCTACCCCCTCGATCTTCACCAAAAGGTCAACGATGCGCGCCTCAAGCGCAGTTGGAACGTAGCCACTTTCCTCTTTTTCACCGGCAAACACCGAAAAACTTGCGAGAAGCAATAAGAGCGCCATGAGGCATAGGCATATGATACGCACCGTCTTATTTCGAAAAAATTCCTTTATTTTGCCGAAAGAAACCGTCACAGAACCTCCGTAGTGCAGCCGTAAAGCGCCTCCACCGCCTCTTGAATGCGAGCTACCATATATATACGCCCTTCCTCGCCGTTTATTCCTTCATCGGATAGAATTATCACGATTTTTTTGCGCTCGAAAGGTGCGTTTTTCACCCTTTCAACTTCAATCAATGCCGAAACGCCGAATTTTTTTTCGAGATACTCGCAAAGTGCATTTTCATCATCCTCCTCCAAAATTGCCGCACAGTGGGTGAGATACCCTTCGTCGTTTTCAATTTGCGTATCGGTCGCAATGGAAAGCTCTCCTTTTTGCACCCAGCCGATGAGCGGCGAGATCATCACAACGAGGATAAACAGCCGCATCGATCCCTTTATAAATTTCCCCATTTTTCCGTGTGGGGCGATCACAGTGATAACGGCGCAGATCAAAACAACGCCCGCAATGCTCAAAATATACGCCTGCATTAAAAGAACGCCCCCGTTGAACATATAAGCAGAATGATCGTGAGAAAGTACAAAAATGCAATGCAAAGAAGCGCGGAGAGAAAATAGCCGCTATCCTTGGCGAGTGCAGAAAGAAAAGAGGATGTTTTTCCTCCAACGGGCTCCGTAGCCGCTGCGGAGATGCGTAAAAAAAGCTGAAACGCACAGTAGAGAAGAAGCGGGCGCAGGAGCGTTCCCACGAGGATATAGAGCGCAAAGGCGCCGAAGGCATTTTTAATGAGGGCGCTGCCCGCAACAACAACATCCACTCCTCCCGAGAGAAAACCGCCCACAATGGGTACCGATCCTGAGAGCACGTAGCGTGCAGCACGCAAAGAAAGCCCATCGTACTGCGCGGAGGCAATTCCTTGCACGGTGAGAAAAAGGCTGAAAAGCCCGAGCGTAAGCCCGATCAGCCATTTTGAAATTCCTTTGAAAAGCTCGCCAAGCTTCTCTGTGCGCACGTTTTCCGTGAGATTTCCCACGAACGCAAGCACGATTACCACAACAGCGGAAGGCAAAACCACCGCAGTAAAGAGCTCAGTAATTCCCCCACTCATAAATGCAACAGCCGGGCGGTATACGCCCACGGAAACCGATCCCCCGCTTGCCGCCATGAGGGTAAGTAATAGCGGATAAACGATCTCCATCTGCCTCTGCATGCTGCCAATCGACCCAAAGCCGACTTCAAGCACACCAAGCAGGCAGGCAAGCACCACGACTCCTACTGCAACGTAAGAAACGAAGTGTATTATATCAGACGTAGTACTCTGCAAAAAGCTGTTTTTTACCGAATTGAGAATGCCACACAAGAGTGCAACCGCTAAAATTACGGCAAAAGCAGGTAACATCGCCTGCCCTTCCTCCCACACGAGTGCAAGTGTTGCCGTGAAAACAGAGGAATAATCGAGCGCGAAATCTCCCGTAATAAGGCTTAAAACCTTGTCCTTCACCGAGATTCCACCAAATTCGGAGAGCGAATCGAGAAAGTTTTGAAGCTCCTCGGTATCCAACGATTGAATCAATTCTCCAATTTCAACTTCAAGTTTTTCAAGGGCACCCTCCTCTTCTTGCGTGAGCGCATGCGCCACCGCGCGACCTTCACCGCTAAAAAGTAGGAAAGAAAATAATATGGCGAGGATGATAATGAAAATGCGCTGAAATCCTCTTTTTTTTTGTGTACGCACAGTAATCGCCCTCATTTGATCAATCCCAGTAGCTCTACGATGAGCGAAAGCACGCTTTCAACGATGGGTATCGCGAGCACGAAAATAATGATCTTACCGCAAAAAATGAGCTTATCTGCAAGCGAGGCTTGTCCAAAATCATTTAAAGTACCGGCGCTGAATTCCACGAGATAACCGATTCCTACCATCTTAAGGAGAATTTTCACGAGTGCAGAATCAATGCCGGAGGCCGCCGCGATCTCGCCGAAGATCTGCATACTGCCTTGAAAAAGCTCGAACACGAAGAGAAGTAAAATAATGCTTCCCGCAACCGTAACGGCAAAAGCAAGCTCGGGCTTGGTTTCCCGCAGAATGATCGCGGCTACGGCGGTCACGAACGCGATTCCAACAAGCTGAAATATCTCCATGCCTAATACACTCCAAAGATTTCCCGAACCGCTTCAAATAGATCTCCGATCATCGTAACGGCAACGGTGAGCGCGATCACGATTCCCACGATGGAAACAACGGTGGCAACGTCGTCGCGGTCGGATTTTTTGAGTACTTGGCAGACGATGGTGATGATTATGCCTACAGCGGCGAGTTTGAAGATAATGGAGATATCAATCATACGATCAAAATGACGAATGCAAGCCCGGCAAGCAGCCCCAGCTTGATATAGAGCTCCCCGTGCGATTTCTCTTCACGTTCGGCTGTTGCCTTACATTCGGCGAGCACGCCCTTTTTGGCCGCAAAGTAGCCGAATTGCGAGGCAGTGTCCCCCCTTCCCAGCGTAGTAAAATATTCTTCGAGTTCCCCCGCTTCCTCCTTGCTAAGATAGGAGAGTTTAAGCGGAAGTGGCTCATGTAGTACGGCTCGCTCCACGATTTTCAAAAAATCTCCGCTGTAATCGCAATTCTTCACGAATACTGAGAGTGGCTTTCTTGAAAAGGTGAGTTCGCTCAAGAAGCGCTCGTTAAAGGCTGCAAGCTGAGAAAAAAGCTTTTTGCGTGCGCGATACTTTTCCGCCGCAAACCAACCGAGAAGCACGCAAAAGGCGATGATAAGTGCGCTCAAGAGCAATTTAATCCACATCATCCCCCTCCTCATTTAGCACGCGCCCCACCCTGCCCAGCCCGTCGAGAATCACATAGCGCTGAAAGAGCTTTTCGGGCACGTCGTCAAACCGTTTGAGGTGTGCGGAGGCAAACACGCAGATTCCGCTATCCACCGCCCGTTTTACTGCGGCGTAATCCTCAGGCAAAAGCTCGTCCGTTACGATGATATCAGGGCGCATCGCGCGAATGCCGGCCGTAAACGCCGTAAGCTTATCGGCAAACCGAATGACATCTGCCGTTGCTCCAAGCTCCCCTGCAGAAAGCTCGCCGCGCTCATCGCGGATGAGAAGATTGAAATCCGTTCGTTCACTCACGAGGCGGCAAAGATCGCGCAGAATCGTCGTCTTCCCTTCTCCGGGCGGAGCGAGAATGAGAAGTGATAGTAGCCTGTTTTGCAAGCAACGGGCATAGATTTCGCCTGCACAGCCGCGCATTTCGTGCGGTATACGCACACAGAGCGAAGTGACGTCGCGCACAGAGTGTACCGCGCCTTTTTCATATACGAAGGTGCCTGCAATTCCAATGCGTTCGCCGCACGCCGCCGTTACGAATCCGCCTCGCAGCTGATTTTCCACCGCGTAAACGGAATAGTCGCAGGCGGCCATGAGCGTATCTTCTACTTCCATTCGTGTAGGGCGCAGAGCGCTTTCTCTGCCGCATACGCCCTCCGCTCCGAGGTAGATAAATTCCCCTGCGAGGTTGGCAGAGAGCGGCTTGTCCGCTCGGATACGCAGTTCATACAAAAGATTTGCGTTCACAAAGCGCACGCAGGCAGCTATCCGCGGAGAAAGAAACTCAAGCACACGGTATTTTATGGTGGGAATCGGAAAATTATGATAGCTTTGCGCCCTTTAACCAAAACCGAAAGCGAACATTCGGGGCTGGCGAATGCCCGCCGAGAAATATTTCACGCATTTGCGCATACTCTATTTCAATGAAGGTGCGTAATTTTCTCATCGTCTGTGCTCTGTTTTTCGTTGCGGCAATTGCCCTCTATTTCGGCGTGAAAACGCGCTTTCCGCAGCCCTATCGCCGGGAAGTGGAAGATTCAGGCATGGAGCCCTTTCTCGTATATTCCGTAATAAAAGCGGAAAGCGGATTTGATGAGCGTGCGGTGAGCCGTTCGGGCGCCGTAGGGCTTATGCAGCTCCGGCCCTCTACCGCGCAGTTCGTATGTGAGCGCGCAAAAATTCCCTATGATGAGGCGCGGCTCAAGGAGGGAGAATACAACGTGAGGCTGGGTTGCCTCTATTTAGAATATCTTCTCGGGCGGTTTCCCGTGCTCGAAACTGCGCTCGCTGCCTATAACGCAGGTGAAGGAACTGTTTCCGATTGGCTGAAAGATCCCTCTTGCTCTCCCGATGGATTATCCCTCGCCCGCATTCCCTATGGCGAAACGCGAGCGTACGTAAAAAAAGTGATAAATTTTTGGAAAATCTATGAATTTTATTATTGATATCAGTTGACTTTTTATTTGATTGCGTTAAAATAATAAAGCTGTCGATTGAGATTAGCATAATTAATAAGCGGTCGTGGCGGAACTGGCAGACGCGCAAGACTAAGGATCTTGTGGGAGACCATGCAGGTTCAATTCCTGTCGACCGCACCAGAAAAAGACTCAGAATTGGATACAATTCTGAGTCTTTTTGGGCTAAATCCGCCTGCGCGGAATAAATCCACTAACGCGGATGAAATCACTCTGTGATAAAATTTGCCTAACGGCAGGTATAAAAGGCGGATTTGATTTCATCTGAGGCGAAACGCCTAAGATCTCATCCAAACTTGTTTAAATTTCATCCTGCAACGCAGGATTTCATTTTTATTTAGCCTTTCTTCCGAGAGTTTTTTGCTCCCGGCGGATGGGCTCTTTTTGCTTTTATTAAAAATTATGGGTATTCGTTAAAATATAGCCTTCGAACGAAAAAAAACATTGAAATCCTTGTGATTTTTTGGTATAATAAAAGAAACTCATAAAAAGGAGTAATATATATGTTTGCTAAAATACTGCATAACGATAGTATTTATTATTCGCCTGTCTTTGCTGTATCAATGAAATATTCGAACAAAAAAGCTGTTGTTTTTGATGACTCCTTTACGAAACTAATTGTTGTGGATGTTTTTAGAAACAATCAATATACCACCCTTTTTATGAATTATGATACTGAAGATTTCTCTATTAATGAAGATGGATTTAAGTCTTATTGGAATGATAGAAATATTTTCAAAACAGTTAAAAGTAAAAAATGCACATCCAAAATGCTGGATGAGGCAAAAGAAATATTAAGTCGATCAAGGCAACAAGAGTTTACCGAGATAAAAACATCTTCAGATCTTGACGCTTTAGATATAAACTCAGGGTCTTTTCACGACGGATATATTTTGGGGATGCAAGAGAAAAACGGTGTCCTTGAAATTCTTCTTGACACATCTTGGGGAACGTTGATAATTTTAAAATGTCAAGGCATAATCGAAAATAGTTTAAAAATTGGTAGCGTTTTTTCTTGGTGTGATATGCGCATTGATGATGAATATGTTGAGTTTTCTTTTGAACCTATGTCTTGCTCAAATGAAGAAGTACTCAAAGCAAAGCAAGTGAAATTTAAACCCTTGTTTGTAAAACGCATAGATATAAATAAATTTGAATATAACTTTTCTAACAACAATCTGGCAATCAAGTGCGATAAGATTTGGATTGAATTTGATAATTCAAATAACGACGTTTTGTATTTCAAAGAAAGAAAAGTATTAGGATATTTAGAGAATACGGATGTGATACTTCGATGCTTCGTTTTTAGAGAAGATATTGTTTATCACTTTTTCAAATATAATATTATCCGATCTAAAAAAATAACAAAAAGAATTCAGACGTTTCAAGAAGAATGCGAGCGAAAAGGGATTTATTTTGACAAATACCCCCTCTGTGACGAAGAGTTCGAGAAAGATGAGCATGACTTTGGTGAATTACTATATTCTCATAAATACAGTACGCTTCATCAATGGATTATTATGCTTCAAATTATAATTCCTATACTTCTTTATAATGGAATGTGGCTAATAATCCAGCTTTTAAATCAACAAATGAAATGGACCATATATTTCATTATGGGACTCGGTGTTTCTTTATCCGGTTTAATTATATTTTTGGTAGGTTTTATCAAGGATAAATTATCTGGCTATCATCAATCAAGATGCCTGGAGATCTACGAAAATGGATTAAAACATAACGGATATAATGTATCTTTTAATATAAATTATGGAAACCTTACTGATGTTGAATATAAAAGCAGAATAATCGTTCACACAACATGGTGTAAGTTCAAACTTCATAGATTTAAAGATGATAAAGTGGCATATGAGTTGATAAAAAAACAGCTCGACAAATCAATAAAGCAATAGTTTTTGCACACATTTACCCTAAAATGCACTCATTAGGGTTTTGTATCCTATTTACCTATTACTCACAAAAGAAAAAACCACAGAAATTGTGGTTTTTTTCTTTTTTTATAAACTTTTTACTGCTTGGGTTTTATTCAACCGCCGAGAACATATCCTTTCCTACTCCGCAAAGTGGGCACGCAAAGTCCTCGGGAAGATCCTCCATTTTCGTGCCGGGAGCAATTCCGTTATCGGGATCGCCGATTTCTTCATCGTATTCCCATCCGCAAACTTCACATACGTATTTCATTTTTATTTCCTCCGTAAAAACTCAAAGAACCAGCGAGGGTGCGGTGTAAACTCTTGCGCCAAGCTCCTGATTGAGCATATAAAGGCTCTTAGGATCGGCGCCGAAGAGTTACATCTTCGTGATCAAATCGTGGGCGTTTGTTTCCTCTTCGCCCTGCTCTTTCACAAACCAATCAAGGAACTGCATGGTGCGGAAATCTCTCGCTTCATATGCCGCGGCGTAGATTTCGTTGATCAGGGAGGTTACGTACTCCTCGTGCGTAAGGCCGGCTTTGAGAACATCCAAATGGCAAGCAAACACCTTATCGGGTTTTGCAATGGCTTCAAGCGTTACCTTCTGGTTTTCATTCTGCAAATACTGATAGAACAGCATTGCATGATCGCGCTCCTCTTGTGCCTGAATTTTATACCAATTTGCAAATCCGTCAAGCCCGGCAGCTTCAAAGTAATTTGAAAAATCCAGGTAAAGATATGCGGAGTAAAATTCCTTGTTGATCTGCTGATTTAACAGCTCGCGTACTTTTTCGTTCATCATATTTATTCTCCTTATTAAATTTCTTTTTTCCAAAGGCCGTGAAGATTGCAGTAGGCATAAGCCGCAACAGGCTTCTCATCGGCAAGCGCAAAGGTTACTACGGGAGCCTTGCCAACCTCAAGGCATTTGCGTTGACCACCCATATCAGTTTGCAAATACACCCAGAGAATGCTGTGCTCCTCGATCATAGGATGCTCCACTGAGCCGATTGTTATTGTCACGGTTTTCCCTTCAACTTTCACAATGGGAATGTGCTTCTCGTGGCTTGCTTCCATCACGCCCGGCTCCAGTTTAGCCATCTTGCGGCCACAGCACATCATGGGAACACCCGAATCATTGAGCATTCCAATGAGATTACCGCAATTTTCGCAAATATAAAACTTATTGTTATCGCACATAGAAAGTTCTCCTATTCATAGTATTTGTATCATAATTATACTATAAAACGTTACGTTTGTCAATGGTAAAAGTAAAATTCGCAGTTTTTTCATTGAAGGTGGCGGTACGGCCGCCTCAAAATGACGCTTGTTGGGCGGAAGAACTGTTTGCCTGCAAACGGGTAACCGACCTCTCAAAGTTTATAAGATTTAATATCAAAAAAGCGGGAAAATTCCCGCTTTTTTTGATTCTGAAGTTTTGCTTCTGCGTGTTACTGAGGTCGCTTCTTCGCGAAGATAACCACGAGGATGAAGGAGACCGCCGTAAGACCGATGAAGAAGGAAACCAGCCAAATAGGAGTGAAGCTTCCCGCAATGTTATCAACGGTTCTGATGCTCGTGTATGTATGGCCTTCAAATACTACGGTTGCCGTGTAAACGGTAGCATTTTCAACCTCTTCGGAAGGCGCGCTCGTAACAGTTGCATTCACCGTTACGCTGTGCTGGCATCCCCTTTCGGTGCAGTTGAAGATTGCTATTACCGTACGATAATCATCGCTCCAGCTCCACGTAGGTTCGCCGTATACATGGCCGAGAGCGGATTCACCTTCTACCGTCATCGTTGCCGAATAAATACCGTACGTGGCGCTCTTAACGGCAGCGGTATACGTGATATAACCATCTGCCTCGCAGGTAGGCTCTGTAGTAACGCTCTTAACGGTTGCCACCTCTTCATGCGTACCCTCACATCCACCATTGCACATGAGGTGAAGGGTAGCGGTATAACCGTTTTCTCCCACTGCGTTCCACGTCCAGCCTTCGTTGCCAATCGCGGTATTAACAATCCAGATATGATCGGCGATGGGAAGCGTAGTCATATCGCTGAAGGCACAAACATCACATGTGTATAGCGTGTAGCCGGCCGTTACGCAGTTTGAAGGAACGGTGTGCGATTGAAGCGCATGCGTCTTTTTGCTTGCCGCATCTACTTCGTAGCAAACGCCGCACTCCAGCCAATGCTCGTGTTCGCCGTTTGCAGTTTTGCCATACTTCCACTGCCAAACGTGATTGATCGCTTCTACTTCGTTTGCCTTGTAGGAGAAGTCACAATCAAGGCAGGTGTACGTCGTATAACCGCTTTCCATGCAGGTAGGCGGCGTGATAATGCCTTCATCAAAGATGCAATCATTCGTTTCGGTATGCGTGGAATCGTTCTCGCAAATACGGGTATGCGTATGATTTCTGCCGGCAACTGCACCGTCGTGTACCCACGCTCCCCAGCTATGTCCGGTAGCCTGCAATTTCTCAGTGTGTTCGCTCGTGAAATCAGCCGTGCTGATGTTCGCGCTGAACATGCTTACTGGTTCGTAGAACTTATCGTTCTCGTGCAACTTATCGGCCGCGTTGATGATCAGCTCAGCGATCCAAGCATTGTAGCCATCCTCTTCGCAAGTAGCGGCAAGACCAACCGCTTCAAAGATGTCCGCTGCAAGCGTAAGCGTTTCATCGCAAGTTTCGCAAGTGAAGGTGAGCACGGCATGAAGGTTGCCCTCTACATCCTTGTACCACGTCCACTCGCCTGCAACCCAAGCGTGGCCGGTTGCTTCATTGCCACTCTCTTGGTAAGTGTAGCCGCAATTGCAGGTATGAATCGTGTAGCCGTCCGTTTCGCATGTTTCAGGATGAACGTCGGAAGTCCACGTCACAGGGAAATTTTCTATGGCAGATTCATCTTCCACGCCACAGTTATCACGTACACAGTAACGCGTGTGCATATGATTTGCATTAGCAGTGCCGCTTACCGCTACCAATTCACCCCAAAGATGCCCAAGAGCCTCATGAGGAACGGTAAACGAATACTCATAATTCTTTCCGTTGAGCTTGACGTGTGCGCTATACGTAGTATCGCCTTCCGTAGTACACGTTGCATCCGTTTTCTCGATTACGAGATACCCCTTGCCCTCTTCGATGTTCACTGGATTATTGACTTGTTCCGCCACGATCACGCAAGTATGTTCACCATCACGCTCGCAGTAGAAGGTTGCCGTTGCAATGTAAACACCGTTTGCATCACGCATATACTTCCAGCCGTTCTGATCAAGCCGCCAAATATGCCCGTAAGCCGCCGTAGGATCTGCCCACGTATCGGTATACGGCTTTCCATTGAAGATAACTGCTGCAGTGTGAATGATGATCGAAGGTTCCTCACAGGTTGCAGCAGTACCCGTAATTGTCAGTCCGTTCCCTTCTGTCGCTGTTAAAACGGCGATATCTCCGCAAACCGTGCAGATAAACGTTGCCGTTGCGGATTGATAATCATTGCTCCATAGCCATTCGGGTGCTCCATAGCTATGACCCAGTGCTTCTACTAAGTCTGCTTCCTTCGTTGCTGTGTAGCTTTCGTACTTTGCCGTGTACGTCGTATATCCCGCCGCTTCGCACGTTGCTTCTGTCGTTGCGCTTTCAATACT